>NZ_JBHTJT010000007.1:0-557101 GCF_042676185.1 Tropicimonas aquimaris | reverse complement strand
TTGCGTACGCTGGCCTCGCTTGCGCTCAGCCGGGCATTCGATCTGGCTTGTGAAGGGCTGTCCGGGTGGACCTGAAATCAGAGGAAACCTGACATGCAACTACGTGCGGTTCTGGGCAGCGTCCTTGGATAACAAAAAACGCGAACCGTTAGATTACTTCCAGGCCAGCCTGAAGATCTCCCATATGGCGGTGACTGTATACGTTGGCTGCCTGCAGTCTCTCCGGGACGCCTACCATCACATTGGGGCTCTGCTTCTTCGGTGTCGCGCCATCTGCCCCCTGGTTCATTCCCGCCGTAGCAACCGCAATCGCACTCAGCATCATCTGGGCCGCCCCCGATGCCGTCCTCCAGCGTCCCGGGCATAGCCCAAAAGGCACCCCGCTGGCCCGCCGCCGCTGCGTTACATGGGAACTACGCAGCGCCGGGCCAGCTCAGATCCGAGGGGGTCAATTCTGGGGTCTGTCGCACATTTGGTGCAGCTGGTCGTCCAAATCACTATATTTTGGCAATCTTTGATGGAGGTTGCCAATGACGTCATGGTTTTCCCGCCAGGGTTTTCTTCCGACAGGGCTAAAGGCCGATCAGGTTGAGCTTGATGGCAATACGATCCGGGTTCACGCTCGTTCGTCGGTCGCATCAGCGACCTGTCCGCGTTGCGGCACTGTCTCGCGTCATCTTCACAGCAAGTATCGTCGCCGACCAGCCGATCTCCCCGCGCACGGCCGGGCGGTGCAACTGGTCTTGCTGGTTCGCCGCTTTCGCTGCCGCGCTACACATTGTCCTACCCGGATTTTCGCCGAGCGGTTTCCGCCTTCCGTCACCCGGCCACATGCGCGGCGTACGGCACGCCTACAGGGACTGGTGCGTCACCTCGGCCTTGCTCTCGGTGGGCGCCCCGCACAGGCGCTTGCCGAACGGCTTCTGCTGCCGGTGAGTAAAGATACTTTCCTGCGGAGCGCTCGGGTCGCAACCGAGGAGAGCGTTGCGGAACCTCGGGTGGTCGGTATCGACGACTGGGCGTGGCGCAAGGGACAACGCTATGGAACGCTGATCTGCGATCTTGAACGGCGGTGTGTAATCGATCTGCTGCCCGACCGCGAGCTCGCCACCGTGGAAGCGTGGCTCCGTGCACGTCCGAGTATCGAGGTCGTCGCCAGGGATCGCAATGGTGGCTATGGCGGCGCCGTCGCACGTGCTCTGCCAAAAGCGGTTCAGGTCGCCGATCGTTGGCATCTGCTTGAGAATGCAAGTGCCGCCTTCCTGGCTGCCGTGCAGCAAAGCATGCCAGCTATCCGCAAAGCGATCGGGGTAACGACGCTTGATCCCAAGCTTCTGACGGCAGCGGAGAAGCTGCAATTCGAGGGTTTTCAGCGACGTCAACGGACCAACCGCATAGTTCGAAGGATGGCTGACGATGGTGTCCCCATCAAACGGATTGTGCACCTGACCGGGCTGAGCCGCGGCCTGGTCCGCCAGATCATCCGTGGTGAGCGCGAAGACGTCTTTCGCATCCGGGAGAGCAGCCTAACCCCTTGGCTGCTGCGGCTGGAACGGGAATGGAGCGGCGGCTGCCGGAACGGTGCTGAGCTCTGGCGCCGCCTACGGGCAGATGGGTTTCAGGGCAGTCTCAGGGTTGTCGGCGAGTGGGCGACACGCCAGCGTCGCGCCGAGCAAGCGGTGCCGTCCGGAACAGGCAAGTCACCGCCCGCCCGCAGGATTGCACGTCTGTTGACCACGGGACGGAATCTCCTGTGCAGGGCCGATGCGATCCAAGTCGCGCGGATCGAAGCTGCGTTGCCAACCCTCGCAGCCACTCGAATACTGATAGACAGGTTCACCGATATGGTCCGCAACGCACGCGACGAAGAATTGGCAGCCTGGCTCGACACGGCAAAAGACAGCATGGTTGCGTCTTTCGCCCGCGGCATCCAAAGCGATTACGCCGCAGTTGCAGCCGCGTTGCGGGAACCATGGTCGAACGGGCAGACCGAGGGCCAGATCAATCGGCTGAAGACGCTGAAACGCCAGATGTATGGACGTGCGAACATGGACCTACTCAGAGCGCGTCTCGTCGTGACATCATAAGCATCAATGTGCAAATTTTGGGCGCCGATACGGGGTCACGATCCAATGCCGATTGACATGCTAGCCAGCCAGGCGCAGAAACACGCCACCCTGAACGAGTCCCTTCGGCTGCTGGACGGGCTGGTACATCTCTCCGTGCGCGGCACGGCGCGAACGGAACCGCCCTCCGATCCGGCTGACGGAGACCGGTTTCTGGTCGGGTCCGGAGCGACCGGGGAATGGTCTGGCTGGGACAACAGCATCGCCTATTGGGTCGAAGGTGTCTGGTTGCGTCTGGCTCCAAGGCCGGGCTGGCGGGTATGGATCGAAGAGTTCGACGGGTCAGCAAATGGTCCGGGGGACCATTTGCCCGGAGAACGGGAGCTGCTGGTCTGGGATGGCGCGGCCTGGGTGAGTGTCCTCCACTCCGCGCTTCGGAGCCTTTCCCTGCTTGGGATCGGCACCGAGGCGGATGCCTCCAACCCGTTCTCGGCGAAACTGAACGCCGCGCTCTGGACGGCGCTGGGCGCGGTCGAGGGCGGGACCGGCGATCTCTACTACACGTTGAACAAGGAGGCCTCGGACGACGATCTCGGACTCACCCTTCAGGTCGGCTACGTGACGAAGGCACTGCTCGGTCTCTTTGGCTCCGATGATTTCCGTCTGGCGGTCTCGGACGATGGCAACACCTTCTTCGACGCCTTCAACGTGGACAGGCTGACCGGCATCATCGAGCAGCCGCGCCTTCCCCGCTTCAAGGGCTACACCAATTACGACAACTATGTCGGCGTCGACACCTGGACGAAACTCGCGATCAACAACACCGACTACAACGACCAGTCCGCCTACGACGCGGCCAACAATTACTTCGTCGCGCCCGCGGATGGCACGTATCTCTTCGGTGCCACGCTCTTGTTCAAGACGAATGGAAGCACATCCTCCCGGATGCGCGGGCGGCTGCTGCTCAACGGCTCGACGGAGATCAAGGGCTCCTTCGGCGAGATCTCCGGCGCGCATGTCTCCGAGGCCACGACCCTATGGCTCCAGACCATGGCGGCGCTGGGCAAAGGCGATACGGTCGAGCTGCAGGGGTATTTCCGGGCGGCGGATGGGTATTTCGCAGCCGACCACACCTCGTTCTGGAGGGCAAAGGTTGGCTAAAGTAACCCAAATATCGCATCTGAGGGGCTTCGCCTCTGCATTGCCGGGCAACAGTCGCGTTAGATCAAAGGGAGATATTTCCTGTGCCACATATTTAATTCATCCAGCGACTGCATCAGCGCCGAACCAACTTGATGACGAGGAGCAAGATAATCGCCCCGAGAAGTGGAGAGAGGATCGCGGCGATGGGGCTTCCACCGAAGGTAAGACCGATCGCGGGGAATAGAATGCTGGCCAGTATCGATCCACCGATGCCGATCAGGATATCCGTCAGCAGCCCCGAGCCGGAGCCTTTGACGATCAGGCTGGCCAGCCAGCCAACAATCGCGCCGACGACGATCGCAATGGTCAGCCCGATGACCATCCCCATTCCGGTGCCAATGGCTTCAGCGACTTGCTCCTGAGCAAGTCCGGGACTTGCCGCCATAGCCGCAACGGCGATCGAAAGGCATTTGAGTGTTGGTCTCATGAAGCGCTCCAGTCCTTATTTTGTGTGTCTATTTCCAGGAAGGCGGCAGATCGACCAAAGCAGAAGGAGGTTGATCAGCGGTATCGCGGTGGTGAGCCAGGGCCATGAAACTTCAGGTGCGATGTCGATGAAGCGATTCCACGGAAAACCAAGCGGTACCAGAAAAACTCCGGCCAGCGGATCGCGCTCTTGTCCGAACAGGCCAAACTGTCCGATGAGAAGGATCGCAATGGCAAGGAGCCAAAGCAAACCGAACAGTCCGACAATAATCTTGCAAAGTCTCATCAGAATTTCGCTGTCAACTCATGCACGAGCGGGCACCTTCGCTGGTCAAGGAAGTGGCCAAATCCGATTTCTCCCTGGTGACAAACGGTTATTCGATGCCGATGATCAGGTTGTAGCTCTGCTCTGCCCCGGTCCGATTGATAACTTCGATCACGTGGTCGCCGGACTGCCAAAGCTCGCCCCGATATTCCAGATCGCCGCCGGTGCGCTCCAACAGGAACGAGCCGTCCGGGTTAAAGATCTGATAATCCAGCGTCGGCCCGTCTGCAGCGACGCGGGTGTACAGGTCCTGCTCGGCGGCAGCACCGATGATGAATTGTCGCGAAGCGCCCGGCGCCAGCGTATCGCTCAGCTCGGTCCCGGTCGTACCTGCGTCGAAACTGACGCGCACACGATCGGTTGCCCCTGCCATGGCTCCCCCGCCATCATCGGCAGCGTTCGCGACGCTCAGTTCCTCGACAGTTCCGTCGGAATAGGCAAGGCAGCGCCAGGTCGTGCCGCCGAGGTCGCGCAACATCACCAAGGTCGCTGCTTCTGAAAATTCCGAACTCAGCACTTCGCCGGACTGACCATCCGGCCCACCGACCACCCTCAACTGGTCGATACATCCGTCGATGGCATCCTGCTCGGCAGCAACGACGGGGGACGCAATGAACAACGCAGCGACTGCTGCAGCGGTGAGCTTGTTGAAAGACATATGCAACTCCCTGAGCGTTTTGACCCTTACCCTAGCGACCAGCTCTGTCTTGAACAAGCAGTCGGCGAAGGGTTGCGCAACCGGTCGTAATCGTTACGCTTTGAGACGAAGACGAAAGGACGATTTCGATGACCCTTACAACCAGAGTTTTGGCCACTGCCACTGTTTTTTTGCTCGCCGCTTGCGCGGAAGATGGACCGACTGTTGGTCAACCCTCCGTTGGTAGCAGCAGTGACCTGTCTGCATTTGAGGGCGCGCGTGCCGGTCAGGCAGAAATGGGGATTCAGAACCTTGGATATGAACTCATTCGTACGGAAGGCCTGACGGCTTTCTGGTTTAACCGAAGCACTGGCGCCTGTGCACGCATCACCACGTCCGATGGCCGCTATTCCGATGTAACCATGCTTCCGCCCGGCGACTGCTGAGTCACTCGGATGGAACAAAGACATTTACCAAAATCAAAGGAAAGACCATGAAGAATGCCCTTGCTGTTTCCGTCATCCTCGCTGCCCTGGCGGGATGTGTCGAAGAGCAATCCTTTACGACAGAGGCGGATATCTCGGAAGCAAATCGCGCGACCGAATGCCCTGTGGATGTGACGGAAGCAGATCGCGCCAACTACCCGGCGTGCAACTGACGCAACAGTGGCATCCGGTTCCCACGTTGACTTGGATCGCCGAGACTATGTGCTGTCGAGGCCGGAAAGAACTTGGCTTCATGTCGTTCAGATCATCTGATGTTTCTCAATTCATTGCTCTGACCGGTTCGCTTTTTTTGGCCTCGACACATGCACGTGAAAGGGACGTAGGATGAACAATCTGACACACCCAATCGTTGCAGCGTGGCTTTTGGCAGCCTCATTTGTTCCTTCAATCGCAAGCGCGAGTGATTCACTGGAGGCGCTGTTCGGTGGTTCCGTTGTTCAATGCACCGGTGCGATGGCTTGGAGTGACACTGGAGCGGCCGACGATCTGAATGTAGACCCCCTGCGAATTGCTGCGCGAGACGCTGCAGATGCTGATGGCCTCGCGATCTTTATTGGTGAAGAAGACATCATCGAGGACAACGTCTGGTCATGTGTTGATGGACTTTGCACAGCCAACGTAGCTGCTTCGGGCAACTCGATCACGACGAACACGCTGCAGTTGCGGAAAGAATTGGACCTACCAGGTGGGGAAGTCGTTTATAAAGCGATTGCCCTCTTCATGATCTTTGTACCTGGCGAGGACGCTTTCGAGATTGAGGGAACTTCAGCAAAAGGCGCCTTCATCTGTGACGGCGAGTTGCCCGTTGGCGTTGTTGCATCGCCGTAGAGCGCTCAGCGATCAGGTGGCGATATAATGGCAGTTCAATTTAGCGGGTTCGTCACTCGCTACGAAAGCGTTCGCCCCGTGCCGAGCCTGATCTGACTGATCCAAGTTGAGAGCTGGCTCATGATGTCGAAGTGCCGGTGCAATCACGAAAAGTGTCTTTTCATCGCATCTGACCGGCCGAATTTGAAGATCATATTCGGCCCAAGGCCTGAACGTAATGAAGTTTGAGGAAAAGATGAGACGAAAAAAGCTCCTTTCATACGCAGCGCTTCTTGCCGCGAGCACTGCGGTGGCCCATGCCGAGCCAATTTCGGTCGAAGGCGTTGTCTCCTCTGAGAGCTTCATCTTCCAGCCGCAGTACTGGCCAAATCCTTCTGTTGCTCTCTTGGATGCTACCGACATCGTTTCTGGTCGCTTCGACAGCTTTGTGGCTGCTGACGACCAAGTTCTCGGGCGGTTTGTCGACCCGCTGTTTGCGGGCGAGGGTCGATTCCGGATCGACCTTCCTATCGTTCCTCCAGGCGGTCGTTTGGACATGAACGGGGATGGCAGTGCGGGGCTGGCCATCTTCACCCTTGTTTCAGCACCGAACCTCTCCTCCGACAGCTATCTAGAGCAGCTCGAACAGTATGGCGGGTTGTTCTCGATTCTGCTCGACCAAACCACCGGTGCTATAGAGACCGGGGCACTGCTGCTGTTCTCCGAGGATGGCGCCGAGCCCTTTCCGGCCGGATGGGGCGAAGACGGGACATGGTTCACCGAGGACGATCCGCAGCAGGTTGTGCCACAGGGCTGGTCAGTTGCCAGATTGAATGATGATGGCGAAGTCATCATCGAACTCGATCCGCGCCCGGAAATCCATACGATCGAAGCTGAGGATGCGGCGTCTCCCGACTTCTCAGACCGCGGCTATGTCGAAGCGTTCGACGCGCTGATCGACCACCTGCGTACCCGGTACGCCTATTCCGAGTTTCGGGGCATCGATTGGGATGCTGTCTCTTCGACCTATCGTCCTGATGTGGAGGCTGCGGCGGCTGCCGATGACGCCGGGGAGTTCTATCTTGCTCTGAACGACATGTCACTGTCCTTCGAGGACACCCATACTGCTGTCAGTGCCGGTTTTCTGAACGAGGCGATCAATTCGGCAAAGCAGGAGTTCGAACTGACCCGGTTCGGTGCTGGGATCGGTGCGGAGGCCTTGGTCGTATCCGACCCTGACGCGGGTATCCCGCCCGGCGACATGATCGTTGTGAGCCGGGTCGCCGAAAGCTCTCCAGCCGCGGATGCAGGCTGGACCGAAGGCACCGAAATCATCGAGGTCAATGGCACGCCTGTGAGTGAATATCTCTCATCACTGCCGTTGATCGAAGCGACCGGGGTCGCCGAATTGCAGCCTTATCTGAGGGCACCGCGTCTATTCAGCTTTCCCGATGGAGCGGACGTCTCTTTCACCTTCCGCAACCCGGGCGATCAGGACGCTCAAACCGTCCAAATGACGGCTGGCGACTACATGGTTCCTTTCGAACTGTCGGAACCGGAGAGGTCCTCGATGCCAATCGATTTCTCCTCCGTCGGTGGTGTCGCCATCGTGTCCTGGCGCAACTTCTCGGACCACATGTTGTCGAAGATTGCCGTGCTCGAAGAGGCGCTTCAGATCGAGTCCGAGACGGGCAGTACCGGCATGATCCTCGACCTGCGCGGTAACGGTGGCGGATTGGTCGAACTCTACCAGGTGATGGCGTCTTACTTCTTCAAAGAAGATGACCCGATGCCGGAACAGCCCTTTGATACTTATGCGTACGATACGGATGCTGGCGGGTTTGTCAGACAATTTGCGGCGGATCGAACGCTTTTTGCACCGCGCGCTGATTTGGCTTTCACCGGTCCGTTGGTCATTCTGATCGACCAGGGCTGTGCCAGTGCCTGCGAATACTTCACCCAGCACCTCCAGCTCCTCGACCGCGCTGTAGTCGTTGGACAGCATGCGTCTCTCGGAGCTGGTGGGTTCATCGATAGGATCGCAATGCCAGAGGAGATCACGTTCCAATATACTGCGGGGCGAACGACATTCCATGACTCGAGCCAGCCAAATCTCGAGGCGGCAGGCGTCATTCCCGATGTCCGCGTTCCGGTAACGCTTGAGACCCTTGCTGCTGTCCGCAACGGCGAAGACCCTGTGATGGATGCCGCGTTCGACGTGATCGCCGAGTTGTCCGATCCACGCCTCAGACTTAAATCTACTCCGTGGGTCTGGACGATGGCCGCCACGGCGGATCTCGAGGAAATCGAGATCAATGCTCCGGAGAAATACGAAGTCACGTTTTCTGAAGATGGTAGCTACACAATGCAGGCTGATTGCAACCGCGTCACCGGGGACTGGACGCTGGCGGACTCGATGCTGACAATGACCCCGGGCCCGACGACGCTGGCGCTCTGTCCAGACCCATCGCGAGGTGACGCGTTCGCGCGCCTGATGACGTCTTCGAACGCAATCGATTTCAACGGAGAACAACTCTTCATCGTCGTGGAGGATGACGAATACCGTGTCCTACAGTTGGAAGGTGCTGAGTCCGTCCGCTAGGTGTTCAAACCAGGGGGAACCTGAGTGCTGCAATGTTTCCGTGGTGGGTCAGTGCTCCGGCCCCAATGCCGGTTCGTGACGTTCAAGTGACGTCGGTTGATCGGAGACCCGGATACCCCCCGCAACTGGGCACAAGCTGAGGTACGAAGGCGCCAAGCATGACAGACACAATCTGAGCTAGCCGCCGACATGCCCCGACAGGACGGTGTGAGATGCCCAGTGCGGACTGATTGACCAGAGCGCAGATAGGCTACGGATCTCGCAATGAGACGCCTTCCCGTTGAGGATTTTCACAGCAGTCACCAAGGTTGCTAGCAATCGGAGAGGCGACTATCGTCTGAAGAAACGGCTACGTCCGTCGTCCCCCGATCCGTTGACACAAGGAGATTTTGATAGATGACGTTTGAGAAGAGATCCCGGATGGGCTGTCTGCTGGCGACATGTGCAGTCGTTTTTCTTGCGCCTTCAGCGCAGGCTTTTGACGAAACCCTGCTGACCCCTGAAGTTGCCAGCCGCAACGTGCCGAAGGAGGTCGAGCCATATGCCGACCCGGCGATCCTTCAGAATCTGGCACCGGTCCGCGCGACCTTCGACAACCTTGCGATCACCGAACCCGCCGATTCCATCAATCCTCGCATGACGAGCTTCGCGCAACAGATGGCGAAGACGATCTATGAACCGGTCGAGGGCCGTGCCTTTCTGATGGCCGGGTGGCAGCTCACATCGACCCTGATTGTTGTCGGTGAAGACGGTCTCATCGTGGTCGATCCGGGAGAGAGCGACGCTGCGTCCCAGCGGATCATTGAGGACTTCCGAGCCACGACCGACATCGACCTGCCTGTCACCGCGATCATCTACTCCCATCGCCATCCGGATCATTCCTTCGGGTCGGCTGGCCTTGGGGTCACACAGGAAGACGTCGACAGCGGGCGTGTTCGCGTGTTCGCCCATCACCAGTTCATGGAGTATCTCGCCAACGATGCCAGTGTCGTAGGCGAAATCCTGACCGAGCGAACGGCCTATGGAGGCGCGACATACCTTGGACAGAACGCCGAGGGCTTGGTCCATGCAGGGCTGGGGCCGACATTCGCGGGCGGAGAAATTTCATTCTATGCCCCGACCGACACTGTCGAGGACGAACTCGAAGTCGAGGTGTCGGGGGTCAAGGTAGTTCTCTTTGAGGCCTATGGCGACGCCGAAGACGAGATCGACATCTACTTCCCCGACCTTCGCCTCGTACACGGGTCAGAAACCATTCAGGGCGAAACGTTTCCAAATCTCTATACGTTACGCGGCACGAAGTATCGCGACCTTGTCAAATGGTACAAGGGCGTGGACCGGTTGCTCTCCTATGCAGAGCAAAGCGACGCCTACACCCACTCGCATATGCGCTCCTGGGTCGGGAATGACTTCATAACGGAGCGCATCCGGAATTACCGTGACGCGATTCAATATGTTCACGACCAGTCGATCCGGCAGATGAACAAGGGGGCGACGCGCGAAGAACTCGTCGACCTGATCCAGCTTCCTGAAAGTCTCGCGAACGACCCGTGGCTGCAGGAGTTCTACGGCAGCGTCGCCCATGTCGTGCGCAACGTCTATAACGGGTATCTCGGCTGGTATTCCGGTGATGCCACGGAACTGGCCGTGCCCGCATTTGACCGGCGAGCGAAACTGTACGTTTCTGCAATGGGCGGGCGCGATGCGGTGCTGGATATCGCCCGTCAGGCGATCGAGGCGGAAGACTATGGCTGGGCTATGGAGATCACGACCCACGTGGTTCGCGCAGACCCGTCCGACGAAGAAGCGCGTCAGGTCAAGGCTGACGCCATGCGCGCCTGGGGCTACGATCAGGCGAACATCTATTATCGCAATTTTGCCCTCTCCGGGGCAGCGGAACTTGACGGCAGCCTCGACAGGTCCGGCGCATTCAATTTTGCAAACCCGGTGATCATCCAGCAATTCAGCATTGGGACGATCCTGGAAAACCTGCGCGTCAAGATCGACGGTGAAAAGGCGGCGGAGGGCGATGTTTCCATCGGCTTTATGATCAACGACCGAGATGAAGAACATGGGTTTACCATTCGCAACGGGGTCGCTGTGTTCGAAGATGAAGTGCCCGAAGATGCTGATGTGACTTTGACCCTACCAAGCTCGGTGATCTACGACTTTGTCCTTGGACGTGCTACGCTGCGCGACGCAATCGAAGATGGCACGGCGACGGTGGACGGCGATCCCGAGGCGATCTTTACCTTCGCATCCTATTTCGATTTCGCGCCAGTGACGATCAATCTTGCAGGACGGTGATCCGGACATGACTGGATCCTGTCAATCATTGGTTCCCGTCCGAGCGGCCTTGTGTATCATGGTTGCAGCCAGTCTCGTAGCTGCACCAGCCGCGTCCTGTTCCCTAGAAGCCCTGGATCTCAGTGGTTTCTCCGTTGATCACCGGGGGTCAATTCCAATTGCGCTTGCGACCAGAGCGGCAATAGATGCCGGACATATTGCAGAGTTGCCGAAGGATAACTCAGCACGCCACGCGGCCCTCTACGTCATCCGTTTGCGGGCGGTCGCCCACATGCGGCGCCTTGCTGCGCGCGCACTTTCTGGTGGTCCGGAGCTTGCTGTCCTGCTGACCCAAAGCGGGGCATGGATGCGCATCAATGACCCACGAACCGGCGCTCGATACCATGCAAGTCCTGCGGCCGAGACGGAACTGACCGTTCTGGTGCCAGATACGGTGTATGCCGCTTTGCTTGACGGGGAACTGACGGTTCAACGCGCCACAGAGCTGGGTCTACTTCGCGTCTACGGTACCGAAAATCTGGACGCGGCAATCCATGCCTTTGCCGACGCCTTGAGTATCTCGGGATAGGAAAGGGAACGCTGACGGCAGAGGTGTCAATGACGATCGGGAATTCCGCCACAAAGGCGGCTCAAATTCCCTCCAGCCTTGTTTACCAGCGGACGTCTGCCACTGGCGTGAGGAACGGCACGCAACGCCTTCAGGGCCGGCTTGCGACTGCGAGGATCAGGTGGTGGATATTTCTCTTCGCCGCATTGCGGGCGTGTTATTCCCCGTTTCCTACGATTACAGTCTGAGGCACTGCGTAAGTCTGCTGGCCCAATGTCACCACAAGCAAGTCCCCCGATAGTTCACTGCCCTGCGCATCGGAGGCGGTGCCTTCGGCGGTCTCGGCATAGGCCAGCTCACCTTCTGCAAAATGCACGACGCGCTCGCCGCCGTCCGGATCATAGATCACCAAAACCGCGGAGTGGTCGCCGTCTCGTGCAACGCCATAGTCGCAAAGCGCGACTTCCCCCTCGACCGAGCCGCGGCATTCGAGGGTACCAATATTGTCGAAAAGCCCCTGCTGCGCCCGAACCGCGGCAGGCGCGGGTCGCAGATACTCTGTCGCGGCCCAGCCCGTGGTTCCCGAAGCGTCCAGAAAAGTGATGTTGCACCAGTCATAGGTGTCACCGACCTCGCATCCCTGATTTCGCAGGAGCGTTCCGGGCAAGACACGCGTGACCAAGGGCGCATCCGTGCCGGGCGCCTGTCGAATGTTGAGTGGGCCGCTGAGTCCGTCCACAGTGACGAAGTCTATATCGAAGACCGAAGCCGCCAATTCGGCCAGCGCCATCTGGTCTTCACCGCGGGAGAGAGTGAATGCGCCGGTGAAGGGGTCATGCGTGAACACTGTTTCCCCCTCCAGCAGCTGCAGGATCGCTGCTTCCTGCCGTACCAGGTCATCGTCGGAGCACGCCATTCGCGTCACGGCCAGTGGAGCCTCCACCACCAGCATGGCGTTCTCGAAACGCGCCGACCCGGTGAAGCTGTTGCAGCCAGTATTTCCGGCGATAGTGCGATCCGCGCCAAGCGTGATCTGGGGCTGCCCGGTCGCGGCCGTCCCGTTCACCGAGACGATGGTCCAGTCACTTGCGCGGCCAGCGGTCGGCGACAAGCAGGCGGCGGCGGCAAGTCCGATCGCCCCGGCAATTCGGCATAGATCACTCATTGGCTTCCTGCTCTACAAAGTCGGATACAACGACGCTCTCGGACTCGCCCGACGACTTCGAACAGGCCGCAAGAGCGATGCTTGCGAGCAAAACAGCCGCGAAAGCATTGAAACGGTTCTGCATCTTTCCAGTCCGCAGCGCCATCACGACATGATCACGAAGTCGCGTTGCGAGCGGCTATCGGGATGCAGCGGCAGATCGGTCATGATGTAGATCATGCCCGGGTGAATATACTGACGGATCTGCTGAGCAAATGCTTTGTCCGTGCGCACCCGCTTGAGATCCTGCATCTCGGCACTCTGCGAAGTGCCATAGGTGAGCGCTTGCCAGTGCATGCCCTTGGCACCTTCATGGGCGCCCTGAAGGACGTAGACATGAGCGCCCAATGGGTCACCGTCCCATTCGAGCGCCCCGGAGGCGACTTCCACGTCGTTCTCGATGATCACGATTTTGCGGTCATGCGAGGACGCAAGCATCGTGGTGACCGGATAGGCATCGTCCAAGGCCCAGTCCGCGGGATGCTTGCGCCCTTCGAGGGTTGAGACGACATCCTCGAATTCGTGCTCGGCATAGCTCGCGAGGACCATTCCCGGATGCACTACGTCCACGGGAAAGTGATGCTCGTCGGCAATAATGACGGGCGTCCCGAGGTGCGTAACTTCGAACAGCAGGGCCGAGAACTTCAGCGGCAGACGCACGCACCCATGCGAGGCCGGATAGCCCGGAAGGTTCCCGGCGTGGAGAGCAATGCCATCCCACGTCAGCCGGTTCATGTTGGGCATGGGCGCGTTGTTGTAGGTCGACGAGCGGTGATTCCGGTCCTTCTGCAGGACCACGAACACTCCCGTCGGGGTTTCGTGCCCGGACTTGCCGGTGGAACAGGTCGAGACCGCAATCCGAACGCCGTTGCGATAGACATGGACCCGTTGATCCGTCAGCGACACGATGACTGCTACCGGCCCCGTTGGCTGACGCTCGGGATGCCAGGTGAACTCGTTGGGTTTGAGCTCGTGGACCTCTTTATACACATGTTGTCCGGCAAGCGGGCCGGCCAGTAGCGCCAGCGCAGCTCCACCGGAAGTGGCCAGAAGCGTTCGCCGGGTCAGGGCGGTCGGGTTGGACATGATTGGAGGTCTCGTGTTCTGCCAAAATCGTATTCAGGCCAACGATGCCCACAAGATGTAGTCTTGTAAACCCGATTTGGGGTCAGGGCGAGGTTACTGCCATTTGGAACCTTGCTTTCGATATGGAGCTGGGGTGGATGCCGCTCATCCAGGACCGGATCGCAATGTGCCAATCTCGCGCTGTCCACGCACAAGCTGAAGGAGAGCGCATCCATCGGGCAGGCTACGACCACCGACGTCGATCTCGCAAAGAACGTGGTACAGTGCAAGGCGGTGCCGCCGATGGGCCCGTTCTGTTCCGCTAGTTGCTATCAAGACCGCAATTCCCCGGTTTCGCTGCGAGCCCCGAGTGACCGTTTCAACCTTGGCCTAGTTCAATCAAAGCAACTGCTTAAGAAGTGGTGAGCGGTGTCGCGCAGTACTGTGCCCTCCGGCGTTCACCCGCAGACATTACTTTGCCGACGCCGTCGATGACCGGTGAAACAGACATTCCGAATCTTGATCGTGGAAATCGGCTCCGGGACGTTCAGTACACTAAGCGACGGAACTGAAGGAATGATTTGCGCACCCACCTTCATGTCCGGATCGGGTCGAGAACCAAATACTCCAATGGATCCATCTGGAGGACTCGTCAAATGTTGATGTGGCGTTGATGTAAAACGCGACATCACAAACTTGATCGGCCAGATCAGACTTTAAGTCTTTGATATTGTTATGAAATTTTGGTTTCGGGGGGGGTAGGATTTGAACCTACGACCTTCAGGTTATGAGCCAAGAAAGCTCTATCTTTACCTAAAGAAGTGGCAATTGGCGACCTGCGGATCGCCATTCTCCACGCCCACGTGGTCGAACTGTAAGGCGTGCCCAAGATGCTCGACCGGGAACCCGACATCACCGTTACGGAGCGCGTCTAGCAGGATCGGCGCCTCAAGAAGTTCTTACCCAATGTGGATGGCATCGTGCAGGAGGGCATCGAGGCCAGCCTTCGGACCGTGCTCGACCGGATGAAGGCGAGGCAGGATACCGAGGAAGGCGCCGGCGCGTTCGATCATAGCGTGAAGAAGGGCCTGTTGATCCTGTCCAAGCGGAAGGAAGACATGTCGCCGGACGATTTGGCGTTGCAGCAAAGCCCGCCTCCGGCCCGGCGCCAGTGAAGATCCCTGCAGGTGGGGTTCACCGGTGACGGGGGCCCGGTCGCCATACCGCGACACGCAATTGCTCGTACCCTTCCATCCCCCAGCCCCCGGGCGTGCGCCACAGGGCCCTGGGAAAACATTGGAGAACGACGATGCCCTACGTTGAGGTCTGGGTCGATGAATGCGACGGGACGTGTGGTCGCGCGACCCTGCAAGAGAAGACCATGCGCGAAACAATCCAGATGCTCCGCGACGGGCAGGTTGACGACGCGATCCGCAAGCTCGAGCTCGCCATTGATGACAAGGCCGCGAGGCGCGAGGCCGAGAAGGAGAACGAGCTTCGCGGCCTCTACCATCTGTGGCTTGCGGAGCCGAAGCCGCGGCCCGAGTTCCTCTCCTTCGCTCACAGCAAACGGAAGGCGAGCGCAGTATGAGCGCGAACCTCGATCCCGTAGCCTTGCTGGCAAATCAATCCGCGCAGATCGACCGGGCGGTCGCGGATGCGCAGAGAGTCGGCGCAGGATGGCTGATGGTCGATCAGAACGGCATCATGTGGCATGTGGCGCCGCTCGACGTGGCGGCATGGGGCGTCCGGCAGAGCGACAAGGACAGGTGAGAGCATGGAGACTGGCCGGCCATTCACGCCCGAAAGCCTCGCGGAACGATGGGGCGTGAGCGCAACCTCCATTCGGAACCGCTGCCAATCGGGCGACATACCGCATTTCCGCTTGGGGCGTCTCTACCGTATCCCTGAGAAGGTGGTAATGGAGTTTGAGACATGCGCATCAACATCGGACGGCTGCGGGGAGGATACTGCGTCTATTGGGATGAAGACGGAAAGCGTCGACGGTATCAGCTTGCGGCACGCACCAGAGCGGAAGCGGAGAGCGAGGGGCGCGACCGCTACCTGAAAGAGAACAGGCCGAAAGGTGGCGCAACCGTTGCCGTGCTTTGGGCCTCCTACATCGAGAGCCTGGGCAACAAGCCCACGGCCAAGACGATGGGCTACACCGGGCAAGCCGTTCTGCCCCACTTCGGGGCGCTGAGGCCGGACCAGATCACGGACACCGATTGCCGTGACTACCTCGCGAAGAGGATCGCCAGCGGGCGAAAGGTCGGCGCTGTGCATACCGAGCTCGGGCATCTGCGGTCCTGCATGAATTGGGCCGTGAAGCGCCGCCTGATCGACCGCGCGCCCTACATCGAGCGCCCGAACAAGCCGACCCCGCGCGAGGTCTTCCTGACCCGCCCGGAAATGGCGCGGCTCATATCATCGACAACCGCGCCGCATGCGACCGTGGCCCTCACGCTCCTGGCCGGAACCGCCGCCCGGGTCGGCGCGATTCTCGATCTGACGTGGGACCGGGTAGACTTCGACCGGAGCCAGATCAATTTGCGCCTGGACGACGCCATGACCCGAAAGGGCCGAGCCGTCGTCCCAATGAACGGCATGGTGCGCGGCGTGCTCCAGACGGCACACGAGGCCGCAATCAGTGAGTTCGTCGTGGAGCACGGAGGCGGGCCGGTGAAGTCGATCCGCACCGCGTTCAACGCCGCGAAGAAGCGCGCGGATCTCGACCATGTGACCATTCACGATGTCCGGCGATCCGCCGCGCGCTTCATGGTCGAGGCGGGCGTTCCAATGGATCGCGTGGCGCAAATGCTCGGACACTCGAACACGGCAATGACCGAGAAAGTCTATGGCCGATTCTCCCCCGACCATCTGCAAGACGCCGCCGAAGTCCTCGATTTTACCCGGCTCCGGTCCGTGAAATGAGGCATCCAGGTTCGGTGAACCTGGGAGCACTTCGCAAATGGCGCCTAGAGCCTTGGAATTATGGTGGGTGATGAGGGATTTGAACCCCCGACATCTTCGATGTGAACGAAGCGCTCTACCACTGAGCTAATCACCCGGTGACGCGCCTCATACCGCCCGACCGACCTGTCTGCAAGAGGGGGCGTCGGTTATTCCGGCTTTTCCTTGTTCCGCTTCGGCTTCGCCGCACCTTCTGCCACCTGGCGAAGGCGCACTTGCAGGACCTCACCTCCATCGACGGGCTTGCGCTTCTGCACTTTCACGCGCCCCAGTGGCGGAAGCTGCAGGGTCTCGCCCTTGGCCAGGGCCTTGCCCAGTTCGGCCAGTGTTGCATCGACCACCGAGCGCACGTCGGCCTTCTTGGCGCCGGTCGCGGCAACGACGCGGTCAACCAGATCAGGCTTGCGCACATCGGCGTTGCCCTTTTGCGCCTTGTCGGCGGCCGGATTGGATTTGGTAGAATCGGGAGCTTGAGCTGCCATCGGAGACCTCCATTGTCTGCCACTGACTAGCAGCGGATCGAGGCCGCACCAAGCGAACTCTCTTGGTCGCGAATATATTTCAGAAAGCAAGGAGGCGCCCTGTGGGGGCGCCTCCCAGGTCCGAAAAGTGGGCGGTTCAGTGGGCCGTGCGAGCCGCTTCGGCCTTGGCTGCCTCGGCGGCGGCGGCACGGGCGGCGGCGGCCTCTTCCTCGGCGGCCTCGTCCCATTCGATGGGCTCCGGCATCCGCACCAGTGCGTTCTTCAGGACATCGCGGACATGGGCCACGGGTATGATCACCAGCCCCTCCTTCACGTTGTCAGGGATCTCCGGCAGGTCCTTCTCGTTTTCCTCCGGGATCATCACTGTCTTGATGCCGCCGCGCAGGGCCGCGAGAAGCTTCTCCTTGAGCCCGCCAATGGCCAGCACGTTGCCACGAAGGGTGACCTCGCCGGTCATCGCGATGTCCTTGCGGACCGGGATCTTGGTCAGCACCGAGACGATCGAGGTGACCATCGCCACACCCGCCGAGGGGCCGTCCTTGGGCGTCGCACCTTCCGGAACGTGGACGTGGATGTCGATCGTGTCGAACTTCGGCGGCTTCACCCCGATCTCCGGGGCGATGGAACGCACGAAGCTGTTCGCTGCGTCGATGGACTCCTTCATCACATCGCCCAGCTTGCCAGTTGTCTTCATCCGCCCCTTGCCGGGCAGTTTCAGCGCCTCGATCGATAGCAGGTCGCCGCCCACTGAGGTCCAGGCAAGGCCAGTGACGACGCCGACCTGGTCTTCCTTCTCGGCCAGACCATAGCGGAACCGCTTCACGCCAAGGAACTCTTCGAGATCCCCGGGCCGCACGACCACCTTGTCGGCTTCCTTCTTGACGATCTTGGTGATCGCCTTCCGGCAGAGCTTGGCGATCTCGCGCTCGAGGTTCCGCACCCCCGCTTCCCGGGTGTAGGTCCGGATGATCTCGGTCAGCGCCTCGTCGGTCAGCTCGAATTCCTTGGCCTTGAGGCCGTGGTTCTTCATCTGCTTGCCGATCAGGTGCCGCCGCGCGATCTCGTGCTTCTCGTCCTCCGTGTAGCCGGCCAACGGGATGATCTCCATCCGGTCCAGAAGCGGGCCGGGCATGTTGTAGGAGTTCGCCGTGGTCAGGAACATCACGTTCGACAGGTCGTATTCGACCTCCATGTAATGGTCCACGAAGGTGCCGTTCTGCTCCGGATCGAGCACTTCCAGCATCGCCGAAGCCGGGTCGCCACGGAAGTCCTGCCCCATCTTGTCGATCTCGTCGAGCAGGATGAGCGGGTTCGTGGTCTTGGCCTTTTTCAGCGCCTGGATGATCTTTCCCGGCATGGAGCCGATGTAGGTCCGGCGGTGGCCGCGGATCTCGCTCTCATCGCGCACGCCGCCGAGGGAGATACGGATGAACTCCCGGCCCGTGGCCTTGGCCACCGACTTGCCGAGCGACGTCTTGCCGACGCCCGGAGGGCCAACGAGGCAGAGGATCGGGCCCTTGAGCTTCTGGCTGCGCTGCTGCACCGCCAGGTACTCCACGATCCGTTCCTTCACCTTCTCGAGGCTGTAATGGTCGTTATCGAGCACGGCCTGGGCGCGGACGAGATCCTTCTTGACCCGGCTCTTGGTGCCCCACGGGATCGACAGCATCCAGTCGAGGTAGTTGCGCACCACCGTCGCCTCGGCCGACATCGGGGACATGTTCTTGAGCTTCTTCAGCTCGCCCTCGGCCTTCTCGCGCGCTTCCTTGCTGAGCTTGGTCTCGGCGATCTTCTCTTCCAGCTCCGCGATCTCGTTGGAGCCGTCCTCGCCGTCGCCCAGCTCGCGCTGGATCGCCTTCATCTGTTCGTTCAGGTAATACTCGCGCTGCGTCCGCTCCATCTGCGACTTGACGCGGGTCTTGATCTTCTTCTCGACCTGAAGAACCGACATCTCGCCCTGCATCAAGCCGTAGACCTTCTCGAGGCGCTCGGCGACGGACAGCGTCTCCAGAAGCTCCTGCTTCTGGCCCACTTCCACGCCCAGATGCCCCGACACCAGGTCGGCCAGCTTGGCGGCCTCGCGGGTCTCCGCCACCGCGGCAAGCGCTTCCTCGGGAATGTTCTTCTTGATCTTGGAATAGCGTTCAAATTCCTCGCCGACCGAGCGAACCAGCGCCGCCACTGTGTCTGCATCGCCGGGAACCTCCTCGAGCGACACGGCGCGGGCTTCGAAATAGTCGTCGTTCTCGAGGTATTCCTCGATCCGGACGCGGCGAATTCCCTCCACCAGCACCTTCACGGTACCGTCGGGCAGTTTGAGGAGTTGCAGCACATTGGCCAGAACGCCCGCCTGGTATATCCCGTCCGAAGACGGATTATCGTCGGAGGCGTCCATCTGGCTGGCCAGAAGGATCTGCTTGTCGTCCTGCATCACCTCTTCCAGCGCGCGGACGGATTTCTCCCGGCCCACGAAGAGGGGCACGATCATGTGGGGAAAGACCACGATGTCGCGCAGTGGCAGCACGGGATAGGATTGGCTGAGAGGCTCAAGCATGCTCGTTTTCCTGTTCTTGGCAAGAAGGCACCGGCCCCGCTTCGCGGCAACCACGGCCCTCTCCGGTCTCGGTGTCTACAGGTGGGCTCGCAGACCGCCCGTTTCAACCAGACCCCTGAATCCGCACCAATGTGCCTGTCTCCTCGGGCGTCGGCAAGCCGACATTGCCCGACCCTTTGCCCGAGTGCCCGACCGATCCGGCAAGCCAATGGAAAGGCACAGTTCAATCGGCGCACGGCGAAACGGCCAGAGGCGCAACACCCCTTCCCGGGCCGCCTGAATGAAGATCATTTCGCGCCCGGAGCGCACGCGCGCCGGGCATCCGGATCACGTCTGCGAGAGGTGAGTCTTCGAGCGCGGGCGCGCGCCCTGCCCCGTAGTTTGGACGGCCCGCGGCTAACTGGTCCAAGCCACGCTCTCAGAGCGGCTCGATATCTCCCTCCGCGCGCTGCGCGTGGAAGTCCGTCTCCCATTCGGCGAAACGCCCGGCCGCGATGGCGTTGCGCATGCCCTGCATCAGCTCCTGGAAATAGTGCAGGTTGTGCCAGGTCAGCAGCATCGACGAGATGATCTCCTGCGAGCGGAAAACGTGGTGCAGGTAGGCGCGGGAATAGCTGCGGCAGGCGGGACAGCTGCAGCGTTCGTCCAGTGGCCTGGGATCTTCCTGGTGGCGGGCGTTCTTGATGTTGACGACGCCGCGGCGGGTGAAGGCCTGGCCGGTTCGGCCGGACCGTGACGGCAACACGCAATCCATCATGTCGATACCACGCTTGACCGCGCCCACGATGTCGTCGGGCTTGCCCACGCCCATCAGGTAGCGCGGCTTGTCCTCGGGCAGCATTTCCGGGGCGTACTCGAGCACCCGGAACATGACCTCCTGCCCCTCGCCCACGGCGAGACCGCCGACCGCATAGCCATCGAAACCGATGGCGCGCAGCGCCTCTGCGCTTTCGCCGCGCAGATCCTCCTTGTCACCGCCCTGCTGGATGCCGAAGAGCGCGTAGCCGGGCCTGTCGCCGAATGCATCGCGAGACCGCTGGGCCCACCGCATCGAGAGCCGCATGCTCTCGGCGATGCGGTCACGGTCGGCCGGCAGTGCGGGGCATTCGTCGAAACACATCACGATGTCGGAGCCGAGCAACCGCTGGATCTCCATGCTGCGCTCGGGCGTCAGCATGTGCCGGGAGCCGTCGATATGGCTCCGGAAGGTCACCCCCTCCTCGGTGAGCTTCCGCAATTCGGCCAGGCTCATCACCTGGAACCCGCCTGAATCGGTGAGGATCGGGCGCTCCCAGTTCATGAAGGCATGAAGGCCGCCAAGGCGGGCGATCCGCTCCGCCGTGGGGCGCAGCATCAGGTGATAGGTGTTGCCCAGCAGCACGTCGGCGCCGGTCGCGCGCACGCTCTCGGGCAGCATTGCCTTCACCGTGGCGGCAGTTCCCACCGGCATGAAGGCCGGCGTCCGGATCTCGCCGCGTGGGGTCGAGATCGTGCCGGTGCGCGCCCGTCCGTCCGTGGCATGCAGGCTGAAGGAGAATCTTTCGGTCATGCGCTCTCCTTCTCAGAACACCACGACCGATGCAATTCCCGCCGATCCGTTCGGCCAGCTTACGCTTCCGGGTGGCAAGTCAGGCGGGGTGGCGAATCGCAGCTTTGAGAGATGAGCAGGTCGCAACGCCCGAGGGTATGGAAGGGGCTGCCATCTCTCGCGGCCCGGACTTGCAGAACCCCTCTAGTCCTGCCCGCCAAGGCTCCACCGTCCGCAAGATCACGCGATTCCGGACAGAACCGTGCGCTGCATGCCATGGGTCATCGCTCCGGTCCAGGTCACGCCATGCGACAGCAGGTCGTCCACCTTGTCGCGCGGCATGGGACGGTCAAAGAGATATCCCTGCCCCAGCGGGCATTGCAGCCCCGCCAGCATCTCCAGAGTGTCCTCGGTCTCGACCCCTTCGGCGGTCACGCTCAGGTCGAGCGATCCTGCGAGAGAGATGATGCCCGCAACGATCTTCGCCTTTTGACGGTCCTGGGACACCGTGGTGACAAAGCTGCTGTCGATCTTCAGCCGGTCGAACGGCAGCCGGGAGAGCGTGGCCAAGCTGGAGAAGCCGGTCCCGAAATCGTCCAGCGAGATCTGGATCCCTTGCCAGCGGAGTTGATCGATCACCTCGTGGGCGCGGTCTATGTCGTCGATGATCGCGGTCTCTGTGATCTCGATCTCCAGCCGCTCCGCCGGAAAGCCCGTCTCCCGCAGGATGGCCTCGATCCGAGGCGACAGGTCCGCATCGCGGAACTGCTTCGCCGACAGGTTGAAGGCGATGGTCAGTGACGGATCCCAGTCGCGGGCGGCGATGCAGGCTTTTCGGAGGATCTGCCAGCTGATGGCCGCGATCTGGCCGGTCTCTTCGGCAAGCTGGATGAAGCGATCCGGCGGCACGTTGCCGAGGCGGTCGTGGTGCCATCGCGCCAAGACCTCGAAGCCCACGAGCTTGCGGTCCGCGATCTGGACGATCGGCTGGAAGTAGGGCTCGATCTCTTCCCGTTCTATCGCGGCCGTCAGTTCGGCCTCCAGTTCGGCCAATTCCCGCAACCGCTCCCCCAGGGCGTCGTCGAAATAGGAGATCCGGCCGCGGCCCTCCTTCTTCGCGCGATACATCGCCTGGTCGGCATGGCGCAGCAGCAAGGGCGCATCAAGCCCGTCACGCCAGATCGCGACGCCGAGGCTGGCGCCGATACTCAACTCCGAATCGCCAATGATGAACTTCCGCTCCATGGCAGCGAGAATGCGCCGCGGCAGCCCGCCGGCACCGCCAAGTTCTTCGGTCCCGGCGGCGAGAATGGCGAACTCGTCCCCGCCAAGCCGTATCGGCAGTTCATCCTCGCCGCAGCAAGCCTTCACCCGCCTCGCAACTTCCCGCAGAATGAGATCCCCCACGTCGTGGCCACGCAGATCGTTGACCGGCTTGAAGCGATCCAGATCCATGAGGAGGATCGCCGGCGCCGCTCCACCGCGCCGGGCCTTCGCGATCCGCTCCCGAAGCGCGTCGTTCATCACCCGACGGTTATAGAGTCCGGTCAGCGCATCGTGGCGGGAGATGTGCTGCGCCCTCTGTTCGGCCAGTTGACGGCTGCGAAGGTGCCGGCGCAACCGACGGTTCCAGATGCCGAGGAGGGCCGGCAGCAGGAGCCCCAGCACCAGAACCGCGCTGATGAGCTCGTCCAGTTCCATTTCCTCGTGCAGGCGAATGTAGTCCACGAGGCCCTCGAACAGGTCGAATTGCGCCCCGAGGATCCAACTCGCAGGAAACAGGGCAACGAGCAGCAGGTATTCAAGTTTGGAAGGCATTGCGGCAGCATCTCTTTTCGTTTCGCCGCCTGATCTGGAAGGGAAAGGATGGCCAGCGGGTTAAGGCTCGAACGGAAAGCCCGCGCAATTTGATCGGTTCGGTTTCCGGGCCGCCACCGCGCCACACTGGACCCTGCCTGAAACATTTCTTATATAAACCATCGAGTATCCCTCGAGGACACGGTTATCAGATGCACGCCCAAAGCAACCCGATGGAAGGGGAACCGACAATCCGGCCTTCCACCACAGATCATCCGCTCTACGACAGCATCGTGGAAGCCTGCCGCACGGTCTACGATCCGGAAATCCCGGTGAACATCTACGACCTCGGACTGGTCTACACGATCGAGATCAACCCGGAAGCGGAAGTCCGTGTGACCATGACGCTCACCGCGCCGGGCTGCCCGGTGGCGGGCGATATGCCCGGCTGGGTGGCCGAGGCGATCGAGCCCCTGCCCGGCGTCAAGCAGGTGGATGTGGACCTCACCTGGGATCCGCCCTGGGGCATGGAAATGATGTCCGACGAGGCGCGGCTGGAGTTGGGCTTCATGTGAGCCGACGGCTTCGGGCGCAGCCGCGCCCTTGAGCCGGACAGACCGGGCTCCTACATCGGACCCGGAACAAGAGGATCGACAGGATGTTTTCCATTCCCGGCAAGCAGGCCGTGACCCTGACACCGCGTGCCGCGGCCCACATCGTCAAGCTCATGGAGCGTGACGGCAAGTCCGGCTTGCGCCTCGGCGTCAAGAAGGGCGGCTGTGCGGGAATGGAATACACCATGGAGTTCGCCGACACTGTGGACCCGCTCGACGAGGTCGTCGAACAGGACGGCGCGCGGGTGATGATCGCCCCGATGGCGCAGATGTTCCTGTTCGGGACCGAGATAGATTACGAGATCTCGCTTCTGGAAGCGGGCTTCAAGTTCCGCAACCCCAACGTGACCGAATCCTGCGGCTGCGGCGAGTCGATCAAGTTCGACGAGAGCCTGACCGACCAGACCTCTGGCTGACAGGCCGACCTGCTTCGGCCCGACCTTCCGACGACCGTCCGAACACCGCCGCACGCAACCGCAGCATCCTGCGGCGGCGGCTCCAGCGTTCGTGGCTCCGCACCCGGGCTTCGATCAGTTCGGCTTCGGATTTCGGGCGGGAGGCAAGCCAGATCAGGTCGCTCTCGAAATCGTTTAGGGGACGCAGACGCATCTCTTGTCCTTTCAGTTTTAAATTGCTGCCCTCAATAAAGCAGCCACATGGCAATCGTGACAGCGCCGCAGATTGCAGGTAGGTTTTCAAAAATGAAAAACGCGCTGCCTCTTGATGATCTCGCCCTGTTCCTGAAGGTGGCTGAAACCGGCTCGCTTTCGGCAGCCTCCGCCCAGACCGGAATCAGCGTGCCGACTATGGGCCGCAGGATGAACAAGCTCGAACAGGCCCTGGGCCGGCGCCTGTTTCTGCGCGGCCCCAGCGGCTATGCGCTGACCAGCGAGGGACGGGAACTGGTCGAGCGGGCGATCCCTCTCAGATCGGCCGCGGCCGGGATCGACCGGTGGCGCAGCGAAGGCCGGAGCGTCGCACGGGTGCGGATCACAGCCGGGACCTGGACGTCGTGGTTCGTGGCCCGAAACATCCGCCGCATCTGGTCGGAGGAAGCAAGCTGGGCGCCGGACCTTCTCGCCTCCAACCTGCCCCTCGACCTCGCCCGCCGGCAGGCCGACATCGGTATCCGCAACAAGCGGCCCACCCAGGACTGGCTGGCAGGGCGCCGGACGGCCCGGATCGAGAATGCGGAATACGGCGTCTCGCCGGACGTGACCGGGTATATCGCGCTCGCGCCGGACCGGGCCTCGACCCCGACGGCCCTCTGGGTGCAGGCGAACCGGGCGGACCGGGTGGTCATGCTCGCCAGTGACACGCGCGTGGCGGTGGACCTTGCCCTCGAGGGAATCGGACGTGTCGTCCTGCCCTGCTTTGCGGGCGACGCCGTTCAGGGGCTGCAACGCGTCTCCCCCAAGATCGAAGAGCTCTCGCATGACGAATGGCTGGTCACCCACCACGAAGCACGTTACGACCCGCCCGTCCGCGCGGCGCTGAACGCGTTAACGAGCCTGTTGACGGATGCGTCCCTGCGCCCCCTGCCCGAATGAGGCGCGGCGGCGCTGACCAAAGAGCCGCGGGGGCCGGACCTTGACCCCGAAGCCCACCCCTGCAAATTGGCTGCCGACCCACAAGCTCAGACGGAGGGACGACCCATGGCGCAGAAACTGGCAGCCGGCAACTGGAAGATGAACGGCACCGAGGCCTCGCTGGCCGAGATCGATGCGATGCTCGCGGCCTTTCCCGCGCCCGGCTGCAAGGTGCTGATTTGCCCGCCCGCCACCCTGCTGGACCGGCTGAGCACCCGCGCCGAGGGCAGCGCCATCGCCACCGGGGCGCAGGATTGCCACATGAATGCCAGCGGCGCCCACACGGGCGACATATCTGCCGAGATGATCAAGGACGCAGGCGGCACCTACGTGATCCTCGGCCATTCCGAGCGTCGCACCGACCACGGCGAGACCGACGAGATCGTCAACGCCAAGACGATGGCCGCCACCGGCGCCGGGCTGATCGCTGTGGTCTGCGTCGGCGAGACGCTGGAGCAGCGCGATGCCGGCGAGACGCTGGATCTCGTTGGCACCCAACTTGCCGGCTCGATCCCCGAAGGCGTGACCGGCGAGAACCTCGTCGTGGCCTACGAGCCCGTCTGGGCCATCGGCACCGGTCGAATCCCGACCATCGAGCAGATCGTCGAAGTCCACGACTTCATGCGCGCCCGGCTGGTCGAACGGTTCGGCGCCGAGATCGGCAATGCCGTGTCTCTGCTCTACGGTGGCTCTGTGAAACCGTCGAATGCGTCCGAGATCTTTGCCGTTGCCAATGTCGACGGCGCGCTTGTCGGTGGGGCTTCGCTGAAGGCGGCCGATTTCGGAGCCATCATCGACGCGCTTCAGAAAGCCTGATAAAAACGCTCGCATGAGCCTGCGCCCTTCCGATCTCGCCGACCGTTTCGCGACCGGCCTCCTGCGCGGAGGGGCGCTGTTCATAGGTCTGATATGCCTGCTACCGATGGTGGCGGTCGCGGTTGCCGCCTTGCTCGACTCCACAGACACGCTGCGGCACCTCGCCGAGACGGTGCTCTGGACCTATACGGCCACGACGTTGCAGCTTGTTGTGATCGTGGCGATCGGGACCGCGGCCATCGGCACCGGCGCGGCCTGGCTCGTCACCATGACCCGGTTTCCCGGTTCGCGTTTCTTCGAGATCGCATTGGCCCTGCCGCTGGCCTTCCCGGCCTACGTGATGGGCTATGCCTACACGCATTTCCTCGACCACCCGGGCCCGGTGCAGACCCTGTTGCGCGACGTGACCGGCTGGGGCCCGCGCGACTACTGGTTCCCCGAGGTGCGCTCGGTCACAGGCGCGGCGGTGATGCTGATCCTGGTGCTCTACCCCTACGTCTACCTGCTGGCCCGCGCGGCCTTCCTGCAGCAGAGCGCCACCGCCTTTCTCGCCGCCCGCGCACTCGGCCGCGGTCCGTGGACGGCCTTTCTGCGGGTAAGCCTGCCGATGGCGCGCCCGGCGATTGCCGGCGGCGTGTTGCTGGCAGTGATGGAGACCATCGCGGACTACGGCACGACCTCCTATTTCGCGGTGCAGACGTTTGCCACCGGCATCTACACGAGCTGGTTCACCATGGCCGACCGGGCCGCGGCAGCGCAACTGGCGCTCTGCCTGCTCGGCTTTGCGCTGCTGCTGGCCATACTGGAACGGATGCAGCGCGGCGCGGCCCGCCATCACGGCGCCGGCAAACGTTTCGAGCGCCTGCCCCCGACCCAACTCGCCGGGCCGGCAAAATGGGGCGCGACCCTGCTCTGCGCGGTTCCGGTGCTCCTGGGGTTCATCCTGCCGGTGGCGCTGCTTCTGTCCATGGGAATCGGCAGCGGGCAGTCGCTGATGTCGCCGCGCTACGTCGGCTACATCCGAAACACCATCATCCTGGCCGGCACCGCCTCGGTGCTGACCGTGATCGGGGCGGTTCTCGTGGGCTTTCGCATGCGCCTCTGGCCCGGGCCCGCCTCCTCCGGCGCGAGCCACCTCGCCCGCATCGGCTACGCCGTGCCGGGAGGCGTGATCGCGGTGGGCCTGCTGGTGCCCTTCGCCGCCTTCGACAACGCTCTCGACGCCTGGATGCGCGCGACCTTCGGGCTCTCGACCGGCCTGCTCTTCACCGGATCGATCTGGCTGCTCGTTTGCGCCTACATGGTCCGCTTCATGGCCGCCGCGCTGAACACCTATGACAGCGGGCTCGGCACCATCCACCCCAACATCGACGCCGTCGCCCGCACCCTCGGCACCCGTCCGACCGCAATGCTTCAACGGATCCACGTGCCGGTGCTGCGCCCATCGGTGCTGACCGCGCTGCTGATCGTCTTCGTCGACGTGATGAAGGAGCTGCCAGCCACGCTGATCATGCGGCCCTTCAACTTCGACACGCTGGCGGTGCAGGCGCATCGGCTGGCCTCCGACGAGCGGCTGGACGGCGCTGCGGTGCCGAGCCTCGCCATCGTCGCCGTGGGCCTGCTGCCGGTGATCCTGGTCTGCCGGTCGCTCGGGGCGAAACGCTCCCGGGTCTTCGGCACCACTGCGACCGCGGCGGAATGAAAACGGCGCGAGGCAACCTGCCCCGCGCCGTAGCCGTGAGATAAATCCGAGATCCTTGCCGGGCCCCGGAAAGATCACTTCCAGCCGACCTCGTTGAAGATCTTCTGCGCCGTGGCGATGTTCTCGGCCACGTCCGACAGGCTCACGTCGTCGGCCTTGAACTCGCCGAGCTGGGCCACCGAGGGAGCGAGCTCCGCGGTCTCGACCGAGGGGAACTCGTCGTTGCCGGCCGAGAAGTAAGCCTGCGCCGAGTCGCTCGACAGGTACTCGAGGAACTTCACCGCGTTCTCGCGGTTCGGCGCATGGGCCGCGACCCCGGCGCCGGAGAGGTTCATGTGCGCGCCGTTTCCGTCCTGATCCGGGAAGACCCATCCGATGCTGTCGAGCGAGGCACTGACACCCTCGACCTCGGTCCGGATGGCCCGCGCGAAATAGTAGGTGTTCGAGACCGAGATATCGCACTCGCCCGACACCAGCCCCCGGAGCTGGTCGGTGTCGCCGCCCTGCGGGTCGCGGGCCATGTTGGCCACCACGCCTTCAGCCCAGGCGCGGGCGGCTTCTTCGCCCTCGTGGGTCACGATCGAGGCGAGAAGCGTCTGGTTGTACTCGTTGCTCGAGGAGCGGATGCAGATCATGCCCTTGTACTTCGGATCGGCAAGCTCGGCGTAGGTTTGCGGCGGCTCGGCGACATTCTCCTTGTCGTAGAAGATGATCCGGCTGCGCTGCGAGAAGCCAAACCACTGGTTGTCGGCGTCCTGCAGGTGGGCGGGAATGCGTTCTTCGAGGATATCGCTGTCGACCGACTGCAGAACGCCGGCCTGCTTGGCGCGGTAGAGGCGCGAGGTGTCGACGGTGATGAGCACGTCGGCGGGGCTGTTGATCCCCTCGGCCTGCATCCGGGCCACCAGCTCGTCGGCATTGCCCTCGATACGGTTGATCGTGACGCCTTCGGCTTCTTCGAAATCGGAATAGAGCCGGTCGTCTGTGTCGTAGTGGCGCGAGGAATAGATGTTGAGCTCGCCTTCGGCGGCGGCTGCCAGCGCCGTGCCCGTCAGCAGGGCCGCGGCGAGCGGCAGAGCGATTGAGCGCGGAATCGAATACGACATGGGGTCTCCCGGGTTGTGCGTTTCATTATCCGAGTGTTTCTATCGGTTTTTCGATTTCGTCAACTCGAAACTGATGCGGCGCGGCACCGGGGCGCATGTGCCGATCGACGGCGCCGTTAAATTCCTTGACCCGCGATTGCGGCCATGAAACGGTCCCGATGGTTGGAAAAACCATCAAATTCAATTACTTTGCAAGTGACATCATGACAATCAAACCACTTGGTCCGTCAAAGGACCTCGGATCCGTCGACGCCATCATTGACGGCATTACCCCCGTTTCCGCAGGACTGAAAAACGGCAAGGTTGCCGTCGCATGGGCGCAGACACTGGTCATTCCGGCCGGCGGCTTCTCGGACACCGACGGCGCCATCTTCGTTCAGCTCTATTCAGCCGGCGGCAAGCCTTCGGGCGCGGTGAAACTGGTCAATACGACGACAGCCGGGATCCAGGGCAGTCCGGAAATCACCGCCCTTAAGGACGGGGGCTTCGTCGTGAGCTGGGTCAGCAACGCCCCACTGGGACAGGGCCATAATGACACCGACATCCACGCCCAGATCTTCAATGCCAACGGCTCGCCGCGCGGCAAGGAAATCATCGTCACCAAGGACGCTCCGCACACGGTGACCGGCGGCTCCAACTACGATGACGACAACTTCCACGGCAATGTCGTCGCGACCAAGGATGGCGGCTTTGTCGCGATCTGGACGGACGGCGGCCCCGACGAGGGCGCCTTTGCCCAGAGGTACGATGCCAAGGGCAAGACCGTTGGCAAGGAAGTCGAGATCACCAAGGACGGGTTCGTCTTCCTGCCTGGACTGGCCGAGCTCAGCAACGGCAACTTCGTGGCGGTGAACGACGACCTCTACCCCGTCAACCTTTGGATCAGCGGCCCGAAACTCAACGATGCGCCCACCGGCATTTCCGGGACCGGCAGAAGCCGCTACGAAGTCGACCTCGAGCAGGCCGGCACGCGACGCGATCATCCGGACGTGGCGGCGTTGAAGAACGGCGGCTTCGCGCTGGTCTGGAAGCAGTATCCGGCGACCGGCTCCAACAACCTCCGGGTCGAAACCTATGACAAGTCCGCTCGCCTGGTGAAGGCCGTAGAGATCGACGTGCCCAATGGCGCGGACAGCGTCCGCAACGATTTCAACATCCTCGGCCTGTCGAACGGCGGCTTCATCGTGGCCTGGACCCAGGACGAGGCAAATGTCGGCAGCAACAGCGTCGGCATCAAGGCGCAGGCCTTCAACGGCGACGGCACCTTTGCCGGCCCGGCGCGGTTCCTCAACAGCAACACTGCCGGCATCCAGTACCTGCACGACATGACAGAGACAGCCGATGGCAAGGTCTGGGTCAGCTACGTGGACCAGAGCGCACTCGGAACCGTCGACCAGCTGCAGTACCGGCTGTTCGAGGTCACCGCCGATGCGGGCAAGCCACAACCCGTTGGCCCGAAGCAGATCTACGGAACCGCAATGGACGACACGCTGAAAGGCAGCGCCGGCGCGGACGAGATCACCGCCAGGGGAGGCGACGACGTGGTACGCGCCCTTGGCGGCAGGGATGTGGTCGATGCCGGCTCTGGCGCGGACAGGGTTCTTGGCGGTGACGGCGATGACACGCTTCGCGGCGGTGGCGGCAACGACACCCTCCTCGGCGAGGCCGGGAACGACAAGGTCTTTGGCCAGACCGGCAATGACACGCTCGACGGCGGCGAGGGCAACGACCGGCTCGTTGGCGGAGGCGGCACTGACAGCCTGCGCGGGGGCAAGGGCCGGGATACGCTCGACGGATCCGCAGGCGCCGACACGCTCAAGGGCGATGCCGGCGACGACAGGCTCAAGGGTGGAGGCGCCGGCGACCGGCTGGTTGGCGGCTCAGGCGATGACACGCTGAACGGCGGCGCGGGCAACGACAAGCTCTACGGCAACGGCGGCGACGACGTTCTGATCGGCGGCGGCGGTCGCGATACGTTCATCTTCGCCGGAGCGACCGGCGACGACGTGATCACCGATTTCGATCCGGAGAGCGACACCTACACCATCAAGACCAAGGCGACGGTCACCGAGGTCGAGACGGCCGACGGTGTTCTGATCAGTTGGGCAGAGAACTCGCTGCTGCTTGAAGGGCTCACGCTCGAGGACATCGCGTGAGCGTGAGACGATGAAACGATGAAACGAGGACGGCCGCCGGGATCCCTCCCGGCGGCCGCTTTCTTTTGGCTTCACGCCCACTCCCCTGCAGGCACCGACCGATCAGTTGGTGATGATCTCCGGCCCCATGATCGTGTTGGGCAGGTAGGTCGAGATCCATGGCACGTAGGTGACCACGATCAGGAAGACGAAGAGCACGGCCAGGAAGGGCAGCGCGGCCTTCACCACCCGCATCATCGGCATCCCCGCGACGCCCGAGGTCACGAAGAGGTTGAGTCCCACCGGCGGAGTGATCATGCCGATCTCCATGTTCACCACCATGATGATGCCAAGGTGGATCGGATCCACGCCAAGCTCGATGGCGATCGGGAAGACCAGCGGCGCCACGATCACGAGGAGGCCCGACGGCTCCATGAACTGGCCGCCGATCAGCAGGATCACGTTGACCATGACGAGGAACATGACCTTGCCGAAGCCGGCCGACAGAAGCGCCTCCGCGATGGTCTGCGGCACCTGCTCGTCGGTAAGGACGTGTTTCAGGATCAGCGCGTTGGCGATGATGAACATCAGCGTCACGGTCAGCTTGCCGGCGTCGTAGAGTGTCGCGATCGTGTCCCGGTGGAAGAAGGCCGTGACCAGCGCGTAGGGTCGCTTGATGAGCGGGATGTTCTGCTGCCCGTCCGGGGTCGAGAGAGGCCCCATGTCGCGGTAGACGAAGCTCGCCACGATAAAGGCATAGACGGACGCCACGGCCGCGGCCTCGGTTGGCGTGAAGAGCGCCGGGGTCACGAAGGGCACGCCGTAGATCCCGACCATGATGATCACGATCAGCATCAGCCCCCAGAAGGCATCGCGGAACGAGGCGCCGATCTCGCTCCAGCCGAGCCAGTCGCCCCTGGGCAGGTTCTTGATCTTGGCGATGCCGTAAATCGTAATCATCAGCATGCCACCGGCCATCAGGCCCGGGATCACGCCCGCAAGGAACATGCGGCCAACCGAGACATCGGTGGCGGAGGCGTAGACGACCATGACGATCGAGGGCGGGATCAGGATGCCGAGCGTGCCGGCGTTACAGATCACCCCGGCGGCGAAGTCCTTGGAATAGCCGACCTTCTGCATCGCCGCGATGACGATGGAACCGATGGCCACCACGGTCGCGGGCGAGGAGCCGGAGAGCGCGGCAAAGATCATGCAGGCAAAGACGCCGGCGATGGCGAGGCCGCCCGGCAGGTGCCCGACGCAGGCGATGGCGAAGCGGATGATCCGCTTGGCGACGCCGCCGGTCGACATGAAACTGGAGGCCAGGATGAAGAACGGGATCGCCAGCAGCGTGTAGTGGCCGGCCATCGCCTGGTACAGCGACTGCGCCACCGAACCGAGCGAACTGTCGGAATTGACCAGCAGGAAGAGGATGGAGCTGAGGCCGAGGCTGACGGCGATCGGCACGCCGATCAGCAGCAGCGCCACCACCATGACGAACAGGAGCACGATTTCCATGGGGCGTCAGTCCTTGTAGTAGGGGTCGTCGTGGTGGGTGCCGCTCAGGTCGTCGACCTGATCCTCGGCCTCGTGACTGACGATCAGCACGTCATGCTTGCCGGTAAAGATGCCCACCGTGGCCTCGATCACACGCAGCAGCAGCAGCAGGCAGCCGACGGGCAGGATCAGGTAGATGACCAGCCGCGGCAGCTTCTCGTAGCTCTCGCCCTGGTTGACCAGCGGCTCCAGCCAGCGGAGCCAGTCCAGCATCGGAATCTGGTCGGTCTCGTACCACGCTTGGTCGCGGCTGTCGGCAAAGCCGGTCGGGAACCATCGCCCCGTGGTCGCGTCGAGCCCGGCGAACGGGGCGTAGTAATCCCAGGCGCCCTTCATCAGAAGCGCCGCATAGGCAACGCAGCACAGCGCGGAGATGATGCCCATGACACGTTTAGTCTTCGGCGGCACGATGTTGACCACCGCGTCCACGCCGAGATGGGCATTGATGCGAAAGGCATGCGAGATGCCGAACAGGACCAGCCAGGCGAAGAGCACCAGAACCACCTCGAGGCCCCAGATCAGACTGTCGTTGAACACATAGCGCAGCACGACGTTGACGAAGGTCAGCACGACCATTGCGCCAAGCAGCACGGCGATGACGACTTCCTCGAAGCGGGCAATCGCCTCGCCGAGCATCGTCTCGGGTTGATGTCGCGAATGGGTGCTCATGGCCCCTCCCCTGGCACGAGGACGGGCCGGCTACCGGGAGAGACGCGCCCTACCCGCCGCCGGCCCGCCGCATTGCCTTACATGGACATGTTGATTGACTGAGCGGCCTCGATGTTCTCGGTGCCCACGTCACCCTCGAACTGCTCCCAGACCGGCTTCATCGCCTCGACCCATGCGGCGCGCTGTTCTTCGGTCAGTTCGCGGATCTCGGCGCCGGCATCCAGGATCGCCTGGCGGTTGTCGGCATCGACCTGCTCGATGGCGGCGTTACGCTCGGCGGTCACCTCGTCGAAAATGGTGGCGAGTTGGGTGCGAACGTCCTCGTCGAGGCTGTCCCACCAGTCGATCGAGGTCACGACCATGTAGTCGAGCACGCCGTGGTTGGTCTCGGTAATGCCGTCCTGCACCTCGAAGAACTTCTGGCCGTAGATGTTCGACCAGGTGTTCTCCTGACCGTCGACAACGCCGGTCTGCAGTGCGCCGTATACCTCGGAGAAGGCCATCGGCTGCGGGCTCGCGCCGAGCGCTTCCATCTGGGCGACCAGCACGTCGGAGGGCTGCACGCGGAACTTCAGGCCCTTGGCGTCCTCCGGCATGACGAGCGGCTTGTTGGCCGAAAACTGCTTGAGGCCATTGTGCCAGAAGCCGAGGCCCTTCAGCCCGCGGCGCTCCATCGAGCCGAGCATGGCCTGGCCGGCGTCGGAGCTCTGGAATGCATCGACGGCTTCCATGTTCTTGAACATGAAGGGAAGGTCGAAGATGCGGAACTGCTTGGTGAACTTCTCGAACTTCGAGAGCGACGGCGCGGCCAGCTGGACGTCGCCCTGCAGCATCGCCTCGAGGACCTGGTCATCGTTGTAGAGCGTGGAGTTCGGAAACACCTCCATGCAGGCCTTGCCGTTCATCTCCTCGTTGACGCGCTCCTGCAGCAGCGAGGCGGCGATACCCTTGGGGTGCTTGTCGGTGTTGGTGACGTGGCTGAACTTGATGACGATCTCGCCCTCATCGCAGGCCGCAAGCGCGGCGCCAGCACTCAGGGTGACGGCCAGCGCGCTGGCCGCAGCAGTGATGTACTTCATTCGGATGTCCTCCCAAGACATATCTGAATTGTGTACGGTCTGCTCCTCGACAGACCTTGCAGCAGAGCAGACAGGCTCCCGCCGCCTGCTCCAACAGGTTTTTTGCACAAGCAACCGAGAACTGGATAAATCCATAAATATCAGATGAATAAACATATATTCCGAGATGACCCACCGAGGCGAGCACGCCATATGTGCGGATGACCACACAGGAACCCGGAGGCTTGTGCGGATTTTCGCACACTTTGAGCGACATCCCGCCGAGCACGGATTCCGTGGGATCGCGTCCCGGGCGAATCGACAGAGGCCCGGTGAAGCCGCCGTCAGTCGCGTCGGTAATCTTCCGCCCTTAGCCCATGACGGGCGAGCTTGTCGTAAAAGGTCTTGCGCGGCAGTTTGAGCATTTCCGCGGCCTGCACCGCGCGCCCCCCGGCCCGTTCCAGCGACGCCACCAGAAGCGTCCGCTCCACCTGCGCAAGCTGTTCGTTCAGGCCCATCTCCTGCTCGGGCGCCGGGTCGGCGAGCCCCATGGCGAACCGCATCGCGGCGTTCATCAGGCTTCGCGCGTTGCCGGGCCAGTCCTGCGCCATCAGCCGGGCGACGACGTCGGGCGTGATGTCCGGCTCCGGCAGCGCCGCCTGTTCGCAGGCCAGCGCAACGTAATGGCGAAACAGCGGGCCGATGTCCTCCTTGCGCTCGTCCAGCGGTGGAATGTCGACCCGCAGAACCTCCAGCCGCATCGCCAGATCGGCCGAGAACCGGCCGGCATCGACCAGCGCCTGCAGGTCGCGATAGGTCCCGGCGATCACCCGCGCCTCGCCGCCGCTGTCGAGCCAGTCGAGCAGCGTGAGCTGCGCCGAGGGGTCGAGCGCGGAGACTTCGTCGAGAAACAGCGTGCCCGCGCCGGCCGCCGCCACCGCCTCGGCGAGTCCGTCCGGTGTCAGCGCGGCCGCCGAGCGTTTGACGAAGGGATGTTGCGAGGCTGAGGAAAGGAGATGGATGACCTCGGCCACCTTGGGCGTGCCGGATCCCGGCGGCCCTGAGACCAGCACCTCGGCGCCCGCACGCCCGACGAGCCGAACGCGCCGCCGCAATTCCTCCGACTGCGCCGAGGTCCCCCGCAGAAGTCGCGCCGCGGCATCCCCGGCCGCCAGTTCCCGCTTCAGGCGCCGGTTCTCCAGCACCAGGTCCCGCGCGACAAGCGCCCTCTGAACAACAGAGAGAAACACCTTGGGCGCACAGGGTTTTTCCAGAAAGTCGAACGCACCGTTCGAGATCGCCCGCACCGCCATCGGCACATCGCCCTCGCCCGTGAGCAGAATGACAGGCAGGTCCGGGTCGACCGAGCGCACGAAGTCGAGCAGCGCGAAACCGTCCTTGCCGGGCATCCGGATGTCGGTCACCACGACGCCTTCGAACTCGCGGGCCACATGGTCCTTGGCAACGATATAGCTGCCTGCCAGAATCGGCTCAAGATCGGCGAGTTCAAGCGTCTGCCCGAGCGCCTCGCGCACCGATGCGTCATCATCCACCAGAAGGACCTGTCGCGTCATGCCGCCGCCTCCTCCCGGAAGGGCGCCAGTTCGACCACGAACTCGGCGCCGCCCCCCGGGCGATTGCTGCCGCGGATCACCCCGCCGAAGCTCTGCACGATGCCATAGGAAATCGAGAGCCCGAGTCCCATGCCTTCCGAATGGCCTACCTCCTTGGTCGAGTAGAAGGGATCGAAGATTCGGTCCGGCGCGTCGATGCCGCAACCGGTGTCCGCCACCCGCAGCCGCACCGGATCGCCCGGCACGACACGGATCGTCAGCCGCTTCTCCGGGAGGCCCTCCATCGCATCGACCGCGTTGCTGAGCAGGTTCATCACCACCTGCTGCAGCCGCACCTCGCCGCCCATTACCAGCACCGGCAACAGCGGGCGCTCCCAGTCCAGCACGACCTCGTCGCGACGCAGCCGGCCGCCTCCAAGCTCCAGCACCGCCTCGACCACCGCAACGAGGTCTACCGCGCGCACCTCGCCAACCTCCTGCCGGGCAAAGGCCCGCAGGTTGCGGATGATCCGCCCCATCCGCCGCGCCAGTTCCGAGATCTTGCCGAGGTTCTCCGCCGCCTTCTCGGGCCGTCCGCGCTCCAGAAAGGCCGTGCTGTTCTCGGCGAAGGACGAGATCGCCATGAGCGGCTGGTTCAGTTCGTGGCTGATCCCGGCCGACATCTGCCCCAGCGCGCTCAACTTGCCGGCCTGGACCAGATCGGCCTGCGCCCGTTTCAGCGCCGCCTCCGCCGCTTTTCGCTCCTCCACCTCGCGCCGGAGCGCCGCGTTGGTCGCCGACAGCTCGGCCGTGCGCTCCCTGACGCGACGCTCCAGGACAGCGTTGGTGCCGGCTTCCAGTTCCAGTCGCTCGGCCAGCGTGCGCCTCCGGTCTGCCAGGATCATCACCAGCGCCCCGACCATGAGCCCCAGCGCCAGCACCACCAGCGCCTGCCAGCTCGCCAGCTGCAGCGAGGGCGCCACATCGACCAGCGCTTCGCCGGTCATCCCGATGACAGGCAGCGGCCGCGTCAGGTGCAGCGCGATCCGTGGCAGGTAGCGCCCCGCATCGAGCGACCACAGCTCGAGCCCCGCGATATGCACCTCCCGCACCTCGGGGAAACGCGCAAGGTCTATCCCCCGGTAGCGCTCCGCCACCTCGGGCGACGGCTCTCCGCGCTGCCCGAACAGCAGCTCGCTCCGGTTCGAGGAGAAGACCACCCCATATGCATCGGTGAAGGCGACGGTCATGGCGTCCCCGCGCCACTCCGCTTCGACCGCGGAGACATTGGCCCGCACAATTACCGCCCCCGCCACCGGCCCCGATGGCGCAAAGACAGGGGCCGCGAAGGTCACGGCCCGCTCCCCGGTTTCCGGGTCGACCGCGTGATAGGTCCCGAGCGCCCCGTCCGACAGCGCGCGGCGAAGGTATGTGGATGCGCCAAGCGTCCCGCTGCGTGCCTTCGAGGACGCCAGAACCCGCCCGCTCGCCGAAACGGCCAGGATCTCGGACGATCCCGTCCTGTCGGCGGTGCGCTGCAGCACCCCGGACGCGCTCGCCGCATTTCCCCGCCCGTCGAGCAAGGCGGTCAATTCTGGATGGTCGGAGAGCAGAACGGCCAACTCACGGAACCTCTGCAGCTGCCCCACCATCCGGTCGCTCGCGAGCGAAAGGTCGGCCTGCCCGCGCTCGGAAAGCGCACGCAGATCGGAGGTTAGCGCGAACCACCAGACGCCGCCGGCAACCGCCGCCAGTGCCATCAAGTAGAGCAGCATCGCCTTTGCGCGCGACATGACCCCTCGCCTCATCCTCCGCCCGCCAGCCTAAGCGCCCGGCATGGGGATGAAAAGTCACCGCCGCGCGCACGGCCCCGATCCCGCCCCTTGCGCCGAACGCCCCGAACAGCCACCACGGGATCATGGATCGATTGTCCCAATCCCCAACCGACCCCGCCTTCGTGCAGGACCCTTACCGGTTCTACGCCTGCGCCCGCGCCAGCGGCGACCTGGTGTTCTGGGAGGAATACGGCATGGTCGCGGCCACCACCCACAGGGCCGTCAACGCCCTCCTCCGGGACCGCCGTTTCGGGCGCGAGATCCCGCCGGAGCTGGCCCAGCCGGTGCCGGAACGGCTGGCCCCGTTCTACGCGGTGGAGGCGCATTCGATGCTGGAGCTGGAGCCGCCACGGCACACGCGGCTGCGCGGGCTGGTCGTGCGCGCGTTCACCACCGCACGGATCGAAGCGATGACGCCCGACATCGACGCCCTCACCACCCGTCTGGTCTCGGCCTTTCCCGAAGGCCCGTTCGACCTGCTCGGCGCCCTGGCCCGCCCGCTGCCCGTCACCGTGATCGCGCGGCTTCTCGGCGTGCCGGAGGACCGGACATCGGACCTGCTGGCATGGTCCAACGCGATGGTCGGCATGTACCAGGCCAGCCGCACCCGGGAGACAGAAGACGCGGCCGTCGCCGCGACCCTCGCGTTCCGCGCCTATCTCGAGGAAGTCATCGGCAATCGACGCACAGCGCTGCGCGACGATCTGCTGAGCCGGCTGATCTCCGCGGAAGCCGACGGCGACCGGCTCAGCGCCGACGAGCTTGTCTCGACCGTCATCCTGCTGCTCAACGCCGGTCACGAGGCGACCGTCCACAGCATCGGCAACGGCGTGAAGGCGATCGTGGAGCGCGGCCTCGGGTCAGCCGCCCGCGATCCGGCCTTGCTGCCGACCCTCGTGGAGGAAGTGCTGCGCTACGACCCGCCGCTGCACTTGTTCACCCGCTATGCCTACGAAGAGGTCGAGCTGTTCGGCCACCGCTTCCGGCGCGGCGAACAGGTGGCGTGCCTTCTCGCCTCGGCCAATCGCGACGCCACGGTCTTTACCGAGCCCGACAGGTTCGACCCCGCCCGCCCCATCGTGACCAACGCGAGCTTCGGCGCGGGGTTGCATTTCTGCATCGGCGCGCCCCTCGCCCGGCTCGAACTTTCCCGCACCCTGCCGATCCTCTTCGCCGCCTGCCCGGAGTTGCAGATCGCGAACTCCCCGCGTTACGCCGACATCTACCATTTCCAAGGCCTCGAACGGCTCATGCTCACCTGTTGAGCCACCACACCGTGCCAGCCCACCGCAGGTGCCACGCCCAACGGGATGAGGCGCCCGCAAGGCGCCGAAGACCGGCGGGAGCCCTACGCCCCCAGCGGGAGCGCCGTGGTGGACTTGATCTCCTCCATCGAGAGCAGCGCGGTCACGTTGTGGATGCGCACCTCCGAGATCAGCGCCTGGTAGAACGTGTCATAGGCCCGGGCGTTGGGTACCTGCAGCTTGAGGATGTAGTCGATATCGCCAGCCAGCCGGTGCGCCTCGAGCACTTCCGGACGCGCCTGCAGCGCCTCTAGAAACCGTTTCTGCCAATCCGCCTCGTGCTCGCTGGTGCGGATCAGCACGAAGAAACAGGCTTCCAGACCAAGCGCTTCCGGGTCGAGCAGCACCGTCGAGCGCCGGATCACCCCGGCCTCGCGCAGCTTGCGTATGCGATTCCAGACCGGAGTCTTCGATGAGCCCACATTGCGCGCGATTTCGTCCAGTGACTGGTCTGCGTCGCGCTGCAACTCCGCAAGGATTTTCCGATCGGTGGCATCGAGACGGACAGCCATTCAGGTTTGCTCCTATATCCGGGAAATAGACGCGACCTTCCCGACCAAGTCAGAACATATGTTCTTCTTTTCCGCAATATCTGGCAAGAACACGGGACAAAATTCTATATTGCGGTGCAGAAACACGCCTCAGGAGAGTCCCGATGCAGCACTTCCCGATCTTCGTCGACACCGCCGGACGGCGGATCGTCCTCGCGGGCGGGGGTGCGGCCGCGCTGGCCAAGCTTCGCCTGCTGCTCAAGACCGAGGCCGACCTGCATGTCTTTGCCGAGGAACCCGCGCCGGAGATCCTCGCCTGGGCCAACGACGGTCTGGTGACCCTGCACCGCGCAGTCCCCGGCGCCTGTGACCTGCTCGGCGCAGCGCTCGCCTATGCCGCTTACGAGGATGACGCGTCGGACGCCAGGCTCGGCAACCTCGCGCGCGCCGCCGGGGTTCCGCTGAACGTGGTCGACAATCTCGAGGCGAGCGATTTCATCACCCCGGCCATCGTCGACCGCGATCCTGTCACCGTCGCAATCGGTACCGAGGGTGCGGCGCCGGTTCTGGCCCGCGCCATCAAGCGGGACCTCGAGGAGCGGCTGCCCCAGGGGCTGGGTCTGCTCGCCCGCATCGGCAAGACGTTCCGCGCCCATGCCGAGGCGCTGCCGCACGGCCGCCCGCGCCGCGACTTCTGGTCCGCCTTCTACTTCCGCTCCGGCCCCCGTGCCGCGGTCGTAGGCGAGGATGCGATCCAGAGCGCTCTGGAGATGGAACTCGCCGCGCATCTCGCCGCCGAGGCCCGGCCCGGCCATGTGCACTTCGTCGGCGCCGGCCCGGGCGATCCGGACCTGCTAACCCTCAAGGCCCGCCGCGCCCTCGACGAGGCCGATGTGGTGATCCACGACCGGTTGGTGCCCGCGCCGATCCTCGAGCTCGCCCGCCGCGAGGCCACCGTGATCGCCGTCGGCAAGGAGGGGTTCGGCCCGTCCACCCCGCAGGCCGAGATCGATGCCCTTCTGGTGGAGCATGCCGCCACCGGCGCGCAGGTCGTCCGGCTCAAGTCCGGCGATGCCACCGTCTTCGGTCGTCTTGACGAGGAACTCGATGCCGTCGACGCCGCGGGCATCGCCTACTCCATCGTGCCCGGCATCACCGCCGCCTCCGCCGCCGCGGCCCAGATCGGCCAGAGCCTGACCGCACGCGGCCGGAACTCCGACATGCGGCTGCTGACCGGACATGACGTCAAGGGCTTTGCAGAGCAGGACTGGGCCACTCTCGCCCGCCCGGGTACGGTCGCCGCCATCTACATGGGCAAGCGCGCCGCGCGCTTCCTGCAGGGCCGCCTGCTGATGCATGGCGCCGCCTCGGACACCCCGGTGACCATCGTCGAGAACGCCTCGCGCCCCGAAAGCCGGGTCGTCGCCAGCCGCCTCGCGACCCTGTCGGAGGACCTCGCCGCCGCCGAGCTGACCGGGCCGGCCGTCCTGATGTTCGGTCTCGCCCCGCGCGATGCCCGCGCCTCCCTGCACCGTACTGCAACCCTGCTGAAGGAACACGCCTGATGCCCCGCCCGTTCTCCCCCAAGATCGTGACCGCGAACGACCTGATCGAAGGCGATGTCGTCTACCTGACCGCAGACGACCGCTGGTCCCGCAGCCATTCCGAGGCCGAACTCCTGGAAGACGAAGCCCATGCCACGATCCGGCTGCTGGACGCCGAGCGCCAGCAGAACCGCATTGTCGGCGCCTACCTGGCCGACGCCAAGGCGGGCCCGAATGGGCCGGAGCCGGTGCACTTCCGCGAGGCGTTCCGCTCGCGCGGCCCCTCGAACTACGCCCACGGCAAGCAGGTTGCCGCAGGGCATCAGTGACAGAAATTGAATATGACTTTCAGCTTTTCTGAATGAGCATTTCAGGTTAGTTGAATTTCGAGACCGGAGAGTCCCATGTACCGCTACGACGACTTCGACGCCGCCTTTCTCGCCGAGCGCAACGCCCAGTTCCGCGCCCAGGTGGAGCGCCGCATCGACGGATCGCTGACCGAGGACGAGTTCAAGCCGCTTCGGCTGATGAACGGCCTCTACCTGCAGCTGCACGCCTATATGCTCCGCGTCGCGATCCCCTATGGCTCGCTCGATTCCGTCAAGATGCGCAAGCTGGCCGAGCTGGCGGAGAAGTGGGACAAGGGATATGGCCATTTCACCACCCGTCAGAACATCCAGTACAACTGGCCCAAGCTTCCCGACGTGCCGGACATGCTGGATTCGCTGGCCGAGGTCGGGATGCACGCCATCCAGACCTCCGGCAACACGATCCGCAACGTGACCTCGGACCATTTCGCCGGCGCCGCCGCCGACGAGATCGCCGACCCGCGCCCCTATGCGGAACTCATCCGCCAGTGGTCGACCGACCACCCGGAGTTCCAGTTCCTGCCCCGCAAGTTCAAGATCGCCATCACCGGCTCGCCCAACGACCGCGCTGTCACCCGCGCTCATGACATCGGGCTTCGGATGGTGGAGCGCGACGGGGAACCGGGCTTCGAGGTGATCGTGGGCGGCGGCCTCGGCCGGACGCCAATGATCGGCAAGGTGATCCGCGACTTCCTGCCCGAGGGCGAGTTGCTTCCCTACCTGGAAGCGATCGTGCATGTCTACAACCGCTACGGCCGGCGGGACAACAAGTACAAGGCGCGGATCAAGATCACCGTCCACGAGGCCGGCCTCGAAACCATCCGCGACGAGGTGGAAGAAGCCTTCCTCCAGACCCGCGCCGATTTCCAGGGCGTGGACGAGCGCGTGATCGCCCGCATCCGCGAGCGTTTCGTCACGCCCGACTTCGTCGCCGGTGGCGCCGAGGCGCTGGAAGAGGCCAAGGCGGACCCGGTATTCCGCGCCTGGGCCGACACCAACCTTGCCGACCACAAGCACCCCGACTACACGATCGTCACCGTGTCGCTCAAGGCGCATGGCCAGACGCCGGGCGATGCCACCGCGGAGCAGATGCGCGTGCTGGCCGACCTGGCCGAGCGCTATGGCCACGACGAGCTGCGGATCTCGCACCAGCAGAACGTGATCCTGCCGCATGTCCGCAAGGCCGATCTCGCCACGGTGCACGCCGAGCTGAAACGCGCCGGGCTCGCCACCGCCAACGTCGGGCTCGCCTCCGACATCATCGCCTGCCCCGGCATGGATTACTGCGCGCTGGCCACCGCCCGCTCGATCCCCGTCGCGACCCAACTGGCCGAACGGATCGACGCGCTCAGGATCGAGCACGAGGTCGGCCCGCTGCAGGTAAAGATCTCCGGCTGCATCAACGCCTGCGGCCACCACCACGTGGGTCACATCGGCATCCTCGGGCTCGACCGGGCCGGGGTTGAGAACTACCAGATCACGCTCGGCGGCGACGCCACCGAGACCGCCGCGATCGGCGAGCGGGCGGGCCCGGGCTTTGCCTATGACGAGATCGTCCCGGCGGTGGAACGGCTGATGCTGGCCTATCTCGAAAACCGCACCGACGAGGGCGAAGGCTTTCTCGAAACCTATCGGCGCCTCGGCGCCGCGCCTTTCAAGGAGGCGCTTTATGGACCGGAGAAACGGAAAGATGCCGCGTGAATCGATCTCTTCTGCGCCCGTCGATCGGGCAAGCCGGATCATCGCCGATCTCGAAGGGCTGACCGGCCCCGAGCAGTTGGGCGCCGCACTCGACCATCCGCTGACCGGCGAGGTGGCGATGGTCTCCTCCTTCGGGGCGGATTCGGTGGTGCTGCTGCACATGCTGAGCCAGGTCGCCCCGGCGACGCCACTGCTGTTCATCGACACCCAGATGCTTTTTCCCGAAACGCTGGATTACCAGCGCGAGGTCGCCGACAAGCTCGGTCTGACCGGCGTGCGGGTGATACGGGCCCGCGCCATGAACCTGGCGCAGAAAGACCCGGCCAACACGCTTCATATGCGTGACACCGATGCCTGTTGCGACCTGCGCAAGACCCGGCCATTGGACGAGGCACTCGCGGGGTTCGACAGCTGGATCACCGGGCGCAAGCGGTTCCAGAACGGCAACCGGGCGGCGCTGCCGCTGGTCGAGGAGTCCGGCAACCGGCTCAAGATCAATCCGCTGGCCGATTGGACCGCCGGGCAGATCGCCGATTACATCCGCGCCCACAAGCTGCCGCGCCACCCGCTGGTGACCAAGGGCTACCCGTCGATCGGATGCGCCCCGTGCACCTCTCCGGTTGCCGAGGGCGAAGACCCGCGCGCGGGCCGCTGGCGCGGCCAGGACAAGGACGAATGCGGCATCCATTTCGTGGACGGCAAGATCGTCCGCACCAATGCCGCCTGACACGAGGACCGAGACCATGACCGTTATCGTCACCGACGCGGGCTTCGGCCCCGACAGCCATTCCGCCGACTTCGTCACGCCCGAGACCCTGCCGGCCAACGGGCCCGCCCCGGCGCTCGACCTGACCTCCGACACCGACCCGCGCACCCTCGCGGGCCGGCTGGACGACATCCCGCTGATCCGCGTGGACTTCCCCAGCTTCGCAGACGGCCGCGGCTTTTCCATCGCCCGCGCCCTGCGGCGCATGGGCTATGCCGGGCGGCTACGGGCAAAGGGCCACGTGCTGGCGGATCAATATGCGATGGCGCGGCGTTCGGGCTTCGACGAGGTCGAGATCGACGACGCCCTCGCCACCCGCCAGCCCGAGCCTCAGTGGCGCGCCCGCGCCAACTGGCAGGACCACGACTATCGGTCGCGGCTCGCCGGCTGACCGGCCCCTTTCGGCAAAACCACACTTCGAATATAGGAACAGGACGGGGCCCAGGCTCCGACAGCATGAACATGACCGAGCAAAGCCCCGTGACCGACGCCCAACCGATCAAGGCCGTTCCCACCCTGCCCGACGCGCAGACAGTAACCTTCGTCCAGCACTGGACGGACCGTCTGTTCAGCTTCCGCTGCACCCGGCCGCAATCGCTACGTTTCCGGTCCGGCGAGTTCGTGATGATCGGCCTGATGGGCGACCCGGATCCGAAGACGGGCAAGCAGAAACCGATCCTGCGCGCCTATTCCATCGCGTCCCCCTCCTGGGACGAGGAGTTGGAGTTCTACTCGATCAAGGTGCCGGACGGCCCGCTGACCTCGAAACTGCAGAACATCAAGGTGGGCGACGAGATCATCCTGCGGCCCAAGCCTGTCGGCACGCTGGTGCATGACGCGCTGCTGCCGGGCAAGCGCCTGTGGTTCTTCGCCACCGGCACCGGCTTTGCGCCCTTCGCCTCGCTGCTGCGCGAGCCACAGACCTACGAGGATTACGACGAGGTCATTATCACCCACACCTGCCGCGAGGTCGGCGAACTGGCCTATGGCGCCAAGCTGATCGAGAACATCCGCAAGGACGAGCTGCTGGCCGAGCTGATGGGCGAGGATTTCCACAAGAAGCTGCGCTACTACCCGACGACCACCCGCGAGCAAAGCCCCAAGATGGGCCGGATCACCGATCTGATGCGCTCGGGCGACGTGTTCCGGGATCTCGACGTGGCTCCGATCGCGCCGGAAACCGACCGCGCGATGGTCTGCGGCAACCTGGCTTTCAACCTCGAGATCAAGGAATTGCTGGAGGAATACGGGCTGCGCGAGGGAGCCAACTCGGAGCCCAAGGAATACGTGGTCGAAAAGGCATTCGTCGACTGACCGCTGTGGCTCGACACGCCAACCGAGAACGGCCGCCCCATTCCACGGGCGGCCGTTTCCGTTGTGCGGTTACTGCTCCATCGCCGCGCGGAACGATTCCAGCGCGGCCTGCAGCGCCTCCGGAGACTGGCGCGCCTTGTCGAGCGTGGCGATGATCTTCTGCTTGTTCTCCTCGGACATGTCCGAGGCTTCGATCTTGGCAACGATATTGTCGTAGTTGAAGTTCTCGACCGACAGCGCGGAGGTGTCGATGCCGTCCAACGCCGACTGAAGGCCGCCGCTGACCTCGGCGGTCGCCGACGTGAGCGCGGCGCTCAGCCCGGCAATCATCTCCTCGGTGCTGGCTTCCATGTTCGCAGCCGCATCCTTCAGCGCATCTGCCGCCTCGCCCATGGCCTCGGCGGCCGATTCGATTGCGGATTCGGCTTCCGTTGCGGCCTCAGAAGCGACATCCCCGGTCTCGGCGGGAAGTGCGGATTCACTGGATGCTGGCGCCTCCGCTTCCGCGGGGGGCTCTGTTCCGGACCCCATCAGATACCAGAGTGCAAGGACCACAACGACCGCGGCCAGAATAATTCCGAGTGTCTTGTTCATGGTGAAGCTCCCTCCCATGCGGTTATTACCACAACATGGGGTTCAGATTTGGTTTGCACAGCCGGGCGCCGTGAAATAGGCGGGCCTTTGCCCAGCTTGGCACGACAACATGACCGGCACACGACGTTGCACGTCCGGCCCATCCGGCTTCAGTTCCGCAAAGCACCTGCAATTCCCTTGAAACACGGCCACAAGGCCGTTACTTTCCCGCCACTTTTCCCGCAATGACAAAAGGACATACGTCATAGCCCGCAGACCTCACAACGCGCCGCCAACGCGCGACACCGGCCCCCGCGTAAACGACCGTATTCGGGCCCCCGAAATCCGGCTGATCGGCCCCGAAGGCCAGAACGTCGGCGTGGTCACCCCTGCCCGGGCGATGGAACTCGCCGAGCAGGTCGGTCTCGACCTCGTCGAGATCTCGCCGAACGCCACTCCGCCGGTCTGCAAGATCATGGATTTCGGCAAGTACAAATACGAGACCCAGAAGCGCGAGTCCGAAGCCCGCAAGAAGCAGAAGACGATCGAGGTGAAGGAGGTGAAGTTCCGCCCCAACACCGACACGCATGACTACGACGTCAAGATGCGAAACGTCGTCCGCTTCCTGGAGAATGGCGACAAGGTGAAGGTCACGCTGCGCTTCCGCGGCCGCGAGATGGCGCACCAGAACCTTGGCCGCGACCTGCTGGAACGTGTCGCCGAAGACATCAAGGAACTGGGCAAGGTCGAGAACATGCCCAAGATGGAAGGTCGCCAGATGGTGATGATGATCGGTCCGCTCGCCAAGTGAGCGGCCGCCCATACGACCAAGACGACCTGATGATCCCCCGCTTCTGCGGGGGTTTTTCATTCCGGGGGGACGGTTTCCGCGTCAGGCAGGCGTCGGGCGCGGGCGCCGGTTGATCGTCAGCCACAGGGCGCCGACGATCACCAGGTTCGCGATCCCCGCGAAGGCGGCATTGGCGAAGGTCCAGGAATAGGCGCCCGTGGCGTCGTAGAAGAGCCCGCCCTGCCAGCCGCCCAGCCCATGGCCGAGATAGGCAAAGGCGATGACGATGCCGAGCGACGAGGCCCGACGAGCCGGGGCGCTCAGGTTGCGCACCGTGACTAGCAGCGTCGTCATTACTCCGGCATATCCGAACCCGTAGATCGCCGCGTAGACGTAGAACGAATCGAGCCGCCCCAGCAGCGTGAAGCCGAACACCAGAGTGGTCTGCCAACCCGATGCGACGAGGTAGGCCGGGACCGCCCCGATCATGTCCGCAAGCCGGCCAAAGGCAACCCGCCCGAGGATCGCGACCATCAACATCGAAAAGAGGACCCCGCCCGCCTCAGGCGCCGGGAAGCCGCAGCCCTGGATCAGCGGTACCAAGTGCATGAGCGGCACGGCCATGCACGTGCAGCAGAACAGCACCGCGAGCGAGAGCCAGGCGGTGATCAACCCGTTCGGCAGGCCCGATGGGGTCTGATCCGACAGTGCAGCGCCGTTCCCGGTCTCTGGCGGGTCGCGCAGCAGAAGCGCCAGTGGCACGAGGGCGACGAGGGTAAAGAGCCCCTGAACGGCGAGCGCATCCCGCCAACCGAGAGCCTCGATCAAGAATGCGCCGGCAAGCGGCATCCCTCCCTGCCCGAGCGCCTGTCCGGCCGAGGCGACGCCGATGGCAAGCCCCGCGCCGACCACGAACCAGTTGCCCACCAGCGCCATCAGCGGCGCCGACAACGCCCCGCCACCGAGCGCACCGGCCAGCAGGAATAGGGCGTACATCTGCCAGAGCTCTTCGGCCCGGGAGGCGAGGATGGTGGCCACCCCGGTCGCGATGACGCCGAGCAGTGCGACCGGTCGGATGCCGAACCGCTCCGCTGCAAAGCCCATCACCAGCGATCCCAGGGCGAGGCCGATCAAACCCGAGGTGTTGATCAGCGCGATCTCCGCCCGGCTCCAGCCCTGCGAGACCTCGAGCGGCACGAAATAGACCGACAGGCCGTTCACCAATTGCCCCATCGTCACCGCAAGGATGATCGCCGAGGCGCCGAGGATCAGCCAGCGCTCGCGAGGCGCGCGTAGATGTTGATTCTGGCTGGTGGTCATGCCCGTTCCCCGAAGGTGGATTGGACCAGCCTAGCACGCCGCGAAGGCCTCGCGGAGTCGCCTTGCGCCAAGGCTCTCAATGGCCGCGCGTCGGCCGGTCCAGCACCTGCCGGCCAAAGAGGCTGGCAGTCAGATCTACCATGAGCCGGGCCGTCTGGCCACGGTCGTCGAGGAAAGGGTTCAACTCCACCAGGTCGAGCGAGGAGACGAGGCGACTGTCGTGCAGCATCTCCATGACGAGATGCGCCTCCCGGAAGGTCGCCCCGCCGGGCACCGTGGTGCCGACCGCAGGAGCGATGCCGGGATCGAGGAAGTCGACGTCGAGGCTGACATGAAGCAGCCCGCCCGAGCCGGCCACCGTCTCAAGGAAGGGCTCCAGCAGGCGCGCGATCCCGGCCTCGTCGATGGCGCGCATGTCATGCGCCTCGGTGCCGGAACGCCGCAACAGCACGCGCTCCGCCTTGTCGACCGACCGAAGCCCCAGGATGCACACATTCGCAGGATCGACCACCGAAGGAACGGGGCGGCCAAGCAAGGCGTCGAACCCCGGAAGCCCGCAGGCAAAAGCGAGCGGCACGCCGTGCAGGTGGCCTGTCTCAGTTGTCTCGAAGGTGTTGAAATCGGAATGCGCATCAAGCCAGAGGACGAAGAGTGGCCGGCCAAGGGCTTCCGCCGCCGCAGCCTGCCCGGTGACCGTGCCCAGCGACAGGCTGTGATCGCCACCGAGATAGATCGGGAAAGCGTCGCGCTGGCCGAGATCGCGTGCCCATCCGTGCAGCGCCCGCGTCCAGCCCGCGACGCGTTCCAGTTCGACCAGCCGGGAATTTGGCGCCACCGCATCGGGCGCCGGCTCGCAGGTGGCATTGCCAAGGTCTTCGACCTCGAAGCCAAGCCCGGACAGGTCCTCCAGCAAACCGGCCGTGCGATAGGCATCCGGCCCCATCCGGCAGCCGCGTCGGCCGCTGCCCTCTTCCACCGGTGCTCCCAGCAGAACGATCCTGTTCATGGCACGATCCTGTCTGCCCCTCCTCGCGCCGGGCGCGTGGCTACGGGGGCGTTCACTTCGTTCCCTTTTCTAGGCCAGCGGAGGAATTCCGGCAACCTGGGCCTCCTCTGGCACAGAACTCGGCCTGGAACGCGCCGCCGCGGCTCTGTTCCACAGGATATCTCGCGCCGCGGATGCAGGTGACAGTCGCCGTCTAGGCGGATGAGTGACGGGCAGCCATCGTTACGGGCGAGGAGATGATCCATGTGCGGGCCGTGCTCTGACTTCGATGAACATCGCCGCCCCAGTCGCGCATCGGCCGGAAAAGCGATGTCACCATCGCCTCCCCGGCCGGTTGTCCCCTCCCTGGACCTCGGTGCGTGGTCCTGACCAGTCGTTCCTTCCGGGTGATCCGCGGCAACTGAACCGTTGCCAGGGAAGCGGAGAGGAGCCGGTCAGGCCCTCGAATTTCGTGCCGGGTTTTCTACCCGACTGGCTCTTGCGTGGCCGCAATTTCGGAAACTCCGAAACCCGCAACACGAACCCGATTCAATTCATTTGCTCGATTTTGGCGACACGTCCGCTGGACCGGCCAAATAATTACAAATTCAAACACAAACTGTAATTTGGCAGCTCCAGGACCGCCTGAATTGTCTTTCGAAACACATTTATGTGTTCGCTGGAGGGAACACAGCACAAAACACATGGACTTGGCCAGCAAATTCAACGCCTCGATCCGCAGTTTTCTGCGACCCTTCGCCTCTCCCGATTCATGAGCATCGTTCAAGCCAATTGCTCCTCGAATCGAGTTGGATGCGGGGCCTGAAGCCCCGAATTCCCTATCGCGCGGACGTCTGTTATTTCGGTCCGGCCGGCGAGGGAAATTAGATTATGCCAGACGATACCTCCACCAAAACGCTCATTGCGGAGGGAGCCCTCCGTTTCCCGGGGGCCGAAGATGTCCTGTCTCCGGAGGAACTTTCGGAACTCGAGGATGGCGGCGCCACCGAGCCGTTCGTCAGAACGGCAATGAGCGTGGCTCGGCCATCGGACCGCGCGCTTGTCCTGGGCAGCGGCTCCGGCCTTATGCCGGTTCTGCTTGGCCTCCGTCTTGGATTGCGCCATCTGGAAGTCGTCGAACCGGACGCCGATCGCTTCACCTATCTGTCTGAAGTAATTAAAGAAAACCGCCTGATCCGCGCCACTTGGCACACCGCAGTGCCGGCGGATTTCCGGCCGACCCTGATCATCGCCGACCTCGCGCGCGATCCCACCGCCGCGTTGCCGGACGTAGGAAAGATGGACGGACTCCGCGCGCTTGTGCTTTGCCTGCCCGAAACGCGGCCGGAGATCGCAGAGGTCTTCGACCACGCGGCCACGGGCGGATTGACCTATTTTCCGCGACAATCTTGCGGAAACGTGGTTACCTTCCTTTCCAGATGGCATCGGGCCGCCGGCACCGTCGCAATGCCCTGAGATCCCCAAGGCCTCTTCCCAATTCGGCCCAAGTTTGGCTCGAATGGTCATCGACAGTATACTCGTGAATGATCCCAGAAAGACCCCCGTCACGATGACCCAAGGTACCAGTAATCCGCAGAGTCTTTCTTCATCGGCGCGAACCGACGTTCAGGCACGGCTGGACCGGCACGGCGCGGATCATGGCTACCACCGCCGTCTGGACGCGCGCCACGGGGCGTTGTTCACGGAGGACGACGACATTCTGATCGTGACCTTCGAGACCCTCGATAGTTTCCGGGACGGCCCGGCGCCGCACCTGCCCTTCGGGCTCGGCGTGGCGGGCCGCGAGGGTTGGTCACACCTCTGCCTGTACAGCGACGGCGAGACCTTCTTCCGCTCGGAGGCGGTCTACGCCTTCTTTGACGAGTTGGTCGACGAGGGCTTCTTCGACGCTTTCGAACGCGTGATTTTCTACGGCGCCGGGCCTTGCGGATATGCCGCTGCCACCTATTCGGTTGTGGCCCCCGGCGCCACCGCCTTCCTCGTGCGGCCGCTGGCGACGCTCGATCCGCGGCTCACCCCCTGGGACCGCCGGTATCCCGCGCTTCGGCGCACGGATTTCACCGACCGCTACGGCTATGCCCCCGAGATGCTCGAGGCCGCCGAAGAGGTCGTGCTGCTGCACGATCCTCATGTTGCGGAAGACGCGATGCACGCGACGCTGTTCGACCGGCCGGACCTGATGCGGCTCGATTGTCCCTGGCTTGGCAAGACGCCGGAGAAGGACATGCTGCAGATGGGAGTTTTGCTGCCGCTGCTGCGCGCGGCGGGAAAGGGCACGCTGGAGCCGTCGCTCTACCGGGAGCTTTACCAAGCGCGGTTCTCGCACAAGCCGTACCTGCGACGGGTGGAGCGGCATATCGATACCGTCAACCACCCAAAACTGCGAGCCCGTTGGGCCCGTGCTGCGGAGCGCCAGCTTGCCGGACAGGCGCAGACCGCCGGGGCCGTCAACGGCTGATCCGCTGGCGCCCCTCCGGCCTCACAACGCGCCCTCGCGGATGATGAATTCCGCAACCTCTTCCACCCCGCGGCCCGACCGCAGCGACGCCATGACGTAGGGCCTGCCATTGCGGGCCGCCGCCGTGTCCGCTTCGAGCCGGGCGGCATCGACGCCGACATGGGGAGCGAGATCGGTCTTGTTGACGATCAGCAGGTCCGACCGCGTCAGCCCCGGCCCCTTCTTGCGCGGAATGTCCTGCCCGGCGGCGGTGTCGATAACATAGAGCGTCAGGTCGGCGAGCTCCGGACTGAAGGTCGCGGCGAGGTTGTCGCCACCGGACTCGACCAGCACGAGGTCGAGGTCGGGAATGTCCTTCACCAGCGTGTCGATGGCGGCGAGGTTGATCGAGGCGTCCTCGCGGATCGCCGTGTGCGGACAACCGCCGGTTTCGACGCCGCGAATCCGCTCCAGCGGCAGGGCCTGCGCTCGCATCAGGTATTCGGCATCCTCGCGCGTGTAGATGTCGTTGGTCACGACGGCCATGGAGTAGCGGTCGCCGAGCGCGCGGCAGAGCTGTTCGGTCAGCGTCGTCTTGCCGGCGCCGACGGGGCCGCCGATACCGACGCGAAGGGGGCCGTGGAGGCTGGGCATGGGATCTCCTTGTCTGGCGCGGGGTCTGGCGGGTGCACCCCCCGGACCGCATCTCTGTCAGGTCTTGAAAAGGCGCACGTCCTGTCGCTCATGCCGGATCGCCGCGAGATCGGCCCCGAAGCTCGCCGTGCCGATCTCGGTCAGCGGAGCCCTTGCGGCCTCGACGGCGAGTTCCGCGATCAGCGGATGCAGCGCGCCCAGCACCGTCTGGCCTTCGGTCTGACCCAGCGGGATGAAGCGGACGGCGGCCGAAACGAGGTTGGAAGCGAAGGCGTGAAGGTAGAGCGCGGCCACCCGCTCCGGCGGAAGCGTCAAGCCCGCCGCCGCAGCGCCCACCGCGACCGGCAGCGCCGCGGGCGGGCGCTCCGCACCGGTCAGCGCATTGACCGCGCGCGTGAAGGCCGCGCCCTGCTCCATCGTTTCGCGGTGACGTTCCGCCGATGCGGCCAGCGCTTCGGCCAACCCGGCAAGCTCGTCGAATGCCGCCTCGCCGCGCATCGCATGGACCAGGAGAATGGCGTCGGAGCGCCCTGCCCCGAAGCGCAGCACATCCGCCAGCCAGCCCTCCAGAACCTCGGCCGACGTCACCTCTCCGTCCGCGATCGCCGCTTCCAGGCCATGCGAATACGCATAGGCACCGACCGGAAAGGCCGGCGACAGCCACTGGGTCAGGGTCAGCAGGTCGGCGTCACTCATGGCTGTGTTGCTGCCCGTGCTCATGGCCGTGGTCATGGGAATGCCCGTGGTCGTGCCCCATGGTCCGGCCGTGGCCATAGGCACCGCCCTCGGGGGAGAAAGGCGCATGCAGCGCCTCCACCGTCGCGCCGAGCTGCCGCAGCATCGCGGCGAGCACATGATCTTCCCGGATCAGCAGCCGATCCGCCTCGATACGGCAGGGTGTATGGCGATTGCCGATATGCCAGGCCAACCGAGACAGGTTCGCACCGGTCACTGCAAGCAGCGGCTCCTCGGCGGCCACCACGGCGAGCTTCGCGCCGCTGTCCAGCAGCAGCGCATCGCCATCCTCAAGCGAAGTCGTGTCGGGCAGGTCGACCACGACGGAATTGCCGGCATCGGTATGCAAGCGACGCCGGCGGAGAAACCGGCCCTCGTAGTCCAGCCGCACCAGGTCCGTCGCCCCGGCGCCACCGCCACGTTCCACAGAATGCGCCCGTCCGAGATCAGCCATTCCCATCCCCTTTTCGCGGCCATACCGCACCGTCGCCGCAGCCTAGCCGCTGCGCTGCAGCGGGAAAAGGGGGACTCAGGGGCGTTCGAGACTGAAATGCATCGGGGCGAAAGGCTCCGGCTCGGTCGCGGGATCGACCCGCGCGAGTTCCAACGAGATCCCAAGTCCGGGCAGATGGGTCATCATCGAGGTGAAATGATCCTCGCCCCATCGGTAAGTCAGCAGCACGGGAAAGGCTCGGACCCGGCAACCGGCGATCTCGATCTCGGCTTCGTCGCCGGTGCGCACCTCGAGCAGCTCCTGCTCCGACGGCGTGCCGTCGGCAAAACTGTTCTCGGCGACAAGGGTGAATTCCTGATCCGGGCGAAGCGGCAGGCGTTTGGCCAGATCGGCCGGATAGGACGTGGTGATCCGGCTGCTCTCATCCACTCGCTCACCGCTCAGGTCGACCTCGTCGGCTATGAAGACTCCGCCGAGAGAGACCATGCGGAACTCGCCCACGTGGTCATCGAACCGGGTGGTCTCCTGAACCTTGCCACCCCCTAGCAGCCGCAACGCCACGACCGACCCGTCGGGATAGGCCACGTAGGCGGAGCGTCCTCGTTCGAGCGCGTCGCGGGTCGGACACTGCGGCGCGCCCGCATGAGCCGCAGACAGCGTCAGCGCTGCCATAAGGCCGAAGGAGAGGAACTTGGAAAAAACTGTCATTCGCATGAGCGCAACGCTATCACGCTGCACCGGCGAAGGCGAGATCAGCCTTGATGTGCGGTACGATAGACGTGGCGCACGATGTCGTTGCGGCGCAGCCCGCGCTGCGCAAGCTGCTCGTTGGTCAGCCCGTTCAGGAAGTCGATGCGCTTCATCCGCCGGCTGTGGCGGCAGGAAGGGCTGAACAGAGCAAGAGCGCCGTCGATCGGCGCGGTGAGCACCTCCAGGAAGGAGATACGGCTTTCGTCGGAGGTCGTTACGGACATTGGATTGACCTGATGGATCCTTGTAGCTTTCGGCGCGCTCAATACTGCAGGTGCAGCATAAACGCCATTGCCACAGGCGGATGACGGCCATGCGCATGCGGCATGGCTCCAAGACACCTTGAATGGATGGGTTCGCGACCTCAGTGCACGTTGTCGAAGACGTAGCCCACGATATCCGCACGGGTCAGACCGCGGTCCGCTAGCTCTTCGTCGGACAGCTCGCTGAGCTCGAGATACGCGTTCCGCCGCCGCACACCGGTTTCCACGGCGCCGAAGGCGTCGATGATGCGACCGAAGACATTGCGGACGACGTCAAAAACACTGGAAGAAACGCTACCGTTGACGCTGGAAAGATCGGACATGAACCAGACTCCTGAATATCGGTCACCCTCCCTGACCCATACCTAGAGCGCTAACACCGGTTTCGCCACATCACGCCGATCATACCCATCATGCTGCACGTGCATAACGAATGCTGCGAGCGCAAAGCGCGCCCGCAGTCGGCCTTCAGAACAGGAAATACCGCTGCGCCATCGGCAGTTCGCTCGCCGGCTCACAGGTGAGCAGCTCACCGTCGGCGCGCACCTCGTAGGTCTCCGGGTTCACCTCGATGCTCGGCCGGGCGTCGTTCATCACCATGTCGGCCTTGCCGATGCCACGCGTGTCGCCCACCGCAAGCGTGTCCTTGGCGAGCCCGAGCGCGGCGCCGATGCCGTCGGACTGCGCGGCAGCGGAAACGAAGGTGACGGCCGAGCGCTCCACCGAGCGACCGTAGGCGCCGAACATCGGCCGGGTGTATACCGGCTGCGGCGTCGGGATGGAGGCGTTCGGGTCGCCCATCTGGGCCACCGCGATGGACCCGCCGAGCAGAACCATCTCCGGCTTCACACCGAAGAAGGCCGGCGACCAGAGAACCAGGTCGGCCCGTTTGCCCACCTGGATCGAGCCGATATGGGCAGACATGCCGTGGGTGATGGCCGGGTTGATCGTGTACTTGGCGACGTAGCGCTTGACCCGCACGTTGTCGTTGTTGCCGGTCTCTTCGGCCAGTCGCCCGCGCTGGACCTTCATCTTGTGCGCGGTCTGCCAGGTGCGGATGATCACCTCGCCCACGCGGCCCATCGCCTGGCTGTCGCTGGCGATGATCGAAAACGCGCCCATGTCGTGCAGGATGTCTTCCGCCGCGATGGTCTCCTTGCGGATCCGGCTCTCGGCAAAGGCGACGTCCTCGGGGATCGCCTTGTCGAGGTGGTGGCAAACCATGAGCATGTCGAGATGCTCTTCCAGCGTGTTGACGGTGTAGGGCCGGGTCGGGTTGGTCGAGGACGGGATCACATTCGCCTCGCCCACCACCTTGATGATGTCCGGCGCATGGCCGCCGCCCGCGCCCTCGGTGTGGAAGGCGTGGATCGTGCGGCCCTTGATCGCGGCGACGGTATTCTCCACGAAGCCGCTCTCGTTCAGCGTGTCGGTGTGAATCATCACCTGCACGTCCATATCGTCGGCGACGCTCAGGCAGCAGTCGATGGCGCCCGGCGTGGTGCCCCAATCCTCGTGCAGCTTCATCGCACAGGCCCCGGCCGAGACCATCTCGACCAGCGCCGCCGGCTGGCTGGCGTTGCCCTTGCCCGAGAGCCCGAAGTTCATCGGGAAGGCGTCGAGCGCCTGCAGCATCCGTCCGATGTGCCAGGGGCCCGGGGTGCAGGTGGTGGCCAGCGTGCCGTGGGCGGGGCCGGTGCCGCCGCCGAGCATCGTGGTCACGCCGGAATGCAGCGCGTCGTCGATCTGCTGCGGGCAGATGAAGTGGATGTGGCTGTCGAAGGCCCCCGCCGTCAGGATCTTGCCCTCGCCCGCGATCGCCTCCGTCCCAGGACCGACGATGATGTCGACGCCGCTCTGGGTATCCGGGTTGCCGGCCTTGCCGATCTTGGCGATGCGCCCGTCCCTGAGCCCGACATCGGCCTTGTAGATCCCGGTAACGTCGAGGATCAACGCGTTGGTGATCACCGTGTCCACGGCGCCGTCGGCCCGCGTCGCCTGCGACTGTCCCATGCCGTCACGGATCACCTTGCCACCACCGAATTTGACCTCTTCCCCGTAGGTTGTGAGATCTTTCTCAACCTCGATCACAAGATCCGTATCGGCAAGGCGCACCCTGTCTCCGGTGGTCGGGCCATACATGTCGGCATAGGCGGCTCGGGTGATGCGGGCGGGCATGGCGGGTCCCTTTCGGTCAGATCAATTGGGGAGGATTTCGCCGCCGAGACGGCGGGTGTTGCGGTTGGTCTCGCCGCGCAGCGGACGCAGCGCCGCGGCGAAGATCCGGTCCGGGCGCTGCCCGGAGAACGCCAGGTAGCTCGCGGCCAGCGCGGCGGCGGCGAAGGCTGGCGGTTTTTCGGAAAACATGCGCCGGACCTCTGCCCCATCCATCGGCCTGAGACCGCAGAACTGGCTTGTCCGGTAGGCCACCACCAAATGAGCTTCGATGGCGAGCATGGCCGCTTCCATTCCCATGTCGAGCAGGTCGCGGGAAACGTCGGCAGATAAATGAGCGAAAGGCCTCAACTGCAGCCACCGCTCTGCGCCGTTGTCAGCGGCGAGGCCCCTTCGGATCCTTCACGGGGATCGGGATTGGCTGCGGCGCAGGGGCCAGCAATCCAAGAAGACGGTCGATCAGTGACAGCAGACGCATTAGGGGCGCTTTCTGGCAACGTGCGGTTGCCAATCAAGGTAACCCCTGCGCCCGTGGGCGCAAGGGGGGAGCGCCATTCGTTAGCGATCACGCGTCGTCCTTTTCGGACTTCGCCGCCGAAGGGGCTGAATTTTCGGTCGAAATTGCCTTCGGAGCCACGGCAGCAGCGGTCGGCTTCGGGTCGGTCGAAGCCGTGGAAGCAGCCTTTTGCGGTGATTCGTCGGCGGCCTTCGGTGCCAGCGACGCGGTAGCGGTGGCCGGAGTGGCAGCTTTCGGTTCGGCAGCGGCCTTCCTGGCGGATGCCGCCCGGGTCGTCTTGGCAGCCGACTTCCGACGCGTTGCCGGCTTGGCGGCGGTTTTGGTCTCCGGTGCGGTCAGGTTCTCCGGCGTGGCGGGGGTCGACGGCGCGCGGCGGCGGGTGGTCCGGGGCTTCGGCGAAGGCTTCGTGGCGGTCGCGTCCGGTGTGCTGGCCGCCTCCGGAGCGGTCGGTTTCACCGTGGCCGGAGCAGCGGCCTTGGCGGCGGTTGTGGCCTTCGCAGGCGCCTTGGCGGTCGCAGCCTTCGCCGCGGCGGGAGCAGCGGCCTTGCGCGCCGTCTTGCGAACCGGAGCCTTGCGCGTCGTTGGCTTGGCGGCATCGGCAGGGGGCTCGACCGGACGCAGTCGCGCGACGCCGGCGGCCGGACGCGCAGGAGCGGGACGCGGCGCTTCGAGGACCTTCTCTGCCGCAGCGCTGGCCGTTTTCACACACAAGCCGGTGGGCTGCATCATCTGCATCATCGTCGTGGCCGGCATCCCGATGCTGCGGGAAAGACCGTCGGCCATACCGAAGGACATGCGCATCATCTCGACCTGCAGTTCCGCCGTGCGGCTGAACAGGGCCATGGAGGTACGCCAGTAATCGATTGGGGTCATGAACTGGATCATCTTTCTGTAAACTCCTTGCTTTCGGGTCCCGGGGCCCCCGCCCGCGGGACTGGCCGCTCCTCGTCAGAGGTCTCCCATAACGGCCTGATTGAATCCGAACACCCGGCGTGCGCCCCCAAAGGGCACCAGCGTCACTTCACGACGCTGGCCGGGTTCGAAACGCACCGCCGTGCCGGCGGCGATATCGAGCCGCAGGCCGCGCGCGGCCTCGCGGTCGAAATCCAGTGCCGAGTTGGTCTCGGCGAAATGATAGTGGCTGCCGACCTGCACGGGCCGGTCGCCGGTATTGGCCACCATCAGGGTGATGGCCTCGCTGCCCTCGTTGAGGGTGATCTCGCCCTCGGCGGGCATCACTTCTCCGGGGATCATCGGTCGGTCTCCTTGTGCTCGTCGCCCTCTTGCGAAGGCTCGGCTTCCATTGCTTCCTTCACCGCGCGGAGTGTGACTTCCGCAGCGGCCTCGTCGTCCCTTGCATCCACGGCGTCCGGTCCGCCGGAAGCAGCATCCACCAGGGTCCGGCGCTCGCCCTGCTGGGCAAGCTCGCCGTCCCAATCGTCCTCGGCGGCGCCGGCCGCCCCGTGCGGGTCGCGGGCGAAGGCGTAGAGATCACGTCCGAAATAGCCAAGAAGGCCACCGGACACCGCGAGCCACGCAGAACTGTCCGCCCCGAGCAGGGCGACGAGCGTGGCCGCGATCAGCAGCATCAGCCCGAAGCCGAGCACCCGCAGATCCACCCCCGCCAGCGCAACGTCCCCACCGCCCAGGCGACGGACCACCGCCACCAGAAGCGGCTCGGCCCGGGAGGTCAGGAACCCGGCCAGCAGCGAGAGGACGAAGCTTGCGACCATCGGCCTAGCGGATCGGGTGGTGCACGGTCACCAGCTTGGTGCCATCTGGGAAAGTCGCCTCCACCTGCACCTCGTGGATCATCTCGGCGATCCCATCCATGCACTGGTCGGCCCGCACCACGCCGGCGCCCGTCTCCATGAGCTCCGAGACGGGTTTGCCGTCGCGCGCGCCCTCGACCACGAAATCGGTGATCAGCGCGATCGCCTCAGGGTGGTTCAGCTTAACGCCGCGCTCCAGCCGGTTGCGCGCCACCATGGCGGCAAGGCTCACCAGCAGCTTGTCCTTCTCTCTTGGGGTCAGGTTCATCGTATTCCTCAGTTCTGCCAGACGCGCGGTGGCACCGTGCCCCGGATATGTGTCAACAGCTGCACAAGCATGCGGCGCAATGGCCACAGGTCGCGCGCCATCAGGCGGATCACGCAGCGTCCGTCCCAGGCCGAGGCTTCCGCCACGAGCTCAGGCCCCGCGCCTTGCAACAGGCTACGGATCGGCCCGAGCGCATCTTCGGCACCCGGTTCCACCAGCGCAACCGTCGAGACGGCCCGCGCCTCTCCCAGCATCGCCGCGCCGCCGCTGCGCGCCATCGCCGCCTCGTCCATCCGCACCGCATCGATCAGCACGGGCCGACCGTCGCGGCGGATCTCCCGGCGATCGCTCAGATGCAACTGGCGCATCGCCTCGCCCATCGCGGCCCGGCCGAAGACAAGTGTCTCGCACAGCAACAGGCGCGCGTCGCCTTCCAGTTCCACGACGGTCTCGCGTTCCAGTGCGCATTTATCGAACAGGATCGTTTCCTGCGGCAGCCAGTCGAGCGCGCTTCCCTGCCCCGCCGCGAGCCGGCAGCGCACCTGCGCCACACCGCCCGCCGAGGCATAGGCGCGCTCAGCGGTCTGTGTCGTCGCACGGACCTCTGCGCCCTCAGCGAGATCGACGGCGTATTCCAGCCGATCTCCCCCGGTCAGCCCACCTGCCGTGTTCAGGAACACCGCCTCCGGCGCGCCCGGCACCTTCGGGAGCATCGCCTTGGCGCAGCCCGACTGGTGCAGCCCGCTCAAGCGGGTCCGGCCCTCGCGGCAGCCGAACGAGACAGCCGCGCGACCGCGGGCGCGCTGAAGGTCTGTCCGGCCAGGTGCGATATCGAACATCGGTACTCCGTTTCGTTGCCGAACCCTACCGCAGCGGCACCCATGCTGCAACGCGGCATAAAGGGTGCAAAGCATGCAGATGCACATATTTCCGCTCATTGCCTATCCTCTGGGCAACCTGCTGGCGCGGTGATGGGCATCGCTCGCACTGGCGCCGCGAGGGCGGCTGCGCTATGCCGCATTCGACATGACCCAGACCCTCACGCTCCGCCGCCCCGATGACTGGCACCTGCACCTGCGCGATGGCGCAATGCTCAAGGCTGTCCTGCCCGAAACCGCCCGCGACTTCGCCCGCGCGATCATCATGCCGAACCTGGTGCCGCCGGTCGTCACCTCGGACGATGCGCGCGCCTATCGCGAACGCATTCTCGCGGCGCTGCCGGAGGGCGCGGATTTCACGCCGCTGATGACGCTCTACCTGACCGAGGCCACGGACCCGGCCGACGTCGTGGCCGCCCACGCTTCGGGTCTGATCACGGCCGTGAAGCTCTACCCCGCCGGGGCGACGACCAACTCCGCCTCCGGCGTGCGCGACATGGACAAGGTCCAGCATGTGTTCGAGGCGATGGCCGAGGACGGCGTGCCGCTCTGCGTGCATGGCGAGGTCACCCGCCCCGAGATCGACATCTTCGACCGCGAGGCCGTGTTCATCGACGAGGTGCTCGACCCGATCCGCCGCCGCACCCCCGGACTGAAAGTGATCATGGAGCACATCACCACCGCCGATGCCTGCGCCTATGTGAAGGCCGGCGACAGCACGCTCGGCGCCACGATCACCACCCACCACCTGATGATCAACCGCAACCACATCCTCGTGGGCGGGGTCAAGCCGCACTATTACTGCCTGCCGGTCGCCAAGCGCGAGAGCCACCGCGAGGCGCTCGTGGAATTGGCCACCTCCGGCTTCGATCGCGTCTTCCTGGGCACCGACTCCGCCCCACACACGCAGGCCAACAAGGAATGCGCCTGCGGCTGCGCCGGCGTCTTCTCCGCTTCGGTGACGATGCCCTGCCTGGCGCAGGTTTTCGAGGATGCGGGCGCGCTCGAGCGGCTCGAAGCCTTCGCATCGCTCAACGGCCCCGCCTTCTATGGCCTGCCTGCCAACGAGGCCCGAATAACGCTGCGCAAGGGGGCGCCGCTCGACATCCCCGCGCCACTGGAAACCGGCGAGGGCCCGGTGATCGTCTTCGATCCCGGCAGGCCCGTGACGTGGCATGTTGGACACGCCTGACGTCAGGTCAATTCCCTAGAGCCTTGATGGACGGCGAATTTCCGCAATTCTGCCGCAAACCCCGCCTATCCGCACACACTCGCTTATTTGGTTCACGATCACCTTCAGACAGACAAGGTAACGCGCAGCATGACAACCTACACGTTCACCGGCTTCTCCGCCACCTACGGCGACGACGGCCCCACCTCCTTCACCCCGAATGTCGAAATTCAGGTCGTCGGACCGGACAATTCCTACATCAGTTACTCGATCAAAGAGACGTCGAAAGACGACCTCCCCAAGGTCTCGATCAGCGACAATCTCTACTCGGTGACCGCGAACGGACAGAGCATCGCCGGTATGGTCGGCGACGACTACATCGGAACGATTACTTGGAACGGCAAGAAGACCACGATCCTGAATATCTCGATCGAGGGCGACAACAACACAAATACCGACTACTTCATCGTGCTCGGCGGCGCCGAGTTGCCTGACTTCTCCAACCTGAGAGAATTCGACGCTTTCGGCAACAGCATCGACGGCTTCGGCACGGCCACCGGCGATTTCGCCCCCAACCAGCGGATCCTCCTCAGCGAGTTCGCCGATGTCGATATCAGCGAAGTTGACGAGCTTTACGGCACAAACCGCAAGGACACGCTCAACGGCGGCGCCGGCGAGGACGAGATCTACAGCTCCAAGGGCAACGACACGCTCAATGGCGGCGCGGATTACGACCAGCTCCACTTCACGTTCGATCCGGCTGCGATCACCGTAAACCTCGCCAAGAAGACCGCGACCGACGGCTGGGGCAACACCGACAAGGTGCTGAACTTCGAAATGGTCCGCGGTTCGATGTTCGACGACACGATGATCGGCGATGGCAATGACAACGCCTTCCGCGGCCTCGAGGGCGACGACCTGATCAAGGGCGGCGGCGGCATGGACGTCACGCGTTACGACAGGGACGCAAACTACGGCGGCACCTCCGGCGTTTCCGTCAACCTCGCCAAGGGCACCGCTACCGATGGCTTCGGCGACACCGACACCCTGGTGAGCATCGAGAACGCCTACGGCAGCGATTCCGGCGACACGCTCATCGGCAGCAACGGTGACAACACCTTCCGTGGCAATGGCGGCAACGACACGGTCCGCGGCGGCGGCGGCAAGGATTACGTCACCGGTGGCGACGGCAAGGACCGGCTCCTTGGCAACGGCGGCAACGACACGCTCGAAGGCGAGAACGGCGCCGACACGATCCTCGGCGCAGCCGGGCGCGACACGATCAACGGCGGCCAGGGCAACGACAAGCTCACCGGCGGCAGCGCCAGCGACAAGTTCGTATTCGCCGACGGCTTCGACAAGGACGTGATCCGCGACTTCGACGCCAACGACGATGGCGAAGTGATCGATCTCTCCGACGTCTCCTCGATCAAGGGCTTCCGCGACCTCAAGCAGATCCACATGTCCCGCGACGGGGGCGACGTGGTGATCGTTGCTGGCAAAGGCGACGTCCTGACCCTGACCGACGTGAAGTTCGCAGACCTCGACGCGGCCGACTTCCTGTTCTGATCGCCCCCTGCCGGGCCTTCGATGGCCCGGCACCCGCGGCCGCGATCAAAAGCTCTAGCCATTTCTTCTTGGCTCAAGTACCCCGCCGGAGGCATGAAATCTCCGGCGGGACATCAGCCTTCGTGCCTCCGGCGGGGATATTTCTCGGACAGAAGAAGAGGACGGCACCGATGATCCCCACCACGCACCCCGACGACGCGACCATGGCCCGCATCTCCGCCGGGATGCTTCTGGAGATCGGGGCGGTGCATTTCAATGCGCGCGAGCCGTTCACCCTCGCCTCCGGCCTGCCCTCGCCCACCTACATCGATTGCCGCAAGCTGATCTCCTACCCGCGCATCCGCTCCACGCTCATGGATTTCCTGACCGCCAAGGTCATGCGCGATGCGGGTTTCGAGGCCTTCACCAACATCGCCGGCGGCGAAACCGCGGGCATACCCTTCGCTGCGCTGGTGGCCGAGCGGATGGGCCTGCCGATGACCTATGTGCGCAAGAAGCCCAAAGGCTACGGCCGCAACGCCCGCATCGAGGGCGTCATGGGCGACACGGACCGCGTGCTGCTGGTGGAAGATCTCACAACCGACGGCGGCTCGAAGCTGAGCTTCGTGGACGCAATCCGGGAAACCGGCGCCGCCTGCGCCCATACCGCGGTGATCTTCTACTACGGCATCTTCCCCGAAACCACGAAGACGCTCGGCGACCACGGCGTTGCGCTGCACCACCTCTGCACCTGGCACGATGTGCTGGCCGAGGCGCGCCGGCGCGAGGCCTTCGACGCCGACACGCTGACCGAGGTCGAGGCTTTTCTCGTTGATCCCCGCGCCTGGCAGGCCGCTCGGCGCTGATACCGGCGATTCGCTCCGAGGCCGGCCGCAGCGGGGCCCTCTCGAGGCAAATCAGAGCACAACGGTATGCCGACGCCGGGCCTCGGTGACGCAGCCCGGCGCAGCCTTGCCGACAACCGCTACATAATCTTGACGGATGAGGCCGACCGAACTCAAGATGCGGTAGGAAACTGTCGCTCACAGGTTCTCCACAGAGATATACATTTTGACCGTGGAGCAAGCCTGTCGGTATGACGACGGACAACAAACAGCGGGCAGAGCAATGAACGAATTGACGGGCGTGAGGGCAGACCCGGCGGAATTGGCAGCACGGGCAGAGACGGGCAGTGCATCGGTGGAAGACACGCTTCCCCACAATATCGAGGCCGAGCAGCAGCTGCTGGGCGCGATCCTGACGAACAACGATATCTACGACAGGGTCGCGTCCGTCATCTCCGAGAAGCATTTCTTCGACCCCGTTCACGCGCGGATCTACGAGGTCGCCAGCGCCCGGATCGCCAAGAACATGCAGGCCACGCCAGTCACGCTGAAAGCGTTTCTCGAGGATCACCCCGGCCTGAAGGAGCTTGGCGGCCCCTCCTATCTCGCCAAGCTCGCCGGCGGTGCGATCTCCAGCTTTGCCGCGCGGGATTACGCGCAGATCATCTATGACCTCGCGATCCGGCGTGAGCTGATTGCCCTCGGCAAGGACATCACGTCCAAGGCGGGCAATGTCGATATCGCCTCCGAACCCAAGGAGCAGATCGTCGAGGCCGAACAGGCGCTCTACAAGCTGGGCGAGCAGGGCAAGTCGGAGACCGGATTCCAGAGCTTCCTGCGAGCGATCACCGATGCGATCGAGGTTGCCCACGCCGCCTATCAGCGCGAGGGCGGGCTGGCCGGTATCTCGACCGGGCTGCGCGACCTCGACAAGAAGCTCGGCGGCCTGCACCCCTCGGACCTGCTGATCCTCGCCGGCCGCCCCTCGATGGGCAAGACCTCGCTGGCCTGTAACATCGCTTTCAACATCGCCAAGGCCTATCGCCGCGGCGCGCGGCCGGATGGCTCGGAAGGCACGGTAAACGGTGGCGTCGTAGGCTTCTATTCGCTGGAGATGTCCGCCGAACAACTGGCCTCGCGGATCCTGTCCGAAGCCTCGCGCATTCCCAGCCACAAGATCCGGCGCGGCGACATGACCGAAGAGGAATTCCGCCGCTTCGTAGATGCTGCCAAGGAGCTGGAGGCCTGCCCGCTCTTCATCGACGACACCCCGGCCCTGCCGATCAGCCAGCTCGCCGCCCGCGCCCGGCGGCTCAAGCGGACCCACGGGCTCGACGCGCTCTTCGTCGACTACCTGCAGCTTGTGCGCCCGGCCACGGCCAAGGACAGCCGGGTGAACGAGGTCTCGGAGATCACCCAGGGCCTCAAGGCGATCGCCAAGGAACTGGAGGTGCCGGTGGTGGCGCTCTCCCAGCTCTCTCGCCAGGTGGAAAGCCGGGACGACAAGCGGCCCCAGCTGAGCGACCTCCGGGAATCCGGCTCGATCGAGCAGGACGCAGACGTCGTGATGTTCGTCTACCGCGGCGAGTATTACAAGGAACGTGAGAAGCCCGCCGACAGCAACCTCGAGGCCATGGCGGCCTGGCAGGAGGAAATGGCCTCGCTGCACGGCAAGGCCGAGGTGATCATCGGCAAACAGCGCCACGGTCCGATTGGCGACGTGCCGCTCGCCTTCGAGGGCGAATTCACCCGCTTCAGCGACCTCGCACAGCCGTGGCAAGAGGGCGAGTCGGGCTATTGAGCCCGGACGGCCCTCACCGGCTGGCTGTGAAAGCGGCCAGGAGTTCCGCGAAATCTGCTTCCGGCGGAAACCCCTCGTAGCTGTGCCGTGCCGGCGTCGTGGCCCAAGGCAACTTCTCGGACGTCATGGTCTCGATGAATGGCTCGGCCCAGCTCGCATCGTCGAACATCGTCGGGCGGACATTGACGAAGGCGTCCACCCCGGTGATACGGGTGAAGACCCAGCTCATGCACTCTGGGCAACAGTAATGGTCCAATTGCGGCCCACGGATACCGCCCTTCACCGGCTCGCCCTCCAGGACGCGAACCCCCTGCGCCGGGATCATCGCGGTCAGCGAATAGGCGCTGGCGCTCATCCTCTGGCACCCCTTGCAATGGCACGCTGCGGTCATCAGCGGCGGTGCCGTGATCTCGATTTTCAGGTGACCGCACCGGCAGCGGCCCTGCATCGGCAATGTCATTTCGGGCATCGTGACCTCCCTGGGCGAGATTTGGCAAAGACTTGATCGGCACTTACCGGTGCCGCCCCCCGAAGTCCCGCCATTTCCGCAAGCTCCCCGCAGGATCCTCACTGCACAGTCCCACGCGCGCCAAGAGCCGGGCACGACGGCGGCAGCGCCGCCCGAGGGCGCGGCTTCCCCGCCGGACTCTTGGCCTCGAGCGACGGTAGCGGGATCGTGCTGGCATCCCTGGCGAACCTGAACCCTGCCCCGATCTTTGCGGCGTCGGAGCCGGACTGCGCGATGGCCCCGCCGGAGATATACGAAACGCTCTCGGACAGCGTCTTCCAGGTCGTAAGTTTTCGCGTCGATCCGCACCGCGTCGCATCACGCGTCCGCCGCCGGGACTGGCTCCGTCGTGCTGCTAGGTGAGGCGTACGTGATCACGAACTACCACGTCGTCCATGGCAGCGAGATAATCCTGGTGAACGTCGGTCCCGGCGTCCTGTCGGCCGAGGTGTTCGCTATGGATCCCGCACTCGACGTGGCAATCCTCGAACTCGAGGACTTCGTGCAATACGAGTACCAGTTCGACCTCGCCTCCTACCCGGACCTGAAGTTCGGCCTGACGGTGCACGCCATCGCGTTCCCGCTCGGCCTCAGGCAGTCGATGTCCACCGGCATCATCTCGGCGCTGGACATAAAGATCCCGCTGAACACGATTTCCTGGACAACCCAGTACATCCAGACCGACGCCGCAATCGGCCCCGGTTCCTCGGGCGGCGGGCTGTTCGACAGCTGCGGCCGCCTCGTCAGCCTCATCACGTTGAGGAGCAACCATCCGCAGGCCGAGAACATCGGCTACGCCCTGCCGGTGAACACGGTGAAGGACCTGGTTGTGGAACTGATGGACACGGGCAAGGTCACGCGCGCCTGGCACGGGCTCTACGGGCAGATGATGTCTCCGCTGCTTGCCCGCATGATGCCGCGGACCCCGCCGCCTCCGGAAACCGGGTTCCTCGTGGAAACCGTCGAGCCCGGCTCGGCGGCCGATGTTGCCGGCCTCAGGGGCGGCTACTTTCCGGTCCTGTGGGGGAATGCCGAGATGGTGCTGGGCGGCGACATCATCCTCGAGGTGGACGGCGAGGCCGTGACGTCTCTCGACCTCGCGCTGGACATCGTCCGCTCGCTCGAGGTCGGCGACAGCGTGAGCGTCACCTACTGGCGTGACGGCGAGATCCACGAGACCGTGGCCACACTGCCCGAGCGCCCCGCCCACCCGGCCGACCTCTGGCCCGGCCCCCGCTGACCGCTTGCGACAGGGCTCGTTCGGGATACCCTCTCCTTTCCGCTTGACCTCGCAAGCCGGAATGTCAGAACCGGTGCCATGGCGACTGGAACACTCTCGATCGATCTCGACGCGCTCGTCTCCAACTGGCGGGCCCTGAACGAAATGTCGGCTCCCGGCACTGAAACGGGTGCCGTGATCAAGGCCGACGGCTACGGGCTCGGCGTCGCGCGGGTCGCGATGGCGCTTGCGCGCGTCGGCGTGCGGCGATTCTTCGTGGCCACCGCCGAAGAGGGCGCGGCGGTCCGCGAGGTGCTCGGCCGCGAGCCCCGCATTCACGTCTTTTCCGGCCACATGGCCGGGGACACGGACATGATCGGCGATCTGGACCTGATCCCGATGCTGAATTCCATCGAACAGCTGACCCGCCATTTCGAGGCGCTTCCCGGCGCGGCCTTCGGCATCCAGCTCGACACCGGCATGAATCGCCTCGGTCTCGAGCCCGCCGAATGGGCGGCGGTGGCGCCTCTGGCGCTCGGCCAGGGGCCGGCGCTGATCATGAGCCACCTGGCCAGCGCCGACGAGCCCGAGAGCCCGCAGAACGCGGACCAACTCCGCGTCTTCCGCGAGATGACAGACGAGGCCGGCGTGCCGCGCTCACTCTCGGCCACCGGCGGCATCCTGCTCGGCGCCGACTACCATTTCGACGTGACCCGTCCCGGCATCGGCCTCTACGGCGGCCGCCCTTTTGCCGACGCGCGCCCGGTCGCCCGCCTCGCGCTGCCCGTGGTCCAGGCCCGCACGGTCACGCCCGGCGAGGCCGTGGGCTACAACGCCACCTGGATGGCGCCCGAAGAGCGCCTGATCGCCACCGTGTCCGGCGGCTATGCCGACGGCTTGCTGCGCAGCCTCTCCAACGCCGGCGCTCTCTATGCCGATGGCGTGGCCTGCCCGCTGGTCGGCCGGGTCTCCATGGACCTGATCACCGTCGACATCACGGCCCTCGGCTATGTGCCGGGGAGCCTCGACATCCTTTGCCCGGAACAGACCGTCGACGATCTCGCCGACGCCGCCGGCACCATCGGCTACGAGGTCCTGACCTCTCTGGGAGCCCGCTACAGACGCAGCAGCATCGGGGGCAGCCTGTCGTGAGCGCCGCCCTGCTCCGGCGTCCCCTTGCCGCGATCGGCCGGCCGGTTCTGGCCGGTCTCGCGAGCGTCGGACGCATGGCGATCTTTGCCCTTCAGGTGCTCGGCCACCTCGTGCGCCCGCCCTTTTACCTTCGCGAGTTCGGCCACGCGATCATGACCATCGGGTGGTATTCCCTGCCCGTGGTCGGGCTGACCGCGCTCTTCACCGGCGGCGCGCTGGCGCTGCAGATCTACGACGGTTCCTCCCGTTTCTCCGCCGAGGCCGCCGTGCCTTCAATCGTCGCCATCGGCATGGTGCGCGAGCTGGGTCCGGTGCTGGGCGGGCTGATGGTCGCGGCGCGCGTGGCCTCCTCCATCGCCGCCGAGATCGGAACGATGAAGGTCACCGAGCAGATCGACGCGCTGGTCACCCTTTCCACCAACCCGATCAAGTACCTCGCCGTGCCGCGGGTGCTGGCCGCCACGCTGACCGTGCCGGTGCTGGTCGCGGTGGGTGATTCCATCGGCATCATGGGAGGCTGGCTGGTGGGCGTGAACCGGCTCGACTTCAACTCCGCCGCCTATCTCAGGAATACGATAGACTTTCTCGAGGTTGCCGACGTGGCCTCCGGCATCGCCAAGGGGGCCGTGTTCGGCTTCATCGTCGCGTTGATGGGCTGCTTCTACGGGATGAACTCCGGGCGCGGCGCGCAGGGCGTGGGCAAGGCCACGAAACTCGCCGTGGTGGCCAGTTCCGTGCTGATCCTCGGCTCGAACTACCTGCTGACCGAGGTGTTCTTTTCGGGATGATCGAGCTTCAGGACGTTCACAAGGCCTTTGGCGAGAAGAAGGTGCTGCGCGGAGTGACGCTGACCGTGCCCAAGGGCGAGTCCATGGTCATCATCGGCGGCTCTGGCACCGGCAAGTCGGTGACGATCAAGTGCATCCTTGGCCTCGTCAAACCCGACGCCGGGCGCATCCTGATCGACGGCCAGTCCGTCGACCGAGGCGATCGTGACGCCTTTCTCGCGCGTTTCGGCATGCTCTTCCAGGGCGCGGCGCTGTTCGACAGCCTCACGGTCTGGCAGAACGTCGCCTTCCGCCTCCTGCGCGGCGAGCAAAAGCGCCCCAAGGCAGAGGCCCGCGAGATCGCCATCGAGAAGCTGCGCCGCGTCGGCCTCAAGGCGGAGACCGCGGATCTCTACCCCGCCGAACTCTCGGGCGGGATGCAGAAGCGCGTGGGCCTTGCCCGGGCCATCGCCGCGGAGCCCGAGATCATCTTCTTCGACGAGCCCACCACGGGCCTCGATCCGATCATGGCCGGGGTGATCAACGACCTGATCCGGGAGATCGTCGTCGAGATGGGGGCAACCGCGATCACCATCACCCACGACATGAGCAGCGTCCGCGCCATCGCCGACGATGTGGCGATGCTCCACGATGGCGTCATCCAGTGGGTTGGCCCGGTGGCCGAGATGGACGGCTGTGACGATCCCTATGTCCAGCAGTTCATCAACGGCCGGGCCGAGGGCCCCATCGAAGCGGTCCGCTGAACACGGCATGCCTTCTGATATGGCGACAGTTTCGCCGCACTCCTGGAATTTTGCACGAACTTCGCGGACCAAACCCCGAATATCGCCCGAAATTCCGCGAATCATTCGCTTTATGTGCTACGCTGAGAACAGATCCCATCGGGCCGGGCAATGCTGGTTCCGTCGCCGGGTCCGATTGAGACAAAACTAATAGTCGTAGCCGAAAGGGTTGCACCGTGACGAATTCCGATTCCACCGCCCTTGGGCGCATGGCTTCTCTTTGCCGGACGCTCTCGCTCTCTCTCATCGTGCTCCTCGCAGCCGGGTTGACCCTGCTCACTGTCCTTTCGGCCGCGGGGCTGCTTCCCTGGCTGCAACTCGACGCTGCCTTCGGCGACACACCCCTGCCCCAGGCTGGAATGGGCTTGCAGATCGGCCTGACCGCGCTCGCGCTCGGCCTCTGTTTCTTCCTTCCGTCGAACGTTCGGATGCAGCGGCTGGAGACGAGCCACCGCGACTTCCGCATCCGCATGGAGGATGTCGCCCGCGCCTATCATGCGGTTCACGCCCAGGATCGCGAGGGCGCGTTTACCCTGTCGTCGCAGTTCGACAGCGTGCGGGAGCGGCTGGCCTTCCTGCGCAACCATCCCGACCTGCGCAAGCTGGAACCGGAGGTGCTCGAGGTCGCCGCTCAGATGAGCGAGACCTCCCGGGAACTGGCCGAGATCTACTCCAGCGAACGGATCGAACGGGCCCGCACTTTCCTGCGCCAGCGCCAGGAGGAGGCCGAGACCTTCGAGGAGCAGCTCAGCCTTGCCCGCACCACGCTGGACGAGATCAAGCGCTGGACCCAGAGGCTCAACGTCGACGAGGCCGTGCGCCAGACGCAACTGGCGCAGCTCGAACGGGATCTGGAAGAGCTTCTGCCCGCGCTCGGGCTCCGCAAGCCGGTCGAACGGATCGATCGCATGGCGTTGGAGGAAAGCATCGTCTCCGACAAGCCCAATGTCGTGCAACTGGATCACGCCAGCGCACCCAAGTCCGGCGGCAAGCTCACGCCCTGAGCGCTATTCCGAGGCGGCCTCGGCCGGCGCGTCTTCCATGTCGGGAAGTTCGAAGATCTGCCCGGGATAGATCAGGTCCGGATCGCGGATCTGGCTCTTGTTGGCGTCGAAGATCTGCACGTAATCCAGCCCGTTGCCATACCGGTCGTTCGCGATGCCCCAGAGCGTATAGCCAGGCTGCACCGTGATGACCGACGCGCCCACGGCCCCGGTCGCGCCAAGCTGCGGCACGAGGCGGGCGAGTTCCGCCGGATCTTCCCGTTTGAACGGTGTCTCGAACCGCGCCACGACCTTGCCGCCGGGAGCGACCTGATCGATCCGCAGGGTGTAGACGCCGGGCGTGACCTGCGCGAGCCCCATGTGCCAGCGGCCGTCGGGCTTCACTTCGGCCGATTGCACGGGCCGGTTGTTCAGGTACGCCTGCACGCCGTCCTGGCGGTCGCCACTGGCAGCGGCCCGGCCTTCGAGCGAGACACTGCCGTCGTCGGAATAGCTGATGACGTCGATCACGACCCGGTCGCGCAAACGCTCCGGAATATCGTTGGCCGGCTGCAAAAGCTCCACGCCGGTGCGGCTGGCCAGCAGCACGGTGGGCGCCATGGCCTCGCCATAGGGAGTGTCCTGAGCGGTCTCGTCGACGCCCGCCACCGCGGGGCTTGCCGCCACCTCTCCGTCACCGCTCGCAGGCGCGCCGGAGAGATCGAGGGCGGCAAGTCCGGTCTCACCCGTCATGCTGCCCCTCTGGGAAAGCGTGGCCTCGTTCGTCATGGCCGTCCCGGTCCCCAGCGCGGCGACGATCTCGGGCCCGGTCTCCATGCGCGGGGCCAGGATCACGCTGTCCTCGGAACGCAGCTCCACACCCTCGGCATTGCGGGCCACGAGGTTCACGACCTGCGCCGCATCGCTGATCGGCAGGCTCAGAAGCGCCGCGAACTGCCCGAAACGGTCCGTCTTCAGGGTCTGGACGTTCGCGCCATCGACCTCGACCGAGACCTCGAAGCCGCCAGGAGCCGTGCCGGAGATCACCGCGCGGCCGTCCTTGTCGACCCGGACGTGGTCGAAGCGCGGTCCGGGCACGCCGGCGCCAGTGGCATCACCAGACGGTGTGTCCACAGCCGCCGTCTCGGCGCCCTGCCCGGCATCCGCGGCCGCATCGGGCTCCGATGCGGCGGCTTGGGTGTTGTTCTGGGTGGTGTCGCCGTCCGAGGGAACCGCCGGTTGGGACATCGTGGCGGTCGAGGTGTCATTGCCCGAGCCGGTCTCAGCGTCCTGTGGTGCTTGCATCATCCACAGCACAACCCCACCGGCCACCGCCGCTGCTGCGACGGCCCCAACGGCAAACTTGCCGTCCGCCTTCTTGGGCGCCCCCTTGTCAACCATCGAACAAAATCCCGAAATACTGTACCACACCCGCCTTTGAGCGGGTTGAGAGAGAATAGCAAGACAGCTATCACGGGTCAAAACCATGTAGCCCCAAGGTCTTGCTGCAATGCCACAAACGTTCTCAATCTGCGTCTATTGCGGCTCCAGGGACGGAATTGATCCCGAATTTGCGGCAGTCGCCGAAAGCCTCGGTGCCGAAATCGCGGCCGAAGGCTGGCGGCTCGTCTACGGCGCGGGCGATATCGGCCTGATGGGGCGCGTTGCCCGCAGCGCCCAGGCGGGCGGCGCCGAGACCTTCGGGGTGATCCCGGTCCATCTGTTCGACCGTGAGGTCGGCAAGCGTGACCTGACGACCTTCATCGTCACCGAGACCATGCACGAGCGCAAGAAGGTCATGTTCATGAACGCCGATGCCATCGTCGTTCTGCCCGGCGGCGCCGGCTCGCTGGACGAGTTCTTCGAGACGCTGACCTGGGCCCAGCTCGGGCTTCATGCCAAACCGCTGATCCTGCTGGACACCAATGGCTACTGGGCTCCGCTCAACGCGCTGATGCAGCATGTCGTCGATCAGGGCTTTGCCGAACGGACGCTGCTGGATTTCGTTCAGACGGTTCCGGACGTGCCGACGCTCATGGCGCGCCTGCGCGACGCCCGCTCCTCCATCACCGCCTGACCGGAATAGAGCGCCAGCGCGATCCAGATCAGACCGAACGCCGCCGCGTGCCAGCCCGTGAAGGGCTCGGCGAGGACCAGCGTGGCGCAGAGGAACTGCAGCGTCGGGTTGAGGTACTGCACCAGCCCGACCGTGACGAGGCGGACCCGCCGCGTGGCGTAGGAGAACAGCATCAGCGGAATCGCTGTGAAGAGAGAGCCGGACAGGAAGAGAAGCCCCGCCGTGCCCACAGAGTGCGGAAAGCCCCCGACGTCGCGGTAAAGCCACGCCAGCCAGCCCAGAGCGAGCGGCAGCAGCATCGCCACCTCGGCGGTGACCGATACGACGGGACCGGCATCGAGCCCCTTTTTCAGCGTTCCGTAGAGCCCGAAAGTGACGGCCAGCACCAGCGACACAATCGGCACCACCCCAAGGCCGAAACTCAGCAGCCCGACCGCGCAGGCGGCCAGCCCGACAGATATCCACTGCACGCGACCCAGGCGCTCGCGGAACACGATCGCGCCGAGCAGAACCGTCACAAGGGGAAAGATGTAATAGCCCAGGCTCGCCTGCATTGTCCGGCCGATCTGCACCGCCCAGATATAGACCAGCCAATTGGTCGAGATCATCAGTGCCGCAAACAGTACCCTGCCGGGCGCGCTCCCGATCAGCTGCGGCATGAGCCTCAACCTGCCCTGCACCGCGAGGATGGCGCAGAAGAACACGAAGGCCCAGATCGTCCGGTGTGCAAGGATCTCCGACGGCGCCACTTGCCCGAGCGCCTTGAACAGCAGTGGCGACAGGCCCCAGATCACGCAGGCGCCGATCATCGCCAGAATTCCCTTGTGCGCGTCCGTCATGCGTCAGGCCCTCGGTTGAGACTCCGGGACCTGACGCCGCCGCGCCGGCAAGGTCAAGCGCCAAACGCCGGAATTACGCCTCTTCCAGCTCCGCCTTCACGAGGCTCTCGATGCGGTCGATCGGGTGGTTGGTCAGGGTCTTCGGAATCTCCGCGACCACCGCCTTTGCCACCTCCGAATGCATCTTCTGCCGCATCTCGCCGAGCACCTTGGGCGGCGCGACGATCACGACACGCTCGATCTCCCCGGCATGGACGCGCTTGTAGAGCATCTCGGCCAGTTCATCGGCAAAGCGCTCCTTGGCCAGCTCGTGCCAGTCGGTGTCGTCCATCGCGGAACGCTGTCCCGGGCCGGTGTCCGCCTTGCGCCCCGGCCGATTGGCCGATTGCTCACGGTCCGGGGGATTCTCCTGCTTGCGCTCCTGGTGGACATTCAGATCGGGATTGATCGCATCAAGGTCGTTGCGCAGAAACAGCGCCTTTTCGCCATCGGCCACCAGCACCCAGGTCCCTGCTGTCAAACGTTTCATCAGCTTTCCTCCTCGTCTGCCTTGGTGACGCGGGTCGCGCCGCCGGGGCGCTCCTCGCTGCGTTTCAGCTCGTCACGGGTGCCGATCTTGCGCTGCAGGTTGCCACCGGCGCGCCCCTGCTGGGCGACCCGGCTCTTGTCGCCAAGGACCTGTTCGGTTTCCCGGGTTCCGTCGCTGGATCTGACGCGTTCAGGCATGTTGGTCTCCTTCTTCTCCTTGAAGAAAGAACGCACAGCGCCTTGCAAGGTTCCCCTCTTCGAAGGCACCCGCAGATTAATTATATCACCCTTGGGAGCCGTGCGGCAGTGCTTTCGGGAGGGTCTTCGCCACGCCGATCACCCCAAGCGCCTTCGCTCCGAAGCGTCGCGCGGGCGCGACCGGAACGGCGCGACGCCAAATGAAAAGCCCCGCCGGGATCTCTCCCGGCAGGCCCTGCGGAAATCCGCGTCGCGTCGACCGATTACATACGGCTGGCGACGTTCTCCCAGTTGACCAGGTTGTCGAGGAAGTTGGTCAGGTAGGCCGGGCGCTTGTTGCGGAAGTCGATGTAGTAGGAATGCTCCCACACGTCGCAGCCCAGCAGAGCGGTCTGGCCGAAGCAGAGCGGGTTCACGCCGTTCTCGGTCTTGGTGACCTTCAGCGAGCCGTCGGTGTCCTTGACCAGCCAGGCCCAGCCCGAGCCGAACTGGCCGGCGCCGGCGGCGGAGAACTGGGACTTGAACTCGTCGACCGAGCCGAAGCTCTCGACGAGGGCCTTTTCCAGCTCACCGGGCATGCCGGCATCGCCGGGGCCCATCATTTCCCAGAACTGGTTGTGGTTCCAGAGCTGCGAGATGTTGTTGAAGATGCCGTTCTGGGCGACGGCGCCTTTGTCGTAGGTGCCGACGATGATCTCTTCGAGGGTCTTGCCCTCCCACTCGGTGCCCGCGATCAGCTTGTTGCCGTTGTCGACATAGGCCTTGTGGTGCAGGTCGTGGTGATACTCGAGGGTCTCCTGGCTCATGCCCTTCGCGGCGAGTGCATCGTGGGCGTAGGGAAGATCGGGGAGTTCGAAAGCCATGGAATTATCCTTCGCTAGCAGCGTTTCCTATGCGGTGTATGTGACCAGCCTCCGGCGTCGCGTCAAGGCGTCTGCCGGGAAATGGGGCAACGGATCGAGCTTCGGCCAGTGCGACGGACACGGCCGGGGCCGGTGCGGCGCGTCCTGCGGGTGTCAGGCCTCTTCGCCGCCCGCCTCGCCCGCAGATGCCTCCTCTGCGGCACGCGCCTTGGCCTCGGCCACCCGCGCGCGGCGCGCATCGATCTCGGCCAGCAGCGCTTGCATGGCATGCACGTGCTGGACGTTCTTCGACAGCACGAACTTGCTGCGCGTGCCCACCAGGATCAGCTCCTTTTCGCGGGCAAATTCCTGCGCGGCCTCGGTCACGCCGTCGATGGTCTCGTAATCGTCGCCGAGCAGGATGCCGTTGTCGTCCAGCAGATCGAAATAGTTCCGCAGGTCCCGCAGGCAGTTGTCGTAATCATGTGCGGCGTCGATATAGATCAGGTCCGGGCGCGCGCGCATGCGTTTCAGAACCTGCGCGCCCATGTCCGAGGGCAAGGGCAGCGGCGTGATCACGTCCTGATGGCCGGCCTCGACCACGTTCTTCATGAAGGTGAAATAGAGCATCGGCCAGCCGTTCTTCAGCTTGAGCTCCTCCTTCACCTGCCCCTTGCGCGCCCAGATGCCCGAAGTGCCGAGCCAGGTGTCGACACAGCAGATCTCGAGATTCTCGATGCCCGAGGCCTTGCAGAGGTCGGCCATATGCAGCGCCGAGCGCCCCTTCCAGCTGCCGACCTCGACGATCATCGAGGGTTTCAGGTGTTCGATGATGCCGCGAAAGAAGAAATGGGTGGACCCCCACCCCTGCATGTCCACCTCGACATCCGCCAGCGGGGCGTCGAGATAGGGGTCTTCGTCATACAGCCTGTTGAAGATCCTGCGCATCCCGAACGTCCTTTACCATTTGATCCGAACCAGAGAACGCCGCCGCGGTCTCGTTGATGAACTGCGCGAGCTTGAAATAGCCGATCCGCGTGAAATGGTCGGCATCGACCACGTCCTCGGGCGCCATGATCTCCGCCGGGTCGGCGAGCACCGCGCTCTTCCACGACGTCGCCACCTCCCGGCAAAGGGCATTAAACGCCTGCCGGACCGGAAGGGAGCGCTCGGAGCGCTCCCCCGCCTCGCTTGCCGCGATCAGCACGACGGGCGTGCCGGGGCGCACCTGCGACAGCACCCGCTCGCAGGCCTGCCGCACCAGCGCCAGCTTCTCTTCCAGCCCGTAGCGCCGGTAGTAGAAATTCTTGGCGAACCAGGCCGCGTTGGGACCGGCGAGCACCGTGCGCATCGCCTGCGCCGGGACATGCACAAGGTGCCGCCCGCCGAATTCCGTGCCGCCGAAGGTGAAGAAATTCTGCCCCGCCGCCGATTGATAGAGCGAGAGGATCACCACGTCGGCCTCCGCCAGCGCCCCGTCGAAGGCCAGCATCTCGGCGTGGCTCCACATCTCCAGCCGGCTGCGGAAGCGCTCGATCGACGGATCGGAGCGGTCGTTCAGGATGAAGCCCACGTCGTCGTAGCGCACAACCATCCCGTTGCGCACCGTGTTGACGAATTCGTCCCGGTTCGAGCCGCAGTAGAACGACATCTGCAGCAGGTCGCACCCGCCCACCAGGCAAAGCCGCCTGTCCGGCGCCTCCGCTCCCGCCGCGCCGCCGGCATCCTCGCGCACCCAGTCCACGGCCTCGAAACGGTCGAGCCCATTGGCGACGGGCTGGGCGATCGTCAGCGCCGGGCGCTCCAGCCGGTCATAGACATATTGCTCGATCCCCATGTTGAGCGTTCGGCAGGAAAAGGCGAAATGCTCGAGCCGCGCGCCAGAGGAGCGTTTGACCATCAGGTAGAAGCCCACCATGCCGTAATCGCCGAACCGATCCGCGACCTCGATCAGCGCGGCATGGGCGCCGGGCATCCGAAGCATCTCACGCAGTTCGGCCTCCGCTTCCGGCGTCTCGACCCGCTTCTTGGTGAAGTTGAGCTGGTTGGTGCGGTTGATCAGTTCCAGTACCCGCTCCCAATGCGCCTCGATGTCGTAGACATGGCGCAGCCGGATATCGGACTGGCGCAGGAAATCCTCGTTGGACAGCGCGGTCTGCGTGCGTTCGCGATGCTTGGTCTCGGCGACCTTGTATTGCTTCAGACGGCTCAGTTCGCGGTCGTCCTTGCCGGCAAGCTGCGGAAGATCCAGCAGCGGCGCGAGATCGAGCCGGCCGTCGACGCACATGATCCGCTCGTTGAAGAACTTCGCTTCCTCGAGGTTCATGGGATTGTCGTCGAGGAACAGCACGTTCTCGTCGCGCAGGCCCATGTCCGCGATCATCCCCGAGATGGCCTGTCCCTTCGGCGTCCAGTCGATGTGCGGAAAGACGAAATATTCCCAAACGCCAAGGGCTTCGAGCTGTGCCTTCGCCTGCGCGAAATCGTTCTTTGAGCAGATCGAGGAGACGATGCCGCGCTCCGCCAGCTCCCGGACCAGCGCGATGTTTCCGGGCCGCGGCGTGATCCCGCCTTCCGAGAGCGTACCGGACCAGAAGGTCTCGTCGAGATCCCAGACCACCAGCTTGACGGTCTTGCCGATTGTGCTCAGGTCATAGGCGGTCATGGCGTCCATCCTGTCATGTCGCCCCCGCTCAGTCGAGCCAGGTCAGGCCCGCGCGGAAATCGGCCCGGTCCGGGAAGGCCGCGACATGGGTCTTGAGCAACTCGCGCGCGACCTCCTTGCGGTCGAGCTTGCGGCACCAGGCGATCTGGCGCTCGAGCGGCGCGGCATTGCCGGGGGCCAGCGCATGCGAGGCCGCCATGGCGTCGAACGCCTCCTCGAAGCGGTCCAGCGAACTCAGCGCCACGCCCCGCAATTGCTGAAGCACGGCGCTCGATGCCACGATCTCCTCGTTCTGGGCCATCATCGCCAGGGCGCTCTCGTATTCCTTGAGCTTCATGGTCATGCGGACCGAGGCCTCCAGCGCCTCGGCGGTCATCCCACCACCCGCCTCCGGCGCCTCTTCCCCCGAGCCCGGAACGTAGCGGGCAAGGACCGACTGCATGATCCGCGCCACGAGATCGGCGGAGACATGGCGATAGTCCCCGCGCGACCAGGCGACGCGAGGGTCGCTCAGCACCACGAACTCGTAGGACGGGAAGTAGTCCACCCCCTCCGTCTCGGCGATGAACACGTCGATGGCGGCCCGTTGGACGGACTTGGAATAGGTGTTGGCCACCAGCACATCCATGTCGCGGAAGGTTGAGAGCATCGGCACCGGCGAGACCGTCAGCAACATGCGCAGTGGTTTGGTGCGGTAGCGGTTCAGGATCCGGTAGAGCTCCCGCAGCCCCTCCAGCACCTCCTCGTAGCTGAGCACCCGGAACTCGAACCTGTCGGGGTCCCTGCGGGCGAGCTGCGCCGGCGGGGCGACGTTCAGGTAGATGCCGAGCCTGGTGTCGTACCAGACCTCGACATAGCCCAGAGTGACGATCACCACGTCGGCTTCCGCCGCCCGTGCCATAACGTCGAGAAATCGGTGGCGGAATTCCAGGATCTCGTCGACGGGGAATTCCAGCTTGGCGGCACCGAGCTGCAGGTCGCAGAACTTCTCCTCGCCCTTCCCCAACGGATAGAGGATCTCCTCCCCCGGGAAGCTCTTGCGATCCATCGCCCAGCGGAGTTCGTTGATGACCGAGTGGATCGAGTACTTGTTGAAGAAGTTGCCCGCGAAACCGAGGCTCTCGCCAATCGGGCCAAGGTCGAAATCGCGGCTGGTGACGTTGATACCGGCATTGATCAGCGCCGCCTCGACATTGCGTGCGAAACAGGAGCCGATGGTGAAAACGGTGTCCTCGCGGCTCATCGTGAAGGACGGCGTCAGGACCGGCGTCGCGAGCGGATAGAGCCGGTCGCCATCCTTCTCGGGCGAGGGATAGCGGCGCAAGGGGTTCTGCGAAGCCAGCTTGTAGGCGTCCATCGCGGAACGCCGCTCGAGTGACTTGTCCGACATCTCTGTCTGCCTTTCCGCGCGGCGCGTGCCATGCCGCTACTCGTTACCGGGGCCGGTGGTATCTCGTAAGTGGCTCCCTCGCGCCGGCCCCGTTGGCGCCGAGAGCACCCCGCCCGGCACCTGCAGAAGGCCGGGAGAGCCGTGTCAGGCGATGCCCGCCAGCCCCTTGGCAAGACGGTCGATCTGCCCGCCACGGTCAGGCCAGTGCTGACGCGCCATGTCGGCCAGCGCACTGGCCTGAGCGCGGGCCGGACCGTTCATGCCGGAGAGCTTGCGGATCAGCCGCGCGCAGAAGTTGAAATTCTCGGTGTAGGCGAGCGCAAGTTCAAGCAGTTCTGCAACCGCCACGTCCTGGCCCATCGCCTCATAGCGGTCGATCAGAAGGCCCCAGTAGCGCGGACTCCTCGGGGCAGAGACGACCAGCCCCTCGAGGGTCTCGACAGCCTCCAGCGGCCGTCCGAGCCCGGCCTGCGCCTCGGCCCGCGCCATCGCGAGGTCCGGCATGTGCCGGCGGGCGGGGTCGCCCTGTTCCGCGATGTCGGCGGCCCAGCGGTAATGGCCGCGCTCCGAACAGGCCAGCGACAGGCGCGACAGGAACCCGTCGTCATGGGAGCGATTGTGGCGCAGCAGGCGCGCAACCTCGCCGGCATCGCCCCGCAAGGCGGCGGCAAAGACGTCTCGGGCGACATGGTCGCCAATCAGGGTTCGTTCGGTGCGATGGCCCATATGCGGCAGCGGCAGCACATGCACGCCGTCCAGAAGGCGCAGCGCCTCGGACTGCAGCGCGTCCGGCTGGCGCTTGGGATCGAAGGCGACCATCGCCAGCGGTGCGATGTCCCGCTGCTGAATGTCGGTCAAAGTCAGATCGCCGGCCGGCGCGGCGCCCATGGGCGAAAAAGCCAGCGCGATGGCGCAACCCGCCGCCTGCCCGTGCCGCAGGGCTGCCTGACCACCGAGCCCCGCGCCGATGGCGATTGCCGGGCGCGCGTTGGTGCCGGCAAGCACTCCGCAGAGGGCCTGCATCTCGTCAGCCGGGAAAAGCCCTGCCCGCTGCGGCACGACGCGGTAGAGATCCACTGCCTCGCCCCCAGGGCCGGTCAACCAGCCGGGGCGCAGCCGGCCGCCCTCGGGCGCATCCTCAAAGAGTACCAAGGCATGGTCCGACGGCGCGGGCCGGTGCAGAAGCTGCAACCCCGCAGCCTCGAACAGGCACGAGCCCTGCCCCTGTTGCCCTGCCATTTGCTCGTCGTCCGTCATGTCCAACATCCGCGATTCCTCGGTTTGGGGAGGAGTTTCACCCCGAATATGCCCCGAATTGCGTTAATTTAATGGCCAATGCGGGGAGAGAGGACGTATCGTTCCCATACTGACGGGCACCGGCTTGCCGGTCGCCTCACATTTCGCGGAGCCTCGACGCGGTGCGCTCAGCCCGCGGGGAAGAACCCGACAGGCGCACCACTCGCGGCGTTTTCCAAAACGTCCTGAGCGTAGCGCGCGACCGATCGGAAGCAGACCAGCCGGAACGCACCGTCCGCACCGAACCAGAAGGCCGCCGGCACCTGTGCCAGCCGGCTCCGGCGGATTTCTCCGGCGGCGAAGGCCGCGGGAGACAGGTCCACCGGGCAAACCCGGGCCAGCGCCTCGCGCGCGCCTGTTCCAGAGATGCGGAACATCGCCCGAGCGTCCGAGACTTCCACGGCCAGGTGATGGCTACCGGACAGCTCGCGCGCCAGTGTGGCGAGGCATTCCGGCACCTTTTCCTGCGGTATCAGAAGGAGCCATTCGTCCGGCGACATCCACGCCACCGCACATTCCCCTTCGAAAACGATCCCGCGCTGCTCAGGCAGTCCGCAGCCGGTCGCGGCCCGGATGCCCACCTCTACCTCGGCGGGCTGACCGCGCAATGTGATCATCCCTTGCGTCGGCATACGCTCCACCCGTGCTGCGGGCGCGCCAGAGGCCACGGCGGTCACACGTGCTGCGTCAGACATCCTGCTTCTCCCCTTCCGGATCGTAGAAGACCGGGCTCACGATACGGGCCTCGATCGTGCCGCCGTCGGTCTTGCCGAAATTCAACACCTCGCCCATCCGGTTCGGACCGTGTTCGACAAGCCCCATGGCGATGCCGCGCCCGAGCGTCGGCGAATGGTAGGTCGAGGTGACCCGTCCGATGGTGACCCGCTGCCCGTTGGCATTCATGCCCTCGCCCAGTGCGTAGATCCCGTCCGGCAGGACAGACCCGTCGAGCGTTTCCAGCCCCACCAGTTTCCAGCGATCCGGCCGGACCATGTGGGCCCGCTCCTTCGCACGCTTGCCGAGGTAGTCGTCCTTCTTCTTCGAGATCGCCCAGTCGAGACCGAGATCCTGCGGGATCACCGTGCCATCGGTTTCATCGCCGATCATGATGAAGCCTTTCTCGGCTCGCATCACGTGCAGCGCTTCGGTGCCGTAGGGCGTCACGCCGAACTTGCCGCCGGCCGCGAGTATCTTGTCCCAGAGGGCGCGCGCCTGTCCGGCGGGAACCGCGATCTCGTAGCTCAGTTCGCCCGAGAACGAGATCCGGAACACCCGTACCTGGATACCCGCAAGCTCCCCCTCGGACCACGCCATGAACGGCAGCGCCTCCTTCGAGACATCGAGCCCGCCGAGCTTTTCGAGTACCTTGCGCGCATTCGGTCCCGCCACGGCTATCTGCCCGTATTGCTCCGTCAGGTTCGCGGTATAGACCTTCCAGTCCCACCACTCGCACTGCAGCCAGTCCTCCATCCAGCCGTGGATATGGTCGGCACCGCCGGAGGTCGTATGGCAGAGGAAGGTCTCCTCGTCGATCCGCGCCACCACCCCATCGTCCATCAGGAAACCGTTCTCGTTGCACATGAGCCCGTAGCGGCAGCGTCCGGGCTTCAGCGTCGACATCTTGTTGGTGTAGAGCATGTCGAGGAAGCGCCCGGCATCCGGCCCCTTCACGAGGATCTTGCCGAGGGTCGAGGCATCCAGCAGGCCCAGCGAGTAGCGGGTCGCCGTCACCTCGCGCGCGACGGCATCCGCGTGGCTCTCGCCCGCTTTCGGATAGCAGTAGGGCCGCCGCCAATGACCGACCGGCTCCATGTAGGCGCCGTTGGCCTCGTGCCACTCTTGCATCGGCGTGCGGCGCAGCGGTTGGAAGATGTCGCCACGGGCCTCGCCTGCGATCGACCCGAAGGAGATGGGCTGGTAGGGCGGCCGGAACGTGGTGGTCCCGACCTGCGGGATTTCCTCACCCAATGACTGAGCAAGGATCGCAAGCCCATTGATGTTGCTCAGCTTTCCCTGGTCGTTCGCCATGCCGAGCGTGGTGTAGCGCTTGGTCAGTTCCACGCTCTCGTAGCCCTCCTGGGCCGCGAGTTGCACGTCGGAGACCTTCACGTCGTTCTGGAAGTCGAGGAACATCTTGGAGCGCAGTTCCGGCAGCGCCTTGGTCGGCATGACCCAGACCGGCTGCATCGGTACTTCCTCGATGTCGTTGGTTCGCGGCACCTCCCCCGGCTCTGCGCCGAGAGCGGCGGCGCCCTTGCGGGCGGCGTCCCTGAGCACGTCGCCGGCGGCCATGCAGCCCGAGGCCGCGCCAGCGGTCGAGACAAAGGCCGCGCCATCGGAGCCGGTGGGAGCGCGGGCATCGTCGGGATAGAAATGGGCGTGCTCGTCCGACCAGAGCAGCTTGCCGCCGCAATGGGACCAGAGGTGCACCACCGGCGACCAGCCGCCCGACATGGCGACACTGTCGCAGTCGAGCACGGCCCCGGCGCCGCCCGTGCCGTTGGCACGGCACAGCATCACGCCCTCGACGCGCTTGCTGCCCTTGACCTTCATAACCGCCGCGCCGGTCTCGACCTGGACACCGCGGCGCATGCATTCGCGGGCGAGCGGGCCGTCGTTGCGCTCGCGCGGGTCGATGATGACAGGCACCTCGAGCCCGGCATCGATGAGCGCCAACGCGGTGCGATAGGCATCGTCGTTATTGGTCACGACCACGGTGCGGCGGCCCGGCGCGACGCCGTAGTTGACGACGTAATCGCGGACTGCCGAGGCGAGCATGACGCCCGGCACATCGTTGCCGGCAAAGCTCAGCGGCCGTTCGATCGCCCCCGTTGCGGTGACGATGCGCCCGGTCCGGATCTTCCAGAGCCGATGGCGCGGCTGCCCGTCGCCGGGCGTATGATCGGTCAGCCGCTCGTAGCCGAGTGCGAAGCCATGATCGTAAACGCCGACGCCCATGCAACGGTTCCGCAGGGTGACGTTGTCCATTGCCTCCAGCGTTGCGAGGGTCTCGGTAATCCAAGCATCCGCCGGCTTGCCGCCGATTTCCACGCCATCCACCGGCGCCCGCCCACCCCAGTGCGGGGTCTGTTCCAGCAGGAGCACGCGCGCGCCGGATCGGCCCGCTTCGAGCGCCGCCTGCAAGCCGGCGATCCCGCCGCCAACGATCAGCACGTCGACGAATGCGTAGAAATGCTCGTAGCGGTCGGCGTCGGCTTCCTTGGGCGGCAGGCCGGAGGCGGCGGCCTCGCGGATCACCGGCTCGTAGACGTGCTTCCAGAAGCTCTGCGGCCAGGTGAAGGTCTTGTAGTAGAAGCCCGCCGGCATCATGCCACTGAACCAGCCGTTCACCGCCATCATGTCGAAGCCGAGCGAGGGCCAGGCATTCTGGCTCATCGCGGAGAGCCCGTCGAACAACTCGGTCGTCGTGGCGCGCTGGTCGGGTTCGAACCGCGCACCCTGCCCCAACCCGACGAGCGCATTGGGCTCTTCCGGCCCGCTGGCGACGATGCCGCGGGGGCGGTGATACTTGTAGGACCGGTTCACCAGCATCTGGCCGTTCGCGAGCAGCGCCGAGGCCAGCGTGTCGCCCCGGAGACCGCGCATCGGGTTGGTGTCGAAAGTGAAATCGAGGGGCGCGTCCCGGTCGATCAGCCGGCCGCCCTGCTCCAGACGCATGCTCATGCCCGGCCCTCCCATTCGGGCCGTCGCGCCCGGATCGCCGCGACGATCTCCTCGGGCGGCTCGGGCGTCTGTGCCTTGTACGTACCGAAGACCTCGAGCGTGACCGTGTCGCGCGCCGCCAGGAACCACTTGCCGCAGCCATAGGCATGGCGCCAACGCTCGAAATGCACGCCCATCGGGTTTTCGCGCTCGAACAGGTAGGCTTCGAATGCCTCGTCCGTGGAGCCGGGGCCAAAGCGCTTGAGATGCGCCTCGCCGCCCGGAGCAAGCTCGGTTTCATCACAACGGATGCCGCAGTACGGGCAGGTCAGGATCAGCATGTCATCATCCTTTCGGCGGCAGGCTGGCAGCGTTCAACAGCGACATTTCCACGAGGGACCGCCGCAGGCCGTCGTCTTCGAAGGACCCATGGTCGAGCTCGACCATCCCGCCCATCTTGCGCCCGGTGAAGGAGAGCGGCTGCGCGCCCAGTTCAATGGCCTCGGTCTCGCGGTCCTTGCCCACGCGGAACATCCCGCCGTCGCCAATGACGCCGCAGACCATGTTGCCGTACAGCATGAATGCGATCCCGCCGAACATGCGCTTCTCCGAGAGCCCCGGCTGGAAGCCGAGGTCTTCGCGCATCGTTTCGGCATTGAGTTCCGAAAAGGCCATCAGTGCGCGACCCCCGCGGCAACGCTTTCGTCGATGAAGCGGCCTTCGCGGAAGCGGTCGAGGCCGAATTCGGCGGCGAGCGGGCCGGGTTCTCCCTTGGCCACGAGTTCCGCCATCGCCCAGCCGGAACCGGGGATCGCCTTGAACCCGCCAGTCCCCCAGCCGCAGTTGATGAAACAATTGCCGAGCGGGGTCTTGGACAGGATCGGGGAGCGGTCGCCGGTCATGTCGACGATGCCGCCCCAATGCCGCAGCATCTTGAGCCGCGAGATCATCGGAAAGGTCTCGACGAGGGCGCGGACGGTTTCCTCGACATGCAGGAACGAGCCCCGCTGGGTGTAGTTGTTGTGGCCGTCGGCGCCGCCACCAATCACCATCTCTCCCTTGTCGGACTGGCTCATGTAGCCGTGCACCGTGTTGGCCATGACCACGCAATCCATGCAGGGCTTGATCGGCTCGGAGACCAGCGCCTGGAGCGCCACGGATTCGATGGGCAGCCGGAAACCCGCCATATCGGCGAGATGGCCGGAATGGCCGGCGACCACGATAGCGAGCTTCTCGCAGTCGATGTCCCCACGGGTGGTGGTGACGCCCGTGACCTTGCCGCCCTCGGAACGGACACCGGTGACCGCGCATTTCTGGATGATGTCCATGCCCATGCCGGAACAGGCGCGGGCATAGCCCCAGGCGATGGCGTCATGCCGGGCGGTGCCGCCGCGTGGTTGCCAGAGCCCGCCGAGTACGGGATAGCGCGGACCCTCGATGTTGATAATCGGCACGATCTCCTTCACCCGCTCCGGGCCGACGAACTCCGTCTCAACCCCTTGCAGCGCGTTGGCATGTGCCGTGCGCTGGTAGCCGCGCACCTCGTGGTGGGTCTGCGCCAGCATCAGCACCCCGCGCTGGCTGAACATGCCGTTGTAGTTCAGATCGAGGCTGAAGGTTTCGTAGAGGCTGCGGGCCTTTTCGTAGATCGCCGCAGACGGGTCCTGCAGATAGTTGGAGCGAATGATCGTGGTGTTCCGCCCGGTATTCCCGCCGCCGAGCCAGCCCTTGTCCAGCACCGCGATGTCGCGAATGCCGTGGTTCTTGCCGAGGTAATAGGCGGTGGCCAGCCCGTGGCCGCCGGCGCCGATCACGATCACCTTGTAGCGCTTCTTGGGCTCGGGCGAGCGCCAGGCGCGTTCCCAGCCCTGGTGGTGACGCAGCGCTTCGCGGGCGATGGCAAAGGCGGAATATCGGCGCATGGCGGTCCTCGTCGTTCTGGCCCCGGCCGCTCGCGGGCCGTCGGGGCGGACGGCGCGTCGCCGCGGCACGGCGTCGGGTGCGTGCCATCCTTTTCCATGCCGCGGCGGATGTCCATCCGCCAGACTGCGGCATGTTGAGGGTCGGAAACGACCTTGTGATGCGACGCCTGCGCGCTCCCCGCCGCCGAGGGGTTTGCCCTGCCTCTGGTTCCGGGTAGAGGGGAATGCACATGCCATGACCGGCGCCCTGGGAGGACGCATGACATTCTGGATCATCTCCGCACTCGTCGCGCTCGCCGCCGCCCTGCTGATCGGCTGGCCGATGCTGCGCCCGCGCGAGCCCGGCGACGCGGATCCGCAGCACAAGGACATCGGCATATATCGCGACCAGCTGCGCTCGGTGGAGAAGGATCTCGCCCGCGGTGTGGTGACCGAGGAGGAAGCCGAACGCCTGCGCACCGAGATCAAGCGCAGGATCCTCGACGCCGACCGTGCGGGCTCGGAGCAGGCGACGCTTGCGCCGCGCGGGGCGAGCTATGCAACCGCGGCGGTGGCCGGTCTCGTCGTCATTGGCGGCACATTCTATCTCTACGACCGCATCGGCGCGCCGGGCTACGAGGACCTGCCGCTCAGCAAGCGGCTGTCGATGGCCGAGGAGCAGCGCAAGAACCGGCCGAGCCAGGCCGAGTTCGAGGCCGCGATGCCAGCAACACCCCCCGTCGCGGTGGGCGACGAATATGCCGAGCTGATCCAGAAACTGCGCGATGCCGTCTCCGAGACGCCGGAAGACGTGGAAGGCTGGGCGCTTCTGGCGCGCAGCGAGGCCAATATCGGCAACATCCCCGCCGCCCATGCCGCCCAGCGGAAACTGCTGGACCTGAAGGCCGACATGGCGACCGCACAGGATTACCTCACCTATGCCGGGCTCCTGATCCAGGCCGCCGGCGGCAATGTCTCGGCGGATGCCGACTGGGCCCTTGGCAACGCCCTGCAGCGCGACCCGCATGAGCCGGTCGCGCGCTACTACGTGGGGCTTATGCACCTGCAGACCGGCCGCCCCGACGAGGCCTTCCAGTACTGGGAGCCGCTTCTGAGGCAAAGCCGTCCGAGCGACCCCTGGGTGCCGGTGATCCGGTCCCGGCTGGAGAGCGTGGCGGCGATGGCCGGCATCAAGTACAGCCTGCCCGCTCCGGCCCCGGTGCCGGGCGGAGCAGGCGGTCCCTCTGCCGAGGACATGGCGGCGGCAGCCGAGATGAGCCCGGAGGAGCGTCAGGCGTTCATCCAGAACATGGTGGACCAACTTGGCGCCCGCCTCGCCGAGGAGGGCGGCCCGCCCTCGGACTGGGCGCGGCTGATCCGGGCCCATGGCGTCATGGGCAATGTCGAGCAGGCAACCGCGATCTGGACCGAGGCGCAACAGGCCTTTGCCGACCCGGCCGCGCTGGCGCCGATCCGGCAGGCGGCGCTCGACGCCGGGGTTGAGATCGAGGAGCGGGGCCCGAGCCAGGAAGACATCGACGCGGCGGCGGAGATGGAGCCCGAGGACCGTCAGGCGATGGTTCAGGCCATGGTCGACCAGCTCGGCGAGCGGCTCGCCACCGAGGGCGGACCGGCGTCGGACTGGGCGCAACTCGTGCGGGCGCACGGGGTTCTGGGCAACACCGACCGGGCCGCGGCAATCTGGGGCGAGGCGCAGCAAGTCTTTGCCGAACGCCCCGAGGAACTCGAGCTGATCCGCCAGGCGGCGGTCGACGCTGGCGTGGCGGAGTAACCCGGTTGGTATTCGAAGAGATCACGGAATTCGCCGCGGCCCTGCCCTCCGGCCGGGCGGTGGCGGGGCTCGACCTCGGCACCGCAACGATCGGGGTGGCGATCTCCGACCGGCTGCTTTCCACCGCGACCCCGGCCGAGACGATCCGGCGCAAGAAGTTCGGGATCGACGCTGAGAAGCTGCTCGCCCTGCTGAACGCGCGCGAGGTCGGCGGCATCGTGCTCGGTCTGCCCCGCAACATGGACGGCAGCGAAGGCGCGCGTTGCCAGTCGACACGCGCCTTCGCTCGAAATCTCGAGAAGCTGACACCGCTGCCGATGACCTTCTGGGACGAACGGCTGTCTACGGTGGCCGCGGAACGCGCGCTGCTGGAGGCGGATACGTCCCGAAAACGTCGCGCAGAGGTGATCGACCACGTGGCCGCCGGGTTTATCCTGCAAGGAGCGCTGGACCGGATGAGGAACCTGAGGCTCGAAGGATGAAGGACGACGCCCCCTGGCAGAGGGACGAAATCGAATCGCCCTGCACGAAGGTCTGCGTGATTCATCCGCAGGAGCGGCTCTGCGTCGGCTGCTATCGCAGCATGGACGAGATCGCGGCCTGGTCCCGGATGTCCCCCGAGGCGCGGCGGGGCGTCATGGCAGCGCTCCCCGACCGCGCGCCGCGCCTTGCGCAGCGGCGGGGCGGCCGCGTTGCGCGGATCGCTCGGGAGAGCTGATTCGCCGTTCAGATCGCGGCGTCGGCGGGCGTTCTCACATGATCGAGCGCGGCGTCCAGAACTTCCAGACCGGCGCCGGGCCTGGTGGCGCCCTCGCTCAACACCCGACGCCAGCCGCGCGCCCCCGGGCGCCCCGAGAACAGGCCGAGCATGTGTCGGGTGACGGAATGCAGCCGCCCTCCTTCCGACAGGTGCCGCGCGATATAGGGCCGGAATTGCTCCACTGCCTCCAGCGCGGTGAGCGGTTCCGTATCCTCGCCGAAGATGCGCCGGTCGGCCTCCAGCAGGATCTGCGCCGGCTGGTTATAGGCAGCGCGGCCGATCATCACCCCGTCGGTCCCGGCCGCAAGCTGCTCCTGCGCCGCGTCGAGCGAGGCGATGCCGCCGTTGATCGAGATGTGCATGTCGGGAAAGGCGCGCTTCATCGCATGGACGAGCGGATATTCGAGCGGCGGGATCTCGCGGTTTTCCTTGGGTGACAGCCCCTGCAGCCAGGCCTTTCGGGCATGGATGATCACACGGCGCACGCCAGCCGCGCGGATCGTCTCGAGAAAGGCCGGGAGTACCTCCTCCGGCACCTGGTCGTCGACACCAATGCGGCATTTGACGGTTACCGGCAGCTGGGTCGCATGCCCCATCGCCGCAACGCAGTCTCCCACGAGCGCCGGACGCTCCATGAGCACCGCGCCGAAACAGCCGGACTGCACCCTGTCCGACGGGCAGCCGACGTTGAGGTTGATCTCGTCATAGCCCGCATCGGTTGCCATGACCGTCGCCTCGGCCAGTTCCGCCGGGTCGGAGCCGCCGAGTTGCACGGCGACGGGATGCTCCGTCTCGCCGAAATCCAGCAGGTGCCGCGCCTGCCCGCGCACCAGCGCGGGGGCGGTGATCATCTCGGTGTAGAGCAGCGTGCGACGCGACAGAACCCGGTGGAACGCCCGGCAGTGGCGGTCCGTCCAGTCGATCATCGGGGCGACCGACAGCCGGGCGCTCTCGGCCACGGCCTGCCCGGGCGCTGCCCTCAGCCCTGTTCGCTTTTCGATGCCGTCCATCTGCCTCACGCCAAGCCGCACCTTCGGAAACGCATCGGTTACCCCCGAATGCGCCTCGGGTCCAGCCTCCGTCCGGCAAGGGCCGGAGGACGCGGGAAACCGCCGGCGCTCAGGCCGCGCCGACGATGGCGATGCCGGAACTCGCGCCGATCCGGGTGGCGCCGGCGGCGATCATGCGCCGGGCGTCCTCGGTGGTGCGCACCCCTCCCGAGGCCTTCACGCCCATCTCCGGCCCGACCACGCGGCGCATCAGCGCCACGTCCTCGACCGTCGCCCCGCCGCCGGCAAAGCCGGTGGAGGTCTTTACGAAATCGGCGCCCGCTTCCTTCGACAGGCGGCAGGCCGTTTCCTTCTGGGCATCGGTCAGAAGCGCGGTTTCGATGATGACCTTGAGCAGGGCGTCGCCGCAGGCTTCCTTGACGGCGGCGATGTCGTCGCGCACCGCGGAGTGCTCGCCGGATCTCAGCAGGCCGATCGGGATCACCATGTCGACCTCGCGCGCGCCGTGTTCCACCACCCAGGCGGCCTCCGCCACCTTGATCGGCGTGGGATCGGCGCCGAAGGGGAAGCAGATGACGGCGCAGGGATCCACCGCGCTCCCCTTGAGGCAGGCGGTGACCAGCGGCACGAAGATCGGGTTCACGCACACCGCCTTGAAGCCGAATTCCACGGCCTCGGAGCAGAGCGTCTCCACCTCCTCCGGCCGCGCATCGGGCTTGAGCAGCGTGTGATCGATATAGGACGCGAGATCGGCGTGGGCGGGCCGGGTTCCGGGCGTGGTCATGTCTTGCCTCCCTGCAGGGCGTGGCTGCGCGTGATCGGTTCGCCCGACTGTCTACCATCCAGGCGGCTCCCGGCAATGCCTTCCGGCGCGCCACCCGCGCCGGAATCGATTGAACGCGCGGGGCGCCTGCCTATATCCCTGAGGTCGTCTTCCCGCATCCGGATCGCAGGAGTGCCGCCGATGGGATATGTCCGAACAGCGCTGCTGATGGCTGCCATGACCGCTCTTTTCATGGGCGTCGGCTACCTGTTGGCCGGAACCGGGGGCATGGTCTTTGCCCTGCTCGCCGCCGCGGCGATGAATGCCTTCACCTGGTGGAACTCGGACAAGATGGTCCTGCGGATGCACAATGCGCAGGAGTTGAGCCCGATCGACCGATCCGGCCTTGCGGTGATGGTGGGTGAGCTTGCGCGGAACGCCAACCTGCCGGTGCCCGCGATCTATCTGATCGATACGCCGCAGCCCAACGCCTTCGCCACCGGCCGAAACCCGGAGAACGCCGCCGTGGCGGTGACAACCGGGCTCATGCGCAGCCTGTCGCGCGAGGAACTGGCCGGGGTCATCGCCCATGAACTGGCCCATATCCGCAACCACGACACAGCGATCATGACGGTGACGGCGACCTTCGCCGGCGCCATCACCATGCTCGCCAATTTCGCGATGTTCTTCGGCGGGCGCCGCGACGAGGGACCGGGAATTGTCGGCACGTTGGCGATGATGTTCCTGGCGCCAATGGCGGCCGGCCTGGTGCAGATGGCGATCTCCCGGACGCGGGAATATGCCGCCGACCGAGCGGGGGCCGAAATCTGCGGCAATCCGCTGTGGCTGGCCTCGGCGCTGGAACGGATTCAGGCAGGCGCTTCGCGAATCGACTACGCCTCGGCGGAACGCAATCCGGGCACAGCGCACATGTTCATAATCAACCCGCTGCACGCCTACCGGCGTGATAACCTGTTTGCCACTCACCCTGCCACGGAAAACCGGGTCGCTGCGCTGCACGAGATGGCGCGCCAGGGCCACGGCGCATCCCGCGCGCCCAGTCGGGCGCGCCGGCCCGCCTCCGGCAGCAACGACGCAGGTCCTTGGGGCTGATCGGCCGTCAGGCCGCCCTGCGTTCGGCGACTGCCGCGCGGATTTCCTGAACCGAAGCCGCGCCGAACTGGACCATGTTGGTCTCGAGATCCGCCTTCAGGATTTCGTAAACGTGGTCGCCCCCGCGCGCCCCGAGCGCGGCAGTTCCGTACAGGAAGGCCCGGCCCAGCAGGCAGAAATCCGCCCCGAGCCAGAGCGCCCGGAGGATATCAAGCCCGCTCTCGATGCCGCTGTCGAAGATCACCTTGATGCGTCCGCCCACGGCCTCGACGATGCCCGGCAACGCCGTAATCGCGGCCGGGGCGGCGTCGAACTGCCGCCCGCCGTGGTTCGACACCACGATCCCGTCGGCCCCGACCTCGACAGCCATCCGCGCATCCTCTTCCGACAGGATGCCCTTGATGACCAGTGGGCCGTCCCAGGCCTCCCGCATCTGGCGGATCATTTCCCAGTCCGGCCGCCCGTCAACGACCTGCCCCACCAGCCGCGCAGCCCCGGCGAAGGACTTGGTGGTAAAGTATTTCTCCAGCGTCCGGAACTTCGGCATGCCGTGGCACAGGGTGGCGATTGACCATGCCGGGCACATGGCCGCGCGAAAGATGCTTTGCGGCGTGAACTTGGGCGGCACCGACACGCCGGCCACGAGTTGGCGCTCCCGCCGGCTGCCCACCGGCACGTCGACCGTGATGACCAGCACCGAGAAGCCGCTGTCGGCGGCGCGTTTCAGCATGTCGGCGCGGATCTCGGGATCGACCGGGGTGTAGAGCTGGAACCAGCCGTTGCCGTCGGCCAGCGGACCGATGACCTCGGGCGCCTCGTTGGCGGTGGTGCTGAGCCCGTAAGGCATCCCCTTCCGCGCCGCCGTCTCCGCCAGGTAGATCTCCGTCTTGGGCCACATCAGCCCCGACAACCCGACCGGACCGGCGCCGAACGGCACGGTATAGCGGCGACCGAATATCTCGGTCGAGAGATCCGGCATGAACCGACCCTTCAGCACCCGCGGCACAATCTCGACGGCGTTCATCGCCGCGCGGTTCTTGTCCACCAGCACCTCGTGGCCGGTGCCGCTGGCGAGGTATTCCCAGGCAAAAAACGGCGCGCGCCGCCGGGCCCTGGCCGCGAGATAGGGGATGGAGGGGTAGCGGGTTTCGATCGACATGGGACCTCCTCAAAAGAATTTCGCGCCGGACGAGGCCGGCGCGAAGTCAGAACGCGTTACTCCGCCGCGTGAGACACTGCAGCGGCGATTCCTCTCAGCTCGGCCAGGCCTTTGAGGCGGCCAATCGCCGGATAGCCCGGCTGAGCCTTCCGCTTCTGGTCGTCGAGAATGTCCTGTCCATGGTCGGGCCGGAACGGGATCGAGCAATCGGCGCGGCCCGCGGCCTTGCGCTTTGCTTCCTCTGCCAGCGCGGCCTTGATGAGCGCGACCATATCGGTGCCGCCGCCAAGGTGCTCGGCCTCGTGGAAGGAGCATGGCGTGCCCTCGCTCTCGCGCCGAACGTTGCGCAGGTGCAGGAAATGCACGCGGTCGCCGAGGCGCTCCATCATGCCGGGCAGGTCGTTGTCGGCGCGCGCGCCGAGCGAACCGGAGCAGAGCGTGATGCCGTTCGCGGGCAGGTCCACCGCGTTCACCAGCCAGCGGTAGTCCGCCTCGGTCGACATGATCCGCGGCAGGCCGAGCAGCGGGAACGGCGGGTCGTCGGGGTGGCAGCAGAGCCGCAGTCCGAGTTCCTGTGCCAGCGGCGCAACCTCCTCGAGGAACGCCGAGAGGTGGGAACGGAGGCGGTCCTCGCTGATCCCCCTGTATTCGTCGAGGTGCCGGCGCACGTCGTCGAGGGTGAACGATTCCGCCGAGCCCGGCAGCCCGAAGACGACATTGCGGGCCAGGGCCTCCTTCTGTGCTTCGTCCATCTTCCCATAACGCTCCGCCGCTTCGGCCCGCACGTCATCGGGGAAGTCCGCCTCGGCGCCCTTCCGCTTCAGGATGTGCAGATCGAACGCCGCGAAATCGGCAAGGTCGAAGCGCATGCAGGTCGCGCCGGTCGGCAGGCGGTAGGCGAGGTCCGTGCGGGTCCAGTCCAGCACCGGCATGAAATTGTAGCAGATCACCTCGATTCCGGCCGCCGCGAGGTTGCGCATGCTGGTGCGGTAATTCTCGATGTGCGCGCGCCAGTCACCCGTCTGCTTCTTGATGTCCTCCGAAACCGGCAGGCTTTCGACCACGTCCCAGGTCAGCGTCGAGGGCGATCCGTCGGCCATGGTGGCGATCACCGTCTTGCGGGCCTCGATCTCGTCCGGTGTCCAGACCGAGCCTGTGGGCAGGTGATGCAGCGCCGAGACGATCCCCTCTGCGCCGGCCTGCCGCACGTCGTCGATCGACACAAGATCCTTCGGCCCGAACCACCGCCATGTCTGTCTCATATCTTCCGACCCCTCTTCGGTTTCCCGGCAGCGACTCTGCCCGACGACCTGATACCACCCATCGGAATCATTGACTAGTATGGAAGTATGGAGGATACACGGCTCGACCGGAGCGACTCCGAGGGACGCCACGACATGCAACTGGACATGACCGCACCGATCGGCCCGCAGCTGCACGCGCTTCTCAGGGAGCGTGTGGTGCGCAACGATCTGAAGCCCGGCGCCCGGATCTCGGAGGCCGAGATCGCGCGTGAATACGAGATCAGCCGCCAACCGGTGCGCGAGGCCTTCATCAAGCTTGCCGAGGAAGGGCTGATCGAAATCCGCCCGCAACGCGGGACCGTCGTGCGCAAGATCGACTGCGACGCGGTGCTGGACATCCGCTTTGTCCGCGAAGCCATCGAGGCCGACATCGTCCGGCTTCTGGCCCAGTCACGCGACCGCGAACTGGTGCTCCGCCTGCGTCACCAGATCGAGGAGCAGAAGGCGATCGCGGCCAACGCCCCCTCGGACTTCATCACCGCCGACGAGACATTTCACGAGACACTGGCCGCCGGGGCAGGAAAGGCCTCGATCTGGAAGCTGGTCAGCGGACTGAAATCCCAGATGGACCGGGTCCGCTACCTCAGCTTCGACCTGTTCCCGGTCGAACGCCTGATCGAGCAGCACGTCGAGATCGTCGATGCCATCGAGGCCGGCGACGTCGCCGCCGCGGGGGAGGCGATCCGGCTCCATTTGCGGGCGGTCCTGAGCGACCTGCCCGACATCATTCGCGCGCACCCCGATGCCTTCAGGGCGCCGCCACCGGAGTGAACACCCAAATCACGAGTCATCAACGAGGAGGAACCCCATGACTCTCAAGACCACCATCGGAAGCCTGCTGGTCGCCGGCCTTGCGTCGACCGTTCTGTCGAGCGCGGCCTTCGCCGCCGACATGACGCTCAAGCTCGGCCACCTGGCCAACGAGGAAAACCCCTGGCACCTGGCCTCCGTCAAGTTCGGCGAAGAACTTGCCCGCCTCACCGAAGGCCGCATCGAGGTCGAGGTCTATCCCAACGAGTCGCTCGGCAAGGAAATCGACCTGATCAACGGCATGCAGCTTGGCACCGTCGACATGACGATCACCGGCGAATCCCTGCAGAACTGGGCGCCGATGGCTGCGCTTCTGGCCGTCCCCTACGCCTACAAGTCGCTGGAGCACATGGACGCCACGGCCGGCGGCGAAGTCGGTGACGCAATCGAGGCCCAGATCATCGAGAAGGCCCAGATCCGCCCGATCGCCTTCTTCGCCCGCGGCCCGCGCGATCTGACGTCGAACCGTCCGATCACCACGCCCGATGATCTGCAAGGCCTGAAGATGCGCGTGCCGAACGTGCCGCTCTTTGTCGACGTCTGGAAGGCGCTCGGCGCCCAGCCCACGCCGATGGCCTTCTCCGAGGTCTTCACCTCACTGCAGAACGGCACCATCGACGCACAGGAGAACCCGCTGGCGCTGATCCGTTCGGCCAACTTCAACGAGGTGCAGAGCCACGTGAACGAGACCGAGCACGTCCGCTCCTGGATCTACCTGACCATCGCCGAACAGACATGGGGCAAGCTCTCGGACGACGACAAGGCCGCCGTCATGGAAGCTGCAGCAATCGCGCAGGAATACGAGCGCGGGCTGTTCCTCGAAAGCCTCGCCGCAGACAAGGCCTGGCTTGAGGAGAAGGGCGTGACCTTCGTCGAGGTCGACGGCGCCGCCTTTGCCGCCAAGGCCAAGGACGCCGTGCTTGCCAACGTCAGCGACGAGGTGAAGCCCTACGTTGAAGCGCTGTTCAACGAATAAGCTCCACTCACGCACCGGGCCGGGGCGCTTGCTGGCGCCCCGGCCCCTCCCCACTGCCCCACAGGAATATTCGATGAACGCGCTGGAACGGTTGACCAACCTCGTCTCCGCGTTGTGCAAGGTCGGTGTCGGCCTTTCCTTCGCCCTTCTCATTGTCGTCGTCCTGGTCCAGGTGATCGGCCGCACGACCGGCGCCTCGCCAGTCTGGACGGAAGAGATGACCCGCTTCGCCCTGCTTTATCTTGCGGCCTTCGGTGTCGGCCTCTCGTTCCGCAGCGGCGACCTCGTCAACGTGGACGTGATCTGCGAGAACCTGCCCGAACCGCTGCCATGGGTGCTGCGCCTGGTCTCCGCGTTCCTCACCGGCGCCGTCGCGCTCATTCTCATCCCCCATGCGTGGAAGTTCACCTCCATCGGCAAGATGCAGACGTCGCCGGCCATGGGCATCCGCATGGACCTGATCCATATTACAGTCACCCTTCTGCTGGCATTGCTCTTCCTCTTTGCCGCGCTGCGCGTGATCAACATGCTCGCCGGACGCAGCAACGGGCTGCCACTCAAGGCCCGCGAGGAGGACTGAACCCATGGAAGTCTATGTTCTCTTTGCCGTCTTCGTGACCGGCCTGATCATTGGCGTGCCGGTCGCGGTGACGCTGGCGCTGTCCTCGCTGATCTATCTCGTGCTCGCCGGTATCCCGCTCGTGGTGATGCCGCAGAAGATCTATGCCGGCATGGACGTTTTCGTGCTGCTGTCGATCCCGGGCTTCATCCTCGCCGGCAACCTGATGAACCGCGGCGGCATCACCAACCGCATCATCCGTTTCGCCAACGCGCTGGTCGGCTGGATCCGTGGCGGGCTTGGCCTCACCAACATCGCCGCCTCCATGCTCTTCGGCGGCATTACCGGCACCGCGGTGGCCGATGCCGCCTCCATCGGGGGCGTGATGATCCCCGGCATGAAGAAGGCCGGCTACCCGGCTGACTTCTCCGCCGCCGTCACCGCCGCCTCCTCCACCGTCGGCCCGATCATTCCGCCCTCGGTGCCGATGATCATCGTTGGCGCGCTCTCCGGAATCTCGGTCGGCAAGATGTTCATGGCCGGCGCCATTCCCGGCATCCTGATGGGGCTGGCGATGATGGTGACCTGCTACATCATCTCGGTGCGCAAGAACTACCCGCGCCAGAAGTGGGAAGGCTTCGGCGAGGTCGGACGCTCCTTCGCCTCGGCGTTCTGGGCGCTCGCCATGACCGGGCTCATCATCTACGGGCTGCTGAGCGGCCTCGCCACCCCGACAGAAACCGCCATCGTCGCCTCGGCCTATGCCTTCGTCGTCGGCGCCTTCGTCTACCGCGAACTGCCGATCCGCGAGGTTCCCAAGGTCGTCGTGGACAGCGCGATCTCCTCGGCCGCGATCCTGTCGCTCGTGGGGTTTGCTAACGTCTTCGGCTGGATCCTCGTCTCCGAACGGATCCCGCAAGCGATCGCCGACGGGGTGCTCTCTTTGACCGACAACCGGATCCTGGTGATCCTGATCATCAACATCCTGCTGCTCTTCGTGGGCATGTTCATGGAAACGATCGCGGCCCTGATCATCCTTTTCGTGCCGCTGCTGTCGCTGGCTCAGGCCGTTGGCATCGAGCCCCTGCACTTCGCCACCTTCGCAGTGCTGAACCTGATGATCGGCCTGACGACGCCACCGGTGGGTGTGTGCCTCTTCGTCTGTGCCGGCATCGCCAACCTGCAGCTTACCCCGGTGGTGCGCGCCATCTTCCCCTTCCTGCTGACGAACATCCTCGTGCTGCTGGCGGTGTCCTACTGGTCGCCGCTCGCCACCTGGCTGCCGTCCATCCTGATGCCCTAGGAGTCCGCAATGGAAACCCGTGTCTGCCGTCTTCACGGCCAGAAGGACCTTCACGTCGAAACCCTGCCCCTCGCCGCGCCCGAGGCCGGATACGTCCTCGTCGCCATCGGCGCCGGTGGCATCTGCGGCTCCGACCTGCACTATTACCAGGACGGCGGCTTTGGCCCGATCCGGGTGCGCGAGCCGATCATCCTCGGCCACGAGGCCGCAGGAACGGTCGTTGAGCTCGGCCCCGATGTGACCGGCCTTGCGGTGGGCGACCGCGTCGCGATCAGCCCCAGCCACCCCTGCGGCTACTGCAAGTACTGCGATCAGGGCCTGCCCAACCACTGCCTGAACATGCGCTTCCTCGGCTCCGCAATGCGGATGCCGCATGAGAACGGCCTGTTCCGGGACCGCGTGGCGGTCAAGGCCGGGCAGTGCTTCAAGGTGGCCGAGGGCGTCTCCATCGGCGAGGCCGCCTGTTCCGAGCCGCTGTCGGTCTGCCTGCACGCCCGCTCGCTCGCGGGCGATCTGGCCGGGCGCAAGGTGCTGGTGACTGGCTCAGGCCCGATCGGCGCGCTCTGCACCGCGCTCGCCGCCGAGGCCGGTGCGGCCGAGATCGTGGTGACCGACCTGCAGGACGTGCCGCTGGCGGTTGCCGGGAAGATGGGCGCGAACCGCACGATCAATGTCGCACGCGATCCCGACGCGCTCGCAGGCTACGCGGCGGACAAAGGGCATTTCGACGTCTGCTTCGAATGCACCGCCGTCGCGCCTGCGATCCGTTCTGCCATCGAGACGTTGCATCCGCTGGGAACGCTGGTGCAAGTGGGCGTGGCCGGCGACGTGACGGTGCCACTCAACCTCATCGTCGCCAAGGAGATCGTGGTGAAGGGCACCCATCGATTCCATCCGGAGTTCGCGGTTGCGGTCGACATGATCAACCGCCGCGCCGTGGACGTGCGCCCGATCATCACCCAGACCTACCCCCTCGAAGAGGCGCTGGCGGCCTTCGAGATCGCCGGCGACAGGAGTGCCTCGGTCAAGGTGCAGCTCTCCTTCGCCTGACGGTTCCCGCACCCCGGTCAGGATTTCCTGTTGCCGCGAGCCGAAGTTCGGCCGGATCGTTGACGTGAATCATGGCGGAATGCCGCGCCCGGTGGGACAATCCTCACCGGGAGGAATCCACCATGTTTGGGGCAATCCGGAAGGAGTCCGGAGGGACTCGGGGTGCGTCTCTGCCCAACCCGGACGAGGCGCGCAAAACGTTTACATGGGAAGTGGCCGAGCAGATGCTCGACGGGCTTCCCGGAGGCTATCTCAACATCGCCCATGAAGCCGTGGACCGGCATGTGGCACAGGGCCATGGCGGCCAGGTCGCGATCCGCTGGCTCGGCAAGGACAACGAACACCGCGACCTCACCTATGCCGACCTGGCCGAAGGCACGGCGCGGTTTGCCAATGTTCTCGAGGTGCAGGGTCTGGCCCGCGGTGACAGCGTCTTTGCCCTGATGGGGCGCGTGCCCGAGCTCTACCTGGCTGCGCTCGGCACGCTGAAGGCCGGGATGGTCTTCACGCCGCTCTTCTCGGCCTTCGGGCCGGAGCCGATCCGCACCCGGATGGAGATCGGCACCGCCAAGGCGCTGGTGACGACCGAAACCCTGTATCGTCGCAAGATCGCCCAATGGCGGGACGAGATCCCGTCCCTGAAACTCGTGCTGATCGTGGGCGAGGAAGCCCCTGAAGGCTGCGTGGCACTCGGTCCCGCGATGGAGGACGCGTCGCCGGACTTCGAAGCGGCGCGCACCCTGCCCGAGGACCCGGCGCTCATTCACTTCACCTCCGGCACCACCGGTCGACCCAAGGGTGCCGTGCATGTCCACAAGGCGGTGCTCTATCACGCCATTTCAGGATGTTACGCGCTGGAGCTGACACCGGGCACGATCTACTGGTGCACCGCCGATCCAGGATGGGTCACCGGCACCTCCTATGGCATCATCTCGCCGCTGGTAAACCGGGTGACGATGATCGTGGACGAGGCGGAGTTCGACCTCGACCGCTGGTATTCGACCATCCAGAGGGAGAAGGTCGAGGTCTGGTATTCCGCGCCCACTGCGATCCGCATGATGATGCGCGCGGGCGACGCGGCCGCCAAACCCTACGACTTTTCCAGCCTGAGGTTCCTCGCGTCTGTCGGCGAGCCGCTGAACCCCGAGGCCGTCGTCTGGTCCAACCGGGTGTTCGGCAAGCCGTTCCACGATAACTGGTGGCAGACCGAGACCGGCGGCATCATGATCGCCAACCTCGCTGCGCAGGAGGTGCGGCCCGGCTCGATGGGCAAGCCGATGCCCGGTATCGAGGCCGGCATCGTCGAGCGCACGCAGACCGGCCTGAAGGAGCTGGGCGACGGCGAGATCGGCGAGCTGGCGCTCAGGCCCGGCTGGCCGTCGATGATGCGCACCTACCTGCACGAGCAGGCTCGCTACGACAAATGCTTCGTCGATGGCTGGTATCTCTCGGGCGACCTCGCGATGCGGGACAAGGACGGATACTACTGGTTCGTCGGCCGCGCCGACGACCTCATCAAGTCCTCCGGCCACCTGGTCGGCCCGTTCGAGGTGGAGAGCGCGCTGATCGAGCACGAGGCGGTGGCCGAGGCCGGCGTCATCGGCGTACCCGACGAAACCGCGGGCGAGGTCATCAAGGCCTACGTCACGCTCAACCCAGGATTCACGCCGGGCGAGGAACTGGAGCGGGAGATCCGCGGCCATGCCCGCAAGAAACTCGGGCCCGCCGTCGCCCCGCGCGAGATCGTCTTCCGCAACACCCTGCCCAAGACCCGTTCGGGCAAGATCATGCGCCGCCTGCTCAAGGCGCGCGAACTGGGCCTGCCCGAGGGGGATATCTCAACCCTGGAGACTGACGAGACATGACCGTGATCGACAAACCGCATCTTACGCGCGAGCACGTCCTGTCGCTGCTGACAGGAATGATCCGCATCCGGAAGTTCGAGGACAAATGCGCCGAGCTCTACAGCCAGGAAAAGATCCGCGGCTTCCTCCATCTCTATGACGGCGAGGAGGCGATTGCCGCCGGTGTGATTCCGGTGCTGGGCAAGGACGACAAGATCGTCGCCACTTACCGCGAGCACGGGCAGGCGCTGGCGCGCGGGGTGCCGATGACCGAAGTCATGGCCGAGATGTACGGCAAGGCCGAGGGCTCCTCGGGCGGGCGCGGCGGCTCCATGCACATCTTCGACGCCGCCACGAACTTCTACGGCGGCAACGCCATCGTCGGCGGCGGTCTGCCGTTGGCGGTCGGGATCGCGCTGGCCGATCACATGCGAGGCCAGACCCACGTGACCGCCTGCTTCTTCGGCGACGGCGCGACAGCGGAAGGCGAGTTCCACGAGTCGATGAACCTCGCCGCGCTCTGGGGGCTGCCGGTGCTCTTCGTCTGCGAGAACAACGGCTATGCCATGGGCACCGCGATCGGACGCTACGATTCCGACACGGACATCCACGAAAAGGCTGCCGCCTACGGCATGGAGAGCCGGGTGGTGGACGGGATGGACGTGGTGGCCGTCGAGGCCGCGGCGCGGACCGCGATCCGGCACATCCGGGAAACCGGCAAGCCGGTGTTCCTCGAGTGCAAGACCTATCGTTTCCGCCCGCATTCGATGTTCGACGCCCAGCTCTACCGCACCAAGGAGGAAGTCGAGACCTGGCGCAAACGCGGACCAATCGTCCAGTTCCAGACCTGGCTGCTTAAGAACGGGCTGCTGCACCAGGAGGATGTCGACCGCGTCGAACGCGAGATCGATGACGAGATAGCCCAGGCCGTGGCCTTTGCCGAGGCCGGGACCTGGGAGCCGAAAGCGGACCTGATGAAGCACACGATGGCCGAACCGTTGCCGGACCCGGAGCCCACACCACCCTCCGGAGAGACTGTCGAGACGACCTATCGCGAGGCTGTCAAGCAGGGTATCCGCGACGCGCTTCTCCGCGACGAGCGGGTGTTCCTGATGGGCGAGGACGTTGGCGCCTATGGCGGCTGCTACGCGGTCTCCAAGGGGCTGATGGCCGAGTTCGGCGAGGATCGCATCCGCGACACGCCGCTCAGCGAGTCCGGCTTTACCGGCGCGGGCATCGGGGCGGCCGCCGCCGGAATGCGCCCCATCGTCGAGGTGATGACGGTCAACTTCTCGCTCCTGGCGCTCGACCAGATCCTCAACACCGCCGCCACCGTCCGCCACATGTCGGGCGGCCAGTTCGGCGTGCCGGTGGTGATCCGCATGGCGACCGGCGCGGGCAAGCAACTCGCCGCCCAGCACTCGCACAGCCTCGAAGGCTGGTTCTCCCATATCCCGGGGCTCAAGGTGCTTGCGCCGGCGACGCTGGAGGACGCCCGCGGCATGCTCTGGACGGCACTGGAAGACCCGGACCCGGTGCTGATCTTCGAGAACGTCATGCTCTACAACCGGACCGGGCTGCTCGACACGGGCGCCGGACCGGTGGACATCTCGAAAGCCGCCGTACGGCGACAGGGCGATGACGTGACGCTGATCACCTATGGCGGCTCGCTCTACAAGACTCTCGAGGCGGCCGAGGAACTGGCGAAGGAGGGCATCGGCGCCGAGGTGATCGACTTGCGCGTTCTGCGTCCGCTGGACGATACCACGATCATGGGATCGGTCGGCCGCACCCGCCGGGCGGTGATCGTCGACGAAGGCTGGAAGAGCGGTTCGCTCTCGGCCGAGATCGCCGCTCGCATCCACGAGCAGGTGTTCTGGCAGATGGACGCCCCGGTCGGGCGGGTCTGCTCGGCCGAAGTGCCGATCCCCTACCCTGCCCATCTCGAACAGGCGGCGATCCCGCAGGTGCCGCAGATCGTTGCGGCGGCGAAAGCCACGCTGGGACGGAGTTGAGCCATGGGTGTTTTCCAGATGCCCTCGCTGGGCGCGGACATGGAAGCCGGCAAGCTGGTCGAATGGCTGGTGAAGCCGGGAGATGCGGTGCATCGCGGCGACATCGTCGCGGTGGTCGAAACCCAGAAGGGCGCCATCGAGGTCGAGATCTTCGAGGAGGGCGTCGTCGGCTCGCTTGAGGCCGAACTCGGCAGCACGCTGCCGGTCGGCGCACCGATGGCGACGATCCTGGCCGAAGGCGAAGCACCGCCTGCCGAACCGGCCGACATGGCGACCGAGGTCGCGCGCCCCACACCCGTCTCTGCACCGCCAGTCGCCGCAAAGGTTCCCGAACCGGTCAATGCGCCACAGCCGGCGGTCATCGGCCTCCCGGCCTCGCCTGCGGCGCGCAGGCTTGCGGCAGACCGTGGGATAGACCTCTCCGGCATTTCGGGGAGCGGACCAGGCGGCGCGATCACCTTCCGTGACGTCGAAGGCGCGCCCTCGGAGGTGGCGGCCCCTGCCCGCGCAGCTCCGGCCGATGCCATGGCCGAGATGCGCAAGGCCATTGCCGCGGCGATGCAACGCTCCAAGCGCGAGATCCCGCATTTCCAGCTGAGCCAGACGGTGGACGTGCAGAAGACGACGGACTGGCTCTCCGCCCGCAATGCCACCGCCGCGCCAGCCGAGCGGATCCTGCTCGGCGCGCTCTTCATGAAGGCCGCCGCGCTGGCCGCCAGCAAGGTCAGCGAGATGAACGGGCATTACGGCGCGGACGGGTTCGCTCCCGCCCCGCAGGTCAACCTCGGGGTGGCCGTCGCGCTGCGCGGCGGCGGGCTGATCGCGCCGGCGATCCCGGACGCCGACACGTTGCCGCTGCCCGATCTGATGGCCGCGATGAAGGACCTTGTAGCCCGGGCCCGGGCGATGCGCCTGCGTTCCTCGGAACTAACCAACGGCACGATCACGGTCTCGAGTCTGGGCGAGAAGGGCGCCGAGACGATGACCGGCATCATCTTCCCGCCGCAGGTCGCCCTGCTCGCCATCGGAGCGCCCCGGCTGCGTCCCTGGATCGTGACCGACGGCGACGGCGCGCCTGCACAAATCGAACCTCGGCAGGTGGTGACCTTCACGCTCTCGGCAGATCACCGCGTCAGCGATGGACGGCAGGCCAACAGGTTCCTCGCCGAGGTTGATGCATTGCTACAAGCACCGGAGACCCTATGACCCAGGAACAGATGAAAGCCGCCTTCCTCGAGGAGCTCACCAAGGTCGCCCCCGACCTGGAGATCGACGCAATCGGTGATGACGATCACATCCAGGACGACCTGGAGCTCGACTCCATGGACGTGCTGAACCTCGTCGCCGCGCTCCACGCCCGTCTGTGCATCGATATCCCGGAGGCCGACTACGTCCGGATCGCCACCCCGGCGCTCGCAGCCGACTACCTGGCGGGCAAGCTGGCCGCATAGGCCACGATCCGCGCCAAAATGAAAAGGGGCACCGCTGGCGCCCCTCTCCCACTCGATTTCAAACCTGCGTCAGGCTGCCCGGCGGCGGCGCGGACGGCGGCGTTTGGCGGCGGCGGGTTTCTGGCTGTTGGCAGGCTTGCCCTGACCACGACCGCGGCCGCGCGGCGCGCCGGAGCGGCGTCCACCGCCCTCCGCGCCGTCGTTCAGCGGGCTGGAGCCGCTGGCGACCGGTACCTCGATCTTCATCAGCTTCTGAATCTGGCGCAGCAGATCGGCTTCGTCCGGCGAGCAGAAGGCGATCGCCTCGCCCTCGCGACCGGCACGGGCAGTCCGGCCGATCCGGTGGACGTAGTTGTCCGGTACTTCGGGCAGGTCGTAGTTGATCACGTAGGCCACGCCGGGAATGTCGATGCCGCGCGCCGCGACATCGGTGGCGACGAGCACCTTGATCTCACCGGCGCGGAACGCCTTAATCGCGCGGTCGCGCTGGCCCTGGCTCTTGTTGCCGTGGATCGAGGCGGCATTAAAGCCGTCGGCCACGAGCCCCTTCATCAGCTTCTCGGCGCCATGCTTGGTGCGCCCAAAGACCAGCGTCAGCGCCTCGGGATCACGCGACAGGATCTCCCGCAGCTTGCCGGGCTTGGCACCCTTGTCGAGGAAGTGCACCGACTGGGTGATCTTGTCGACCGGCTTGCCCGGAGGCGACACCTGCACCCGGCGCGGGTCGTTCAGGTAGGCGCGGCTCAGCTCTTCCATCTGGTTCGGCATGGTGGCCGAGAACAGCATGGTCTGGCGCGGCGTGCCGAGGCGCGGCGCGATCTTGCGCAGCGCATGGATGAAACCGAGGTCGAGCATCTGGTCGGCCTCGTCGAGCACCAGGTGGCGGACTGACCCGAGATCGACTGCGCGCCGATCCATCAGGTCCATCAACCGTCCTGGCGTGGCGACAAGGATGTCGGTCCCGCGGGAGAGTTGCGTGATCTGCCGGTTGATCGACTGGCCGCCGACCACGGCGACCACGTGCACCCGGGTGCCGTTGGTCAGCGTCCGCAGGCTTTCGGCGATCTGGTTCACCAGTTCGCGGGTCGGCGCGAGGATCAGGGCCTTGGCGGTCTTGGGATCGGGCTTGCCGGGATTGGCGAGCAGGTAGTCGATCAGCGGCAGGCCGAAGGCCAGGGTCTTGCCGGTGCCGGTCTGAGCGAGTCCGAGAATGTCGTGCCCTTCCATCGCCAGCGGGATGGCCTGGTTCTGGATCGGGGTAGGTTGGGTAAATCCGGTGCGCTTGAGCGCATCGTTCAGTGCCGGCGCGAGACCAAGCATATCGAAATCGAACACGTCGTATCCTTCATTGGCCGCGCGGCGTGCGTGCCGGCGCGGCTGTATTGCATGACCGCACACATGCGGCCCTAGGGTTCGCAAGGACTCGGGACGTACGGGCGATTCCCGCGGCATCCGGCCGTTGCGTCAGGAACCCTGCGTGATGGGGAACTGGATCAAGGTGCGCTGTTGGGCCCTGATTAAGGGCACGGCTTGCTCACGCGGCAGCGCAGCGTCGCGTTCGCTCTGCAGCAAGCGAGGCCTCGTGTCAAGGCGTTCGTCTGCGAGAGGTCCATAATCGTAACTGGCGCAGGTGCCAGAAATGGACCGGGCCGCCACAATCGGACGGCCCGGTCGGGTCTGCTGCCCTGTCCCAAACGATGAAGGGAGTCGCGTATGGGAGTTGCCGGTGCCGGCTTCCTCGCAGCGAGCGGGTTCATCCGGCCGTCGTGTCCGGGGCGCAATGCGCGCCCGGGCCTATTTTACGAAGTCTTCGCGGTGCGGCGTGAAGAAGTCGAGCAGCACGCCCTCTTCGAGGCAAGTCGCGCCATGCACCATGTTGGGCTGCTTGTAGGTGCTGTCGCCGGCACGGACGACCTTCTTCTGGTCTCCGATCTCGAACTCGAACACGCCGGAGAGAACGTAGGAGATCTGCTCGTGCGGGTGGCTGTGCAGTGCGGCCACGGCGCCCTTCTCGAAATGCACTTCGACGACCATTGCGTTGTCGGCGAAAATCGCCATGCGACGCTTGATGCCGCCACCAAGGTCTTCGAGTTCGTGGTCCTTGCCGTAGCAGAAGTTGGTTACGTCCATCGGTGTTCTCCGTGGTCAATTGGGGGAAGGATCTGCCGACGCGCGAGGGCGCCGGCAATCGAAGGTCAGGCTTTCATCAGCTTCTGCACGACGACCTTGAAGCTGCGCTCCTCGGCATCGGTGAAGTAGAGGTCAGCGTCATAGCCCTGGTCGTCGATGAAGTTGAACACCCGGCGCGGCGCGGCCTTTGGATAGGGCACGAGCAGGGTGGCGATCCGGTGCCGCTTGGCCTTGGGGAAGGTCGCGACGATCCGCGAGCCGATCGGCTTGCCCTCGTATTCGGCCGGGTCGACATCATCGTAACCCTCGACCTGCTTGATGCTCGGCATCCCGCCTTCGGAGAAGACGAACTTGCCATAATACCCCGCCTTCTCGCCGGTGTAGCGATAGCTGTCGGAGCCGACATCGAAGGGGCCGTTTGCATGGGCGAGCCAGTCGATGCTGACCGGTTCCTCGGCGTCGATGCTGTCGACGATGACGAAGTAGCTGTCATGCACGAAATAGGCCTCGCGCCGAACCATCGTGACTTCCGGGCTCAGCACCTTGTAGGCCTCGGTCGCATCGCCGCGTATGTAGATGTGGTCTTCGCGCTGCTCGGCCAGTTCGACCTTGCCGGTGGCACGCATCGACAGGATCTTGTCGCGGTCGGCGTACTGGCCCTTGCCGTTGATCAGGATGGCGCATTTCGACTTCGTCTGGCGTCGCCACTGACGGTGCATCGAGGTGTTGAAACCGATGTAGTAGCCCGAGTTGACCATCAGGTCTTCGCCGAAGGCCGACATGCAGAAGGCGTTCTGGTCGCCGTGGCTGTGGCTGATCGAGCCCCAGGGAGAGGACTTGAAGACGAAGCTGATATGCTCGTCGGGGTTGCCCATCCTATGCTGGATCGCGGCCCAGCCGATGCCCTTGAACCAGCGCAGGCGCTGATCGTCCGCCGGCGGCTCGGCCTGTACGATCGGGTAATCGTGACGGTAGCACATCTCGTCGAAGTTCAGGTCCCACCAGCCGTAGTTGTAGAACATGCCCTCGGTGCCCGGGTCGTTCCGCTTCAGCTCGTCGTAGTACCACTGGTAGGCGCCGTTGCCGGTGACGCCCGCGTATTGGCGCAGGTTGTAGCCGACCTTGAGGCAGACCAGATCGCCCATGGTGGAGTCGTCGCCGAAGGTGCCGCGGCGCGTGGTCGGCGGCTTGGTGTAGAGCGGGAAGTCCCCTGTCTTCTGGAAGAACGGTCGCTTGTAGAGATCGATGCCGGTGAAGTTCTTCAGGTAGTTGGCGCCATCCACCAGGTAGGCCATGGCGGTCATCCAGTAATGCGGCCCCTCGGCCCAGCCGCCATCGGTGTCGCCCCAGGGCGAATAGACGGTGAACAGGAACTCGATGCAGTAGTCGAGCCATTCCCGCGCCTCTTCCTCCTCGCCCAGCATGGCGATGCAGCAGGGGATGAGCACCGCGTAGACCGAGCGAACCGCGTGGCTGTCATAGGGGAAAAGGTGGATGTTGGCGTGCTTGATCGCGTGCTCGGCGACGTCGCGGGTGCGCTCCAGCAACGAGGCGCGCACCTTGTCGCGCTCCTCCTGGGTCATCTGGTCATAAAGCCAGTCGTAGCCCCAGGCGAGCGCATCGGCGATGCGATAGGCCCATTCATCTGTGTAGGAGCGCGAGGTGGTGCCCTTCGGATCCCACTCGGCAACGGACAGGAGCCATTCCTTGGCGCGATCCAGCAGAGCCTGATCGTCCAGAACCTTGCCGGCAACGGCGAGATGGCGGATGGCGTACATTACTTCCTGGCAGTCGATATAGCCCTGGCGCCAGACCGGCGGGGTCCGCTGGTTGTTCGGATAGGGCGCGATCTCCTCGGTGATCGGCCGGTTGATCCAGGGAGTGACACTCTTTTCGTAGAAGGTCGACCAGGTGCACTTGTCCGGGTCCTTGGCGACGGCCTTCTTGAATTCTTCAAGTTCCTTAGGACCGAGCCAGAGGCGCGGATGCGCCATGTCGGCCTTGGCGTAGCGGCCGTCACGCTTGACGAGCGGAACCTGCGGCAGGCCCTCGGGGATCACGAAACTGCGGGTGGAACTCCAGACGGTCGACGGAGCCTTGGATTCGGCATCCCACTCGGCATAGCCCCAATGGTAGGCGCCCGGCTCGAACACGACGTCGGGGGTCAGGAAGTTCAGCGGAATATCGGTGAAATACTGCGTGGCCTTCTTCGGGAAAGACGGGTCCTGCGACACGCGCAGGACATAGCGGGCGCCCTCCTCGACCACGGGCAGCCACATGAAGCGCGGCGGGTTCTCGACAACCGCCTGACCTCCGGACGGCGCATACTGGATGTTCAGCCGACCGGCCTTGGGTTCATCAAGATAGGCGGTGGCGTCTTTTGTGGCGGTCGAAGGCATCGACGGGCGTCCTTGAATATCGGGTGTTTCGGATATGTGGCGCCGCCCGGGACACGGAGTATCGGGCGGAGCCGGCCTTGGGGACGCCGCCCGCCCGGGGATCGGACGGACGGCGCCGGGAGGTATCAGGTCAGCCGCCGTACTGACGGTCGTAGGCGGACTGCATGACTTCGAGCACTTCATTCATGCCCATGCGGTCGAGCTGGGACATGTAGGCATCCCACTCTTCTTCCACGTCGGCGGCACCGAGAATCCAGGCCTGCTGCTTCTCGAGCATGTAGGTCCGGGCCTGGCTGAAGTACTTGTCGAAGACCCGCTGCTCGTCGGCGTTCATCGCCACGCCAAGGAAGTCGGGGATCAGGTAGTCGCCCTGTTCATAGAGCTCGATGCCCTCCAGAGCGTACTTGTTCGACCACTGCTTCTCGTACTCGTAGTCCTGGTAGTAGCCGCGAGCCTGAAGCTGCGCGCCGATCTCGTATAGCTGCGAGTTGACGGGACGACCGTTGGTCAGGAATTCCTCCGTGAACTGCGGCTTGCCGTCGACCATGGTGTATTGCTCACCCTCGACACCGAAGTTCACCAGCCGGCGGCCTTCGGGCGAGAAGAAGAAGTCGAAATACTTGATGGTCTCGACCGGGTGCTTGTTGGTGCCACCGATGGCCCAGCCGTCCGGTTTCACGAGAATCCGGCGGTGCTCCTCGATGCGATCGCCGTTGACGTTCTCCGGCGGAATCATCGCCTTGAACTCGAAGCCGGGGATCTTGTCCTGGAGCGAGTCGTTGTAGCCGGCGGTGGAGGCGAACCAGTCGTGCGTCATGCCACCGAGGTTCTCGGACAGCAGGTATTCACGCGCCGAAGAGCCGCGGGTGAAGACTTCGGGGTCGATCAGGCCTTCCTTGTACCACTTGGCGAGGTTCTTGATGCCTTCCTTGTAGCCCTCTCCCATGTAGGGATACTGGATCTTGCCATCCTCGACGTAGAAGTCGTGGTAGGTGTCGGATCCCGACGACCTGCCGCCCCAGAGCGTCACCAGACGGGGCAGTTCTTCCCACTGACGGGCGAAATAGGGGATCTCGTCCTGGATACCGTTGCCGTTCGGGTCCTGGGTCCGGAACGCGGTCAGAACTTCGTAGAGCTCGTCGACGTTGTTCGGCACTTCCAGCCCGAGCGCCTCCAGCCAGTCGTAGCGGATGAAGTATCCACGGCCGTATTTGCCGTCCGGCAGATACGGAATGTAGTAGAGGTTGCCATCCGAGGAGGACGCGGCCTTCAGCAGGTCCGGGTTCTCGTCGAAGAACGCCTTGATGTGTGGCGCATGCTCTTCGATCAGATCGTTGAGCGGCAGGAAGGCGCCCTGCGGACCGTACTGGTCGACAGATTCCTTGATCCGGGCGCTGCCGATGATGTCGGGCAGCTTGCCGGTGGCCAGAAGGAGGTTCATGGCCTCCTCGCTGTTGGTGGTGTTGGACCCGACGGTGGCGTTCTTGAGATAGACGTTGGTAAGCTCCTGGGCCACCTTCTCCACCGGCCAGTTTTCGTCATATGCCGTGGAGCGGACATGGTGGATGTGGACCGTCAGTTCCAGCGGCTCGTCGACGATCTTGAGATCATCGTTGGCGAGAGCCGGGGTGACGCCGGTCATTGCCGTTGTCGCCAGTGCGGCAGCAGTGAGTGTCAGAATTCGCATGGATACCTCCCTGTATGCGATAATTGACGTATTCATTCCTTCACACCTCCGAGCAGAATGCCCTTGTTGAAGTACTTCTGAACCCAGGGGTAGATGAGCAGGACGGGGATGATCGAACAGACGATGATCGCCGCCGTGACCGTCTCCACCGAGTAGGGTGCGGAGAGCAGGGTCGACGAGAATTCCTCGTCGTCGCTGAGTTCCGCGATCGTGTGGCGCAGGTAGACCTGAAGCGGGATCTTGCCCTCGTCGGTCAGCAGCACCATCGCCCAGAAGAAGCCGTTCCAGCGCGCCACGATGCAGAAGAGCGTGATCGTGGCGATGGCCGGCTTCGAGAGCGGAACGAAGACCTTCCAGAGCACCTGCCATTCGTTGGCGCCGTCCATCCGGGCCGCTTCTTCGAAGGAAGCGGGAATGCTCTCGAAGAAGTTCCGGAGCAGGATGATGTTGAAGGCGTTGACCGCGAAACCGATGATGATGCCGAAGTAGCTGTCCAGCAGGCCCAGGTCCCGCATGTTCAGGAAGAACGGGATCATGCCGGCGTGGAACCACATCGTGAACGCCACCAGCAGGTTCCAGAAGCGACGCCCCCAGAGCTGCGGCCGCGACAGGGCATAGGCGCCCGGGATCACGATCAGCAGCGAAGTCAGCGTGCCGCCGAAGGTGTAGATGAAGGTGTTCTTGTAGGAGTTCCAGAACGCGGGCTCCGACATCACCCTCTCGTAGGCGGCCATCGTCAACTCGATCGGCGTGAGCACGACCTTGCCGGCGGCGGCTGCAAATCCCGAGCTGAAGGACAGCGCGGCGATGTAGATGAAGGGGTACAGCGCGGCGATCGTGAACAGCGCGATCAGCACCATGTTGGCGAAGACGAAGATCTTGTCGCCGCGCGAGTAGAGGTTCATGTTTTTCATCGGACTTGCCTCACCACAGCGACGTCTTGGAGACGCGTTTGGAGATCGTGTTCGCGGTCATCACCAGGGTGAAGGCGACCACGGCGTTGAACAGACCGGCCGCTGCGGCGAGGTCGTATTGTCCGCCGATGAGGCCCTGACGGTAGATGAAGGTGTTGATCACGTCCGCCGTCTGGTAGGTGGCCGGCTGGTAGAGAAGGATGATCATCTCGAAGCCAACTTCCAGCAGGTTGCCGATACGGATGATCAGCATGATGATGATCGTCGGCATGATGCAGGGGATGGTGATCTTCCACATCATCTGCCAGCGGTTTGCACCGTCGACCACGGCGGATTCGTAGAGCGAGGGATTCACGCCCGCGATGGCCGCGAGGAAGACGATCGACTGGAAGCCCGCTTCCTGCCAGATGCCCGCACCGATGAAGATCGGCCTGAACCATTCCGGTTTCGTCAGGAAGTAGATCGGTTCCACTCCAAACCATCCGATGACGGTGTTCACGATACCCGCAGAGGGCGAGAACGCCGTGATGATGATACCCGCGATGATCACCGAAGAGATGAAGTGCGGCAGGTAGACGATGGTCTGGGCCGTCCGCTTGAAGGTCTCGTTCAGGATCTCGTTGAACATCAGCGCCAGGATGATCGGCATCGGGAAGCCGAAGACCAGGGTCAAGGACGAGATGATCACCGTGTTCTTCAGGGCGCGCAGGAACTGGTCGCTCTGGAACAGGGTCTGGAAGTGTTCGAACCCGACCCAGGGGCTGCCCTCGAAGCCGAGGAACACGGAGTAGTCCTTGAAGGCGATCTGCAGCCCGTACATCGGGCGATACAGGAACAGCAGGAACCAGATGATCGTCGGGGCGAGCATCAGGTAGACCTGCCACTCCCGCCGAAGGTGCATCTGGATCCGGTCCAGACGTTTGGCGAAGGCACTTTCCTGCCCTCCTGACGGGGTGCGGCCGGCAATGGCGCCGTCGCTCCTGTCAGATGATGAATTGCTGATGTTGGCCATGACTCTCCCCCGCCTCAGGCTGCCCGGCCAATGGCGCGGCCGGTTTCACGGTCGAAGAGCTTGACCCTCTCCGGCTTGACGTGCAGCGCATTGACACCGTGCAGGTGGCCGATTTCACCGTGGGTCTCGACCTTGGCGACGAAGGTCTCGTTGCCGACATGGGTGTGCAGCAGCGCTTCGGAGCCAAGCGTCTCGATCAGGTCCAGCTCGATCGGGATTGCGCTCGTGCCGTCCTCGGCCCCGAGGTGAACGTGCTCGGGGCGGATGCCCACGACAACCTCGCGCCCGGCGGAACCGCTGAATGCTTCAAGCGACTCGAGCGGGATGATCGTACCGTTAGTGGCCCGCACGACCAGCCCCCCACCCTGGGCTTCCTCGATCACGCCGGGGAACTGGTTCATCGGCGGCGAGCCGATGAAGCCGGCAACGAAGGTATTGATCGGGTTGTTGAACAGGTCCATCGGCGTGCCGATCTGCTCGATCCGGCCATCGGCCATCACGACGATCCGGTCGGCGAGCGTCATGGCTTCCACCTGGTCGTGGGTCACGTAGATCGAGGTAACGCCCAGACGCTTGTGCAGGCGCTTGATCTCTGCGCGCATCTGGGTCCGCAGCTTCGCGTCGAGGTTCGAGAGCGGTTCGTCGAACAGGAAAACGTCCGGATGGCGAACGATGGCGCGGCCCATGGCGACACGCTGGCGTTGACCACCGGAGAGGTCGGCCGGACGACGCTCGAGATAATCGGTCAGACCGAGGATCTGGGCGACTTCTTCGATCGACTTGGCGATCTCGTCTTTCGGCGTCTTCCGGATCCGCAGACCGAAGGCCATGTTGTCGGCCACGTTGAGGTGCGGATAGAGCGCGTAGTTCTGGAACACCATCGCCACGTCACGGTCCTTCGGCGCGACCCTGTTCATCACACGGTCGCCGATGCGAAGCGTGCCGTCGGAGATTTCTTCCAGACCCGCGATCATACGCAGCGTCGTGGATTTGCCGCAGCCCGAAGGCCCGACGAGGACAACGAATTCCCGAGGCTTGATCTCGAGATCGATCCCATGAACCACAGAAAGCGATCCGTATCGCTTCACGATCCCTTCAAGAAACACGCCGGACATCATTCCTCCCGATCTGGAGTTCTTTGCTCGCGCTACGCACGAAGCAGGTGAGGCCGCTTCACAGCAGCATTGAGAATTTCGATATGTTCGAGCAGGCCCGGCTGGCGCGAGAGCGTCTCGATCTCGGTGCCGAGTCCGCCGATATGGGCCAGCAGCGCCGTCTCGGCGTCGGCCGGAGACCCGGCTGCGATCGCGTCCCGAATGGCGCGGTGCTGTTCGATGATCTGAGGGCCCTTGCGGATGTTCCGCAGGGTCTTGAGGTGGCGCACCCGGTCGACATCGGCCTGGACGCCCTTGACCGTCCACCACACCCCCGGAACGCCGGCCAGCTGGTAGAGCGCACGATGAAAGGCTTCATCCAGTTCGAAGAAACGGCGGTAATCGTCGCGCGCGATCACCTCTTCCTGTTCCGCGATGCCCTCGTCGAGTTCGCGGCAGAAGTCACCGTCGGAGGTATGGGATTTCCTGGCAGCCCTGCGCACAGCGCCGATCTCCAAATTCACCCGGATGAAGCAGGCCTCGACGTAACGGTCGATTCGGATCGGTGTCACATATGTCCCGCTCTTGGGAACAATTCTAACAAGTCCCGCGTCTTCCAAACGTATCAGCGCCTCGCGCACCGGCGTCTTGCTCGTCTCCAGAGCATCCGCCACCTCGAGCTCGGAAATTTGCTGCCCTGGGAGCAGCTTGATTTCGACGATCAGCGCACGAAGGGCGTCAACAATCTGAGAAACCTTACTTTTTTCGGGAGACAAGCGCATGCCAAGAAGGAGTTCCGAAACCGTCCTCAGCCGATCTACCGCTATTTGCACCATGCTTCCCTCCCAACGTCGCCCCAGTTTCGGTGGCGGCGTTGACGGGATCTAGTATCTCAGACGGGGAGTATGTCCAGACAAATTTTACAAATCTGACATGCTAGATTGTCGCTCCGGTCACATCAGCGGAGGGCAATCGTCACAACCAAAAACAGATTACCGAATGTTTTTCATAATGATAGCCATTACTGCAGGGCTGATCGAAATTTCGGCATCTGGCATTTCTGACACGAAGTGTCGCACCAATTCTAACAATTCAACTTGCATGTCTGACGCCGATTCTGACCCGCGCCTGTCCCAAAGCGCGCGACTCAGCTGCCCTCGAAGACCCGCCGCCTGGCGTTCTCGACATGCGCACGCATGGCCTTGCGCGCGCCCTCGCAATCCTGACGTTCGATGGCGTCGAGGATGGCGTAATGCTCGGCCTGGACGAGGTCGAGCCGCTGGCGCGTCTTGGTGAGGGAGAGATTCCGGGTGAGGTTCATGCCAGCCAGGATGTTTTCCCGCATCGATTGTCGTGCGGCCACAAAGTAGTGGTTGTCCGAGGCCTGGCAGATCGCAGAGTGCAACACCTCGTCGGCGTCCACGCCCAGCTCGTTCTCCCGGATGCACCGGTCGAGCTCGGCCACCGCCGCGCGGATCGCCTCCAGGTCCTTCGCGGTGCGCCGCTCCGCAGCGAGATAGGCGGCCTCGCCCTCGACGGCGGCGCGAAATTCGAACGTCCTCTGGATGTCGGCGATCGACCCGACGGGAGCGAAGCTCAAGATCGCATGGTCAGGGCGCCGCTTGACGTAAGATCCCGAGCCCTGCCGAGAATGGATGACATCGTCCTCCCGCAGCTGCCGAAGCGCCTGACGGAGCACGGGCCGGGAGACACCGAATTGGTCACACATTGCATATTCGGTGGGTAGCTTGCTGCCGAGCGGATAGGTTCCATCGGCGATCGCAGCGACGATATTCTCGTACACGTGATCAGACAAGGTTCCAGTGCGCGCCGGGCGCGGCGTAGCATTTTCAGGCGCTTCGCTCATTGTTCTCCCCCTCAAGACTCGGCCGGCCACCACGATTCCCCTATACGAAAGCAGCACGTCCCGCGAGGCACGCATCCCGTCCGATGCCACCTCTACACCCTTGATGTAGCCATCAAATTCAAATTTGTAAAATGCCACTTCTACGAATTTCCGGTGAAGCTTACCTTCCAGAGACGGATGGCCGGATCGCGTCGCTGGAACGGACGGACCTCCCCTGCAATCGAGAATGCCCTCGGTCAATCCTGGTTTACTTATTGATTTTCAATTGTAATTCAGATTCGGCCATCGGGGCCCGCCTCACTGGACGAAGGTGCATCTACCTGTCTAAACTGGTATATCAATGTGTCGCACCTTTCCGCGTTGTAAAAGTTTGTCATATGCGTAATGTGCCCACCATCAATCCGCTTTACCCAAGGGAGGAACTAATGGGAATCAAAGGTTTTGGGGCCACTGCCCTTGCAAGCGCGCTGGCGTTTGCCGTCGTGATGGCGGCTCCCGCCGCCGAGGCGAAGGACTGGCGCGGCTGGAACATTCACGTCGCCGACTACCCGGTGTCGCACGGCATGGAAGCCTTCATGGCCGAAGTCACCGAGAAGACCAACGGCGAGATCAAGGGCGAGGTGTTCCACCAGGGCGTGCTCGGTTCGCAGCCGGACGCGATCGAGCAGACCCGGCTCGGCATCATCGACTTTGGTGAATTCAGCCTCGGCCCGATGGGTCAGGCCGTTCCCGAGGCGAACGTCGTGTCGCTGCCCTTCATCTTCAAGAGCATCGACCAGATGCACCGCGCCATGGACGGCGCGCCGGGCGAAGCCCTCTCCAAGGGTCTGGAAGCCAAGGGCCTGATCGCACTGGGTTACTATGACGCCGGCGCGCGCTCGTTCTACAACAGCAAGGGCCCGATCAACTCGCCCGAAGACATCAAGGGCATGAAGATCCGCGTGATGAACAACGACCTGTTCGTCGACATGATCGACGCGATGGGTGGCAACGCGACGCCGATGGCTTTCGCCGAAGTCTACCAGTCGATCAAGACGAACGTCGTGGACGGCGCGGAAAACAACCCGCCCTCCTACGAGTCGACGGCTCACCACGAGGTCGCTCCCTACTACTCGTTCTCCGAGCACCTGATCATTCCGGAAGTCCTGGCCATCTCCAAAAAGACCTGGGACACCCTGACCCCGGAACAGCAGGAGATCGTCAAGACCGCGGGCAAGAACTCCACCATGCTGCAGCGCGAGCTGTGGAAAGAGCGTGAAACGCAGTCCCTCGAGATCGTGAAGGCCGCCGGCGTGCAGGTCAACATGATCGAGGACAAGGCACCGTTCCAGGAAGCGATGAAGCCGGTCTACGAGAAATATCTCGCAGCGAACCCGGACATGGCGGAAATCGTCGCGCTCTTCCAGAACTTCGAGTGATACGATCCTGACAACGCGGCGCCCCGGAGGGTCCGGGGCGCCAGCCAACAAAGAAAGCAAGGGGCATGTCAGACAGCCTTTCCTTCGTACACAGAGTGGAGGAGTGGCTCGGCCTCCTCTCCAAACTCTGCCTCATCCTTTGTGCCGTCGCTCTCTTCGTTCTGGTCTCCACATTCGGATGGCTGGTCTGGGGGAGATATGTGATGAACGTCACTCCGACATGGGTTGAACAGCTCGGGCTTCTTCTGGTTGCCTACATCGCGTTCCTCGGCGCCGCGGTCGGCATCCACGAACAGTTCCATCTCAGCGTGACACTCTTCCGCGACGCATTCGGCCCGCGTGTCTCCGGGTTCCTGCGCTTCTTCATCGACATCATCCTTGCCTGCTTCGGCGCGGTCATGTTCTACGGCGGTATCGTGCTGTTCAACTTCGGCTGGGAAACGCTTCTGCCGATGCTGAACATCCCCGAGAGCTTCCGTACCCTCGCCATGGTGACGAGTGGTGGCCTGATCTTCATCTTCGCCGGCTTCCGCGCAGTCTTTCGCGTCATCTATTGGCGGAACGGCGAAGTCTATCCCGACCCCATCCATCACGAGGAGAACTGAGCAATGGGTCTTGGCATTCTCCTTGGCGTCTTCTTCGGAAGCGTGATCATCGGTGTGCCCGTGGCATTCGCAATGGGCATCGCGGCGGCCTCGGCCATGTGGTTCGAAGGTTTCCCGCTGCTGCTGACCTTCCAGCGGACCATGGCGGGCATCAACGTGTTTGCGCTGCTGGCGATCCCATTCTTCGTCTTTGCGGGCGAGATCATGCTGCATGGCGGGATCGCCATCCGGCTTGTGCGATTTGCCTCCACCCTCGTGGGCCATATCCGCGGCGGCCTGGCGACGGTGAACATCCTGTCCTCGATGCTCTTCGGCGGCATTTCGGGCTCGGCCATTGCCGACATCTCGGCGCTCGGCTCGATCCTGATCCCGGTCATGAAGGAACGCGGATACCGGGCGGATTACGCGGTGAACGTCACCGTCACCTCCTCCATCGCCGGGATCGTCATCCCGCCGAGCCACAACATGATCATCTATGCCGTGGCGGCGGGCGGCGGCATCTCGGTGTCCAAGCTGTTCCTCGCCGGCGTCATTCCCGGGGTGCTCATGTGCCTCTGCCTGGCGGTTGCGGCCTATGTCATCGCGATCAAGCACAAATATCCGGCCGAACCCTTCCCCGGCTGGGGTGAGGTCGCGCGCACCGGCGCCATCGCCGTGCCCGGCCTGATCACCGCCGTGATCATCGTCGGCGGCGTGCTCTCGGGCATCTTCACGGTGACCGAGTCCGGTGCCTTCGGTGCGATCTACGCGGTGCTGCTGACCGCCTTCGTCTACCGCTCACTCGGCTGGAAAGGCTTCACCACCGCGTTGACCTCGGCGGTGCGCACTACCGCGATGGTGATGATCCTGATCGGCTTCGCCGGCGCCTTTGCCTATCTTCTGGTGATCTTCCAGGTTCCGGACAAGCTCTCTGCGCTGCTGCTCAGCATCTCCGAGAGCAAGATCATGATCCTGCTGATGATCAACCTGATGCTGCTGGTGCTTGGCATGATCATGGACATGGCGGCGCTGATCCTGATCTGCACACCGATTTTCCTGCCGATCGCCAAGGATCTCGGGATGGATCCGATCCAGTTCGGTATCATGATGCTGGTCAACCTGGGCCTCGGCCTTTGCACCCCGCCGGTGGGCACTTGCCTGTTCACCGGCTGCGCGGTGGGCCGGATCCGGATCGAGGACGCGGTGAAGTCCATTTTCCCGTTCTACCTCGCGATCCTGGCCGCGCTGATCCTGGTGACCTACTTCCCGGCAGTCTCGCTGACGCTGCCGGCGATGCTGGGCCAGTAGGCAGAGCTCCCGCCCCGTACACGACACCGACCGGCGCCCCATCCCTTCTCGGGTGGGGCGCCAGCCCCTCTCCGCCCCGAGCGGAGCTGGCCTGGCCCGACAGGGCGCCCGATTGACGGAAGAACGGCCAAACCGCCTGCCCCGCAGGCACCTGCTCAAGACCCTCGCCGGATAACCAGGGACGTTCCCGCAGCCAGCCCGTGGCGGATGTGAAAGAGCCCGCGACGACCGACGCAGTGTGCCACCATTTGCGATCTGGAGTGCCGATGTCCGATACCCAGGCATCACCGACGATTCCGACCAACAGGGCCGTTCTCAACCTGGCCTGGCCGCTGACACTCAAGGCGATGATGCTGCACGGCATCGTCGTGATCGACGCCTGGCTGGTCTCGGCGCTTGGTGAACCGGCGCTGGCCGCGATGGGCCTCGCCGCCTCGTTCGGCGCCCTGCTTCTGGGGGTGCTCGCCGCCTTCGCGAATGCGACCCAGATCCGGGTGGCACAGGCCTTCGGCACCGGCGAGCCGGTCAACCTCAAGACCGCCTTCGTGGCCGGAATGATCATCAGCCTTGTTGTCGCGCTCATCGGCCTCGTGATCGTCTGGTCGCTGGCTGGCACCTTCATCGACCATTTCGCCCATACCCCCTGGATCGCCGGCGAGGCGCGGAGCTATCTCTCGGTGTTCCTCTGGGTGGTCATGCTGGAAGCTGTCGGCCAGTGCATGGGCAGCTATTTCAACGGTTGCGGCAAGACCAAGGTGCCGTTCCTGAGCTACCTCGTCGCGATCCCGATGAACGTCGGTATCAGCTACGCGCTGATCCACGGCCATTTCGGCCTGCCGGAGATGGGCGTCACCGGCGCCGCGGTCGGCAGCGCCGCCGGCGCGCTCGCCAGGGTGCTGTTTCTCGCTGTGGGTCTTCTCGGGATAACCGGCGGCTTCCGCAATGTCTCGGGTTGGCGCAACACCACCCTTCGGGTCTCGATCCGGCGGCATCTGGCCTTTTCCCTTCCGATTGCCGGCACTTTCGCCAGCAACACGGTCGCCAACTACGTTTCCACCCTGCTCTTCGTGAAGATGACGGTGAACGACTTCGCCGCGATGACGCTGATCCAACCTTGGGTGATGGTGGCGGGCACCTTCAGCATCTCCTGGGCGATGGCGACGGGGATCGCCGTGGCGCAGCTTCTGGGACGGGACTGCCGGGGGCCGGAGCTCGATAGCTTTCTCCGCCGGGCCTGGCGCGGCGCGCTGATCGCCGCCGGCATCGTTGCGCTCGCGTTTTTCGGAATCATCCTCGCCTCCGGCACGCTCTACGACAATCTCGAGGCCGGAACCCGCGCGGCGCTGCTGAGCTTCCTGCCGTTTCTGCTTATCCTGCCCTTCCCGAAGGGCTCGAACGCGATGTGCGGCCACACGCTCCGGGCGGGCGGCGATACGGTCTACGTGATGAACATCTTTCTCGCCGCACAGTGGCTGTTCCGAGTGCCGTTGACCGCGCTGTTCATCCTCTATCTCGACCTTTCCGTGACCTGGGTCTTCGCGCTGTTTCTGGCCGAGGAAGTTGTCAAGTTCCCGTCGTTCCACCTGCGCTTTCTCAAGGGTGAATGGAAGCGCGGCCTGGCGGACGACTGAGCGTCGGGCTCAAAGCTCCCAGGCCGCGAGCTTGCGGTCGATGGTCTTGCGTGACACGCCGAGCCTGCGGGCGGCCTCGGCCCGGTTCCCGCCGCAGTGGTCGAGCACGTGCAGGATGTGCCGTTGGACCACCATGTCGAGGTTCTCCTTCGCCTCCGGCCCCTTGACCGCGCCGCTGCCGGCGAATTCCTCGGGGAAATCGCCAAGGATGACAGAGCGTTCGATCAGGTTCCGCAGCTCCCGCACATTCCCCGGCCAGTCGTAGCGCCGCATCTTGAGCAGGGTCTGCTCATCCAGATCCAGCGCCGGCATACCCAGCGTGTTCGAGAATTGCTCCATGAAGCGGGCAGCCAGTTCAACGATATCCTCGGATCGCCGACGCAGGGGCGGAATCTCGATCGTGACGACATTGATCCGGTGGTAGAGGTCCATGCGGAACCGACCCTCCTCCACAGCCTTGTGAAGGTCGGCGTTGGTCGCGAAGAGGAAGCGCAGATCCAAGGGGATTTCGCGTTCCGCGCCGAGGGGGCGCACCTTCTTGTCCTCCAGCACCCGCAACAGCGCGGCCTGCAGTTGCGCGGGCATCTGGGCCACCTCGTCGAGAAACAGCGTGCCGCCATCGGCGAGTTGGAAGAGGCCCTGCTTCAGCTGCCCGCTGTCGTCGACCACGCCGAACAATTCGGCGACGATCCTGTCAGGATCGATGGCGGCGCAGTTCACCGCCACGAAAGGCGCCTCCGCCCGGTCCGACATCTCGTGCAAATGGCCGGCCGCGAGCTCCTTGCCGGTCCCGCTCTCGCCGAGAAACAGTACCGGCGTCGGCAGTGGCGCGAGTTTCTTGAGCATGGAATGCACGGCCGACAGCGCCTCGGACTTGCCGATCATCTCGCCGCGCAGGTTGTTGGCATAGAGTTCCCGGCGCAGCAGCGCGTTCTCCCGGCGCAGGTGCTTGCGGTCCAGCGTTCGCTCGATGGCGCCCAGGATCTGGTTGGCCCGGAAGGGCTTCAGAACGAAATCGCTCACGCCGGCGCGCAGCGCGCTGATCGCCGTTTCCAGGTCGGCATAGGCCGTGATCAGGATCGTGTCACCAAAGAATCCCTTGCGGCGCTGCTCGTCCATCCAGTCGAGCCCCTTGATCCCCGGCATCAGGTTGTCGAGGATCAGCAGGTCGAAATGCGCTCCGTCGAGCTTCTGGGTCGCCTCGCGCGGGCTCGCGGCCTGCTCCACCCGTTTCACGCGCGGCTCGAGCACCTTGGTCAGAAAGTTCCGCATCCCCGGCTCGTCATCGATCACGAGCACCGAGGCCCCCGACAGATTTCTGCCGTAGTCATCTGCCGCGCTGTCAGCCGCGCGCTGCCTTGGAGCGGTCATTGCGCTGTTGCCGCCTACTCCAGCCGCACATTGGTGCCGGTATAGACCTCCTGCGAGGAGAGCCCGAGGTGGTGGGCGCCGTACCAAGCGCCGATCGCGATGACGACCGAGGCCGCGAACCCTGCAAGCATGGCTTTCATTTCTGGTTCATTCTCCCGTTGTGGCCGTCTCGAGATAGCGGATCAGGTCGTCCCTGTCGCTGGCAGCAGCAATGACCTGCATCGGCATCTTCGAGCCGGGAATATAATGGTCCGGTCCCTCGTCGAACAGGGCGTTCACCGTCTCTGCGGTCCAGACGATATCAGACCCGTCGAGGGTCGGCGAATAGAGGTAGCCGGGCACCGTGCCGGCGCGGCGCCCGAACAGGCCGTGCAACGTCGGGCCGGCCTTGCGCGAGGGGCCCGGGCTCACATCGTGACAGATCGAGCACTTGCGCATGAACTGCCGCTCGCCGTTGGGCATGGTCTCGGCGTCGCGCAGGAAGCTGCGCTCCTGCCCCATTGCGGGATCGAACTCGCCGAGCGCCGACACAGGCCAGGCATAGACCACGTCGTCCAGTCCGCCGGCGTGAATGACCGTGCCGTCCGGCGAGAAGGCCAGCGCCCAGACCGGCCCTTCCCGCGTCGCGCGGAAGTCGCGGGCGATCCGCCAGTCGGCGGTGTCGAGCATCATGATGTAGCCCTGCCCGTCGCCAACGGCGATCTGGTTGGTCTCGGCGTGCCGCGCCATCGCGAGGATCGGCCGCCGCTCGAGGGTGAAATCGGCGATCTCGTCGCCGGTTTCTGCATCGATCACCCGTGTCTGGCCGTCGACCGCGCCATAGGCGACCCAGCCCTCGCCGAGGACGAGCCGGTTGATCCCGAACCCGTGCCGGGCCAGCGGCATCGGGGTGCCGCCGTTTGCGAGATCGTAACGGAGCAGATCGCCGCCATTGGTGGCGGCAAAGAGAAACCGGCCATCGGCCGAGAACGCCACGTCATTGACGCCCGCACCGGGGTCGGGAAGGCTTTCCTCCGCCCCGCCATCAAGCGGCCAGAGGCGGATCGAGCCGTCCCAACTGCCACTTGCGATCCTGTCCCCCGAAGGCGCGACGGCGACGCAGGCAACCTTTCCCTCGTGCTTCCCGAGGATTTGCGGTGTCTCGCCCCAGGTTCGGACGGCGAAATCGTCCCCTCCGCTCACCAGCAGCCCCTCGGGCCCGTAGGCGATGGCCGTCACCGCCGCGTCGTGGCCTTCCAGCCATTGCGGCGGGCCGCCGTTCCAGCGCCCCACCGAGTTGTCGAAGCTCGCGGTCGCGACCACCCCGTCGGGCGACACAGCGATGCCCATGATCGGCCCGCCGTGGCCCTTGAGGGTCTGGAACTCCTGCGCGGCCAGCATCCCGGCGGGTGCCGCCAGCCACAGGCCCAGCAGGCAACCCAGCGGCCTATTCCGCCGGCTGCGCCGCACGCTCATCCGCCTTCACCTCCTCGAGCCAGATCGAATGGTGCTCGCGCGCCCATTGCTCCTCGACATAGCCCGTGCCCATGGCGTCGAAGGCGCCCTCCATGCCGAGCGTTCCGATGTAGATGTGGCCGATGATCATCGCCATGAACAGGAACGCAAAGACGGCGTGGACGATCTGGGTATATTGCATCTCCTCCTGCGGCGAGAGGTGTACCGGCAGATCGCCGAACCCGAACCACGACAGCACCCCGATCCCGTTCACCCAGGCGAAGATGTCCCCCATGACCGCGAAGCGGAACGGCAGCAGCAGGCTGATACCCGTCGCAACCACGCCGGCTGACATCAGCATGACGGACCAGAAGATGATCTTTTGCCCGGCGTTGAACTTGCCCGCCGGCGGGTGGATGGAATCGTCGAATAGCCCGCCCATGACGCGGAGCCAGCGCAGGTCGTTCATGTTGGGGATGTTGAAGCGCACCCATTTCAGGAAGATCAGGATCACGCCGAGGATGAAGGCGAAGCTGACGCTGTTATGGATCAGCTTGGACCAGTGGGCGAGGTCGGCATGGGCCTCCTTGCCCATGACAGAGATCAGCCACGGCCGGCCATACATCGAAATCAGCCCGGTGATGCCGAGCAGAATGAACGAACTGGCGGTCAGCCAGTGGCAGAATCGGTCGATGCTTCCGAAGCGGAGGACCAGCCGGCCGGTCTTCTCGCCGGCGATCGGCACCCGGCCGCGGGTCAGGTAGAAGAACCCCAGAAGGCCGATCATGCCGACCAACAGCCATCCGCCCCACTTGGCGATGATGTTTTCGCGAAAGTTGAGCCAGGTCATGCCGCCATCCTGAATCAGGACGTTGGTCGCGGGACCACGGGCCGAGGCGTTGATATCGGCCGAGTTGTAGCGGAGCGCCCGCCACAGCTCGGGGTCGGAGACCCCGCCAAGCGTGCCGAGCTGCTGGTTCGGGGCCGCCCCCGCGGCGGGATCGCCGATTGCGGAGCTACGGAAGGTGTCGTCGATGGAGAGACCCCGCTGGCGGGCCATGATATCCTCGCGGGTCTGCGCCCCGCCCGTCGCCTCGCGGGCCGCCGCAAGGGCCGCCTCGTCCACGCCATTCGCATCGGGCGCGGCCAGAGATGCCACCAGCGCGGCGATCACGACCACCACGGTCAGGGCAAGGAATGCGCCGAAGCCGGAGTTTCGATTGCTCATGTTGTCTCACTCGATCCTAGCTTGGAAATTGCCGGACAACGCAGACCCGCCCCGGATCCGAAGATCCCGGGCGAGCCGCGCATTCAGGGCAAGTGGGTGCGGCGGCCGGCGCGTGTCCGGCCGCCATTCCCTCGGTCAGCCGCCCTTCTGGTCGTAGGCGGTTCCCCAGCCCCAGGCTCCGGAGCCGAAGCCACGGGCCACGACCCGCTCGCGATAGATCGCGGAGACGACATCGCCGTCGCCTGCGAGCAGGGCCTTGGTGGAGCACATCTCGGCGCAGATCGGCAGCTTGCCTTCCGCGATCCGGTTGCGACCGTACTTGGAGAACTCCGCATTGGAATGGGTCTCTTCCGGACCGCCGGCGCAGAAGGTGCACTTGTCCATCTTGCCACGGGAGCCGAAATTGCCCGCCTGCGGGTACTGCGGCGCGCCGAAGGGGCACGCGTAGAAGCAGTAGCCGCAACCGATGCAGAGGTCCTTGGAGTGGAGAACCACCCCCTCCTCGTTCTGGTAGAAGCAGTCCACAGGGCAGACCGCCATGCATGGCGCGTCCGAACAATGCATGCAGGCCACCGAGATCGACCGTTCACCGGGTTGACCATCCTGGATGGTCACCACGCGGCGGCGGTTGATGCCCCACGGCACTTCGTGCTCGTTCTTGCACGCTGTAACGCAGGCGTTGCATTCGATGCAGCGCTCGGCGTCGCAGAGAAATTTTGCTCTAGCCATTCTCTATCTCCTTACGCTGGCATGATCTTGCAGAGGGTGGCCTTGGTCTCCTGCATCTGGGTGACCGAGTCATAGCCGTAGGTCTGCGCGACGTTGGTGCTTTCCCCCAAGACGTAGGGGTCCGCCCCATCGGGGTACTTGGATCGTTGATCCTCGCCCTGATAGTGCCCGCCGAAATGGAAGGGCATGAAGGCAACGCCCTCGCCCACCCGCGGTGTGACCATCGCCATGACCTTGACCTTGCCGCCCTCCGGACCCTCGACCCAGACCTGCGCACCGTCCCGCACACCAAGGTTATTGGCGTCGCGCGGGTTGATCTCGATGAACATGTCCTGCTGGAGTTCTGCGAGCCAGGGGTTCGAACGCGTCTCGTCCCCGCCGCCCTCGTATTCCACCAGTCGCCCGGAGGTGAGGATGATCGGGTAATCCTTCGAGAAGTCGTTCTTCTGGATCGACTCGTACATGGTCGGCACCCGCCAGAACATCTTGTCCGCGTAGGTCGGGTAATCCGCCACGAGATCGCGCCGGTTGGTGTAGAGCGGCTCGCGATGGATCGGCACCGGGTCGGGGAAGGTCCAGACCACGGCGCGCGCCTTGGCGTTGCCGAAGGGCGCACAGCCATGCGCGATCGCAACGCGCTGGATGCCGCCCGAAAGGTCGGTCTTCCAGTTTACGCCCCCGATCGCATCGGCGAAGTCCGACGGATACGGGCCAGTCTGCGACTGCTCGCCGACCTCCGCACCCATCTCGGGACGCTCGTCGATGAAACCGGCGACGTACTCGATCATCCGCCGTTCATAGGCCGTAAGATCCTTGTCCCAGCCGAGGTCGATCAGCATCTGCATGGTGAACTCGGGATAGCCGTCCTGGATCTCCGAGCCTGCCGAGTAGACGCCGTCTGCCAGCAGGTTCTGGCCGTCCCGCTCGACGCCAAAACGCGCGCGGAAGGTCAGACCGCCCTCTGCGACAGGCTTCGACATGTCGTAGAGGTTGGGCGTACCGGGGTGGTCCATCTCCGGAGTTCCCCACGCGGGCCAGGGCATACCGTAGTAATCCCCGTCGGCCGGACCGCCGACCGCCTGCAGCGTCGTGCGATCGAAGGTGTGCTGGTTCTCCATGTGGAGTTTCAGCCGCTCCGGGCTCTGTGCGGTGTAACCGATCGTCCACATGCCACGGTTGAACTCCCGCGTCAGGTCCTCGATGTTCGGCTCGAGTTCGCCATCCATCGAAATGTTGCGGAAGATCCGGTCGTCGAACCCGAATTTCTTCGAGAACATCGCAAGGATCACGTGGTCCGGCTTGGACTCGAACAGCGGATCCACCACCTGCTCACGCCACTGGAGCGAGCGGTTCGAGGCGGTCACCGAGCCACGGGTCTCGAACTGGGTCGCAGCCGGCAGCAGGTAGCAGCCGTCGGTGCGGTCGTGCAGGATCGCCGAGACCGTCGGGTACGGGTCCACCACGACCAGCAGGTCGAGCTTCTCCATCGCCGTCTTCATCTCGGTCATCCGGGTCTGGGAGTTCGGCGCATGCCCCCAGAGCACCATGGCCCGGGTGTTGTCCGGCTGCTCCAGGTTCTCCTTGGCTTCAAGGACCCCGTCGATCCAGCGGCTCACCGGGATACCGGTGAGGTTCATCATCTGCTTGTCCTTGCCGTCGGCGCCTTTCATCGTGGCGAAACGGCCCTTCAGCCATTCGGGATCCTCTTCCCACACCCGGGCCCAGTGGCCCCAGGCGCCGGCCGAGAGGCCGTAGTAGCCCGGAAGCGTGTCGGCGAGCACGCCGAGGTCGGTCGCCCCCTGCACGTTGTCATGGCCGCGGAAGATGTTGGTTCCGCCACCGGCAACGCCCATGTTGCCGAGCGCGAGCTGCAGGATGCAGTAGGCGCGGGTGTTGTTGTTGCCGTTGGTGTGCTGTGTGCCGCCCATGCACCAGATCAGGGTGCCGGGACGGTTGTTGGCCAGCTGCATCGCCACGCGGCGAAGCTGGGACTCGGGCGCGCCGGTCACGCGCTCCACCTCGTCGGGCGTCCAGCGGGCGACCTCCTCGCGGATCTGGTCCATCCCCCAGACACGGGTGCGGATGAACTCCTTGTCCTCCCAGCCGTTCTCGAAGATGTGCCAGAGGATGCCCCAGACGAGCGCCACGTCCGAGCCCGGACGGAACCGGACATATTCGTCGGCATGGGCCGCCGTGCGGGTGAACCGCGGATCGCAGACGATCAGCGGGGCGTTGTTCTGCTCCTTGGCGCGCAGCACGTGCAGCAGCGAGACGGGGTGCGCCTCGGCCGGGTTGCCGCCGATGATCAGGATCGCCTTGGAATTGTGGATGTCGTTGTAAGAGTTGGTCATGGCGCCGTAGCCCCATGTGTTCGCAACCCCGGCAACCGTGGTGGAGTGACAGATACGGGCCTGGTGGTCCACGTTGTTCGTGCCCCAGTAGGCGGCGAACTTGCGGAACAGGTAGGCCTGCTCGTTGCTGTGCTTTGCCGAGCCGAGCCAGTAGACGCTGTCAGGGCCGCTTTCCTCGCGGATCGCCAGCATCTGGTCGCCGATCTCGTCGATCGCCTGCTCCCAGGAGATGCGCTTCCACTCGCCACCCTCTTTCTTCATCGGGTACTTGAGGCGGCGCTCGCCGTGAGCGTGCTCGCGGACCGACGCCCCCTTGGCGCAATGCGCACCGAGGTTGAACGGGCTGTCCCAGCCGGGCTCCTGCCCGATCCAGACACCGTCGGAGACTTCCGCGATCACGGTGCAACCGACGGAACAATGGGTACACACGGATTTCTTCAGTTCCACCGGCTTCGGTGCAACGGTCTGGGCGGTGGCCTGGGTGACGGTGCCGCCTGTCGCCGCAATGGCCGACAGACCCCCGATCACGAGGCCGGATCCGCGCAAGAAGGCGCGGCGATCGACAGAGGCGCTCGCGGCCTCGGTCAGGAGGGTGTTCCGCTGGGGGCGTCTCGCAACCCCGTTGGTCTTCTTCCTCAACATGGTTTCACTCCCTGGCTTGCACGGACTGGCGCCGCGCTCGCGTGGTTTCTCGATGGTGGCTCGGGCGGTCGGGCGTCACGCAACCAGTAGCCCAGGGCCGGGGGTGCCTCGCGCAATTGCAACTGCGCGCAGCGTGCATCGTGCGATCAGAATCGCGCGCTGCTGTAGTAGGCGCGGGTGTGCGCGGTATCCTGCATCGTCTCGACGCTCGGATCGGGTTCGGCGGCTTCGGCCCCCGAGGCCCCCGCGGTCACCGCCAGCGCGGCCACCGGCGCGGCCGTTCCCGCCAGCTTCAGGAAGTCGCGACGGCTCGTCGCGTCCTCTGGCTTCTTGGTCATGAAAGGTGCCTCCTCTCTCCTGTGGGTGGCGGCATGCCGCCGTTGTTGCGGGCCTCGTCAGCCCGCGCTCATCCGAAAGGCTTCCGCCTCGATCTCCATGAACAGACGGCCAACAGTGCCGACCGGCGCGTAGAAGACAGAGTTCTTCGCCCCTTCGAGATCCGTGAAAAAGTGACCGGCCCAGGGCCGGATGTGCTTGTTGAAGAAGTCCTTCTGGGTCGCGAGGTCGGCCGGCCTGCCGAAGCGGCCGACGATCATCGCCCCCATCATCTCCATCAGGCTCGCGATCCCGTCCTCGGGCTCGAACTTGTCCTCTGCGCGGACCATGCCGCGCGCGACCATGTCCCGGCGCAGGGCGGCCAGCGGCTTCTCGTTGAGAAATCCGGTAAGGTAATAGCTCGCATAGGGCAGCAGCTCGCCCCGGCCGAGACCGATGAACAGCCGGCCGAACTCGCCCTCGACCTTCTTGGGGCGGGAGACCTTGGCGACGCTCGAAAGCGTGTCGATGGCGCGGCCCAGTTCGCTGTCGGTGCCACTGAGCGCGGCCGTCTGCGCGAGCAATCCCTCGTCGGGCGGTGCGGCAAGGAGCAGCCCGAGGAAATTGTAGAGGTCGGCCCGGAAGCGATCCTCCTCGGCGATGGTCCTGTCCAGGGCTGCGTCAGCTGCGGTCATCTTCGTCTCTTCCGTCATCAACCTGTCTCGAAGCGAAAGCGCATCCGGCCGACCGTCGGCGCGGCCTCCTGCGCTGTCGCGATTTCCTGTGGCGCATCGGTTTCGGCGGGCTCCTCCGCCGACGGCGGCTCGCTGGCCGCGACCAGTTCTTCAGGCGCCTCTATCTCGTCCGGCGCATCCTGCTCTGGGGCGGGGTCCGCCGGCACTTCGAGCGCCCGGTCGACCATCCCTCGGCCCACCTTGTAGAGCGTCTGGATGTTCTCCACGCAGGTCGCGGCATCGGTGAAATCGGTGTCGTAGTCGTTCAGACCATCGAGGTTGGCGAGCACCGGATTCGTCGTCCAGAGCCGGCGCAGGGCGCGGGTCTTCAGGCGCTGTGGCACCGCAGAGGTGAGAAAGGCGCGCACCTGCTCCGAGGTTTCCAGCGTCTCCGGCTCGGGCAGACCCAGCTCGGCCAAGATCTCGGCATCGTCGCGTTCCGCCAGCGCGGCCTCTGCCTCGGCCTCGCTGGCCGCCTCGACAGCTGCCGCCTCAGTCCGGGCCTCGGCCTCGACCGCCGCCTTGCGACGGCTCCAGAAATCGCCGCCCCTCATTGCAGCCGCCTCCGCTTGAGCGCGGGAGACGCATAGACATCCGCCGGCTTGTCGACCCGCGGATCGCCGATACCGTCCTCGACGATGTCGATCCGCTTCTTGTCGCGACGGCGCTTCACGAAGACCTCTTCCTTATGGAAGGCATCGACGAACTCCCAGACCCAGGCCTCGAGCCCTGCAGTCATCGGCACCTTCTCGACAATCTCCTCGCCGCTGTCCGCGTAATCCTGCGCCTCGTAGGGCGAGGCGGTGGCAAGCACCACCTCCAGCGGCCATTCGCCGGTTATGGATCGCAGGATCACGTAGATGCAGGGAACCTCGGCAGTCAGCCCGTGCAAGTAGGCCTCCGTCTCGGCCCCGTGCAACTCGAGGGGAACGGTCGCAGCGTGGAATTCGACGCGCTCGACGTCGCGGCGCAGTTCCCGCCAATCGGCGGCCGCGGCACCTGGCAGCACGGCGGTCGCCTTCCAACTCCACCGAGCCCAGCGGGTGACGCCGGGCGAGCGGCGGATGACCACCCCGATGGGCAGCGTCCGATACTGGCTAGGATTGTGAAACACGCGCGCAACTCCTCCGGCCTCCACAATGGGGCAGCAACCCGCATCTGCGAAAGGGTTTTTTGTGCACCATCGTCGACAAGTGATCGCCAAGGACAATTTGCCCTGCCCCGGAGGCTGCTTCCTGACGCCAAGGACGAATTGTCCAACCTGAGTGTTTTTGTCTGAGTTACGCCCGCACCGAACGGTCGAATCAAATCCCCTCCTCGCCCGCGAAACCGATCGCTCGAAGCGGCCTTCGAAGCTCAGCGAAATCGGTTGTCCCCGGCTGCGAATCGCGGCTAGGCTGCCCGCGCAGAACCGCTCGGATGCCCCTGTAACGCACCGTCCGGCCAAGGGAGGAACCATGCCCAAGTCTTTGATAACATGCGATTGCTTGGGCAGTCAGCATGTCGACACCGACGGACTTCGCAAGACAACCGGGCTCGACGTCAAAAGCCCCTGCACCGCGCTCTGCACCAGTCAGATCGACCGCGCCGCGGCGGCCCTTGCGGCGGGTGACGCGATTATTTGCTGCACCCAGGAAGCACGCACATTCGAGGCTCTGGCGGCCGAGATCGGGGTCGATCCGGCCCCTGTTCTCGACCTGCGGGACCGGGCGGGCTGGAGCGCCGACGACGCCCCGAAACTGCCCAAAATGTCCGCGCTGGCGGCTGAGGCCATGCTGCCCGCCTTTCCGCAAAAGACGCTCGACATCGTGTCCGAGGGGCTGTGCCTGATCCTCGGCGCGCCCAAGGTCGCGCTGGCGGCCGCCGAGCAGCTTCAGGACCATCTCGGCGTGACCGTGCTGCTGGAAAGCGCCGACGAGTTGCCGGAGAACCGCGCCTACGACGTCGTCGTCGGACGGCTGCGCCGCGCGAGCGGCGCTCTCGGGCGGTTTGACGTGGTGATCGACGCCCTGCAGCAGGTCGAGCCCGGCGGTCGCGGCGCGTTCACCCTCACCGAGCCACGCGATGGCGGCCGCTCCCAGTGCGACATAATCCTCGACCTGCGCGGGGAGTCTCCGCTGTTCCCTGCGCACGAGAAGCGCGAGGGCTACCTGCGGGCAGATCCCGGCCATCCGCCGGCAGTGGCCGCGGCGACCCTTGCGGCCTCGCACCTGGTCGGCACCTTCGAGAAGCCGCTTTACGTCCGCACCGAGCCGCTGCTCTGTGCCCATTCCCGCGCGGAGCAGACCGGCTGCACCAGGTGCCTTGATCTCTGCCCGACCGGCGCCATCACGCCGGACGGCGACCATGTGACGGTCGACCCGGAGATCTGCGCCGGCTGCGGCGCCTGTTCCGCCGCCTGCCCCTCCGGCGCGATTTCCTACGACGCGCCGACGGTGGAGCTGATCTTCCGCCGGATTCAGACGCTGGCCCGCGCCTATCTCGAAGCCGGCAGCACCGCGCCGCGGCTTCTGGTGCATGATGCCGACGGAGTCGAGATGATCGCACTCTCCGCCCGCTATGGTGCGGGCCTGCCGGCCGACGTCATCCCGATGGACCTGCCGGCCATCGGCGCCTTCGGCCACGCGGAGGCCGTCGCGGCGCTCGCGGCAGGCTTCGCATCGGTCAGCCTGCTGCCCGGCCGTGGCGCGGATCGCGACGCGATGGAAGCGCAGGTCGCGCTCGCGCGGGCGATTGCCGGTGAGGAAAAGGTACGCATACTCGACCTGACCGATCCAGACGCCATGTCGGACGCGCTCTACACGGAATCGGCCCCTGCCCCAATCGCCGCGCCGATCCGCCCGATGGGCACCCGCCGCCAGATCACCCGGCAGGCCGCGAAGGCGCTGCATCCCGGAACCGACGCCCTGCCGCTGCCCGAGGGTGCGCCCTATGGCGCCGTTCTGGTCGACACCGAGGCCTGCACCCTCTGCCTGTCCTGCGTGTCGCTCTGCCCCTCCGGCGCGCTTGGCGACAACCCGGATCTGCCGCAGCTGCGCTTTCAGGAGGATGCCTGCCTGCAATGCGGGCTCTGCGCCCATATCTGCCCCGAGGACGCGATCGCCTACGAACCGCGGCTGAACCTCTCGGACAGTGCCCTGCAGCAGGAGATCCTGAACGAGGAAGAGCCCTTTGCCTGCATCGAATGCGGCGCGCTCTTCGGCGTGAAGTCGACCATCGAGAAGATCACGGCCAAGCTTGAAAGCCACTCGATGTTTGCCGGGCCCGACAAGCTACGGATGATCCAGATGTGCGACAATTGCCGGGTCAACGCGCAGTTCCATTCCCAGGACAACCCCTTCGCCGGCGGCGAGCGCCCGAGACCGCGCACAACCGACGATTACCTCAAGAAGCGTCGCGATCACTGATGATGCAGGGGCGCCCCGAGATCCGCGGCCTCCATCGCCGCGACAAAGGCCAGCACGGCCTCCACCTCCTCCAGCGACAGCTGGATCGGCGAGATGGGGGGCGGCCGGTTTTCCGGAAACGGCGGCGTCACGTCCTCGATGATGGTGAAGGACGGGTGCGGGTTGAGCGCGTAGAAGGTGGAGAACCGGTATTCCCAGTCGCCCAGGCTGCGCAGGACGCTGAAGCTCGGGGTGGAGCCGATACCGGCCATCCGGCTTTCGTCGTCCACCGCGTGGCAGCGGGTGCATTTCTCTCGCGACACCGTCCAGCCGAGGGCCGCGTCTCCATCGGGCGCGATCGCCACGGTCTCCGTCTCGGTCGGGCCGGGAAGAGCGAAGATCGCCACGCCGTCGGGGGCGAAGCCCGTCACCGTGTTCCGGCCGACATCGGAGCCGAGCCACTCCGCGAACCGCTCGGCCGCCGCGCCGCCCGCGCCCTGCCTCCCCAGATGCCAGACCTGGCCCGCCCCTTCGAACAGCGCCGTCCCATCGCCGCCCAGCAGCAGCTCGGCTTCCCCGGCGCTGTCGACCAGTTCGACCCGGATCTGCGTCTTGAGAGAGAAGCGCGGCAAGATGTGCTGCATGAGCCCGGTTTCCACCAGCTCCGGCGGCACGTAGAGACGCACGAGCTTCTCGTCCGCCCGCCCCGCTGCCGGGGGCAGGAGAAGCACGGAACAGAAGAGCAGAACGCGCATTCCCATGGACAAACCTAGGCAGGTAGGCTTCGGTCCGTCAATCGAGTGAAAGGAAACAGGCCATGAGCGACGATTTCAACATGTCGATGCGAAAGTTCCTGAAGCAGGTCGGCGTGACCTCGCAGCAGGCAATCGAGGAAGCACTGCGAGGCGCCGAGACCGAGGGCAAGAGCTATGCCATCAAGGCGGTCGTCACCATCGAGGAACTCGGCATGACCCACGAGGTCACCGGCAAGATCTCCGGTCGGGAGTAACCCCTTGGCCATCGACAGGGAAGCCGTCCTGGCGGCGCTCAAGAAGATCTCCGATCCGGTCGCAGGCACCGACATCGTGGGCAGCGGCGTGGTCCGTGCGCTGAACGTCTCGGACGCGGGCGCGGTGCGTTTCGTGCTTGAGATCCCGCCGCAACACTCCGCCGCCTATGAGACAGCAAAGGCCGAGGCCGAGGCCGCGCTCGGCGCACTCGAGGGCGTGACGGCGGTGTCCATCGTGATGACCGGCCACACCGAGAAGGCCCCGCCCGACCTGCGCCCGCAGCGCCCGGCCGAGCCGAAAGGGCCACAGAAGATCCCCGGGATCGCGCATATCGTGGCGATTGCCAGCGGCAAGGGCGGCGTCGGCAAGTCCACCGTGGCCGCCAACCTCGCCTGTGCACTCGCGCAGATGGGACGCCGCGTGGGCTTGCTGGATGCCGATGTCTATGGCCCCTCGCAGCCACGGATGCTCGGCGTCTCCGGCCGCCCGGCAAGCCCGGACGGCAAGACGATCCTGCCGCTGCGCAATCACGGCGTGACCATGATGTCCATCGGGCTGATGACCAACGAGGATCAGGCCGTGGTCTGGCGCGGACCGATGCTGATGGGCGCGCTGCAGCAGATGCTGACCCAGGTCCAGTGGGGCGCGCTCGACGTTCTGCTCGTGGACCTGCCGCCTGGAACCGGCGACGTGCAGATGACGCTCAGCCAGAAGGCGCAGGTGGACGGTGCGGTCATCGTCTCCACCCCGCAGGACGTTGCGCTGCTCGATGCCCGCAAGGGGATCGACATGTTCCGCCAGCTTAACGTGCCGATCCTTGGCATGATCGAGAACATGAGCACCCACATCTGTTCGCAGTGCGGCCACGAGGAGCATGTGTTTGGCCACGGCGGAGTGGCGGCGGAGGCCGCCAAGCTAGGGGTTCCGCTGCTGGCTGAAGTGCCGCTAGACCTGCAGATCCGGCTGGCCGCAGATGGGGGCGCACCGATCGCGGTGAGCCAGCCTGACAGCGCACAGGCGAAAGCCTTCGAACAGGTCGCGCGGTCTCTCGTCGAGGCGGGCGTGGCATGACGATGACGGAGACCGAAGAGCTGACCTTCCCGCCGCTGATGTGGGGCGAGGAGACCGGCGACGACGCGGTCGAGCATGCCGTGATGCGCGCGACGCTTGGGTGCGACGCGGGGCTGGTGGCCTACAACCTCGGCGCCTCGCGGCTGCAGGCGGCTCTGGTGTTCGCGCCCGACGTGCCGCTGGGCAAGGCGATGGCGATGTTGCCGCTCTGCGGGGTCAGCTTCCAGAACGCGCTCGGCGCGCTTGCCCCGCCAGAAGTGGCGGTCCACCTCGGCTGGGACGGCAGGATCCTCGTCAACGGCGCGAACTGCGGCGGCCTGCGTATCCTGGCCGACACGCGAGACCCGGGTGCCATTCCCGGCTGGATGGTCGTCGGCCTGACCCTGCCGCTTATCCCGGAGACCGACCGCCCCGGCGACACGCCAGACCGCACGGCGCTCTACATCGAGGGCTGCGCCGATGTTTCGCCGCCGCGGCTGCTGGAAGCCTGGGCGCGGCACACGCTCAACTGGATTGCCAGTTGGGAGGACGACGGCGCGCGCGCGCTCCATGCGGAGTGGCGCGGGCTGGCGCAGGGGATTGGCGAGGAAGCCACCTCCGGCGATCTCACCGGCACCTTTCTCGGTGTCGACGAGGATTTCGGCATGCTCCTGCGCGACGCGCAGACCACCCACTTGATCCCCTTGACGACGATTCTGGAGACCACCCCATGAACCTCGCCCGCGCCATCCATTTCGACGAGAGCGACCAGCGGGTCTATGCCGTGCCGGCGCGCACCGGGGAATGGTGTATATCCGGCGGCTTCGAGTTCTCCGACTGGACCGAGAGCGACCTGAGCGGCAAGGCGCGGCAGGCCTTCGCGAACGGCTGGTTCGGGCTCGAGACCAGCGGGCGCGTGACCTTCGTCGCGGTGACGCAGATCGAGGCCGCCGAGCTCGAAACCCTGAGGGACCTGCTGGCACAGCATTTCGTCACCTACTACGGCGCGCCGTCCGTCGAAGCAGCCCGACCGGTGGCTGCCGAAGAGATCGCCCACATGCGCGATCTTTGCGACGAACACGAGCCGAACACCCTGCTGACGGTTGCCCGGGAACTGACACCATCGGGCGTGCGCGAGGCCTACAGGCTCATCAGTCCAGAGAACGCGGGACTTGAGCAGTTCGCCATTCACGGCTCGCTCGACGAATAGGCGCCGACCGGCCCCCCGGCCTGCGCGCGCCGCTCACATCGGCTCGGCGTTGAAGACGAACAGCGTCTCACCGCCGATCGTGTAGCCGTCGATCAGACCCTTCGCCTTGTCGGAGGTCAGCCAGTATTCCAGCTTCATCGCCAGGTCATTCCGGACATGGCCATGCTTCTCCGGGTTGACCGGCAGGAATGCATACTGGTTGAACAGCACCGGATCGCCCGAAAAGAGCAGCCCCAGATCGGCCTTGTTGCCAAAGTTCAGCCAGCTCGCACGATCCGAGAGGATGTAGGCGTCGAGCCCCGCGGCGGTGTTCAGCGCCGCGCCCATGCCGGCGCCCACGGCGCTGTACCATTCCCCGAAGCTCCCGGCGTCCAGCCCGGCCGTCTTCCACAGGCTCAGCTCCATCTTGTGGGTGCCGCTGTCATCGCCCCGGCTGACGAACTTCGCTTCGGCGGAAGCGATCTTCTGCAGGCTGTCGACGGCGCTCTCCGCGCCCTTCACGCCCGCCGGGTCGGCCTCCGGCCCGATGAAGACGAAATCGTTGTACATGATCTCGCGACGATGGGTGCCGAAGCCCTGCTCGACAAAGGCTTCCTCGGCCGCGCGGGAGTGAACGAGGATCGCGTCCACGTCGCCGGTCTCACCCAGCTTGAGCGCCTGGCCAGTTCCGACGACCAGAAGCTGCACTTCCAGATCCAGATCGGTCAGGATCTCGGGCAGAAGAACCTCGGCCAGACCAGAGTTGTGAAAGGAGGTGGTAACGGCCATCTTCATCACGTCTGCCGCTTGGGCAGCGGTGCCGATGGCAAGCGCGCAGAGCGCGACAGAAAGCTTCCTGATCATTCGACAATGTCTCCATGCAGAAATGCCCGGGCTTCGGGCGTTGCGGGGTGATTGAAAAAGGTTTGCGCAGGGCCGGTTTCGTGCACCTTGCCGTGCAGCATGAAGACGACCTCGTCCGCCAGCCGCCGCGCTTGCCCCATGTCGTGCGTCGACAGGATCAGGCGTGTGCCGGAGGCCCGGGCCGCCACAAGGATCTCCTCGATTTCGCGCATCGCTCGGCCGTCGAGAGACGCACAGGGCTCGTCGAGAAACAGGAGCGCCGGTTCGGCGATCAGCGCACGGGCAAGCGCGAGCTTCTGCTGCTCGCCACCGGACAGGACGGTTGCCTGCCGGTCGAGCATGCCGCCGAGGCCCACGCGCCCCGCCCAGTCCGTGGCGCGCTGCATCGCCTCCCGCCGCCGAACACCGCGGATCCGCAGCGGATAGGCGAGGTTCTCCAGCACCGTTCGGCGCAGCATCACCGGCCGCTGGAACACGAAGGCCTGCGCCCGGCGCGCCTTCGACGTCGGGCAGGACCAGCGGATCGAGCCTGCCGTCAGCCGGGCCGCCCCGTGCATCAGCCGAAGGAGCGAGGTCTTGCCAGCGCCGTTTGGGCCGAGCACGACGCAGATGCCCTGCCCGCCCAGCGTCAGGTTCACCGGGCCGGCCAACACCTGCCCGCGTCGCGCCGTCTCGGCGCCTTCCAGCACGACGGGGAAAAGCGAACTCACCAACTGCCCTCCCGTTCGGTACGACTGAGCCAGTGGATCGCCAGGCTCACCGAGATCGCCAGCGCGATCAGCACGAAGCCGAGCGCCAGGGCCAGCGCGAAATCGCCCTTGCCGGTCTCCAGCGCGATCGCCGTGGTCAGCACCCGGGTCGCATGGTCGATGTTGCCGCCGACAATCATGATCGCCCCGACCTCTCCGATCGCCCGTCCGAAGCCCGCGAGCGCCGCGGTCAGCAGCGCACGGCGGGCATCCCACAAAAGCGTGGAGACCTTCTGCATCTGTGTGACGTTCATCGAGATCAGCAGGTCGTGGTATTCCTGCCAGAGATCTCGCAGCGACTGGTGGGCGATGCTGGCGATCAGCGGCACGATGATGATGACCTGCGCGATCACCATCGCTGTCGGGGTGAAGAGCAGCCCCAGAACCCCGAGCGGCCCGGAGCGCGAGAGCAGCACGTAGACGACAAGTCCCACGACGACCGGCGGCAGGCCCATAAGCGCGTTGAGCACCGCGATCACCACCCGCCGCCAGCGGAACCGCTTCACGGCGAGGATCGCGGCGAGGGGCATGGCGATCAGCGAGGCGACGAGCAACGCCGTGAACGACACCCGCAGCGAGCGGAGCGCGATCTCGACGAGTTCCGAATTGAACGTCACGACCAGCCAGAATGCCTGGACCAGCCCGCTCCAAAGATCGACCATCCGTCGACCACCCTCCCTGTTTGGGGGCGAACCTGTCAGGCCGCTCCCGGCAGTTCCAGCACAAATGGCTGGCACGGCGACAAAAAAAGCAGAATGACCCAATCGGCACGGAGACCGGTGCGCCGGCTGGACAATCTGTCCACGCCGCCCGACGGAGCATTAGAATGCCATGGGCTGGCGGCTTGCAACTTGCACTGGCAGCCGACAGGATGGCCGACGTAAACGATAGCCCACCCCCGACAGGACACCCAGCGTGACACCTCCGGATTACCCAATCCTCCCCTCCCCGACAGATCCCCGCCTGACGCGCCGGATATCGGGCACCGATCACACCGGCGCCGAGACAGAGATCTCGGTGGTAGAAGAACGTCCGCTAACGATCTTCCTCAACCGGCAGGAGGTTGTCACCGCCATGACCATCGGCGACTACCCCGAATACCTGGCCCTCGGGTTCCTGCGGAACCAGGGCATGCTGTTGGACGACGACGAGGTCACCGGGGTCGATTTCGACGAGGAGATCGAGACCGTCGTGGTTCGCACCGCGCGCGAGACCTCCTACGAGGAGAAGATGCAGAAGAAGATCCGCACCAGCGGCTGTGCGGTCGGCACGGTATTCGGCAACATGATGGAGGGGCTCGAGGGTCTGGCATTGCCGCCGGCCGAGATCCGTACGAGCTGGCTCTACGCGCTGGCGAAAGAGATCAACACCACCCCCTCGCTCTACCTCGAAGCCGGGGCGATCCACGGCACCGTGCTGTGCCAGCGGGACAGGCCGCTCGTCTACATGGAGGATGTCGGCCGGCACAACGCGGTCGACAAGATCGCGGGCTTCATGTTCCGTCACGGCGTGCCGGCGGAGGACAAGATCCTCTACACGACCGGGCGGCTGACCTCCGAAATGGTGATCAAGACCGCCCAGATGGGCATTCCGGCGCTGGTGTCCCGCTCGGGCTTCACCGCCTGGGGCGTCGAAATTGCCCGCCAGGTCGGGCTGACGCTGGTAGGCCGGATGCGCGGGCAGCGCTTCGTCTGCCTGTCCGGCGAGGAACGGCTGTTACGCGACGCGGACCCGTCCGCCGTCTCGGAAGAGGCGTCGAAACACCGGCGCAAGGCGGCCTACGATGGCTGATATCGCAGGGGTAATCCTCGCCGGCGGCCTCGCGACACGCATGGGCGGCGGCGACAAGGGGCTGCGGCCACTGGGCGACCGGCGGCTGATCGACCACGTGATCTCCCGGCTGGCGCCGCAGGTCGGGGCAATGGCGCTCAATGCCAACGGGGACCCTGCGCGTCTGGCCGAGTTCGGCTTGCCGATCCTGCCGGACCCGATACCGGGCCACCCCGGTCCGCTTGCGGGCGTTCTGGCCGGCCTGGACTGGGCCGCCGAGGCGGGCGTCCCTGCCATCGTGACCGCCGCTGCCGACACCCCCTTCTTCCCGGAGGACCTCGTCGCCCGGCTTTCCGCCGCCGCCGGCCCCAAGGGCCTGGCGCTGGCCGGGTCCCGCGACAGCGACCGCAAGCTCTGGCGCCAACCCACCTTCGGGCTCTGGCCGGTGTCGCTTCGGCACGATCTGCGGGCCGCGCTGGAGGACGGGCTGCGCAAGGTCGTGCTCTGGACCGACCGTCACGAGGCCGGACTCGCCGAGTTCGACGCCACGACCCGCGACCCCTTCTTCAACGTCAACACCCCCGAGGACATACGCGCCGCCGAGCGCCTGCTGGAGGCGCAATGAGGCTCTATGGGGTGACTGGCTGGAAGAACGCCGGCAAGACCGGGTTGATGGAGCGGCTGGTCGCGGAAATCGCCGCGCGGGGGCACAGCGTGTCGACCGTCAAGCACGCCCACCACGACACCGATGTGGACCAGCCCGGACGGGACAGCTTCCGCCACCGGGAGGCCGGGGCACGCGAGGTGCTGCTGGCCTCGCCCAACCGATGGGCCCTGATGAACGAGCTGCGTGGCGCAGCCGAGCCGGCGCTCGACGAGTTGCTGACCCGCATGTCCCCGGTCGACCTGGTCCTGATCGAGGGCTACAAGCGCGCGCCGCATCCGAAGGTCGAGGCCTACCGGCAGGAAACCGGCAAGCCGCCGCTCTCGGATGGCAACGACTCGATCCGGGCGATCGCTTCCGATTGCCCTTTGCCGGATGCAACGCTCCCGGTCTTCGACCTCGACGACACAGCCGCCATCGCCGGCTTCATCCTGAAGGAGGTCGGCCTGTGAAGTGCGACCGCGTCGCCATCGTGACCCCGGCGGAGGATGGCCTCTGGCTGGCCATCGCCACGTCTGGGAGCGTTACGGCCCATCGCTGCACTGACCCCGCCGAAGCCGTCCTGATGCTCTCCGAGGCACCAGCCGGCGCGACCCTGCTCGGCGTGAACGACGCGCCCGAGGCCTGGCGTGAGCCATGCGGCCCGGAGGCCGCCACCTGGCCCGGCGCAACCTCCGCCCCCTTGCTCGTCGCCCGCATCGATCCGGCCTTGCTGGCGGCCGAAGCACATGCTTTCGCCGAAGCGCACCCCGGAACCACCCCGGCCGAAGCACAGGCCCGGCAGATGGCCATGGCGCTGCTCGCGCTGTCCGAGGAAGGCGCCCTGCCCGACCTCCTCGCCGCCACGTTCGCACCGGTTCTTGGCGCCGACCACGTGCTGGACCTGCGCCGCGCCCTGCCCGCGACGCTGGAGCCGCCGCGGCTGCGGGACGATTGTTTCGCCATGCCGCAGGGCGTGGACTGGGTGCCGGTGGACGAGGCGCTGTCGCGGCTGCGGCAGGCTCTGATCCCCGTTGCCGGGATCGAGACCTGCGCCACGGCGGACGCGGGTGGAAGAATCCTGGCCGAGCCGTGCCGGGCCCGGCGCTCCAACCCGCCCTCGCCCAACTCCGCGGTCGACGGCTACGGCTTCGCCCACGCCGCCACCGGTGCTGGGCCGCAGCGCCTGCCGCTGGTCGACGGCCGCGCCGCAGCCGGACAACCCTATGGCCAGCCCGTGCCCGAGGGCGCCGCGATCCGCATCCTCACGGGGGCGATCCTGCCCGAGGGCGTGGATACGGTCGTGCTGGAGGAGGACACGGCGAGCGATGGCGCTTCGGTGGTCTTCGACGGACCTGTGAAGCCACGCGCGAACACCCGCAAGGCGGGCGAGGACGTGGACGAGGGCGGCACGGCGCTGCCAGCGGGGCAGCGCCTCAGGGCGCCCGACCTGGCGCTGCTGTCCGCCCTCGGCATTGCGGAGGTCGCGGTGCATCGGCGCTTGCGGGTCGGCGTGCTGTCGACCGGAGACGAGATCATCCCCTCGCCCGATCTGCCCGCCCAGCCGCACCAGATCTGGGACGCCAACCGGCCGATGCTGCTGCGCCTCGCGGAGGGCTGGGGCTACGCCCCGGTGGACCTCGGTCACGTCAGGGACGACTCCACGGAGATCGAACGCCGACTGAATGACGGCACGGAGCAGGCCGACGTGATCCTCACCTCCGGCGGAGCTTCGGCGGGCGACGAGGACCACGTCTCCGCCCTGCTGTCCTCACGCGGCACCCTGTCGAGCTGGCGGATCGCGCTCAAGCCCGGCCGGCCGCTTGCGCTGGCCACGTGGCAAGGCGCGCCGGTCTTCGGGCTGCCGGGCAACCCGGTCGCGGCGTTGGTCTGCGCGTTGATCTTCGCGCGTCCTGCGCTGTCACTCATGGCCGGCGCGGGCTGGGTCGCGCCGATGGGGTTCGACGTGCCGGCCGCGTTCACCAAATCCAAGAAGCCCGGACGGCGAGAATACCTCCGCGCCCGACTGAACGACCAAGGGGCAGCCGAAGTCTTCGCCTCGGAAGGCTCGGGCCGGATCAGCGGGCTCAGCTGGGCGACCGGGCTTGTCGAGCTGCCGGATGGGCCGATTGCGGTCGAGCCGGGCATGCCGGTACGGTTTCTCCCCTACGCGGGCTTTGGCATCTGACGGCGCAAACTCGGTTTCGCGCGGAGGATCAAGAAGGCTTTTCAAGTATCCGAAATGGAATGGGATTTTCGATCCGATAAGCATCACTTGAATCATGCATCTTCCCCCAATGGATCGGTGACCGGAAGCCAGACGCGGAACTCTGCTCCGCCCTCCGGACGGTTTCGGGCCGTGATCAGACCGCCAGCCCGCTGCACGAGCGTCTGCGAGATCGAGAGCCCCAAGCCCGTCCCTTCCGCCTGCTTGGTCGTGAAGAACGGATCGAACACCGCGCCAAGCCGGCCTTCGGGGATGCCAGGCCCGGTGTCCGCAACGCTCAGGCCTACGCCTTCGCGCCCTTCCCGAGCCTCCGGGCGCAGTGACAGGTCGATCCGGCCGCCCTGCTCCATCGCCTGCGCCGCGTTGACGATCAGGTTCACCACGACCTGCTGCAACTCTCCCAGATCGATCCGCACCGGCGGCGACGGGTCGAGGGCCTTTCGTACCTCGATCCCGCGACTCGATATCTCGTGCTCGACGAAGACCAGGCAATCCTCGACCGCCGCCCCTAGGTCCACCCAAGGATCGCTGCCGGCGAAGTCGCCGGGCCGGGCGAATTGCAGGAGTTTGCCGACGATGGTCTGGATCCGGGCCACCTGCCGATCGATCAGGTCGAGCTCGGTCGCTACCGGCTCCGCTTCGCGCCCGAGGATCTCGTGGATCACGTCCACATTGCCCTGGATCACGGCGACGGGGTTGTTGATCTCGTGCGCCACCCCGGCGGTAATCTCTCCGATCGAGGCGAGCTTCTCGCTCATCACCAGCTGCTGGAAGGTCTCCTCCAGCTTCACGTTGGCCTCCCGCAGCTCTGAGGTCCGTTGCTCTACCCTCTCGTGCAGCACGTCGGCCCATTCGCGCAGCCTGCGGTCGCGGTCCTGGACCTGGTCCAGCAGGTCGTCGAGATGGGCCGCGACGAGGCCGATCTCGTCCCGGCTGCCGCGGTGGTTGTTGCGGGCCGACAAGTCACCCTGCCCGACCCGCCGCATCGTGTCGTTCATGCGCTCCAGCGGCGCGAAGATCCCCTTGGCCATCCACAGGAACACCGGCACCGAGAGCGCCAGCACCGCCGCAAAGGCCACCATCATCCACAGGTATGCGGCCTGTTTGGCGGCGTCGAACGGCGCTTCCAGAAACCCCACATAAAGCATGCCGACCCGCTCGCCGAAGCTGTCGGTCAGCGGCAGGTAGCCGGAGATGTACCAGTCGTTGACCACGAAGGCGCGGTCGAGCCAGGTGTGGCCCTCGCCCAGCACCTCCCCGCGCACCGCTGCGGAAACCCGCGTACCGAGCGCGCGCACGTCCTCGAAGAGCCGCACGTTTGTCGAAATGCGCACGTCGTCGAGAAAGAGCGTCGCCGTGCCCTGCCGCTCGCCGCCGGTCACCGCGTTCAGGTAGACCAGCGCGTTGATCGAATCGATGAAGTCGAGGTTCCGGTTCAGCAGGATGCCGCCCACCAGAACGCCCGTCCGGCCGCCAGGCCGCACAGGGCTGGCCGCATGGACGACCATGCCACGGTCCTCGGCGAGCCGCGTGGTCGGTACGGCGGCCTCCGTCTCGATCAGCGGGATCCGGGCGCGCGCCGCAAGTTCGGGGGACAAACCCGCGAGATCGGAAGCGCCGAATATGTCGATCCGCGTGTCCGCCCGTCCGGCCAGCCCGGAGGCGATCACCGGCCAGTGATCCGCCACACCCGCGGCCTCATCGGCGGAGAGGTAATAGAGGAAATCCAGACCCATCGCCGCCTTTCGGCGTTCGAAGAAGGCGGCTGTCTCGTCCCCGCCGCCGTCGAGCACCCGGGCGAACTCCGCGGATTCGGCCACGCCGCGAAGTTCGTCGCCCGTGCCGGCCATGATCCGGGACAGGTACTGCTCCGCGATCCTGAGGTCGCTTTCCACGTTGGCGATCAGAACCTTGTCGTAATCGGCTGTCCAGCGGGTCATCCCGATCAGCAGGAGCGCCGGCATCAGCACGACAAGCGGCGCCAGCGCCAGCACGAGCAGGCGCAACCGGACGGAGCTCATGTGGGCATTCCCTGAGGCAGCATGCGGGTCAGACTACAGGCCGGAACCGGCGGCGGGCAAGCAGCAGACCCACGCGGGCGCGCCCGCGGCCCGCAGCAGAAGTGTATCGGAGGGCTCTGAAATCGCGGCGAAAACGAAGCCGAAGACAAAGCCGGATTTCTGTCCTACAGTCCCGACAGGAGCCCACCGAGAGGCTCCACAGCAATTTCACAGGGAGTTTACGATGAGATCTAGCATAGTGTTGCCCGGCCTTGTGGCCGCCACGGCCCTGATGGCGTCAACCGCCAGCGCCGAAACCCTTCGCCTGTTGACCTGGGGCTCCTACGCGCCCGAGGAGCTGATCCAGAAATTCGAGGAGAAATACCCTGACATCAAGGTCGAAGTGACCTTCTCCAACAACGAGGAGATGATCGCCAAGCTCCGCGCGACCGGCGGCGCCGGATTCGATCTGGCCCAGCCCAGCCACGACCGCATCTACGCCGCGCAACTTGAATACGACATTTACAAGCCGCTCGACCTGTCCCAGATCAACACCGACATGATGTCGCCGGTGCACTTGGAGGCGGTGAAGGCCAACACCACGATCGACGGCAACGTCTACGGCGTGCCGCACCAGTGGGGCACCACCGGCCTGATGGCAGACATTACCCAGGCGCCCGACGTGAACGGCTGGGAGGATCTCTGCGATCCGGCCTACAAGGGCAAGACCTCGATGCGGCTGAAGCGGACGATCCTGCTGGCCACGGCCTTCTCGATGGGCGAAGACCCCTTCGCGATGTACTCCGACCTCGACAAGTACCAGGAACTGCTGGACAAGGTCGCGGACGAGCTCATCGCCTGCAAGGAAAACATCAAGGCCTATTGGCAGGGTGGCGACGACTTGTCGGCGATGATGCTCTCGGGCGAGATCGTCGCGGCTGAAACCTGGGATTCGACCGCCTACAAGCTCTACGACCAGAACCAGAACATCGTGTTCATTCCGCCAGAGACCGGCGCGCTGACCTGGATCGACACCTTCGCGATCCCCGCCAAGGGCAAGGCCGACGACGCCGCCTACAAGTGGATCAACTTCGTGCTCGAACCCGAGAACATCACGATCATGTCTGCCAGCACCGGCGCCATCGCGGCGGTCAACGGCGGCGCGGACCTGCTGCCCGAGGACAAGAAGGCGGCGGTGAACGCGGCCTTCACGCAGGCCGACATCGACAACCTGAAGTTCTTCGCCAACATTCCGCCGGGTGTCGAGGACATGGAAGGCAAGACGCTGGAGAAGATCAAGGCCGCCACCGGAGGCTGACCTGACACGACCGGAGCGGCGCCAGGTGCGCCGCTCCGACCCCTTCCCCGAGAATTCAAGACAAAGACACGGGACGCCATGACCGCAGCGGACGCCTATGACCTCGAATGCACGGGGGTGAGCAAGGATTTCGGAGACTTTCGCGCAGTCGACGATGTCTCCTTCCGGATTCCGAGCGGCACCTTCTTTTCCATTCTGGGGCCGTCGGGCTGCGGCAAGACCACGCTGATGCGGATGATCGCCGGTTTCGAGGATCCGTCCGCAGGCGAAATCAGCATCAAGGGAAAGTCCGTGCTGTCGGTGCCGCCGAACAAGCGCAACGTGAAGATGGTGTTCCAGCACCTCGCGCTGTTCCCGATGATGAATGTCTACGAGAACATTGCCTACGGGCTGCGCTGCGCCGGGGCCTCCAAGGACGAGATCGCGCGCAAGGTGGCCGACGTGCTGGAGCGCGTCGCCCTGCCCGACCTCGCCCGGCGGGAGATCCACCAGCTCTCGGGCGGACAGAAGCAGCGCATCGCGATCGCCCGCTGCATGGCGCTGAATCCCGACGTGCTGCTGCTCGACGAGCCGCTCGGCGCGCTCGACCTCAAGCTGCGCGAGGCGATGAAAATCGAACTCAAGCTTTTGCAGAACCAGTTCGACACCACCTTCGTTTACATCACCCACGACCAGTCCGAGGCGCTGGTCATGTCCGATTACGTCGCCGTCATGAATGCCGGACGCTTCGAGCAGGTCGGACGGCCGGAAGAACTCTACCACGCGCCGGAAACCGCCTTCGTGGCCGGGTTCGTGGGGGATTCGAACCGCTGGCAGGGGCGTGCCGTCGATGTGCAGGGCGGCGAGGTCAAGGTCGAGACCGAGGCCGGCCTCACGGTAGTCGGCACCCCGCGCGGCGCGCGTGAAATCCCCCCCGGCGAGGCCGTCGAGGTGTTCATCCGCCCGGAGTTCGTCACCGCGAGTCCGCTGGATGCCTCGCCCCCGCAGCCTGCCGCCGAGAACACGGTTCGCGGCAAGGTCGACGGCGTGCTCTTCAACGGCGCCAACAGCCGCGTCCTGGTCCGCGGCCCTGCGGGCGACCTGATCGAGGCCGACGTCGTGGTCACCGGCGGCCCACAGGACCTACGGGAGGGCGACGCGGTGCGGCTCGACTGGGCAAGTGCTCAGACCATGTGTTTCGCCAGTTGAGGAGCAGGTCATGTCCGCCGATGCCAAACGCCTGTCGCTGATCCTGCTCTTCGCCCCCTTCGCGCTGTGGATCTCCCTGCTGATCATCCTGCCGCATATCGGCATGGTGGCCCTCTCGCTGCGCGAGAAGGTGGCGCCGCGGGTCTACGAATTCGGCTTCGGCAACTACATCGACTTCATCAACGAGCCGATCTACTGGAACACGCTGCTGCGAACCGGTTCCATGTCGCTGCTCGTGACCGTACTGGCGCTGCTGATTGGCTTCCCGGTCGCCTATTACATCGCCAAGATCGCCGGCAAGCGGTCCCGCGGCGCGCTGTTCCTGATGTGCCTGATCCCGCTCTGGGTGAGCGACCTGATCCGCGCCTTCGGCTGGATCCTGCTGCTGCGCGAAACGGGCGTGGTCTCCAGCATGCTGATCTGGACCGGCATGACCACCGAGGGCATCGAGTTCCTCTACAACGACGTGACGGTCGTCGTGGGCCTCGTCTACACGGTGATCCTCTTCATGATCGTGCCGCTGGTCTCGACCCTCGACGGCATGGGCGACGACATGATCGAGGCCGGCTACAACCTCGGCGGCAACACCCTGACCGTGCTCAGGCGGATCATCATCCCCTACGCCATGCCCGGCATCGTCGCCGGCTGCATCGTCGTCTTCATGCTGACGGCCGGGAGTTACCTGACGCCGATCCTGCTCGGCGGCAAGAATTCGAGCTGGTTCACCGAGCAGATCTACGACCAGTTCATCACCCGTTTCAACTGGGAGTCCGGTGCGGCCTTCGGGATCCTGCTGCTCGCCTTCACCTCGCTTGTCGTCTGGCTCGGGCTGCGGCTCAGCGGGCAGTCGCTTGCGAACACCGTGGCAAAGACCTGAGGCGCGGCGCATGGCACGGGCAAACACAAATCGCGCGCTGATGTTCGGCTACAGGGCCTATGTCGTGGCCTTCTTCGTCTTTCTCGCCGCGCCGCTGGTTGCGGCGGGCACGTTCGCCTTCAACGACTCGCTCTTCCCCGCCCTGCCCTGGCAAGGCTTCACGCTGGACTGGTTCTTCAACGACACCGAACCCAAGCTCGGCATGTTCCACGACAGGCGGCTGCTGCGCGGTCTCTACTATTCCTTCGTGATCGCGCTGATGGTCTCCGCCCTCTCGGTCGCGGTCGGCACCACCAACGCCTTCCTCTTCGTGCGCCGCGACTTCCCGTTCAAGAACGTGTTCTACATCATGATGATTGTGCCGCTTGTCATTCCAGGCGTCATCCTCGGCATCTCCATCCTCGTGCTGGCGAGCAACATCGCGAACTCGATGGAGAACCGGTTCGGGATGGAGCTGGAATTCCTGCGACCCGGGATCTTTCTCGTCGTGATGGGGCAGTTCTCCTTCGTCACCACGATCACCTCGCTCGTCATCACCGCCCGCTTGCGCAAGTTCGACCAGTCGCTCGAGGAAGCCGCGCTGAACCTCGGCGCCGGGCACGCACGGGTGTTGCGCACGATCACCTTGCCCTTCCTCCGCCCGGCAATGATCGCGGCGGGCATCGTGGCCTTTCTCGTCTCCTTCGAGAACTTCAACACCACTCTGTTCCTGGTGGGGTCCGAAAGCCCGCTCACGATCACCATGTATGACCGCATGGCCAAAGTCGGCTCGACGCCGGTGCTCAACGCCGTCTCCTTCTTCCTGATGGTCGGCTCGGGGATGCTGGCGCTGATCTCGGTCGCGGTGCAGCGCCCACCACGGTCCGACTAGCCACATGCCCCGCGCTTCCGCCTTCGCCCCGGACTACAAGGCGGCCCCCTACTGGTGGGAAGCGAGCCCGCCCGACAGCGCCACGGCCGATGCCCTCCCGGCAGAGGCAGATGTGGTCGTCGTGGGCTCCGGCTACACCGGGCTGCACGCAGCGCTTCAGGCGGCTCGCGCGGGGCTCGGCACGGTGGTTCTCGAGGCCGAAACGCCGGGCTGGGGATGCAGCACGCGCAACGGCGGGCAGGTCTCGACCAGCGTGAAACCCTCTTTCGCAATGCTCACGGCGCGCTACGGCGCGGACACGGCGGAGGCGATCCTACGGGACGGGCAGGCCTCGCTGGACTTCACGCAGGCGTTCATCGCGGAGGAAGGGATCGACGCCGATTTCCAAAGCGTCGGGCGCTTCCACGGAGCACATCTCGCCAAGAGCTACGACCATCTCGCCCGCAGCATCGCCACTCCGAATCCGGCCTTCGAGACCGGCGCCTACATGGTGCCACGCGCCGAGATGTCGGCGGAACTGGGGACGGAGGCCTACCACGGCGGGGCAGTCTTTCCAAAGCACGCGAGCCTCGATCCGGGGAAGTATCACGCCGGGCTGCTCGCACTCTCCCGGGCGGCGGGGGTGCGGATCGTGCCGACCTGCCGGGCCACCGAGTTGGAGCGGCTGGACGCGGGTTTCCGGGTGCGGACCGAACAGGGCGCGATCAGGGCTGGGAAGGTCGTGCTCGCTACCAACGGCTACAGCGGGCCACTGTCGCCCTGGCACCGGCGGCGGGTCATCCCCATCGGCTCCTACGTCATCGCCACCGAGCCCATCGCCCCGGAATTGATGGACCGGCTGTTTCCGACCGACCGCGTCCTCTCGGACACCCGCAAGCTGGTCTATTACTACCGCCCCTCGCCTGACAGGACACGGGTACTGTTCGGTGGCCGGGTGTCGCTGGCGGAATCCGATCCGGACAGGAGCGGACCGATCCTGCTCGCCGAGCTGATCCGGCTCTTCCCCGACCTAGAAGGCACCCGCATCAGCCATTCATGGGCTGGCACGGTCGCCTACAGCTTCGACACGCTGATGCATTGCGGCGAGGATGCCGGGCTGTTTCACGCCATGGGGTATTGCGGCTCCGGCGTCGGGATGGCCGGCTACCTCGGCATGAAGATCGGCCGGCAGGCGGCCGGGCTGGACGGGGGCGAGACGGCCTTCGACCGCATCCCGCACCCGACCCGGCCATTCTACTCCGGATCGCCGTGGTTTCTCGCGCCCTCGGTGCTGGTCTACCGCATCCGGGATCGTTTCGGCTGGTAGCCGACGGTCAGTGGATGCGCACGCCCTGGCGCTGCAATTCCGCCTGAACCGCGCCCAGATCGACCTCCGCGAAATCGCGTCCGGACTTCACCGCCAGCGCGGCGGCGACGCCCGCCCCCTGCCCCACGACCGCACAGCAGGACATGTTGCGCGTGGCCGCATGGGCGATCCGGTCGCCCCCGGTCGACCGGCCTGCCACCAGCAGGCCCTTGACCCGTTGCGGCAACATCGAGCGATAGGGCAGCTGCATGTAGCGCCCGGTCGTCGGCAGGATCAGGATGCCGTAGCCGTCGATGAACTCGGGATAGATCCCGATCGAATCCTCGAACCGTCCCTGCTCGCGCACATCGGTCTCGGTCATGTTGTAGGCGGCGTCGATCTTGCGCGTGTCGCGGATGCCGATGGTCATGCCGAAATTCCTCAGACGCGCGCCCTCGCAGCCCGGCATGAAGCGCCGGAGCGCCTCGACCGCCAGCATCGCCTGCCGACGCCCCTCGATCTCGCCGCGGGTGAGGCTGTCGGGGTCGGTGCCGTCCACCTCGTCGAGATGGATCAGGTTCATGTAGGTCAGCTCGCCGGTATCGTGCATCGCGCCCCAGGTGCCTGCGATGGTGTTCAGATGCGGCGGGATCAGCCCTTCCTCGATGGCCCGCTCGAAGGGCTTCTTGATGAAGGGCGAAAACATGTCGTCCTCCTTGCCGGAGGTCTCGATGGTCCATTCGCCACCGCCGCCCCAATCCTTGTAGGTCTGCGGATCGGCCTTGATCCCCTCCATGAAGGCCCGCTTGTCGACGCCCGCGAGGTGGAACATCACGGAGGCCGCCATCATCTTCTCCGGGGGCGTCATCAGGGTCGGAGCGCCGGCCCGGTGGGCAACGTCAGCGTCGCCGGTGGCGTCGATCACCAGCTTGCCGAGGATCGCCTCGCGCCCTGCCTTGGACTCGGTGATGATCCCGATCACGCGGTCGCCGTCCATCACCGGCGCGACGAACTGGCGATGCATCATCGGCCGGATGCCAGCCTCCTCGACCAGGCGGTCGGCGACGATCTTGAAGCCCTCGCTGTCCAGCTCGTAGCTCAGCGACTGGCTCTCGGGCACCGCGGCGCCCATGTCCCTTGCGCGGTCCTCGAACTCGCGCCCGATACCGCCGGCCTCGATGGTGGCCTCGTGGCGATACCAGGCAAAGCCTTCGACCCCGACGGCGGTGATGTTGCCGCCGAAACAGCCGAAGCGCTCCACCAGCGCCACTTCGACACCGGCCCGGGCCGCCGCGAGCGCAGCGGCCAGCCCGCCGGGGCCGGAGCCGACCACGATGACATCGGTTTCGTGGATGACATCCACGCTGCGGGCGGGTTCGGTGATCTGGCGCATGAGGGCTCCTGTGTGGCCGGCGCGAATCCGGGCCACCGGCGCGCACACGTTAGGTGGCCGGATCACAGCTTGGCAACTGGCGTTGGACGCGCCGCGCTCTGTCCCTCAAAGACGCGCCTCTGCCCCCTCGCAGCCGTCCAGCAGGCGGCCCCGAACCCACGCCTGCGACGCGGCCTCGAACATGTCGGCCCAACTCGAGAACGCCGTGGTCTCGCGCACGATCCTCTCCCACTCTGCATCTGGAATGCGCTCCAGCGCAGCCTCGTCCACCCGCGCCTCCCCGGCCAGCGCGAACATCGCGGCGACCGACGGCAAGGACGTGAAGGCCGTCATGAACTCCGGCGTGAGCAACTGGGCCAGCGATACCGTCTCCTCCGCCCGCAGGCGTTGGGCATTGGCCATGATCATGTCGATGTTGTTGTAGATCAGGTCGCGGGCGGAGGTGGCACTGCTCATCGTTTCTCCTTTGGTCGGGTCGGTGTGGCGGGCGCGGCAGCTTGCCCTCTAGCGCATGTGCAGGCCGCCGTTCACGTCGATGCTCTCGCCGTTCACGAAGTCGTTCTGGATGACGAACCGGATCGCGTCGGCAATGTGCTCGGCCACGCCATTGCGCTTGAGCGGGTTGGCCTCGGCCCAGGCGGTCATCATCTCGGGCGTCGCGGCCTTTTCGTGGAACGGGGTGTCGATCACACCGGGCGAGATCGAGTTGACGCGGATGTCGGGTGCAAGCTCCTTGCACCAGCCGCGGGTCAGCGAATCCACTGCGCCCTTGGCGCTGCCGTAGATCGTCGCTCCCGGCGCGCCGTGGCGCGAGGCGACGGAGGTGAGATTCACGATGCAGGGGTTGGTGCCACGCCGCAGCAGCGGGATCGACAGCGAGGTGATCTTCATCAGCGAGAACACGTTCAGCGCATAGATCTCCTCCATCAGCCGCCATTCCAGCCCGTCGACCGGCTGCCGCCGGATCAGGCCGCCGGCGTTGTTGATCAGTACGTCGAGCGTGTTCGTCAGTTTGGCGATCTGGCGGAACAGGTCGATACAGGCGATTTCGCTGGTGATGTCGCATTGCAGGAGATGCACCTTGGCGACGTCCGACAGTTCCGCCTTCAGCGCCTCGGCCTGCTCCACCGACCTGTTGTAGACGAGAAACAGCTCGTTGCCCGGGGCCAGCAGGCGCGCTGTCGCCGCGCCAATGCCGGTGCTCGCGCCGGTGATCAGAAGTTTCGACATTGCCATGTCCTTTCCGTTATCAGGTTCCGCTGTCCGGCTGTTGCCCGCCGTGCGACGTTCCGAAGAGTTTCGTCAGGTACATCACCAGGAAGAACACCGAGACGACGGTCATGTAGAGCCCGGCTGCCGGCATCACGACGTAGAACAGCTTTCTCGGGATCTGGAAGACCGGCGACGCCGCGCTGGCCTTGGTGACCAGCGACCAGGCGAACCAAGTGAAGGCGGACAGGAAGAAGATGTTGATGCACTCGATCACGCTGAGCAGCAGGTATTTCGCCCGCGTGCCTTCCAGCAGCGCCTCGACCAGGTCGATCTTGGGGTGATGCTGGTTCCGCCACAGCACGGCGGCGGTGGCAAAGACGATCCATGCGAAGCTCAGCTCGACGATCTCGTCGAACCACCCCATCGAGAAGACGGGGTAGAACCGCAAGATCACGTTCAGCGACAGCAGAACGAAGAGCAGGCAGAGCAGCGAGACGGCCATCACCCGCAGGGCCCGGACCAAAACGCTGTCGATCTTGAAGATGAAATCCAGCATCGCCTACTCCATCAACCAGACTGTGGACAGGGACACGGCCGGAACGAAGGCCACCAACAGCAACACGACGAAGATCCCGAGAATGTAGGGAGCCACCTCGCGACTTAGGGCCGTGATCTTGACGTTGCTGATCGAGGCGACCGCGTAGAGGCACATGCCGACCGGCGGGCTTAGCAGACCAATCATCGACGCCAGGATCATCACCACCCCGAACTGGACTGTGTCCATCTCGATCAGATCGATCACCGGCATGAAGATCGGCACGCAGATCAGGATCACCGCGATCCCTTCGAGGAACATGCCGAGCACCAGCAGCGCCCCGATGATGATGAGCAGCAGAAGCACCGGGGATTGCGTGACCGTGGTGAGGCCCGAGACCATCGCCTGCGGCACCTGGTTCATGGTGAGCACCCAGGCGAAGAAGCCGGCGGTCGCCATGATGAACATCACACGCACAGTGTGGAGCAGTGTGTCCTCGAGGATGTGCCAAAGCTTGGCCCAGGTGAGTTCGCGATAAACCAGTCCGCTGAGGCCGAGGGCGTAGATACATGCGATCACCGCCGCTTCGGTGGGCGTGAACCAACCGCCAAGAATGCCGCCCACGATGATGATCGGCGTCAGCAGGGCCAGAAACGCCTCGCTGAAACTCTGCCGCAGCTCGCTTCCGGGCAGTTTCGGACGGCGCGGGTAGTTACGTCTCCTGGAGATGAAATAGACGGCGACCGCCATCGCGATGCCCATGAGCACGCCGGGCACGATCCCGGCGACGAAGAGCTTGCCGACCGAGACACCCGTCATCGATCCGTAGATGACGAAAGGGATGCTCGGCGGGATGACCGGGCCGATGGTGGAGCTGGCGGCCGTCACAGCAGCGGCGAATTCCGGGTCGTAGCCGTCATCGACCATCGCCTTGACCTCGATCTTGCCGAGCCCGGCAGCATCGGCGACAGCCGCGCCGGACATGCCCGAAAAGATTAGCGAGGCGAAGATGTTCACCTGCCCCAGCCCGCCCCAGTAGTGGCCGACCGCGGCCTTGGCGAAGCGGAAGATCTTCTCGGTAATCCCGCCGGTGTTCATCAGGTTGCCGGCAAGGATGAAGAAGGGAATGGCGAGCAACGTGAAGCCGGTCGTGGATGAATACATCCGCTGGGCCATGAGCCCGAGGGCCGGCAGGTTGTCCTGCATCGCGACCAGAGAGATGGCGCCAAGCGCAATCGCAACCGGAACGCCCATCATGATAAGGAAAACAAGGCCCACGAAGATGAGCGTCGGCGACATCTGACCCTCCTGAATTACGGGGAACCTGACGGCCCGGACGGACCGTCAGGCAGTGGTGTCAGAGCATGTCGAGGAAGGCTTTCAGATTGTCCTCGCCGGCGTATTTGCCGATGGCCTCGTAGGCCGGACCCATCTTCGCCTTGAAGAGTTCGCGGTCAGGATAGGTCACCTTCATCCCCTGCGCTTCCAGCTCGGAGATCAGCTTCTCGTCCTCTTCCGTCATCAGCTCGCGCATCAGATTGCCGGCAGCGGCGCTTTCTTCCTTCAGGATCGCCTGCTGCTCCGGCGTCAGCTTGTCCCAACTGCTCTTGGAGATGACGCTCACCATCGAGTTGTAGACGTGCTGGGTGATGGCCAGGTTGTCCTGCACTTCGTAGATCTTGTTGTGGAAGATCACCGAAAGCGGGTTCTCCTGCCCGTCGACGACGCCCTGGCGCAGGGCCAGATACAGCTCGTTGAAGGCCAGTTGCGTGACGTTGCCGCCAAGCGCGGACATGGCGGCCTGAAGCTGGAGTTCCGGCGGCGTGCGCAGCTTGAGCCCTTCGACATCCTCGGGCACGTTCACGGGGCGCACGCCGTTGGTCAGGTTGCGGAACCCCCAATCCCAGTTGGACAGGTACACAAGGCCTTGCGCCTCAAGGTCCGGACCGGCCCATTCGATGAAGGGTCCATCAAGCACCTGGTAGACGTGCTCGCGGTCGCGGAACGCAAAGGGCGTCATGACGGTCGCGAACTTCTTGGAGTACTTGTCAAGGTGCCCTTGCGTCGGCAGCGACATGTCGATAGCGCCGAGCACGTTCTGCTCCAGCACCTCGTCGGGCGCGCCCAACTGGTTGGCGGGGAAGATCGTGATCGTGACCTCGCCATTGGTGCGCTCGGCCACGCGGTCGGCCATTTGCTGAGCCGCAACATTGGCGGGGTGGTCGATCTCGGCATAATGGCCGAGCTTGAGCGTCACCTCGGCCTGTGCGGCGCCCAGAGCGATCACGCTCAGTGCGGCGCCGTAAGCCGTGGCCTTCATCATCGTCGACAGCATTCCCATGGTTTCCTCCCTTGAAGTGTCGATACGTGGTGTCGTTGGCGTGTCTGGTCGGGGTCGTCAGTCCTCGATGTTGTTCTTGGCGGGATATGTCCCGTCGGCGTTCGGCATGGTGCCGTATTGCGCCATCTTGGCCAGGTGCTCCGGCCGGTGCGGCGCGAAGATGTCGATCGCCTTCATGCCGGTTTCTGTCTTGCCGCCATGCGGTACATTCGAGGGGTGTACCGCGACATCGCCTGCCTTCATCGGCATGAGCTGGCCGTCGATGATGTGATCCTCGGTGCCCTCGGTCATGATCATGATCTGCTCGCACTCGTGGTGATGGATCGGGAAGGTCGCCCCCGGCGGGTTCTCGATGAAGCTCACCATGATGTTGTCGCCGAGCAGGAACCGGGTACTGATTCCCTGGTCCTCGACGATCGGCGTCAGCGGCAAATCCTTGATGGTGTAAACGTACTGCTTTCTCTCGCTGCCCATTGGCGTGTCTCCCTGTCTCGCCGGCCGTCGGGGATCGGGCCCGCTTGCCATGACTGTTCATAAATGAAAGCATTTCGTCAAGTATGAAATCTTGATGGCCGCGCGACTGCGCGCCGCACAGCTCCGCCCATACGAAGGCCAGGCGTGCGACATCCCGATCCAAAACACAGGAGGGAGTTCGGGTTTTTTCTTAATTATTCATCTGGTTAAGCGAAAGCTCACGTCGCACCGAACCCTGCGCCTATTTTCATATGCAAATAACATTGCTTGCATATAAATTTTTGATACTCTGAGGACGCTGAAGACAGCCATGTGCCGGCCATAAGGCTCCAGGTTCGGTCGGCCTTGCCGACAGACATGCTGGGCAGTACTGGCCGGTAGGATGGAGAAACCGGCCGGGGGAGAATGCCATGACAGAACAGACCGCCGTGACAGACCAAGCCGACAAGTACCGGGCCCCCGCCCTGGAACGCGGACTGGATGTTGTGGAACTGCTTAGCATCCGCGACGAGCCCATGTCCAAGAAGGAGATCGCCGACGCCCTGGGGCGGTCGGTGAACGAACTGTTCCGGATGCTGGTCGTGCTGGAGCGCCGCAACTACATCGCGCTCGAGAAGGGCACCGGCAAGTACCGGCTGACCCTCAAGATGTTCGAACTTTCCAACAAGCACCCGCCGATTGAGCGGTTGCTCAGCGCCGGACGGCCGGAACTGGCCAAGCTGGCGGAACTGACCCAGCAATCGTGCCACATCGCCGTCTATCACGACGGGGCGATGCTGATCGTCGCCAAGCAGGAAAGCCCCTACAAGATGGGCTTCTCGATCCGGCAGGCCGCCCGCATCGACGTTCACGGGTCGGGTTCCGGCCTTGCGATGCTGGCCTTCAAGACCCCCGAGCAACGAAACGCGATCCTTGCGGCGACCACCGCAACCCCCGAGCAGGCCCGGAGCGCGCTGTCGCAGATGGACACGATCCGCCGCCAGGGGTTCTTCTTCGGCGCGAGCCCGCAGGTGAGCGGCATCACCAACATCAGCTACCCGGTGTTCAACTCGGAAGGCGAGGTCGAGGCGGTTCTGACCATGCCCTTCCTGACGCTGAACTCCGACAGCCTCCATCACCAGGTCGTGAGTTTCGAGGATTCGCGCAACGCGGTCGCACGGTCGGCGGCAAATCTGATGGCGGCGATCGGGGGCAGACCTCCAGAGCCCTCGTCCGAGACGTAACCGCCCGCGAGGCAATCGCGGACGGCAGAAGAAGTTGCGGCGCAAGAGCAGGTTGCCCGGGCGCCGGCCCCCAGAAAGGAGTGGCTACATGAAAGCGCTGGTCTACACCGCACCACACAAAGTCGAGGTGCAGGATATCCCCGTCCCCGAGGGGCGCAGCGGGCAGGCGAAGGTGCGGATGCGCTATTGCGGTGTCTGCGGAACGGATATCGGCATCTTCACCGGCAAGCACCCGCGCGCCAAGGCGCCGCTGGTCCTCGGGCACGAGTTCGTCGGCACCATCGAGGAGGTGCGGGCCGGCTCCGGCAAGTTCGCGCCCGGCGACCGGGTGGTCGCCTATCCGCTGATCTCCTGCGGCGAATGCCAGCCCTGCCGCACCGGCCATCCGCATGTCTGCAAGACCCTCAAGCTCATCGGCATCGACCGGGACGGCGGCATGGCCGGTTACGCCTGGATCGACGAAGACGTGCTCTTCAAGGTGCCCGACACCCTGAGCGACGAGATCGCCGCGCTGGTCGAACCGCTCGCCGTGATCGTCCGCTCGCTCCACCAGGCCAAATTCAACCTGCTCGACACCACCGTCGTCACCGGCGCGGGGCCGATCGGCGTGCTGACCGCGATCGTGCTCAAGCACTCCGGCGCCTCGCGCATCGTGATCTCCGACATAGACCAGGCCCGGCTCGACCTCTGCAAGAGTTTCGGCTTCGAAACGGTGAATGTGGCTCGGGGAAACCTCGTCGAGTATATCGACACCACGACCGACGGCGAAGGCGTCGACATCGTCTTCGAATGCTCCGGCGTGGAGAGCGCCGCCGCCGAGATGACCCGCCTCGCCCGCGTCGGCGGCACCATCTGCATGACCGGCATCCACAAGGCGCCACGCTCCGTCGATCTGCGCGACATTAATTTCAAGGAGCAGATCCTGATCGGATCGCGCGTCTATACGAAGCGCGAGTTCGAGATGTCCGTGGCCTATGCGGAGACGCTGGCCGAGGACCTCGCCAAGGTCGTCACCCAGACCGTGCCGCTGAGCGGGGCCGCGACGGTGTTCGACATGATCGCCGACCCTGCGGTGAACGCTGTGAAGGTGCTCGTCGATTGCGAGGCGTGACGCGGGTGCCCGGCCCGTCCGATATCGCATTCCCGCCGCTCCCATGGTCGGTGGCCCAATTGGCCACCGCCCCAGAGTTCGGACAACGAAGGAAAACCCGATGAAGATTGTCGTCGCCGATTGCGACCACGAGTCGATGGAGATCGAGAAGAACATCCTCGCCGACGCGGGGCTAGATTACACGCATTTCGCCTGTCGCACCGAGGAAGACTTGATCACGCAATGCGCGGGGGCCAATGTCATACTCACGCAATACGGCCCCTTCACCGACCGGGTCCTTGCCGCGCTCCGGCCCGATCTCGGGCTGGTCGTGCGCTACGGGGTCGGCGTCGACACCGTCGATCTCGACGCAGCGACGCGGCACGGCGTTCAGATCTGCAACGTGCCAGATTACGGTATGTACGAGGTGTCTGACCATGCGCTCGGGCTGATGATGGCGCTGGTGCGCAAGATCCCGATGATCGCGGCCGCCACGCGCCGGGGCGAGTGGGATTACCGGATGGCGATCCCGGTGCGACGGATCAGGGACATGACGGTGGGTGTTCTGGGAGTCGGTCGGATCGGCCGGCTCTTTGCCGAGAAGGTCGCGGCCCTGGGCAGTCGGGTGGTGCTCTGCGACCCCTACAAGCCAGGGCTGTGCGAGCTTCTGCCCGGCGCCGAGCAGCTGACCTTTGACGAGATGATCGCGATCGTCGACGTGGTCTCGATCCATTGCCCCCTGTCGGAGGAAACCCGCGGCATCATCGGCGCGTCCGAGATCGCGCGCATGAAGCCCGGTGCGATCATCCTCAACACCGCGCGCGGCGGCATAGTCGACGAGGACGCGCTGGCCGAGGGGCTTGCCTCCGGCAAGCTGGGCGGGGCCGGGATCGACACGGTGGAGTCCGAGCCTCTGGCGGCCACCTCGCCCCTGCTCTCCTTCGAGAACTGTATCGTGACGCCACACATGGGCTGGTATTCCGAGCAATCCGCGCAGGAACTCAAGCGCAAGGTCGCCGAGGAAGCCGTCCGCTTCGCGCGTGGCAAGCCGCCCGCCTACCCGGTGAACCAGCTCGCGTCTGAGGCCTGAAAACACTTCGGCACGCCCTTCCGGTACCCGCTATGCCAACGAAGAAATGCCGGCCCCGCCCGGCGGGCGTGCGATCAGTGCGGTTCGCAGGTTCTTCGCATGGCGTTCCACCAGTCGGATCTGCCGTTTCCGACTGGGGATCGTTGCCGCGGGCTCCGGGCACCAGGCCGCGTCGGCCATCTCGGGAAAGAGCGTGAGGATCTCCTCGCGGGCGGCGGGCGACAGCGCCTTGAGCGCGACCGGGCCGGCGAGGAGCGCCTCCGTCGGCGCGCCGTTGGCTGTTACCACGACATGCTCGTCGAAGAGCATGTGGAAGTACCGGACACCTTTCATCTCCGGCTCGATCTCGAACCCCGGAAGGGCCGTCAGGCGGATCGCACTGACTAGCACGCCGTGCGCATGAAACATCCGCTGTGCGATCTTCGAGCTCACCAGCAGGCGATGTTGGCGCGAGGTCCGGAGGTCAGCTTTGGGCAGGCCGTGGCCGAGCGCGCCCGCCCGGATACGGATCGGACGCAGCTTGGGGTTCTGCGCCATCTCTTCCGCCGTCACCCGCCGCGAGCCGATCCAGCGGATCGGCAACGGCCCCTTGCTGGTGGAGACAACGTCGCCGGGCGCGAGATCCTCGATCAGGCGGTCCCCCGACGGCGTCTCGATCCGGGTGCCATCGGCCAGACAGACCATGATCGAAATGTCATCGACCAACGCCCCATAGCTGTCGTTCGGCCCGATCTCCGTTAACCGTAGCGTGTAGTCCCCGGCGACGGGAAAGGTGATCTCGAAACTGTATGTCATGAAATCCGTCGTGGTCGGAAGGATCGTCTCGCTGAAAATGACGCTTCCATCCGCATTGAGCAGTTCCACCGTGAAGCCGTCCTGTCCGGCTTCCACCGGACCGGATGCCCGCAGCGCGGCATCGAAGACCAGATCGGTTGTCACCGGATTGCTGACCGAGAAGGTCTGCTGCATGACGGTTGTCTGGTCCTTGCTACCGTTCATCTCCGCGACCCGGTCGGTCGACCCGTTCCGCTGGTAGGTGTTCTCGGTGTGTTGAGCTTCGATGTCGGTTCCAGACCAGCCGCTGGCCTTGTCATCGAAGCTCCCGTTCACGATCAACTCTATCGGCACCCCACACCTCTCCCGTGTACTCGTTCAAACCTTTACCGTTATCGGATGAGGGAAAACCTAACGCGTGTGGCGAAAGTTGAGCGAAACGCGGGCGCGAGCATGGGAGGGCGGGATTTCGGCGGCCTCACCTGTCATCCCGTGGGCGCCACTGTCTCCTCGCGAGCGCAACGGTACCGCGGGATGCGGACAGGCCTCGTTTGATAATCGAAGCCGCGGCCCGCCATCTGGTGGCGGGCTGCGGGGTCAGATCAGGATTTTCCCTTCCAGGGCACGAGGACGCGCTCGGCCATTCGCATCAGGATATCGATCCCGTAACCGATAATGCCGATCAGGATGATGCCCATGATCACGATATCGGTGAGCTGGAACTTGGAGGCCGCGATGATCATCATCCCCGCGCCTTTCTGGGCGGCGACCAGTTCGGCCGCGACCACCGTGCCCCAGCAGACGCCCATCGCAACCCGCGCACCGGTGAAGATCTCGGGCAGGGAATTCGGCACGATGATATGCGTCAGCACCTGCCGCTTGTTCGCACCGAGCGAATAGGCAGCGTGCACCTTGCTGATGTTGACGCCCGAGACCCCTGCCCTTGCCGCGATGGTCATGATCCAGAGCGCGGCGAGGAACAGGAGCACGATCTTGCCGGTTTCCCAGATACCGAACCAGATGATCACCAGCGGGATCAGCGCCAGCGGCGGGACCGGGCGCATGAACTCCACGATCGGGTCGAACCAGCCGCGGAACCAGCCGGAGAGGCCCATCGCATAGCCTAGCGGAATCCCAACGAGCGAGCCGAGAATGAAGCCGGCGATGACCCGCATGAGCGACCATCCGAGATGTTCCCAAAGGGTGAAGTTCTGGTAGCCTTCTGACGCGATCTCGACAAAGCGCGCGACCACGGCTTCGGGTGACGGCATCCAGATCGGCTCCATCTGAAGCCCCTTGGCCGGCTCGAAATTGAGCGACCCCTTGGCGGTCATCGTGACCTTTCCGTTTCCCACCCGCACCGTTTCGCCCGGCGCAATCGGTTTCCCGTCGACCGCCGTGACAGAGGCGCCGTCGCCATCGTTGTCGACAGCCCGGATCAGCGTCGAACGCCAGGCGCCGACAGCCACCATGTCGTCCGCTGCAAAGCCGTCTCCCGGAGCAACATCTGGCAAATCGACCTTGTCGCCGACTTCGTGGACGATCACATGAATCACTGCATCGTCCGTGGCGCCCGAGGCGTCGGTCGCAGAATAGCTGAAGCTGGTATCGCCGATGAAGGGTCCCGGCATGTGGAACGGCGCCCATTTGGAGCCGGTGAAGGCACCCCAGATCAGGAAGATCACCAGAACCGAGATGATCGAGCCGGCGCGGTCCGGCCGGATCGCGCTCTCGTCTCCGAAGGTCACGGTCTTGAGCGAGTTGTAATCGTGCTCCGACTGCATCAGGCCGCGCACGAAATGCACCACCATGTAGGAGCCGGCGAAGAGCGCGACATACAGGATGAGGATGATCCAGCCGGTCATTTCACCGTCTCCGAACGTCCCATGATCTCCTCTTCCATTTCCCAGATCATCGACAGGATCTCGTCACGCGTCTCGGAAAAGCCCTCGCTCTTCTTGACCTCGCGCAGATCCGCATCGACGCCCCTGTCGGCGAAAGGAAGGTTGTATTCGCGATAGATCCGACCCGGCCGCGGCGCCATCACGATCAACCGCTCACCAAGCAGCAGCGCCTCTTCGACCGAATGTGTGATAAGGATCACCGTCTTGCCGGTCTCTTTCCAGAGTTTCAGAACCAGCCCCTGCATCTTTTCGCGGGTCAGCGCGTCGAGCGCGCCGAGCGGTTCGTCCATCAGGATCACGTCCGGATCATTGGCGAGGCAACGCGCCAGCGCCACCCGCTGCTGCATCCCCCCGGACAGTTCATAAACGGCCTTTTCCTTGAAATCCCGCAAGCCGACGGTCTCCAGCAGGTGATCCACGATCACGCGCCGTTCGGATTGCGGCATGCCCTTCATCCGAAGGCCGAAACTAACGTTCTTGCGCACGCTCATCCATTCGAAGAGCGCGCCCTTCTGGAACACCATGCCGCGTTCCGCATCCGGTCCCTTGACGACGTGACCGTTCATCCTCACCCGGCCGCTGGTCGGGGCAAGAAAGCCCGCGAGGATGTTGAGCAGGGTGGTCTTTCCGCAACCAGAAGGGCCGAGCACCGACACGATCTCGCCCGTCTTGATTTCCAGCGAGACGTCCTTCAACGCCTGAACATGCGTCTTGTCGGGCAGATCGAAGCGCATGGAGATATTCTCGATATGAAGGCCGTCCATCGTGCGGCGCTCTCCTTCGGGTCTGTGGGAGGGAATGGGGCGGCACCGGACGGCGCCGCCCTCGCTTGGGTCACATGCCGCCGATGGCGCTCAACGGTCCGGTGTTCACGGCGTCGGAATAGGTGTCCAGCGCGGCGTCGATGCTGCCGGCTTCCTTGAACACGCTCGCCACGCCGAGCATGAATTCCTGCGCACCGCCACCGAGCCACTTTTCGCTCAACTGGTCCTCGACCGAGGGGAAGATGAAGGTGTCGATGGTCTCACGGGTCGCTTCGAGGTCCATGCCGGCGTCCTTGGCAATGACCTCGAGCATCTCGTCTGTCTTCTCGCCGGAGTTCCACATGGCGTTCGCATCCGCCGTGACCTTAAGGAACTTGGACAGAAGCTCCGCGTTCTCGGCCGCGAAACTGGCCGGCACCGAGGTCACGTCGAACACGAGGATGCCGAGTTCTTCCTTCTCCGCGCCGGTCAGCAGCACGTTGCCATGCTCCTTCATCCGCCGCAGGGCGCCACCCCAGCCGCAGACCATGTCCAGGTTGCCCTGGGCAAAGGCCGCCGCGCCATCCGGCGGCGCCATGTCGACGATCTCCATCGTCGTGATGTCGACGCCGAAGTGGTTCATCTGCTTGAGGAAGCCGTAATGGGCGGCGGTGCCGATCGGAACACCGACCTTCTTGCCCTCGAGTTCCATGGCGCTGTCCTTGTCGATCTCCAGCGCTTCGGCGACGACGCAGTTGTCGTTCTCCGAATAGCTTACGGCGACGTCGACGATCTGCAGGTCCTGCCCGGCCGAGGTGGCAACGACGAAGGGCGGTACGCCCTGGCTGACGGAGATCTGAACGTCGCCGGATGCCATGGCTGCCGACATCGCGGTCCCGGCATCGAAGGACACCCAGTTCACCTTCACGCCCATCGCCTCGTCATAGAGCCCCATGGATTTCGCATACTGGAAGGGCATCGGCCATTCGAGGAAGTAGCCCACGGTGATCTCGTCCATCGCCGCGGCAGCGTTGGCGGACAGCGCCATGGCGCTGCCGGCGAGGAGGGCCTTTAGTGACATATTCATATGTAGTGCTCCCTGTTGGTGGAGTGATGCACGGCTTTGCGTGCGTTGGTTATGGGGCGTCGCGCCCCTTCGGTTCCGGTTGCCGGAACCGCCTGCCTGCGAAGCATTGCACAGCGCAGGCAACCTGCAAACCTTCGGCTCGAAGCCGTACGGTTCAACGGCCGCCGCCGAAGAACGCTGCGGATGGCGCCAGGCGCTGGCGAAATGGCGGACCGGATCCACCGATACCGCCGCCCTGCGCCGCGACATCACCCACCCCGGGGCAGCACCCGGCCGGGGCGGCCGCATCGCCGCAAGAAGCCACCCGGTGACTTGAACCATCCAGAAACGCCCCTGTTCGCCTTGCCTGCATGCCACCCCTGCTCCGCGATCCGCTTTCGCCGGCGTGCCATGCGCTTCTTGCAAATCGAGCTTAGAGACCCGCATAGGTCTGGCAACAACGCCCGCCATCTGGACTTATGCGATCTCCCGATTTGGCCCTATCACCTGCTTGAACTTCGTGCAGATGTAAAACAGGTTGGCCGGTTGACGGAGTTCCCGGCACGCCCCCTCTCGACCCTCCTAAGGAACCGCGCCATGACGCTCGACACCCCGTCCAACGATCTCAGCCATATCATCGAGGCCGACCGCGCCCATGTCTGGCACCACCTGCTCCAGCACAAGCCGCTCGAGACCACCGATCCCCGGATCATCGTGGAGGGCAAGGGGATCAACGTCTGGGACGCCACCGGGCGGGAATATCTCGATGCGGTCTCCGGGGGGGTCTGGACCGTCAATGTCGGCTACGGGCGCGAAAGCATTGCCGACGCGGTGCGGGAGCAACTGGTCAAGCTGAACTACTTCGCGCAATCCGCCGGCTCGATCCCGGGCTCGCTGTTTGCCGAGAAGCTGATCAGCAAGATGCCGGGGATGAGCCGGGTCTATTACAACAACTCCGGCACCGAGGCGAACGAGAAGGTCTTCAAGATGGTGCGCCAGATCGCTGAGAAGCGGCACGGCGGGCGCAAGCACAAGATCCTGTTCCGCGAGCGCGACTACCACGGCACCTCGATCACCGCGCTCTCGGCCTGCGGCCAGCCGCAGCGGAGCGCGCAATACGGGCCCTACACGCCGGGCTTCGTGGAGGTGCCGCATTGCCTCGAGTACCGCGCCCAGTGGGATGTCGAGAACTACGGCGAGCGGGCGGCCGACGCCATCGAGGAGGTGATCCTGCGCGAAGGGCCGGACACCGTCGGCGCGCTCTGCCTCGAGCCGATCACCGCCGGCGGCGGCGTCATCACCCCGCCGCAGGGTTACTGGGAGCGGGTGCAGGAGATCTGCGCGAAATACGAGGTCCTGTTGCATATCGACGAGGTCGTCTGCGGCGTCGGGCGCACCGGCACCTGGTTCGGCTACCAGCATTACGGCGTGAAGCCCGATTTCGTGACCATGGCCAAGGGCGTGGCCTCCGGCTACGCCGCCATCGCCTGCACGGTCACCACCGAGGCGGTGTTCGAAATGTTCAAGGACGACCCGAGCGATCCGATGAACTATTTCCGTGACATCTCCACCTTCGGCGGCTGCACCGCAGGGCCGGCGGCGGCGCTGGAGAACATGCGGATCATCGAGGACGAGGGGCTGCTCGACAACACCAATGCGATGGGCGCACGGCTGATCGCCAACCTCGAGACTCTCAAGGAGAAGCACGCCGTGATCGGCGACGTGCGCGGCAAGGGCCTGTTCTGCGGCGCCGAACTGGTCGCGGATCGCGCCAGCAAGGAGCCGGTGGACGAGAAGCAGGCCCAGGCGGTCGCCGCGGACTGCATGGCGCAGGGCGTCATCATCGGCGTCACCAACCGCTCCCTGCCCGGGTTCAACAACACGCTCTGCCTGTCGCCCGCCCTGATCGCGACGCCGGACGATATCGACCGGATCACCGACGCTATCGACGGCGCGCTCACCCGCGTATTCGGCTGATCTGACCAAGGACCGCTCCGACGGTCCTCCCGCCGACTTTCGGGGCATCGGGGATGCCCCGAAACCCGTTGGGCCGGGCCGCGCCTTCGGCGCGGTGGGTCGGCCGTGTTCGCCCCGTGGCGCTCCTGCTCCCGACACGCTAGCCTGCTGGCCGAACCTCCGCAGAGCGGCCCCGCATGGCAATACCGGCAGATACCTTCTTCCTCGATCCGGACAGCGACCGGACCCTGCAGCAGCAGATCCAGCAATGCGTCACCGAGGCGATCCTGTCGGGGCGGTTCAGCCCGGGGGAGCGGATGCCCTCGACGCGCCGGCTGGCCGAGCATCTCGGTATCGCCCGGATCACCGTCACCATCGCCTACACCGAGCTGGTCGCGAACGATTACCTCGTCTCACGCGGCCGCTCCGGCTATTTCATCTCGGAGAACGCGCCGCTGCCGCCGGCCTTTCCCGAGAACAAGGTCGAGGCCGCCGGCCCGGTGGACTGGTCCCGCGCCATCGGGCGCCGCTTCTCCGGCTACGCGCCGCTGATCCGCCCGCCGGACTGGCGCTCCTATGCCTACCCGTTCATCTATGGCCAGGCGGATTCGCGGCTCTTCGACCACCAGAACTGGCGGCTGTGCGCCCTGCAGGCGCTCGGGCAGAAGGATTTCGAGGCGCTCACCTCGGATTACTACGAACAGGACGACCCGCGGCTCGTCGAATACATCCTGCGCCACATCCTGCCGCGGCGTGGCATCGCCGCCCGCCCGGAGGAGATCCTGATCACCATGGGATCGCAGAACGCACTTTGGACGGCCGCGCAGATCCTGCTCACCCAACGTCGAACCGCCGCGCATGAGAACCCCTGTTACCCGGGGCTGCGCGAGATCCTGGCCCAGACGCGGTGCAACACCGTCTCGATCGACGTCGACGCGGGCGGGCTGCCCCCCGAGGCGCTCCCCGGTGGCATAGACGTGGTCTTCACCACCCCAAGCCACCATTGCCCGACCAACGCGACGATGCCGCTCGACCGGCGCAAGGCCCTGCTGGAGCGCGCCGTCAAGGAAGGTTTCGTGATCGTCGAGGACGACTACGAGTTCGAGATCGCCTTCGCGAAATCCCCCTCGCCCGCGCTGAAATCGCTCGATCGATCGGGCTCCGTGATCTACACAGGCTCCTTCTCCAAGTCGCTCTTTCCCGGGCTCCGTCTCGGCTACCTCGTCGCCCCGGCGCCGGTCATCGTCGAAGCGCGAGCGCTGCGGGCGCTGGTGCTGCGTCACCCGCCCGGGCATATCCAGCGCACGGCCGCCTATTTCCTGTCGCTCGGCCATTACGAGGCCCAGATCGGGCGCATGGGCCGCGCTTACAGGCAGCGCAGGGCGGTGATGGAGCGGTGCCTGCGGGAGAACGGGCTGACGCTCGCCGGTCGCGAGACCTCCGGCGGCTCCTCCTACTGGATGCGGGCGCCCGAAGGCGTGAACACCACGCAACTGGCCGAACGCCTGCGCGCCGACGGCGTGCTGATCGAGCCCGGACGGGCGTTTTTCGGGCCGGGACGGGCCAGTGACCGCTACTACCGGCTGGCCTATTCCTCGATTGCCGCCGACCGCATTCCCGAAGGGATCGCGCGGCTGGCGCGGGCCATCGAGGGTGGATGAGGTGGTGCGCCTGAGCCGTGGGCCGCACGTCCCCTGAATGCTGAAGGCAGTCTTGCGCACCGCTGGAGAGGCGCGCCGAAAATTGGCCCTATCGCGCCGACGCATCTGGACCTAACGCCAACGCTGGCGCCAAGGGTAAAACGGCCTTCAATCCTGCCCCTCCCGGGGCATCTGCCTGCAGGAGCTTTCCCATGAAAATGACGACCGAAGAAGCCTTCGTCAAAGTTCTCCAGATGCACGGGATCGAGCATGCATTCGGCATCATCGGTTCCGCCTTCATGCCGATTTCCGACCTGTTCCCCCGCGCCGGGATCACCTTCTGGGACTGCGCTCACGAGGGCTCCGGCGGAATGATGGCCGACGGCTACACCCGTGCGTCCGGAAAGATGTCGATGATGATCGCGCAGAACGGCCCCGGCATCACCAACTTCGTGACTGCGGTGAAGACGGCCTACTGGAACCACACGCCGCTCCTGCTGGTCACCCCGCAGGCGGCGAACAAGACGCTGGGCCAGGGCGGCTTCCAGGAAGTCGAGCAAATGGCTCTCTTCAAGGACATGGTGGCCTATCAGGAGGAGGTCCGCGACCCCTCCCGCATGGCCGAGGTGCTCAACCGGGTCATCCTGAACGCGCATCGCGCCTCCGCCCCGGCCCAGATCAACGTGCCGCGCGACTACTTCACCCAGGTCATCGACATCGACCTGCCGGCGGTGGTCGAGTTCGAGCGTCCCTCCGGTGGCGCAGAGGCCATCGCCGAGGCCGCCAGGCTGCTGTCCGAGGCGAAGTTCCCCGTCATCCTTAACGGCGCGGGCGTGGTTCTCGGCGGCGCGATCCCCGCGTCGATGGCGCTGGCCGAACGGCTCACCGCGCCGGTCTGCTGCGGCTACCAGCACAACGACGCCTTCCCCGGCTCGCACCCGCTGTTTGCCGGTCCGCTCGGCTACAACGGCAGCAAGGCGGGCATGGAACTGATCGCGCAGGCCGACGTGGTGCTGGCGCTCGGCACCCGGCTGAACCCGTTCTCGACCCTGCCCGGCTACGGGATCGACTACTGGCCGAAGAACGCCAAGATCATCCAGGTCGACATCAACCCGGACCGTATCGGCCTGACCAAGCCGGTCAGCGTGGGCATCGTCGGGGATTCGAAGAAGGTGGCCGAGGCGATCCTCGAGCAATTGTCCGGCACTGCCGGCGATGAGGGGCGCGAGGCGCGCAAGGCCACCATAGCCCAGACCAAGTCCGCCTGGGCACAGCAGCTCTCGTCGATGGACCACGAGGAGGACGATCCCGGCACCACCTGGAACGAGCGTGCCCGCGCCGCCAAGCCGGAGTGGATGAGCCCCCGCATGGCCTGGCGGGCGATCCAGGCGGCGCTGCCGAAGGAGGCGATCATCTCCTCCGACATCGGCAACAACTGCGCCATCGGCAACGCCTACCCGACATTCGAACGGGGCCGGAAATACCTCGCCCCCGGCCTCTTCGGCCCCTGCGGATACGGCCTGCCCTCGGTCGTCGGCGCAAAGATCGCCTGCCCCGACACGCCCGTCGTGGGCTTCTCCGGCGACGGCGCCTTCGGCATTGCGGTGACCGAACTCACGGCCATCGGCCGCGGCGAGTGGCCCGCGATCACCCAGGTCGTTTTCCGCAACTACCAGTGGGGCGCCGAGAAGCGGAACTCGACGCTTTGGTTCGACGACAATTTCGTCGGCACCGAACTGGACGAGCAGGTTAGCTATGCCGGCATAGCCAGGGCCTGTGGCCTGCAGGGTGTCGTGGCCCGCACGATGGACGAGTTGACGGACGCGCTGAACCAGGCGCTCAAGGACCAGGCCGCCGGAAAGACGACGCTGATCGAGGCGATGATCAACCAGGAACTTGGCGAGCCGTTCCGGCGCGACGCCATGAAGAAGCCGGTGGAAGTCGCCGGCATCGACCCGGCCGACATGCGGCCCCAGAAGGGCGCCTGACCGCGCAGCGGCAGATCTCTTGCCATCTCCCCGCCAGAGGGAGGGGCCTTGACCCTGAGCCCCCGGAGCAACCGCCCGGGGGCCTTTTCGTGGGTTTCAGGCCCGTTGCAGACCATAGTAGAGCTGCGAGACGTGTTCGGCCTCGGCGAAGAAAAGCCAGCGCTCGACCAGCAGGCCGCCAGCGGCCGAAAGCACGCCCAGCACGAGGAGCGGCGCCGACCAGCCGGTGATCAGGCTCAGGACCAACAGCACGGCGGGCACGGCAAACAGCGCCAGCAGCACCCCTCGCCGCAGCTTCACCGCATGCTTGCGGCCGACCGAATAGCCCATCTCGCGCATCACGAAGTTCGGCATGGTGTGCGGCGGGTCTAGCGGGCGCGGCGTGCCGAGGTCAGGCATGCCAAGCGCCATATCCACGGTATAGGCGCCGGGGTCGGCATCCACAGCCGCCCAGTAGCGGGCCTTGAGCAAGGCCGCGGCGAGGAGCGCGACCAGCGCCAGCGGCCCGGCGAGCCCGAGCCCGTGGCCGCCGAGCGCCAGCAGAAGGCAGAAGAGCAACCCACCGGACGCCACTGCCAGCGCGAGGTAGATCCAGACCACGTCCTCCCGGTTCCAGTGCCGGATCGTGCGAAGGGAGGCATAGATCCGCGCTGTGCAATAGACCGTCGCTGCCGCACCCAGGGCGCTGAGCAGCGCGGCGAACGACGCGAGGGCGGACGCGCCCCCGAAGGCGGCGAGGAGTAGCAGCAGGCCCGCCGGCACATAGGTCGCCGCCGCCGCGACCGCCTCGCGCGAGAGCCAGGAACTCCGCCATTGCGAGAAGGCGCCGAGCGCCCGCTCCGGGTGCCCGAGGTGCCTGGCGGAGGACAACAGGCCAAAGGTCACCAGCGCCAGCGCCAGCAGCATCCCCGCGACCATCAGCCAGCGGCCTCCGGGCATTGCGCCGACCAGCGCGGCGAGGGACAGCCAGAACAGCAGCCCATAGCCTGCGCCGGAGGCCACGGTGAAGAAGATGACGGAATAGGCTGGATGCATCTTTTCCCTCAGGATGACAGCGTGCGGTCGACCCACGCGAAGAGTATCTCGATGGCCGTGGTCCCGGTGGCCGCCTCCGCCTGCGGCGTCTCGGGCAGGTCCAGATGCACCGAGGTCTTGCGTGGCGGCAGGTACTTGTTGACGGGCCGGTAGCCAAACTCGTCGAGCAGGTTGAACCCGTCCCGCTCGGCAACAGAGCGCGAAACATCGCTGTCGGGGTCGCCAAGGTCGCCAAAGGCCCGCGCCCCTGTCGGACAGGCCCGCACGCAGGCCGGGATACGGTCCTCCTCGGCAAGCGTCTCGTTGTAGATCCGGTCCACGCAGAGCGTGCATTTCTTCATCACGCCATCGTCGTAATCGTATTCCCGCGCACCGTAGGGACAGGCCCAGGAGCACAGCTTGCAGCCGATGCAGGTGTCCGGGTTGACCAGGACAATGCCGTCTTCCGCGCGCTTGTAGGAGGCACCCGTCGGGCAGACCGTCACGCAATCCGGCGTCTCGCAATGCAGGCAGGAGCGCGGGAAGTGGACCGTCTTCGCCGCCGCGCCTTCGCCGAACTCGTAGGAATGGATCCGGTTGAGCCAGGCGCCACTTGGGTCCGCGCCGTAAGGGTCGTGGTCCGACAGCGGCGCCGAATAGCCGCCGGTGTTCCACTCCTTGCAACTCGTGGCGCAAGCCTGGCAGCCGACGCAGATGTCGAGGTCGATCACCAGCCCGAGCTTCTTGTCTGTGGCGGGGGGCAGCGTGGTCATCGGGCTTTCCCCCTGAACTCGGCGCCGAAGGCGAGCTTGTCGGGCGACGCCGGCTGCGTGCCGGTTCCCAATGGCTCGTAATAGGGCTCCACATGGTCGCCCGCCTCGGCCTTCTCGATCCTGACCCGCAGGTCGAACCACGCGGCCTGCCCGGTGATCGGATCGGAATTGGAATAGCGGTAGCCGCCCTCCCGCTCCGGCAGCAGTTCGCCGATCAGGTGATTGAGCAGGAAGCCTTCGTTGCTCTCGGGCGCGTCGTCCGAGAGGCCCCATGCGCCGCGGCGCTTTCCGATCGCGTTCCACGTCCAGACCGTGAACGGGTTGACCCCCTCCATCAGCCGCACCTGGCACTTGACCCGCCCGAGATGCGAGCTGAGCCAGACCCAGTCGTCGTCCGCCACGCCGATGGCCGCGCCGACCTCTCGGTGGACATAGAGCCGGTTGGCCGCCGTGATCTGGCGCAGCCACGCGTTCTGACTGCCCCAGGAGTGATACATGTGCATCGGCCGTTGGGTGATCGCGTGGAGCGGGAAGGCTGTCTCATCAATCTGGCTGCCCTCGAACGGCGGATACCAGAACGGCAGCGGATCGAAGTAGCGCTCCACCCGCGCGCGGGCCCGTTCGGGCGGCTGCCGCTCGCCATGCCCGCGCGCGGCAAGGCGGAAGCGTTGCAGCGGCTCGCTGTAGAGTTGAAAGATCGTCGGCTCCGGCGACAGGCGGATGCCCTTCTGAATCCCCCAATCCAGATAGCCGCGGTTCGCGTGCTTGAAATACGCATGTTCCGGCGCCACGCGATGCTCGAAGAAGGCGCCGTTCTCCTTGTAGCGCTGGATCTGGTCGTCGTTGGGTGCGCCGACGCCAAATTCGCTGCCGTCCTCTCCCCGCCAGCCGGCGAGCGGCCCGATCCCCGGCTTGCGCTGGTGGTGGACCATGTAGTCGGGATAGCCGCCCGGGTACTTGGGCGAGCCGTCCTCGTTGGTGAAGGCCGGCAGGCCGATCCGTGCGCCGAGGTCGATCAACACGTCCTGGAAGCCGCGGACGTCGCGGTCGGGCTGAACCACCGGGTGACGGATCGAGTCGGCGATGAAATCCGGGTCGGAAATCGGGCGGTCCAGCATCGAGATGCAGTCATGCCGCTCGAGGTAGGTCGTGTCCGGCAGGATAAGGTCCGCGAAGGGAACGGTCTCCGAGTAATAGGCATCGGAGTAGATGATCTTCGGGATCACATAGTCGCCGTTCTCGTCCATCGCGGTCAGCGCATCGAGCGTACCCGGCACGTTCATCGACGAGTTCCACGCCATGTTCGCCATGTAGAGGAACAGCACGTCGATGCCGTAGGGATCACGCTTGGCCGCGTTGTTGATCACCATGTGCATCAGCCCGTGCGCCGACATCGGGGCATCCCAGGAGAACGCCTTGTCGAGCCGGCTCGGGTTGCCCTCCGCGTCGAGCAACAGGTGCTCCGGCCCATGCGGGAAGCCGAGGTGCGGGCCGCCGAGCGGCATTTCGGGCCGGATGTCGCCCGTGGCGCCGTGCGGCAGAAGGTTCGGCGGGGTCTGCTTGGGATAGGGCGGCTTGTAGCGGAACCCGCCGGGGCAATCGATCGTGCCCAGCAGGATCTGCAGGACATGGATCATCCGGCAGGTCTGGAAGCCGTTGGAATGGGCCGAGATCCCGCGCATCGCGTGCATCGACACTGGCCGGCCGATCATCCTGTCGTGCTTGCGGCCGGCCCAGTCCGTCCATTCCCGCCCGATCACGATCTCCTCGCGGAACGCCACCTCGGCCAGCTCCGCGGCGATCCGGCGGATCTGGTCGGCGGGAACGCCGGTCTGCCCGGCCACTGCGTAGGGGGTGTACTCGTCCGACAGGAAGCGTTCGGCCATCAGTTCGAACACCGGCCGCGCGGAGCGCCCGTCCGGCAGCTTCCGGCGCCCGGACAGCGCGGGCTTCGCCGCCACGTCCATGCTGCTGGCCAATGCATTGCCCGCGGTGTCGAACACCAGCGCCCGCCCCTCCGCGTTGCGCGCGAAGAGCCCGTCGTCGGCCTCGCCGGGAGCGTCGATCACCAGCCAGGCAGCGTTGGTGTAGCGCAGGAGGTAGTCCAGATCGACCTGTTGCGTCCGGAACAGCTCGTGGATCAGCGCGCCGACGAACAGCCCGTCGGTTCCGGGGCGGATCCCCACCCATTCGTCGGCCACGGCCGAATAGCCCGTCCGCACCGGGTTCACCGACAGCACCTTGGCCTGCCGTTTCTTGAGCTGTCCGATCCCGGCCTTGATCGGGTTGCTGGCGTGATCTTCGGCCACGCCGAACAGCATCAGGTACTTGGTATGCTCCCAGTCCGGGTCGCCGAACTCCCAGAAAGCGCCGCCAAAGGTATAAAGCCCGCCCGCCGCCATGTTGACCGAGCAGAACCCGCCATGCGCAGCGAAATTCGGCGTGCCGTACTGCATGGCCCAGAAGCCGGTCAGCGACTGGCTCTGGTCCCGGCCGGTGAAAAAGGCGAGCTTGCGCGGGTCGGTGCGGCGGACGTCCTTCAGCCATTTCGTGGCCGTCTCCAGCGCCTCGTCCCAGGTGATCTCCTCGAACCGGCCTGAGCCGCGCGGCCCGACGCGCCTCATCGGCGCCCGCAGCCGCGCCGGGGAATAGTGCTGCATGATGCCCGAGGCGCCCTTGCCGCAGATCACCCCCTTGTTCACCGGATGGTCGCGGTTGCCCTCGATGTAGCGGACCTTGCCGTCCCGGATGTGCACGTCGATCCCGCAGCGGCAGGCGCACATGTAGCAGGTCGTCTTGGCAACCCGGTCGCCGACCGGCTGGTTGAGTTCGATTGTCGGCTCACGCATCATGTCCTGCCCCCGAGCGGCCGCAGCCTGCTGCTGTCCTGTTCGCCAATCCCAAGCCAGTGCGCCCGTCCGCTGGCGGCACCTCGGCGCTAGCGCGCGACCTCGCGCATGAAACGCTCGCGGATCGTGATCGGGTTCATCGTGATGACCGGGCATTTCACGTTGCCGCTGTCGCATTTCGAGACGATGACCGTCATCCGGTTGGCGTCCAGCGCGGCACGCAGCGCCTCCGGCGTCTCCTCGGCCGAACATTCCACCACGTTCTCGCAACCGCAGGCCTCGGCGACCTTGGCCAGAGAGGTCCGGCCGCCGGTATAGGTCGGCTGGTCTCCGGTGGAACCGTAGCTGCCGTTGTCCACGATCAGCAGGATGAAGTTGTCGCAAGGATTGTTGCCGATGGTGGCCAGGGTGCCGAGGTTGGTCAGCACCGAGCCGTCGCCGTCGATGGCGATCACCTTCTTGTCGGTCGCCATCGCAAGGCCGAGACCGATGGACGAGGCCAGCCCCATGGTGCCCAGCATGTAGAAGTTCGACGGCTGGTCGTCGAGCGCGTGCAGTTCCTGGCTCGGCGAGCCGATGTTGCAGACCACGAGTTCCTCGGTGAGGATCGGTTTCAGCAGGTCCAGAAGCTCGTAACGGATCATTTTGCGCTCCCCCAGAAGCTGGCGTCGGTCAGGATGGCGGTGGGCTTGGAGCACATCTGGGTGTGCTGCAGGATGCCGGGCAGTTCGGCGACGTTCTCGGCCTTGTGGAAGTGATAGGTCGGGATGTGGAACTGGGCGAGCAGCGCCTTGGTGTGCAGCGCCATCTCGACCTGGCAGGCCACCGGCTCGCCCACCTCGCCGCGATAGGAGATCAGCATCGGCAGCGGGATCTGGTAGAACTGGATCAGCGTCGCCAGCGAATTGAGCGTCACGCCGAGCGCGGTGTTCTGCATCATGATCAGCGGCCGCATCCCGCCCATGTAGGCACCGGCGCACAGGCCCATGCCCTCGTCCTCCTTGTTGCAGGGGACGTGCAGGATGCCGTCGGTCTGGTCGACCAGTTCGATCACCCCGGCGAGCTGCTTGCACGGCACGCTGGTGACGAAGTCGATTCCGTTGTCGCGCAGATCCCCGATGATCTGCCTGTCGATCTCCCTGGCCATGTCGCCTCCTCCTCAGGACTTGTTCAACCGCTCGAGCACCATTTCGGCAATCATGGTGCTGACTCGGACGTTGGATTCCTCCGTGACGCCGGCAATGTGCGGCGTCAGGATCAGGTTGCCCAGACCCTCGAACTTCGCGGCCGCTTCCGCGGTCAGCGGCTCGGTCTCGAAGACATCGAGCGCTGCGCCGGCGATCTTCCCCTCCCGCAGCGCCGCGACCAGCGCATCCTCGTCAACCACCCCGCCACGAGCGGCGTTGATCAGGACGGCGCCCGGTTTCATCGCCGCAAGCGTCTGGGCATTGACCATGTGTCGTGTGGCGTCGACCAGCGGCACGTGCAGGCTGATCACGTCCGCGGCCCGGAGCACGCCGGAAAGATCGGTCCGCATCACGCCGGTCCAGGCCGGGCTGTCGGCGAGCACGTAGGGATCGGTGGCGCAGATCTGCATGCCGAGGCTCTGCGCCAGCTTTGCCGTCTCCTGCGCGATCGCGCCGAAGCCGATCAGGCCGAGCGTCTTGCCATGCACCTCGCGGCCCGCGCAATCCATGCGCGGCCACTCGCCCGCCAGCATCCGCGCATTGGCCTGATAGGCGCCGCGCAGCAGCACGAGCGCATTGGTGATCACGTATTCCGCAACGCTCAGGTTGTTGGCGCCGGTCGCGGGAATGACCTCGACGCCCTTCGCCTTGCAGGCCGCGAGGTCGATGTTGTCGAGGCCGACGCCAAGCCGGCCGACGACCTTCAGGTCCGCCGCGGCAGCGAGCAGATCCTCGGTGACCTGCGTCCGGTTGCGGACGATCAGCGCCTGAACGCCTGCCATCATGCCCGGGATTTCGCCCTGCCGGTCCGCCAGATCGGGCTGGTATTCCGCAGGCACGGCGGACTTGAGGGACGCAACGGCGTCTTCGTCCATGAACTCGGTGATCAGGATCATCGTCAGAGCACTCCCGCCACGCAGACATACTTGGTTTCGAGGTAATCGTCCAAACCCTGGCTGCCGCCTTCCTTGCCCATGCCGGATTCCTTGAGCCCGCCAAAGGGCGCCTCGACCGTCGTGATCAACCCGGCGTTGATGCCGATGAGCCCGTATTCCAGCCCGTCGTTCAGCCGGAACACCCGGCCGACGTCCCGGGTATAGGCATAGGCCGCGAGGCCGAAGTCCGTGGCGTTGGCGGCGGCGATGGCCTCGTCCTCTTCCTCGAACTTGAACACCGCCGCGAGCGGGCCAAAGATCTCCTCGGTCGCGAAAGCCATGTCGGCGGTCGCACCGGTCACCACCGTCGGCTCGAAGAAGGTGCCGCCGTTGCCGTGGCGCTTGCCCCCTTCGACGATGGTCGCGCCCTTCCCGATGGCGTCGGAGATGAACTCCTCGACCTTCTCGACGGCGGCCATGTCGATCATCGGCCCCTGCTGCACGCCCTCCTCGACCCCGTTGCCGACCACGAGGGCGGCCGTCGCCTCCTTCAGCTTCGCGACGAAGGCGTCGTGGATGCCGGACTGCACGTAGAACCGGTTGGTGCAGACGCAGGTCTGCCCCATGTTGCGGAACTTCGCGATCATCGCCCCTTCGACCGCCGCATCGAGATCGGCGTCGTCGAAGACGATGAAGGGCGCGTTGCCCCCCAGTTCCATCGACACCTTCTTCACCGTGGCGGCGGACTGGCGGATGAGCTGCTTGCCGATCTCGGTGGAGCCGGTGAAGGTGACCTTGCGAATCTCGGGGCTCTCCATGATCGCGCCGCCGATGGCGCGGGCCGATCCGGTGACGATGTTGACCACCCCGGCCGGGAAGCCAACCTCCTCGCAGAGCTTGCCCCAGGCCAGGCCGGAATAGGGCGTGGCCGTCGCGGGCTTGGCCACCACGGTGCAGCCTGCGGCGAGTGCCGGGCCGAGCTTGCGCGCCAGCATCGACGAGGGGAAGTTCCACGGCGTGATCGCCCCCACGACCCCCACCGGGTGGCGGGTCACCAGCAGGCGGCGATCCTGCGAGGGAGAGGGCACGATCTCGCCCTTGGCGCGGCGGATCTCCTCGGCGAACCAACGGACGTAGGCCGCGCAGATGGCGATCTCGCCTCGGGCCTCGAAGAGCGGCTTGCCCTGCTCGGTCGTCAGCAGCAGCGCCAGCGCCTCCTGGTTGTCCATCAGCGCGTCATGCAGGCCCTGAAGCAACTTCACGCGATAGAGCAGATCGGTTTTGGACCAGCTCCGGAAGGCGTCGCTCGCGGCGGCGATGGCGCGGTTGGATTCTTCCGCGCCGCAGTTCGGCACGGTGCCGATCACCTCGCCGGTGGCAGGATTCGTGACGTCGATCGTCTTGCCGCTGTCGGCCCCGACCCACGCGCCGCCGATCAGGTTGGACTGCTGCAGATAGGAGGTGAAATCGGTCATCGGCTGTCCTTCCGGAAGATGAACTGGGTGTGTTGGCTGTATGTCTCGCCCGGACGCAGCACAGCCTGGGGAAAGTCCGGATGGTGTGGCGCATCCGGCCAGACTTGCGGCTCGAGCGCAACCCCGGAACGCGGCCCCATGCGCCGGCCGTCAAGGCCCGGCACCGGCACGTCGAGCGCCGATCCGTCATAGACCTGCAGGCCCGGTTCGGTGCTGCGCAGCTCCATGGAAAGCCCTCTGTCGGGGCAACAAAGCTCCGCCACCCGGCGGATCGCCTCGCGGCCGGAGGAGAGGCAGAAATTATGGTCGATGAGCCCCTGCGCGCAGGCCGGACCGAGGGAAGCGGGCGTACGGAAATCGAACCGCGTGCCAGCAACGGAGGCGCGCTCGCCTGTCGGAATCATCTCCGCATCGACCGGCAGGTAAGCCTCTGCCGCGACCTCGAGAAGATGCCCGTCGATCGTCTCTGCCGCGCCCAAGTTGAAGTAGCTGTGATGCGCGAGGTTGCAGAGCGTCGGTGCATCGCTCCGCGCCAGCAGGGTGATGTCCAGCACCCCGCCCCCGGCGAGACGGACCGTCTGGAGGATCTCGAGATTGCCGGGAAAGCCCATCTCGCCGTCCGCCGCGCGGATACCGAGTGTGATGCTGTCGGCCGTCAGGTCCTTCAGCTCCCAAACCCGCTTGCCGATGCCGGCGGCGCCCCCGTGCAGCGTGTGCCGGCCGAGGTAGTTGGTATCGAGCTGGAAGGTCTCGCCGTCCAGTTCCAGGTGGCCGTCGCGGATGCGGTTGGCGTAGCGGCCCGCCGTCGCGCCAAAATAACGCGAATGGGCGAGGTAATCGTCAAAGGCCTCGAAGCCGAGCACCAGTGGGGCCTCGTGCCCCTCGAGCCGCAGATCCTGGAGCACGGCGCCATAGGTCAGGTACTGCGCCGTCAGCCCCCCACCCCGGAGCGTGTAGCGCCGGACCGGGGTGCCGTCGGGCATCAAGCCGAAGACCTCGGCGCTCACAGCGACACCTCGATGGCCTGGCCGGTGCGGGCAGATTGCTCGGCCGCCTCGCCCACGATGACCGACCAGAGCCCGTCGGTCAGCGTGACCTCCGGCTCCCCTCGGCCCGCCAGCACCAGATCGCGGAAGCGCTGATGCTGGAAATAGGTCGAGCCGTGGTGATCGCCGGCCTGGAGCACCTCGTTGGGCACATGGATCACCTCGCGCGTGATCTTCTTGGTGGCGCGCTCGGAAATGACGACCTCCGCGTCGCGCTCCTTGCCGTCGGGCGAGAAGCGCGAAGGACCCGGCACCTTGGCCTCGATCCGGGCATGGTCGCCGGTGACGCAGATCTTCTCCTGCCAGTAGGCGCCTTCGGAGAACATGCACAGATCCAACATCCCCCGCGTGCCGTTGGCGAAGTCGATGGTGACGAAGGCGTTGTCGATGATGTCGGGCCGGCGTCCGTCGTATTCCTCGTCGCGGTGGTTCACATCCATCGCCCCGCTGGCGTAGACCCGCACCGGGTCGCTCTGCAGGGTGAAGCGCATCAGATCCCAGAAGTGGCAGCATTTCTCGACCAGCGTGCCCCCGGTGCGCTCGTTGAACCGGTTCCAGTCGCCAACCTTGGGCAGGAAGGGGAAGCGGTGCTCGCGGATAGACATCATCTGCGGCCGCCCGATCCGACCTTCGGCAAGGTCGGCCAGAAGCCGCTGCATGGGCGGCATGTAGCGGTATTCCATCGCCACCCATATCGGCGCCGCGCGGCCCCGCGCCTTGGCCACCAGTTCCCGGCAATGGTCGGATGTGGTGCAGAGGGGCTTCTCGCAGAGGATCGGTTTGCCGGTGTCCATGACGTCCAGCATGATCCGATGGTGGGTGTCGTTGGGCGAGATGATCATCAGCACATCGCAGATGTCGGCCGAGAGCATCTCCCTGTAGTCGTTGAAAGCCCGCGCCGTTCCGCCCGAGGTCTCGACCGAGAGCACCCGCATCCCCTCGTCCGGGTCGGCGATGGCCGTCACCTCGCAACCGCCGAGGATGTTGAGGTTCCGGATATGCTCCTGCCCCATCATGCCCGATCCGATCAGCCCGTATCGCAATGTCATCGAGTCAGATCTCCAGGAGTGGCAGGCCAAGCTCCGCGGCGACGGCTCGAAGCGTCGCGCGGTGGTCGCCGTATGCCAGCGCCATGTGGTGTTCGAGCCCGCAGGCAATGATATCGGCCAGCACAGCGCCCGCCGGCCGCTCGAAGCGGACGACGCCGGAGGTGCCGGTGAAGGCCATCGGCCGGCGCAGCATCTCGCCGAAGGAAAGGATCATCTTCGGCGCGCCAAAGGCCTGGCTGATGCGCAGGAAGGTCACCGGCCCCGGCTTCAGAGGGAACTGGTAGAGCAGCGGCTGCTTTCGGTTGGTGTGGACCGTCGCGGTGGCCTCGGCCGTGTCGTCGCGCATGGAGATCGGCGCCTGCCCGCAATGCCAGACGACACCGGTGTTGTCGGCGGCATCCATATCGACGAGATCGGTCAGGAACACCGGCGCCTGCGCCGCCTCCAGCAGCACAAGCTGGGTGAGCGCACCATAGACGTCGGCCTCGCAGGCGCAGGGCACCTGGCCCTCGCCCAGCATCGCCGTCGGGCCGCAGACGGCGCCGCCGTACTGGGTGAAGGTCTCGGGCCAGCAGCGGATGGCGAAGGCGTTGTAGCTGCCGGACTCCCGGATCGTCTCGAGCGCGGCCTTCAGCCGAAGCGACCGGTCGAGCTCCTCCTGGTTTACCGCGTCCAGCCCGGTCACGTCGGCCTCCGCCGCCCGGCGCACCTCGGCCGCCGCCTCGGCGGGCACGGTCCGTGCGGTGTCGAACAGGTCGTCGAGCGCCAGCGCATCCACGGACACACCGGCAAGCGCCTGCACGGCCTCCGGCGTATAGGCGCAGGTGTCGAAGCCCACGGGGTGTTCGCCGATCCGGGCGATCTTCTGCCCCCGGAGCGCTTCCGCGACACGCGCGCCATCGGGCGACCGCGTCGCGACCGGCACCGCGTCGAGCCGCCCGGCCGGCCGTTCACCCGCCAGAAGCGCCTTGAGATCTCCGGCAATATCGTCCCCCGGATCGGCATAGAGCCAGGAGAAAGCCCGTCCGTTCAGCCCGAGCGCGTGAGAGGCGAGGTTCAGACCGCAGAACGCGTTCAGCCGCAAACGCCCGCCAAGGCGCGGCTCGGGCACGGCCCAGATTGACAACGGCTGGTCGAAACCTGCGGCGGCCGCCACGGCCATCGAGGCGTCGGTGAAGGTGACCTGCAAGATCAGCAGCTGGTCGATCCCTGCCCTGGCAAGCCCGGCCATCGCGGCGCGCGTCGCCGCCTCGTCGAAGAGCAGCTCGCGCGGGCCCACGATTTCGTGGCCGGTCGCGTCGAGCGCCGCTAGCATGGCCGCCAGTTTCTCCTCGGCGAATGGCACATCGAAGGTGGGGCGACCGAGCGGAAGGAGTCCGATTTTCACGGCCTTGTCCTCACATGGATGCGTATCTGTGGCGGAAGCTGGCATCGGCCGGGGTGAACCGCGCGCCGCCCGCGCCATAACAGGAATGTTGTGACCATTCGGCCGCGTGCGCGTCGGCCAGCGCGGAGATGTCGGCCATGTAGTCGACGGCGCCGCCGCGCAGCCCCGCCTCGATCGCGGCCCAGTCCGGGTAGGCCCGGAAGGCATCGAGCCAGATCGCGCGTCCGGCGAGGAACCCGCTCGCCCCCGCCGCGAAGGCATGCTCCAGCACCTTGCGGAACTCGGCCTTGCCGGCCCCGGCGGAGAGCATCACCCAAGGGCGGCCGGCCAGCCGACCCATCTCGTCGAAGATCGCCTGCACCTCGGCCGAGCCGTCGGCGTCGGCGGCGTTCACCGGGCTTTCCAGCTTGAAGACGTCGACACCGTAGTCGGGCTTGGCAAATTCCTCGACGGTCGCCAGCACGTCGTCGGCCTTCTTGCCCTTCATCTCGACGTAGTCCTTCGTCTGGTGCGCATCGGCCGCCAGCGGATAGACCAGCATCTCGAGCAGGAAGGGGATGTCGTAGCGTGCGCATTCCTCGCCGATGCGCTTCACATAGTCGTTCTGCTTCCGCACGACCTCGGCGTCGGCATCCGGGCGATACCACACCAGCACTTTCACCGCGTCGCCGCCCATGCGCTTGATCTTGGCCACCGACCAGTCGTCGATATCCGACGAGAGCCGCCCGCCCGGCGTCTCGGTGAAAACCGAGTCCTCCAGCGTCACGATCAGACCCCTGGTGGGCGAGAGCGCACCGATGCCGTAGGGGATCGCATAATGCGGGTCGAGCAGCATGGCGGTGGAGTGCGCCTGCAAGGTCTCGATCAGAAGGCCCTTGAAGCGGGCGACCTCCTCCCACGGCGCCTGCTCGAGCCCGAGATGCGCGGCGATCGGGCCCTTGATCGGCGGGCGCTGGTCCACCGCGGTCATCTTGAAGATGCCGTTCGCATCGGCCATGCGACGCAGGCCCCAGAGCTTGCCCGGTGTCAGTTCCATCATCCCGTCTCCTTGAGGAAGGTCATCACGGCGGCGCGGTCGGGCGATCCCGAACGGCCACCAAAGGTCATGCATTTGAGGGCGGCGGCCGCGCTGGCGAAGCGGATCGCCTCCGGCTCGCCCTGCCCTTCGGCAAGCGCCAGGGCAAAGGCGCCGTGCCAGACATCGCCCGCGCCGAGCGTGTCCTTCACCGCCACACGAAACGCCGGGAAATGCCGGATATCTGCGTCCTCGGTCCACCAGACACCGTTCTCGCCGTCCGTCACGCAGGCCCAGCCCGGGATTCGCGCGGCCAGACGGGCCAGCGCCGTGGCCGCATCCTCACCGGGTTCGAGCGAGGCCAGCCCCGGCCGGGACAGCGCAACGTGGCTCGCAGCCTCCAGCAGCGCGAGGTCGATCGGCGCCTCGCCGTCGACGATGCCCGGCACGCCCCATGCACGGGCGGAGGCCAGTGCCGCCGCCGCGCCGGCCGTCCATCGCGTGTCCACCAGCACCGCCTGCGCCCGAGGCGCGGCCGCGATCCAGTCGGTCGTTTCGGTCAGCCCGGAACCTCGGAAATTCATGATCTGCCGCTCGCCCGCGGCGTCGATATAGATCGAGGAGAAGGAGGAGCGCCCGCCCGCCGCGCGATGCACGTGGTCGATGCGAACGCCCTCCCCGGCCAGCTCTCCCAGCACCAGGTCGGCCAGCGGATCGTCCCCGACCCGCGTCGCCAGCGTCGCCTTGCCGCCGAGCCGGGCGATCGCCACCGCGGCATTGGCAGCCACGCCCCCGCCCACGATCTCGGCCGTGTCAGCGCGATACTTGGCGGCCGCGGTCGGAAAGCGCTCCATCGAGAGCACGAAATCCACCACCGCCATCCCGAGCACGAGAACCTCGGTCATGCCGCCGCCTTCCGGCCGTGGCCGGCCGCCCGTGGCAATACGATGCCCGGCCGCAACCGGGGCGCTGCCCGGAGACGATGGCGCACATAGGGATAGGACATACCTTGGTCCTGCTCGATGAATGTCAGTTCTGGCCCATCCCGCTGGCGGAAGGGGCCGGCTTTGCCCGGAGCCCCAGGGCGGGGCTCCGGAAACGTCGCTTGTTACTTCAGGTCCATCGCATTGGCTTCGGCGATCTTCGCCTCGACCTCGGCCACGGCCTCGGTGAGCGCGGTGAAGATCTCCTCGCCGCCGTCGACATTGGCCTTGAACCAGTCGTAGACCGGCGCAGCGGCCTCCTTGAACGCGGCCTTCTCTTCGGGCGTCGGCACGTAGAGATCGCCGCCCCCGGCCACGAAATCCTCGTAGGCCTGGATCGACTTGCGCTTGGGCGAGGCGAAGGTCGCCTGCTGGAGCGCGTAGAAGCCGTCGTTCACGACCATCTTCAGCTCGTCGGGCATCTCCATGAACTTGGCGTTGTTCATCCACCAGAGCGCGCCCATGTAGGCGTGGCCGTCGAGGGTCATGTATTGCAGGCCGGCATCGGGGAACTTCATGCCCATGATGTCGGTGATGCCGTTCTTGGAACCTTCCACCACCCCGGTCTGCAGCGAGGTGAAGAGCTCCGGCCACGGGATCGGCGTGGGCGACGCGCCGAGCGCGCGCACAAGCTCCTGCGGCAGGTCGGCGACCACGGTTCGGATCTTGAGCCCGGCGAGGTCATCGGGGCCCTGCACCCGCCGCTGGGTATTGGCGAAGTTGCGCCAGCCGCCGGTGTTGCCGATGGTCATCAGCCGGATCATGTTGTCGCTGTCGGCCAGCGCCATGTCGCGCATCGTCCGAGTGAAATCTCCCTGCAACACGGCCTCGGCGATCCGGTCCGAGGTCATCAGGTAGGGAAGGTCGAGCACCTGCACATATGGGAAGATCCCGGCAGCTCCGCCCGAGGTGGAGATGTAGATGTCGATCGAACCGTCGGCCACGCCCTGCAGGCATTCCGCGCCGTTGGCGCAGAGTTGGGTGCCGATGAACAGCTCGACCTCGATGGCGCCGTTGGAAGCGCTTTCGACATAGTTCTTGAAGACCACGAGGCCGTCGTAATCCTCGTCGTTCTCGTTCGAGTTCGCGGTCGCCCGCAGCGTGTAGTCCGCCGCGGTCGCCACGACGGTCGACCCGGCCAGGATGGCCGCGGCCGCGAGGGTCCTTATGGATGTTCGGAACATGCTTTCCTCCCTTTCAAGCACTTCTTCGATCATTGCACGAATCCCGTCAGCCGGGGGATCGTCATGGAAATGGCGGGAAAATAGGTGATCAGAAAGATCACGACCACCTCGACCGCCAGGAATGGCAGGATCGCCCTGGCGATACTCTCGACCTTCTCGCCCGAGACGGCCGAGGCGACGAAAAGCACCAGCCCCATCGGCGGCGTCGCGAGGCCCACAGTCAGGTTCACCGACATGATGATGGCGAAATGCACCGGGTGCACGCCGAGCTCGGTGAAGATCGGGCCGAGGATCGGACCGAGGATGATGATGGCCGGCCCGGCGTCGAGGAACATGCCGACGATGAACAGCAGAATGTTGATCAGGAACAGAAGGATCAACGGGTTTTCGGACAGGCCCAGGATGAAGCTGGCCATGTGCTCGGGTGCGTGACTGAGCGAGACCACCGTCTTGAACGACACCGCGGCACCGACGATGAGCAGCACCGTCGCGGAGGACAGCGCCGCCTTGGTGATCGTCGCCGGCAGGTCGCGGAGCGTCATGCTGCGCAGCACGAAGAATGCGATGATCAGCGCATAGGCCACCGCGATGGCCGAGGCCTCGGTGGGGGTGAAGATGCCGATCAGGATCCCGCCGAGGATGATGATCGGCGTCTGCAGCGGCGCCACCGCCTTCTTGCAGATGATCCGGAAATCCTGCGACACGGTCCGGCGCAGGCGCATCAGCAGAAGGTGGGCGATCGGGAGGAAGACGAGGAAGACCAGCCAGCCATTGACCGACACCGGTATGCCCACCGTCGCGAGCGAGGTCGCGATCAGCGCGAAGATCCCGGCAAGAAGCCCCGCCAGGTTCAGCCGCAGCAGCACGAAGGCGACACCGCTTTCCAGCCGGGAGATCTCCTGGCCCGGCGTCACGATGCGCTCCGCCTTGGGGAGGTCGTACTTGTCCGCCATCAGGCGCACCACCAGCATCAGGCCGATCCCGACGAGGACGCCGGGCACGATGCCTGCAAGAAACAGCGCGGCAACGCTTTCGCCCATGACATAGGCATAGATGATCATGATGCCCGAGGGCGGGATGATCGGCCCGATAACCGAGGACGCCGCGGTGACGGCGGCTGCGAACCTGCGCGAATAGCCGTTCCGCTCCATCGCCGGGATCAGCGTGGAGCCGAGCGCGGAAGTATCCGCGACGGCCGAGCCGGAAAGGCCGGCGAAGAGGATGGAGCTGAGGATGTTCACATGCGCGAGCCCGCCGCGCAGGTGGCCCATCAGGGCCTGGCTGAACTCGACGAGCCGGGTGGTGATGCCGCCCTTGTTCATCAGCTCGCCTGCGAGCACGAAGAACGGCAGCGCCATCAGCGGGAAGCTGTCCATCCCGTTGTAGAGGTTGCGGTAGAGCAGAGCGATGTCGCGCTCCTGCCCGTTGATCTGCAATAGCAGCCCCGGCGCCAGGAGCAGCGCGAAGAACACGGGCATCCCGATCATCAGGAAGACCAGAAAAACGGGGAGGAACCAGGCCAGCATCAGTCGGCCGCCTGCAGGATAGCCGGCGCATCATCGTGCGGCAGCTCGGCATCTGGATCGAAGAGCAGGACCACGCTGCGCAGGATCAGCTCGATGTTCACCGAGATCAGCAGGATCATGCAAACGAAGAGCGAGGCATACATGTACTTCAACTTGAGCTTCACCGTCTCCAACCCGACCCAGTCCAGCGGAATGCGTAGCGAGGAACTGTCGAACCGGCCGCCGAAGCCGAAGGTGTGCTGGTATCCGTGCTTTACACCGACCAGCAGCACCAGAAGCGACAGCACCAGGATCACCAGCATGAGCATCTGCCCTGCCGCGCGCGGCAGGGCCAGCGGCAGCATGTCGATGGCCACGAAGCCGCCCCAGCGATAGGCCGAAGGCGCCATTAGCCCGGTCATCCAGAGCATCAGGAAGCGTGCCGCCTCGTCCGGCCAGGCCAGCGCGTTGTTGAGAACGTAGCGGAAGAAGACCTGCAGCAGGATCACCACCACCATGATGGCGAGCGCGACCCAGCCGAGACTGCGCCCGAGTCGCAGCACGTGCGTATTGACCCAGCTCAGCGGGCCCAGAATTGCCAGCATCGGGTTCCTCCTCCCCGGCATTCGGCAGCGGCGGCGCACACATCGAGGCGCGTTTCCACTTTCGAATGGATCGAACGCTGCGCCATACGAACCATCCTGTCAAGCATCGTCGACAGCCCGGCATAGCGCTTTTGGGCCCGATCACCCGGCCAGCGTCAAGCCCACGCCGTTTTCGCGGCAGAGCGCGCGCAACTCCTGCGGACAGCCCGCGTCGGTCACCAGCGTGCGCATCTGGCGAAGGTGCCCGATGCAGACCGGCGCCATGCGTCGGAACTTGGAGGAATCGGCCGCAAGAATCGCGTGCCTGGACGCCGCCAGGATAGCCCGCGCCACTGCCGCCTCGCGCAGGTCGTAATCGAGCAACGCGCCGTCCGGGGCGATGGCCGCACAGCCTACGATGGCGATGTCGGCCCGGAACTGGCGAATGAACTCCACCGCTGTCTCGCCGAGCACGGTGCCGTCGGAGCCACGGATCACCCCGCCGGGAACCATCACCTCGACACCGGGAAAGCGCCTTATTTCGTTGGCCAATGCAACGTTGTCGGTCACGATCTTCAAGCCGACGTGCTGCCCCAGCCGCATCGCGGCCTCGGCCGTGGTCGTGCCGGAATTGATGATGACGGCGGTGTTGTTGGGCACCAGTGCGGCGGTGGCGCGCCCGATTCGTTCCTTCTGTTCGCGGGCGATCTGCTTGCGCAGTTCGTAATCGGTGTATTCCGTCCCCGCGAGAAGCGCCGCGCCGCCGTGAAACCGCATCACACGGCCGGTATCGGCCAGCGTGTTGAGATCCTTTCGGATGGTCTGCGGCGTGGTGTCGAAAAGGGCCGCCAACTCCTCCACCATTGCGCGCCCGTTCTGGCGCAGATGGCGCAGGATCGCCTGCTGACGTGTCTTGGATGCGCGAACGGCCTTCATCCCCTCCCCCTGCGCCGAAACACTTTCGATTTGAACACAAAACGAAAGCCAAGGGAAATGATGTTCTCCTCCTTCGCCGCGGCCGAGGTGGGAGATGCGCATGCCTTCGCCGCCTTCACGCCCGCAGGCGCAGGTTCTCCGCATCCCAGAGCGGCCCGTCTGGCTGCACGACCGCCCTGCGCCGCTCGCCGAAGATCGCGACCTCCAGCTCGGTTCCCGGCGCCGTCCTGTCGGCCCGCACCATCGCCAGCGCGATCGAGGCGTTGACGCGGTAGCCCCAGCCGCCCGAGGTCGTCTCGCCGACGATCTCGTCGCCGCTCCAGACCGACGACATGTAGGGCGCGTCGCAATCGCCGGCATCCACGACCAGCGTGGCGAACCGCTTGGCGACGCCGCGCTGGCTTTCCGCGAGAAGCGCGGCCTTGCCCGGAAAGTCATCGGGCTTGTCGAGCTTCACAAAGCGGTCGAGCCCGGCCTCGAGCAGGGAATAGTCGCTGGAGAGATCGCCCTTCCAGGTCCGGTAGCCCTTTTCGAGCCGCAGCGCGTCCAGCGCAAACATCCCGAAAGGTTTCGCCCCTCCGGCGAGAACGGCGTCATAAATCGCCGGCATGTCGTCGAAGGACGCGTGGACTTCCCAACCGAGTTCACCGGCATAGGACACCCGCACCATCAGCGCCGGCTTTCCCGCGACCTCCGCCTGCTGATGGGCTAGCCAGCCGAGGCTCAGGTTTGCGGTCGAGATACCCTCGAAGAGGTCGCGGGATTTCGGGCCGGTGACGATGAGCGTGGAGAGCTCCCGCGTCCGGTCAACCAGCGACAGCCCTTCGGGCAGGTGCTTCTTCAGGAGCTCGAAATCGTGCCACTGGGCCGACGCGGCGGTGATCAGCGTGAAGGCATCCTCACCATGCCGCAGCACCGACATCTCGGTCAGGATGCGGCCGTGCTGGTCCGGGAAATAGGCTAGCGTCATCCGGCCCACACGACAAAGTGCGCCGGCGATCCGACTACGTAGCCAGTCCGTGGCGCCCGTGCCTTCGAGCGAGAAGCGCGAGAAACCGGGCAGGTCGAGCACCCCGACGCCGTCGCGCACCGCCTCGCATTCCTCGCGGATGCGCGGCTCCCATGGGCCGGCACGGAGCCAGCTTTGTGTCGCTTCCTCCGACGTGTCGTCGCCCGGCTGCGCAAACCAGTTCGCACGCTCCCAGCCGTTGTAGCTGCCCATCTGGCCGCCAAGGGCCCGAATCTTGGCGTCGACGGGCGACAGCTTGCGGTCGCGTGCGGCGGGCCAGCTGTGCCGGGGGAAATGCATCGCGTATTCGTGGCCATAGACCTCCATGGCCTTGTCGATGCAGAACTCCAGGTCGGTGTAGTCGGTGAAGCGGCGCGGGTCGCAGGCCCACATGTCCCATTCCGTCGCGCCTTCGGTGATCCATTCCGCCGCGACCTTGCCGGCGCCCCCGCCTTGGGCAATGCCGAAGGTGAAGGAATGCGCTTCGAAGGCGTTCGGCACCCCCGGCATCGGCCCGATCATCGGATGGCCATCGGGCGCGTATGGGATCGGGCCGTTGATGTTGCGCGCCACGCCCTGCGTGCCGAGGATCGGCACCCGGGCCATCGCGTCCTCGATATGCCACTCCAGCCTGTCGAGATCGTCGGGATAGAGCTGGAAGGAGAAATCCTCGGGGAAGGGATCGTCTTGGGTGATCCAGTGCGCCTTGCAGTTGGGCTCATAGGGGCCGAGGTTCAGCCCGTTCTTGTCCTGGCGCAGGTAGTAGGAGGTGTCGACGTCGCGCAGGATCGGCAGCTTGCGGCCGGCTTCCTTGGTCCAGGCGGCCAGTTCCGGGATCTCGTCGGTCAGGAAGTACTGGTGGGACATCACCGCCGCCGGCGCCAGACGCCCGCCGTAGGGGAGGAACCACTCGCTCACGCGCCGCGCATAGTAGCCGGCGGCATTGACCACGATCTCGCAGCGAACCTCGCCCTGACCGGTCTCGACGATCCATTCGCCCCCCTCGCGGCGCACCCCGGTGACCGGCGTGAACCGTGCGATCCGCGCGCCGAGATCGCGCGCGCCTTTCGCCATCGCCTGGGTCACCTGCGCGGGGTCGATGTCGCCGTCCAGGGGGTCCCAGAGACCACCGGCAAGGTCATGCGTCTCCATGAACGGGTGGTAGGCCTGCAGTTCCTCGGGAGTGCAGATCTTCATCTCCAGCCCCTGGTGGCGGCCCATGCTGGCGACGCGCTCGAACTCCCGCATCCGGGTGTCGGAATGGGCCAGTCGGACGGCGCCGGTGACATGATAGTTGATCGGGTAGTCAACCAATTCGGCGAGGCCCCGGTAGAGCTGCAGCGAATAGCGCTGCATGTTCATTACCGCCCAGGAGGCCGAGAAATTCGGGCAGTTGCCAGCCGCGTGCCAGGTCGAGCCCGCGGTGAGCTCGTTCTTTTCGAGCAGAAGGCAGTCGATCCAGCCTGCCCTGGCGAGGTGATAGAGCGTCGAGACAGCGACGACCCCACCCCCGATGATGACGACACGTGCAGTAGAAGGCAGGCTCATGCGCGGTTCCCTGGTCTGACCGGGCGGAGAGGTCCCGGTGCGCCATGAGGTTCCTGCCTGTCCGCGGCGCCGGGAACGCCCTCCGTCAGTGGCCTCGGCGGGCTGGGAGAGGTAACGACGGAGCGCCCGAAAGGCCGGTCATGGCGACTGGTTTCGTGAAATTTTCCACGAATTTTTCACCCGCCGATCCGCGCTCTGTCAACATCAATCTCGCGACCAGCCGCACAGACACGCTCGAATGCACCGGCGAGGTCGGTCATCTGCAAAGGAAATGCCTCCACCGCACCAGCGCCAAAGGTCGACAGACCATTCGAGCAGCCTTGCACGCAGGGCGCCCTGTCATTCCTTCTCGAACTGGATGATCGCCTCGCCGAGGCGTATACCGAACCGAGAAACGTAGGCCCGGTTGAGCAAACGATCCTCGGTTTGAAGCCACATCCAGTCGTCGAAATCGACGCGCATCGTGCCGCTTCGGACCGGCAGGTCGATGCGGTAGCGCCAGTTGAACGTGTCCCCGCGCTCCTCGCCCTTCGCAATGCCGATCACACCGGGCGCGGAGCCTTCCCATGTCTGCGCCCCGGTCTTGCGCAGCGTCCAGATACGCTGCTCCGTCTCGCCGTCGTCATAGGTGAAATCCTCCACCAGGCGCAGCATGCTGCCGTCCCAGGTGCCGTCGATCTCCACCGCGAAGCGCCGCTGCACCGTGCCGAAACGGTCCTGGAACTGCCCGTAGGCCACGGTGCGGCCCGCGAAGAACTCCTCCAGGTTCAGCTCCCTGTCCGAAAGGAGCGCATCGTTCGGACCGGGGGTGCCGGAACAGGCGGCCAGCGTCATCACCATGCCTGCGGCCAGAAGGGTCGGGATCGTCTTCATCGTCGCCTCCCTTGCCTATTCGGCGGCGAGCGCGTCGCGCGCCTTGGCATCCGCGGGGCGCATCGTCGCGACCAGTTCCGCGACCTTGATGCCGAACTTGCGCATCTCGGAGCGGTTCATGATCGCGCCATCCTCCATCAGGTACATCCAGTCGGTGGTGTCGAGCACATGTCCGCCGGCCTCCTCGGGCAGCCGGATGCGGTAGCGCAGCATGACCGTGGCGCCCGAGATCACGCCCTGCCCCTCGCCCTCGATATCCTCGGCGGTGGCAACGAAATGGGTGTCGTCCCGTAGCTCCAGGAACCACTTGCGCTGCATCCGGTTGCCGTTGGAATAGGTGAAGTCCTCGGTGAGCGTGCCTTTGCTGCCCGTCCATTCGCCTTCCATCCGGGCAACGAAGCTGTTGGTCATGCGCCCCGTCGGCCCGTAGATCAGCCCTTCGGAGGCGATCGTACCATTCAGCACCTCGCTCAGGTCGAACCGCGGCGCAGTGGAGGCGTAATCCTCGGGTTTCTGGGCGCGAAAGCTGAGCAGCTTTGCCCGGATCGCCACCACCAGGAGGATCAGCAGCAGGACTATCAGGATAACATTGGCCGTCATGGGGTCGGCTCCTCTCTTGGCAGCGCCAGGACAAGGGCCATGGCGAAGAGTTTCAGGACGCAAGGGACGAAGGCATAGGCAATGGTGAGCGCCCGGATCGCGCCCGGCGCGTTTTCTTGCCCGGGGGCGAAGCCGCTGAGGTCCAGCGCGGGCAGCACGAGGAACGCGGCGAGCGCAAGGCCGAGCTTTCCGGCAAAGGACCAGATGCCGAAGGCGGCGGAGGCGTTGAGCCCCGCTCGGGTCAGCGCGACAGAGAACATGGCAGGCAGCACCACCATGTCGGCCCCCAGAGCCGCGCCGGAAGCAATGCAGATCGCGGCAAAGGCGACGGCGTTCCCCGGGCCGATGAAGCCCGCACCGACGAAGCCCAGGATAGCCAGTGGCATCGCGAGGAGCAGCACGGATCGTGCTCCGATCCGGTTGCTCAGCCGCGCCCAGCCTGGCACGCTCAGCCCCGCACAGAGGAAGAACAGGATCAGGAACGGCCCGGCCAGCCCCGGAAGCTGGAGCCTATCTTCCACGAAGAACAGGAACAGCGTGGAAGTGATTGCGACTGGCAGGCTATTGACCAGTGCCAGAGCGAGCAGGCGCGTGGCGCCTGCCTTCCGCAGCCCCGCCAGAGAAAGCGCCGATCCGGGGCGCACCGGGCGTCGCCACATCGGCAGGGTCAGGGCCGCTACAAGGCAGGCGACGGCACCGAGCAGCAGGCCGAAAGAGCGATATCCCTCGGCCTCTCCGCCCTGCCCCGCAAGCAGCGTGGGCGCGAGCGCAGCGAGCACCACGCCGGCCAGCATCCCCGCCTCGCGCCATGCCGCGAGCGTCATCAGTTCCCGCGGCTCCGGGCGTGCGGCAAGCGTCGCGCTGCGGCCGTAGAGCAGGATCATGCCGAGGCTGTAGGCCGAGAAGAGTAGAACCAGTGTCGCCGGAAGCTGCCAGGCCAGACCCGGTCCGGACTCAAGGGCGAAGAGCAGCGGGAAACCGATCGCCAGACCGGCCGCGGCGGTCATGGCGAAGGCGGCCTGCGCGCGCGGCCAGCGGTCGATCGCCCAGCCGATGGCCGGGTCCTGCACCAGGTCCACCAGACGGATCGCCAGCAGGAGCGAGCCGATGGTCGCGAGCCCTATGTCGAGCTGGACCGACGCAAATCGCGGCAGGTGGATATAGAGCGGGATGCCCGCCGCTGCGAGCATGAGCGCGTAAAGGCTCACCCGCGGATAGAGGCTCACCGCCCCCGCCTCCCGTGATCGGACCCCTGCACTCATTGGCCGCGCAGCTTCCGGGTGAAGGCGCTGGAGCGTGTGTTCTCGCCAAGGAAGATGCCCATGAACCGCGAGGTGATCTGCGGGTGCGCGAGCGTGCAGGTCTGCTGACCATTTCGGAAGAAGGCGATCCGGTCCGGCCCCTGGGTCACCGCCAGGTAACGGTCGCCCTTGCTCACGGCATCAAAGCACGCTTCCAGCTTGCCGCGGACGGGCAGCGCGCCGCCGGTGCGCTCCAATTCCCGCATCGTGCCCTCGACGAGGTCGAATTGCGTGAGATTGCGCATGTAGCGCAGTTCCAGCCCGAAGGGCGCGTTCCAGTCCAGCGGCGCCCCGCCCGGCGTGAAGAGCCTCGCTTCGTAGAGAGGCAGCCCGAAGTACCGGTAGACCGCCGAGCCGCGCTCGCGCGCGCCGGCAAAGGCCGCCTCTGCCGTCGGGACATGGGCGAGTTGCGATGCGGCCAGAAGTAGGGCGAGAAGGAGCGGCCTAGGCATGGGCAAGCTCCACCTGGACGACATTGGTATGGCCGACCGCGAAGGAAGCTGCGCAAATCTCGAGGTAGTACTGCCAGGTGCGGAAGAACCCGTCTCCATGGCCCAACTCGTCCACCCGGCGTTTCTGCTGAACCAGCCGCTCCGCCCAGATCCGGCAGGTCCGCGCGTAGTCCTCCCCGAAGGCGAAGTTGCCCTGCACCGCGAGGCCGGCCGAGCGCGCCTGATCCGCGATCACCCGATCCGAGAGCAGCATCCCGCCGGGGAACACGTACTGGCGGATGAAATCCGAGGAGGCCCGGTAGGTCTCGAAGAAGCTGTCCGGCACGGTGATCGCCTGGATCAGCGCCTTTCCGCCCTCGGCAAGGTTGCGCTTGATGACGCCGAAATAGCTGGGCCAGTAGCGTTCCCCGACGGCCTCGATCATCTCGATGGACACGATGTTGTCGTAGTGGCCGGAGATGTCGCGGTAGTCGCAAAGCTGTATGTCGGCCCGCCCGTCGAGACGGGCCTCCGCATAGCTGTGCTGGTTGCGCGAAATGGTGACACCGGAGACGCGGCGTCCGTCCTCGGCCGCCTGCTCGGCGAAACCACCCCAGCCACAGCCGATCTCGAGGATCTGTTCGCCGTCGGTCAAACGCGACAGGGCGCGTGCGTTCTTGCGGATCTGCCCCTGCGCCAGGTCATCCGACGCGCCGTCGAACAGCGCCGAGGAGTAGGTCATCCCCTCGTCGAGCCAGAGCTGGTAGAACTCGTTGCCGACGTCGTAATGGGCGCGGATGTTCTTGCGCGCCCCGCGGCGGGAATTGGCGCGCAATACGCTGTCCACCAGCCGGAATTTCAGCCGGTTCACGCCGCTCGCGTGATCGAAGGCGCCGAACTCCTCGCGGTTGCGCATCGCGAGGGTCACCAGCCCCTCGACCGACGGCGTGTCCCACAGGCCCTGGACGTAGGCCTCGCCCAGCCCAACCTGCCCGTGCGCAGCCAGCGCGGTGATGGCCGCCCAGTCGCGGATCACCATCTCCGCTTCCGGCCCGGTGTCGCCGAAACTGTACACGTCGCCCTCGGGCGTGCGCAGCGTCAGCTGGCCCTCACGCAGGCGTTCGCAGGCCGAGAGCAATTGCGTCTTCATGGCTTTGCTGGTCAGGTTCATGACTTGGTCCTTCCATCTGCGTCGTCTGGGTGATCATGCGAACGACGCGCAGCGCGCTTGCGATGCCGTCCTCGTGAAATCCGTGGCGGTTGTATGCGCCGGCAAACCAGGTCCGGTTCTGGCCCTGTATGGCCTTCAGACCGTGCTGCGCTCGCAAGGCCGGACCATCGAAGACCGGGTGGGCGAAATCCTTTACGTCGTAGATCGTATGCTCGGGGATCTCGGTCGAGGGGTTGAGCGTGACGAAAAGCGGGTCATTCTCGTCGATCGCCTGCAGGCGGTTCATCCAGTAGGTGACGCCTATTGCGCCGTCCTGCGAGCGATAGGCCCAGCTCGACCAGCAGGCCCGGCGCCTGGGCATCTGGCCGGGGTCGCGATGCAGCACGGCGCGGTTGGTCTGGTAGCGGATGGCGCCGAGGTTCGCGCGCTCCTGCGCCGTTGCGCTATTCCCGAGGATCGCGAGCGCCTGGTCGGAATGGCAGGCAAGGATCACCTCGTCGAAGGTATCCTCGTGCCCGCCCGCGGTGCGAAGCGTGGCGCCCGATGCGCTGCGGGTCAGGCCGACGGTAGGCGCATTGAGCCGGATAGTGACGCCCCGCGCCAGCAACGCGGCCTCGAGCCGACGCAGGTATTCCACGCTTCCGCCCTTCACGGTCCACCACTGGTGCTTGCCGCTGCCTGCCAGCAGGGCGTGATTGCGGAAGAACCGGACCAGCGACCGGGCGGGGAAGCGGTCCACTTCTTCCACGGGCGTCGACCAGATCGCACCGCACATCGGCATGAGATAGTAGTTTCGGAACCAGGCGCCGAGGCCGAGCGCGTCGACCAGTTCGCCGATCGTGCGGCTGTCGTCCTCCGCCGCCGCTTCGGCGTTTTTCCCGAAGCGCAGGATGTCTGCGACCATCCCGTGGAACTGCGGACGCAGCAGGTTGCGACGCTGCGCAGCCAGCGCGCCGAGGCTGCCCAGACCATATTCGATCCGGCCGTTGTCGATGCTAGCACCAAAGGTCATGTCGCTGCGGGTCACCGGCACGTCCAGGTCGCGAAAGAGCCGGGTCAGGTGCGGATAGGTCGCGTAGTTGAACACGATGAAGCCAGTGTCCACCGGCTGGTCGCCATTCCGTCCGGCTACAACCGTTCGCGCATGCCCGCCAAGGCGCCCCGCGGCCTCGAACACCGTGACGTCATGGCTTGCGCCGAGGTAGTAGGCGGCGGAGAGGCCGGAAATGCCCGCGCCGACGACGGCGATCCGCTTTCTTCCGGTTTCCGGCTTGCAATCGAACATGGGAGCCCTCGCATCATCTTTTGGAGGGGTTACGTTCCGCCGGCCTGTCTGGATCAGGAAAAGCCGCACCTAAAACCTGGGCCGCTGCCGCTTTTGGCATTCGTTACAATCCGGTGCGGACCGGTCAGTCGCGGCGGAAGGTGGAACGCCAGAGGTCGATGAAGGCCGCCCGCTTCTGCCGATCCAGTCCGACAAGGAGCACCGGCGACAAGGGGATTTCCCGCAACGCGGCGCCGGTGGCCAGCGGCACGTCTACGTCGCCTTCCTCAGCATTGCCGACATCGACAAAAAGATGCGTCTCGGCCAACAACCGCCTGCCCTCTGAAGAGAGGATGAAGTCCAGAAGTTGCGCCGCGCCCGCCGGGTTGCCCGCATCTTTCGGAATCAGGGCCGCACGGCGCAGGATCAGGGTGTAGTCGGAGGGCGCCACGACGACCAGGTTGTCGGCGGTCTCCGCCCGGTTCAGCGCATAAGAGCCGAGCACGTTGTAGGCGATCAGGTAGCGACCGTCTGCGACGCCGTCGATGATCTCGGCCGAGCAGCAGGTCGCGATCGCACCCGCCCGGGCGAAGGCCTCGATCATGCTGCCGAAGGTGGTGGCCTGCTGGCTGTCCAGGAAGGCGAAGAGATACCCGAGCCCGGAGGCCTGAATGTCATAGGTCGCGACCCGCCCGGCAAACCGGCTTCCGGCGGGGCGCAACAGGTCGATGATGTCGAAGCGGGACATCGGAGCTTCGTCGATGGTCACGAAATCGGAATTGTAGACGATGACCGCGGGCTCGACCGTGATGCCGAAAACCTCGTTGCGCCAGTTCGCGACGGGTCCGGTTCCCGGCTCGTCGACCAAGGGCCAATGCGGCTGAGCGCAGCCGTCATTGACCAGTTTCACCTGCTGGTCCACCGCCGAGCTGATCACGAGGTCGGCCGCGTTTGAACCGGTCCGGCAGGCCCGGGCCGCGTCGGCATAGAGGGGGTTGGAGTTCCACTGCTCATATCGAACCCGGCTTTGCGGCGCACTGGCGGCGAAGGCCCGCAGGAGCGGCTCCAGCAGCTCGATGTCGGTTGTGCTCCGAACCACGATCTCGTCCCGCACCTCTTCCGAGCCATAGATTTTCACCGCCTCGGGCTCGGCGCTCGCGGCGGCGGTGGTCGCGGCCCAGAATGCGATTGGCCTGACCCATTTCCCGATCCCGGTCATGTGGCCCCCTGAAATTCCATGCGGACCTCGAATCCGCCTCCGTCCGGGTGGGCGAACAGCATGCGGCCCCGGTGCGCCCGGGCAACCGATGCCACGATGGCCAGCCCAAGCCCCGCGCTTTCCGGCGAGACGCCGGAGCTGCGCGAATATCGTTTCGCGGCCCCTGCCCAGTCCGCCTTCGGGATGCCGTCTCCCAGGTCGCGCACCGCGATAAAGGGGCGCCCTCCCTCCATACCGACGCGCAGGCTGATCGGCGGCTCGCCGTGGCGCAGGGCATTGGCGACGAGGTTCTTGCAGGCCTCGACCAGCGAGAGCATGTCGCCCTGGCAGGGCACGGCATCCTCGGGAAGATCGAGCTCCAGGTGGGAGGCATCGGCGAGCTGATCGTGGTCGAACTCCTCCGCCACCTGCACGGCCACCTGGCGCAGGTCGAGCGCGGCGAGATCGAAGGCGTCGGCGCGGTGGATGATCAGCGCATGGGTCAGGAGCTGGTCGGTCAGGCGGCTGAGGTTCACCGACCGGGTGGAGATCCGCTCCGCGATCCGCCGCAGCGCGGCCGGGTCGGTCTCCTCGGCGGCCAGGTCGGCCTGCGCCCGCAGGGCCGCGATGGGGGTGCGGATCTGGTGCGAGGCGTCCGCGATGAACCCCTGCATAACGTCGATCTGGCGGCGCAGCCGCAGAATGAAGCGGTCGAGCGCGGCGACGAGGCTTTCGACCTCGCGCGGCACGTCGAGATCGAGCGGTTTGAGGTCCTTCGCCGACCGGCCCTGGATCTGGCGTTCGATCTTGCGCAACGGCGCGAAGGCGGCCCGCACGGCAAGGGCGGCCAGCACTGACAGCAAAATTCCGAAACTGCCGGCGGCGATCATGGCGTTGCGGGTGATCTCCGCTGCCATCTTCTGCCGGGCGCGCAGAGTCTGCCCCACCAGCACCAACGCGGAACCGCCATAGTCGCGCTCGGCAAAGGGTCGAACGACTTGGGCGATCCGGAACGGCTCGCCTTCGATCTCCCGGGTTTCGAAGGTCGTGTCTCCCTCGCTCGGCACCACGTCGGGATAGCCGGTCACGAACCCCCGATCGCTGTCGAAGACGGCGTAGACGATCCGGTCCTCCGGCGCGAGCGACAGCAGCTCGAAGGCGGAGACCGGAAGGTCGGTGACGAGGATCCCGTTGCTCGGCGTCACCGAGCGGGAGATCTGCCGGGCCGCGCCGATCAGGAGCTGGTCGAACGACGCTTGCGCCGCCCTCTGGCCATAGGCGAAGGCGGCATAGGAGACCGCGCCGCCGCCGATCGCGAAAACCGCGGCGATGGACAGCACGAGCCGCGTGGTCAGGGAGTAGCGGCGACGCGGCATCCCGTCCTAGCCTGCCGCCACGAGCTGGTAGCCGAGGCCCCGCAAGGTCTTGATCGCCGTGCCGCTGCCGTCGAGCTTCTTGCGTAGCCGGCCGATCTGGATTTCCACCGCGTTCAGGCTCGCGGGCTCGTCACCGAAAGCGAACATCCGGTCGTAGATCTTCTCCTTCGGCACCACCCTGCCCCGGTTGTTCATCAGGATCTCCAGCAGCGAGATCTCGCGCCGGGTCAACGCCACCGGCGCGCCACCAATACGCGCCATGCCGCCGGCCGTGTCGAGCGTCAGGTTCTCGAATTCCAGCACTCCCGTCAGCTCTCCCATGCCGCGCCGGTGCAGCGCCCGCACCCGGGCTTCCAGCTCACGCAGGTCGAAGGGTTTGACGAGATAATCGTCGGCGCCGCTGTCGAGCGCGGAGACCCGATCGTCGACTTTCGTCCGTGCGGTCAGCATCAAGACCGGGGTCGGCACCTGCTTGTCGCGCAGCGACTTGAGCACTTCCGTCCCCTCTCCGTCCGGAAGCCCGATGTCTAGGATCGCCACGTCATAGTCCTGCACGGAGATGAAGTCGTAGGCGCTTCTCAGAGTGACGACGTGATCCACCACGTCACCGCGTTGCCGGAATCGCTCGGTAATAGCTTCTGCCACGTCCGGCGCGTCCTCGAGAAGCAGCACGCGCATCCCCATTCCTCCCCGTCGCCCGGTGAAGTTTCCTTCACCAGCCCCCTGCTTCTTGCACCCTAGCCGCTACCGGAGCCGCGTGACAACTCTGCGCCGGGCCGCCGTCAACCAATCAAGACAGGTTCATGACAGATTGGTCCGCTAGAGGGATGAACCAGCGCGCGCCCCCATCCGGGCTGCGTGCGGAGGACATTCAAAGGAGGAGACACAATGCGGTTTCAACACTCGCTGCGTTTCGCGCTTGTCGGCGCGGTCGTCGCAACCGGTCTGGCCGTGGCGCCGGCCTCGGCTTTCGAGCCCGAGCAGCCCGAATGCATCGCCCCGGCCAACCCGGGCGGCGGCTGGGACTTCACCTGCCGGCAGGTCGGCAAGACCATGCAGGACCTGGGCCTGATCGGCTCGACCATGCAGGTCGTCAACCTCGCCGGCGGCGGCGGCGGCGTGGCCTTTGCCGAGGTCGTGAACAAGCGCGGCGACGACAATGACCTGATCGTCGCGGCCTCGACGGCGACCGCAACGCGACTGGCCACCGGCGCCTACCCAGGCAACACGATGGACCAGGTCCGCTGGCTCGCCACCATCGGCGCCGATTACGGCGTGATCGCCGTGGCCGCCGATTCCGAGATCGAGACGCTTCCGCAATTGCTCGACCAGATCAAGGCAGACCCGACCTCGATCGCCGTCGCCGGCGGCTCCGCCGTGGGTGGCTGGGACCATCTCAAGGTGCTGATCGCGGCCAAGGCCGGCGGCATCGACGACTTCCGCTCCGTGAAGTACATCGCCTTCGATGGCGGCGGCGAAGCCGTGACCCAGCTTCTGGCCGGCTCCGTCCAGGCGTTCTCGGGCGACATCTCGGAAGCCAAGGGCTTCGTGGATTCCGGCGACATCAAGGTGATCGCCGTGCTTTCGCCGGAGCGGCTCTCGGGCGACTTCTCTAAGTTCCCGACCGCGACCGAGCAGGGCATCGAGGCGCTTGGCGCCAACTGGCGCGGCTTCTATGCGCCCAAGGGCATGTCTGACGAGGCCTACGACCACTGGGTCGGCCAGATCAAGGCACTCTACGACTCGCCGGAATGGAAAGAGGTCATGGCAGCGAACGGCCTCGAGCCGCTCGACCTGCAGGGCGCCGACTTTGAAGCCTTCGTGGCCGAGTCCGTCGCGACCATCAAGGACCTGACCGCGGCGATCACGCAGTAAGCGACGCCGCAACCTCCGGGGCGGCACCTGCTGCCCCGGCCTTTGCCTGATCCGGCCGATGCCGGCCATGGCCCGGACCGGACACGCCGCCATGGGCCGGCGCATCACGGCCCAAGCATCCGTTCATACGCTCACCTGGGAGGACCACCATGAGTGACCGAATCCTTGGCGGGACAGGCATTGTCCTGTCGCTGTTCTTCATCTGGCAGGCGACGCTCATCGAGATCAGCCCGTTCTCGGACGTTGTCGGCCCAAGCGCCTTCCCGATAATCATCGGCGTCGTGCTGGGCCTGAGCTCGCTCTACTTCATGATCAAGCCCGACGTCGGCCCCGAATGGCCCGCGCCCGCCCGGTTGTTCGAGATCGTAATGGCGGTGGCCGTCATGGTGCTCTACGCCGAGTTGCTCCCGGTCCTGGGCTTCATCATCGCGACCGCGCTGGCCTCGTCCTACCTCACCTGGAGGCTGGGCACCCGGCCGCTTCAATCCATTCTCGTGGGCGTCCTGACCTCCGGCGGCATCTACCTGGTGTTCCGGGTGATACTCGGGCTGTCGCTCGCCCGCGGACCGTTCGGTTTCTGACAGGAGAAGAATTCAATGGAAGTCCTGGCATCCCTCGGGGACGGCTTCTCCGTCGCCTTCACCCTCCAGAACCTGATGCTCGCGGCCCTCGGCTGTTTTCTCGGGACCATCATGGGCGCCCTGCCCGGCCTCGGGCCGTCGAACGGCGTGGCGATCCTGATCCCGCTTGCCTTCACCCTCGGCCTGCCTCCCACCGCGGCGCTGATCCTGCTGACGAGCGTCTATTACGGGGCCATGTACGGCGGGCGGATCTCCTCGATCCTGCTCAACATCCCCGGCGACGAGCCGGCGCTGATGACTTGCCTCGACGGCTACCCGATGGCCCAGCAGGGACGCGCTGGCGAGGCGCTGGCGCTCTCGGGCGTGGCCTCCTTCGTTGGCGCCTTCCTGGCGACCTGGGGGCTCGTCTTCATCGCGCCGCAGCTCGTCAAGGTCGCGCTCCTGTTCGGTCCGGCGGAGTACTTCGCCCTGTTCACGCTGGCCTTTGCCACTCTCGGCGGCATTTCCTCGACCAATCAGGCCAAGGCCGCCTTCGCCGCAGCCCTCGGGCTCGGCATCGCGATGATCGGCGTCGACGGCCAGACCGGCGTGCCGCGCTTCACCTTCGGCGAGGTGCATCTCTATGACGGCATCGACTTCCTCGTCGCGTTGGTCGGCCTGTTCGCCCTGTCGGAAGTCCTGATCTTCCTTGAACATCGCCACGGAGAGAGCGAGGCATCGAGCAAGAAGGTCGAGATCGGCCGGATCACCCCGTCGTGGGCGATGCTGAAATACTGCACACCGACCATGCTGCGGACCTCCGTGCTTGGCTTCGTCGCCGGTGTCCTGCCGGGCGCGGGGGCCTCGCTGGGCTCATTCATCTCCTACTCGATGGAAAAGCGCCTGGTCGACCGCGAGGGCACCTTCGGCACCGGCGACCCGCGCGGCGTGGCTGCGCCGGAGGCGGGCAACAACGCGGCGGCCGGCGGTGCGCTGGTGCCGATGCTGGCGCTCGGCGTACCCGGTTCGGGCACCACGGCGGTTCTGCTGGCGGTACTGTTGTCGCTCAACATCACGCCCGGCCCGCTGCTGTTCACCCAGAACCCGGATGTCGTCTGGGGCCTGATCGCAGCGCTCTTCATCGGCAACTTCATGCTGCTGGCGATGAATATCCCGATGGTCGGCATGTTCACACGCGTGCTGCTGGTCCCGCCGCGGATCCTGATGCCCATCGTCGCGATGGTCTCCTTCGTCGGCATCTACGGCATCTCGGGCTCCAGCTTCGACCTGCTGGTGATGGTGTTCTTCGGCGTGCTCGGCTGGCTGCTGCGCAAGCTCGACGTGCCGTTGGTGCCGATCATCCTCGGCATCCTGCTGGGCAACGCGATGGAGGCGAACCTGCGCCGCGCGATCTCGATCTCCGACGGTGACTGGTCGGTGCTGGTCGGCTCGCCGCTGGCGATCGGCCTCTGGGTCATCGCTTTCGTAGGGTTCATCCTGCCGATCATCTTCGGCGCAGCGCTCAAGCGGCGCATGAAGCTGGCCGCCAGCAAGGAAGACGAGGGCGAACTGGTCGACTGACCCTCAGCTTCGGGAACCAAGACACACCGGCGCGCCGAGCCAAGGCGCGCCGGTTTCCCTTTCAGCGGGATGCAAGCTCCTCGGAGATCGCGGCCTCGACGATCCCCAGGGCCCGGTCGAGGTCTTCCTCCGCAATGGTCAGGGGCGGCGAGAGGGTCAGCACCGCACCCTGGCTGATCTTGAAGCTCAGCCCCGCCGCCATGCACCGGTAGTAGATTCGCTCCGCCGCCGCGTTGCCCGGCGCCTTGCTCGCCCGGTCCTCGACCATCTCGATCCCGAACATCAGGCCCCTGCCCCGCACGTCGCCGATGATCGGGCAGGTCTCGGCGAAGGCCGCCAGCCGATCCATGGCCCCCGCACCCAGCCGGGCCGAGCGCTCCACCAGCCCCTCCTCCTCGATCACCGCGATCGTCGCCAGCGCCGCGGCCGCGGTTACCGGGTTCTTCTCGTGAGTGTAGTGGCCGATCGCGAAGTCGCCGCAGATATCCAGATCGCGCCGGGCGATGCAGGCGGCGATGGGCAGGATGCCCCCGCCGAGCGCCTTTCCGAGGGTCACGATGTCGGGCACGATTCCGTCATGCTCGAAGGCGAAGAACGCGCCGGTCTTGCCCAGACCGGTCGGAATCTCGTCCATGATGAGCAACGCGCCATGCCGTTCGCAGGCCTCCCGCACCGCTTGCCAGAATCTCGCAGGCGGCACGTATGGCACGGCGCGCATCGGCTCGGCGATGACGGCCGCGATGTCGCCCTCCCGCCCGAGCACGAAGTCGATCATGCCGGCACAGGCGAGATTGCAGCTCTCCGGCCCCGCATGGCCGTAGGGGCAGCGATAGCAGGCGAATGGCGCGACATGCTCGGCCCCGGGGAGCAACGGACCGGCGATATGGCTCCGGAACGTCGCCTCGCCCCCGACCGAGGACGCCCCGAAGCCCGCGCCGTGAAAGGCATCCCAGAACGACAGCGTCTTGAACCGACCGGTCGCGGCGCGCGCAATCCGGAGTGCGACCTCGTTGGCGTCCGAGCCGCCGGTGGTGAACAACACTTTCGAGAGATCGCCCGGCGCCAGCGCGCCGAGTTTCTCGGCCAGACCTACCGCGGTTTCGTTGGTGAAGCGCCGGGGCGAGAAGGGCAGCACGTCGATCTGGTCCTTGATCGCCTGCACGACCCTCGGATGGCTCCAGCCGACGTGGTGCGCCGAATTACCGTGGAAATCCATGTAGCGGCGCCCGTCGAGATCCTCGATCCAGATCCCCTCCGCCCGGCGGATCGTGCCGACACAGGGGGTCGACAGGCTCTGGTGCAGGAAGGCGTTGGAATCGCGCTGCAGGAGCGCGCCGCTCATCGCGCCGGTATGTGCCGCATCCCAGCGCCGCCGCGCATCTGAGGAATTGGTTTCGCCTTCGGTATGGATCGTGGTCATCTGGAACTCCGCCCGGTCAGTCCCGACCTGATAGCCGCGTTCTGTGACAGTTTGCCGAATCCGGTGCCGGACGCTAGCGTTCGGCCATCGCGTAACCGGCCGGAACGACGGGGGCCCAATGCCGAAGCGGCTTTCTCTCAGCCAGCTCAGAGCCGTCGAGGCCGTCGACCGGCTCGGCAATTTCTCCCTCGCCGCGCGCGACATCGGCGTCTCCCAGCCGTCGGTCTCGACCCGCGTCCAGGCGCTGGAGAGCCAGTATGGCGTGCGGCTATTCCACCGGAACGGTCACGAGGTGGAAGCCACCCCGCTGCTGAAGGAGATCCTGCCCTCGATACGCTCCGTGCTCGCGGTCACCGAGGATATCGAGACGCTGCTCGACGACCAGCACGCGCTGAACGTCGGCCAGCTTGCCATCGGCTATTCGACCTACCAGATCGCGGTGCCCTACATCTCCCGCTACATGAAAACCTACCCGGACATCCGGGTGGAGGCGCGGGCGATGGCCAGCCACGATCTGCTGCCCGAGCTGGAATCCGGCCAGCTCGACGTCTGCTTCATCACCGCGCGAGAGATCCCGTCGCACCTCGTCGGACACGAGATCTGCGAGGCGCGGATCGTGCTCGCGGTGCCGCGAGATCATCCCTATGCCGGGCGCGCCTCCATCGGCTGGGAGGAGGCCGTCGCCTATCCGCTGGTGCAGCGCGAGAAAAGCTCCGGAACGCGGCGCATCTTCGAAGCCTCGGCGCGGCTCGCCCGCGTGGAGCCCAACACGATTCTCGGGGTCGGATCCTGGGGCTCGATCGTCACCATGGTGAAGCTCGGGCTCGGACTGGGCGTCGCGATGGATGTGGAGATCCTCCCTAGCGACGAGCTTGTCGGCGTCGAGATCTCGGGCAGCGGCCTGCGCGCCCGGCAATACGCCGTCTGCCTGCCACAGATGCAATCTGTCCGCGCGGTCAGCCGCTTTCTGGACCTGATCTCCGGCCGTCCATGACACTTTGGTGACGTCGGCCACTTGATAACCAAAAGCTATAGAACGGATAGCTTTACAAAATTGTCGCATAGAGCGGTTAGCCGGATCCTCGCAATGCCACCAGCGAGGGATGCTGAGACATGTCCATCAAATCCGCTTACCTTTCGGGCGCCGCGCTGATCGCGCTGAGCCTGCCCGCCTTTGCCGACTGCCCGGCCATCACCGTCGCCGACATGGGCGGTCTGAGCCCGGACTTCCCGCAACAGTTCGAGCTCGCCCAGTTCGAGGAACAGGCCGCCTGCGACCTCGGCTTTTCCGAGAACCCGGCCGCCGGCGAAATGAACGCCCGCATCCTCGGCAACCCGGAGCTGCCGCCCCTGGCCGAGCGCCTGCCCGCCGAGCCGCTGGTCGTGGTGCCCTACGAGCAGGTCGGGGCCTATGGCGGTGTCCTGACCGGGCTGTCGCGCGGCACCGAATCCGGCACCTCGGACCTTCTGTCGATCCGCCACGTCAACCTCGTGCGCTATTCCGACGACCTGCAGACCATCGTTCCCAACGTCGCCAAGTCCAGGGAATGGAACGACGACTTCACCGAGCTGACCTTCTACCTGCGGGCCGGCCACAAATGGTCGGACGGCGCGCCCTTCACCGCCGATGACGTGGTGTTCTGGTACAACGACGTGCTGATGAACCCGGCTGTCATCGAAAAGGCTCCGGGCCGCTGGGTGTTCAATGGCGAGCCCGCCACGGTCGAGGCGCTGGACGAGACGACGGTCAAGTTCACCTTCCCGATCGCGCAGCCCAACCTGCTGAACCGCTGGGCCATCGACTACGGCCAGACGTTCCTGCCCAAGCATTTCCTCGGCCGGTTCCTCGACAAGTACAATCCCGACGCCGACGCCCTGCGCGAACAGCACGGCTTCGCCAACGAGAGCGAGGCGGTGAACTTCTACTACGGCAGCTCGGACTGGATGGACGTTCCCTCGCCGCTGATGAAGGACGCCGACAAGGCGGCCGCGATCGGCACTGGCGTCAAGCCGACGCTCGAGTCGCACATCGTCATCGACGAGAACACCGAGGGCCGCCGGCTGGTCGCCAACCCCTACTTTTTCATGGTGGACACCGCCGGCAACCAGCTTCCCTACATCAACGAGATCCGCGAGGAATACGTGCCCGAGCGTGAGGTCGTAAACCTCCGGATCATGAACGGCGAAGTCACCTGGAAGCAGCAGGCGATGCAGCTCAACGACTTCCCGCTGCTCAAGGAGAACGAGGCCAAGGGCGACTACACCGTCGTTCTCGCCCCGACGCTGGGCCAGACGCCGTTCTACAGCTTCAACCGGACCCACAAGGACCCGGTGCTGGCAGAGATCTTCTCGGACGTCCGTTTCAGCCAGGCGATGTCGCTCGGCATGGACCGCAACGAGATCAACGAGATCGTCTTTCTCGGCCAGGGCCGCCCGATGCAGACAGCTGCGACCGAGTACAAGACGGTGCCGTTCCTCGAAGCCGAAGAGCTGATGGAGTTCACCGAGTTCGACCCCGAGCGCGCCAATGCCCTGCTCGACGAGATGGGCCTCGCCCGCGGCAGCGACGGCGTGCGGATGCGTCCTGACGGCAAGCCGCTGGCGATCCGCATCGTCTTCGCCAGCCAGGGCACCGCGTCGCAGCTCCAGGAACTGGTGAGCGGCTACTGGTCCGACCTCGGCATCCAGGTCGACATCCGCGAGGTCACATCGGACGAGTACCGCGCGGCGGCGAATGCCAACGAGGTCGATGTGATGACCTGGAAGAACGATGGCGTCTCCGGCCCGAACATCAGCCAGGACGTCACCGACGCGCTCTTCCCGGGCGATCCGTTCAACCCCAAGGGCCATGCCGACTGGGCGACCTGGATCGAGACCGACGGTGCCCAGGGCACCGAGCCGCCGGCAGACATCCAGCGCCTCTTCGCGGCCGCGACCGAGTTCACCCAGCACCCGCTGGGCTCCGACGAGAGCAACGCGCTTGGCGCCGAGATCATGAAGATTCACCTCGACAACATGATCAAGATCGGCGTCGTCGCCGATATCCCGGAGCCGATCGTCTACAGCAACGCGCTGAAGAACGTGCCGGAGTTCACGGCCAAGGCCTACGACTACTACTGGACCTACCCCTACCGCCCCCAGCAGTGGTGGCTGGAACAGTAACCGCGCGTCTCTCGCGAACGATCCCGGGCGCCCTTCGCGGCGCCCGGACCTCTCCACAACACCCGCCTCGTCGCAAGGGGACTGAGCCATGCTGCGGTTCACCGCCGAACGTCTCGTCGGAATGATCGTCACGATGCTGCTGGTGTCGCTGATGGTCTTCATCATCATGGAGCTTCCGCCCGGCGACTACGCGGACCGCTACGCCTTCCGTAAGTACTCGGGCACCGGCGTCTCGGTCACGGCCTCCGACATCGAGGCGATCCGGGTCGAGCTCGGGCTCGATAAGCCCATGATGCTGAGGTATCTCGACTGGATCGGCGGGATCGTCCTGCGGGGCGATTTCGGGCAGGCCTTCGCCTTCGAGACCTCGGTCGTGAAGGTAATCGGCGACAAGGTCTGGCTGACGCTCGCGATCCTGCTCTCGACCCTGCTCGTCACCTATCTCGTCTCGATCCCCATCGGCATCCTCGCCGCCGTCCGCCGCGGCTCCGCCGCCGACTACGGCCTCACCGTGATTTCCTATCTCGGGCTGGCGCTGCCGAACTTCCTGCTGGCGCTGATCCTGCTCTACTTCGCCAACAAGTGGTTCGGCGCGGATATCGGCGGGCTCTTCTCGGCGGAATATGCCGATGCGCCGTGGTCACTCGAAAAGGCCTGGGACCTGGTGAAGCACCTCTGGCTGCCCGCGCTGGTGCTCGCCTGGTCGGCCGTCGCCTACCAGATCCAGACCGTCCGGGCGACCATGTCGGACGAGATCAACAAACTTTCCGTCACAGCCGCCCGCGCACGCGGCGTGCCGGAGACGCGCCTGCTGCTCAAGTATCCCGCCCGGCTCGCAATCAACCCGGTCGTCTCCACCATCGGCTTCGACGTGAACCGGATCTTTTCCGAACTGCCGATCGTCGCGGTGGTGCTGGGGCTCACCGAGCTCGGTGAACTGCTGCTGCAAGCCTATCTCGACCTCGACATGTACGTCGCCGGCGCGATCTTGCTGCTGCTTACCGCGGTCGTCGTCTTCATGAACTTCGTCTCCGACATCCTGCTCGCGTGGCTCGACCCGCGGATCAAGCTGGGGGCCTGACAATGACCGACATCACCCCCGGCGCCCTGTCGCCCGAAGAGGAACGGGAACGCCAGCAGCGGCTGAAATACTACTCGGCCTCGCAATGGACGCTGATCTGGTGGCGGTTCCGCCGCCACCGTGCCGCGATGATCGCGGCCATGGTGCTCGGGCTGATGGCGCTGCTCGGCATCTTCGCTGAATTCGTCGCGCCCTACGGCGTGACCACGCGCGATGCGAACTACCTCGCCGGCGCGCCACAGATGCCGAAGTTCTGCGACGAGAACGGCTGTTCGCTGCGCCCCTTCGTTCACGGTGTGAAGACGGAACGCGACCCGGTGACCCTGCGCGCGAAGCAGGTGCCGGATCCCGACACCCGCGTGCACGTGACCTTTCTCGCGAGGGGCGAGCCGGTGAAGGTACTGGGCTTCATCCCGACCGACCGGCACCTCTTCGGCCTCGAAGATCCGAACGCGCGGCTCCACATCTGGGGCACCGACGAGCTCGGCCGCGATGTCTTTTCGCGGACGCTCTACGCCACGCGGGTCTCGCTCTCGATCGGCGTGATCGGGGTGATGATCTCCTTCGCCATGGCGCTCGCGATCGGCGGCGTGGCAGGCTATGCCGGCGGCCTGCTCGACAACGTCATCCAGCGTGTGACCGAGGTCATCCGGGTGGTGCCGATCATCCCGCTCTACATGGGCCTCGCCGCCGCCATGCCGAAGGAATGGTCGACCGTGCAGGTCTATTTCGCGATGACCATCATCCTCGGCCTCTTCGGCTGGCCGACGCTGGCGCGCCGCATCCGCTCCCAGCTCCTGTCGATCCGAGGCGAGGACTACGTGATCGCCGCCCGGCTCGCAGGCGCCCGCCCGCGCCGGATCATCGCCCAGCATATGCTGCCGTCCTTCACCAGCTTCATCATCGTCGATCTGGTGATCTCCTTCCCCTACATGATCCTCTCCGAGACCGCGCTGTCCTTCGTCGGCCTCGGGCTGAGGCCGCCCACGGTTTCCTGGGGCGTGCTGCTGCAACAGGCGCAATCGGTGCGCGTGATCGAGCAGACGCCCTGGCTCTTCATCCCGGCGGCCTTCGTGGTGGTCGCGGTGCTCGCCTTCACGGTCATCGGCGACGGGCTGCGGGACGCGGCCGACCCCTATTCGGAGACGCGGTGATGCCCGACCAGAGACCAGGCCCCAGCCCCTACGGCGCCGCATTGCGGTTGCTGATGGAGCCCGCTCCGAACACGGCTGCCACGGCGGCGACCAAGCCACCCACAGCGACCGCACCCGCGCGGGCGACGCGCCCCGACACCCGGCGCGCGCCGGCCGAGACCATGCTGAAGGTCGAGAACCTTTCGATCTCCTTCCGCACCGACGAGGGCCTCATCACCCCGGTGCAAGGCGTGGGTTTCGAGGTCCAGGCGGGCCGGACGCTCGGGCTGGTGGGCGAGTCCGGTTCCGGCAAGTCGGTCACGACCAAGGCGCTGATGAAGCTGCTGCCCGGCAACGCGGTGATCGCGCCCGAGACTAGCATGCACTACACGACCAAGGCCGGCTCAGAGGTGCGGATCGATACCCTCAAGCCCGGTTCGCGGGCCGCCCGGCAATTGCGCGGCGGCGAGATCGGCATGATCTTCCAGGAGCCTATGGCCTCCTTCTCGCCGGTCTACACCATCGGCAACCAGATGATGGAGGCCATCCGCCTGCACAAGCCCGTGGGCAGGAAGGAGGCGCGCGCGATTGCCATCGAGATGCTCGACAGGGTCGGCATCTCCCATCCCGCGGGCAGGATCGACCAGTACCCGCACGACCTGTCGGGCGGCATGCGCCAGCGCGCCATGATCGCGCTGGCGCTCTCCGCCGGCCCGCGCCTGCTGATCGCCGACGAACCCACCACGGCGCTCGACGTGACCATCCAGGCGCAGGTTCTGGAACTGATGCGCGAGCTGCAGCGCGACCTCGGAATGGGGATGATCTTCATCACCCACGACCTTGGCGTGATCGCCCAGATCGCCGACGAGATCGCGGTGATGTACCTTGGCACCATCGTCGAGCGCGGCCCGACCCGCGAGGTGATCCGCGACCCGAAGCACCCCTATACCCAGGGCCTGCTCCGGGCGATCCCCTCGCTCGACCACCTTCAGGACCGCCTGACCCCGGTGCCCGGCGACACCCCCAGCCCAACGGAGCGGCCGAAGGGCTGCCCGTTTCATACCCGCTGCGCTCAGGCGCTGGTGGGAACCTGCGACCGCAAGACCCCAGACGAGGTTTTTCCCTCCCGCGGGCACGGCGTGCGCTGCTGGCTGCATGACGGCAACGGAAGGAGCGTGGCATGAGCGATGCCGCCAACGACCTGCTGATCGAGGTGAAGAACCTCGAGGTCCGGTTCCCCATCCGGTTGAAGAAGCTGTTCCGCACCGAACTGCAGGAGCTCCGCGCCGTCGATGGCGTGAGCTTCGACATCCGCCGCGGCGAAACCGTCGGGCTGGTGGGCGAAAGCGGGTCCGGCAAGACGACGGTGGGCCGCGCGATCCTGCGCGCCATCGACCCGACGGCCGGCGAGGTGACCTTTCACTGCTGCGACCGCGACGTGGACCTTGCCGAGCTGGAGGGCGAGAGCCTGCGCGAGTTCCGCAAGAACATGAACATGGTTTTCTCCGAAGGCTCCCACAGCCTCGCCACCATGACCTCGGACATGCTGCGCGCCTTCCGCCCGCGGATGAACCTGGTGTTCCAGGACCCCTATTCCTCGCTGAACCCGCGGATGACGGTGCGCGACATCATCGCCGAGCCGCTCATCGCCTCCGGCATGATGAGAAACCGCGCGAAGATCGACGAGCGGGTGCGCGAGATAGCGGCGCGCTGCAAGCTCAACCTCGAGCACCTGCGCCGCTTCCCCCATGCCTTCTCGGGCGGCCAGCGGCAGCGGATCTGCATCGCGCGGGCGCTCGTGACGCGCCCGGATTTCGTGGTCTGCGACGAGAGCGTCTCGGCCCTCGACGTCTCGATCCAGGCCGAGATCGTGAACCTGCTGAAGGACCTGCAGGACGAGATGGGAGTGGCCTTCCTGTTTATCGCCCACGACCTGTCTGTCGTGGCGCAGATGAGCCACCGGGTGGCGGTGATGTACGTGGGCAAGTTCGTCGAATACGCACCGACGGCATCGCTCTTCTTCCACCCGCGCCACCCCTATACCCACGCCCTGCTGTCGGCGGTGCCGCATGCCGACCCCGACGCTGCGTTCGATCCGATCCGGCTGGTCGGCGAGATTCCGAACCCGCTCGACGTGCCGAGCGGATGCCGGCTCCAAACACGCTGCCCGTTCGTGGTCGAAGCCTGCCGGCGAGAGACACCCGAATGGCGCGAGATCGCGGCGGATCACTTCGTCTCCTGCCACCGGGCGGACGAGCTGGATTTCTCGCGCCCGGCCGGGACCGCGAGCCGCGCGGAGACGCCCGTCAAGGCGCAAGGTTAATTGGCAGGGAGGCCAGGATGAACAAACGTGTCGAACCGCCCCGACTGGGCGAGCCCTTCCTGCTGACGCCGGGTCCGCTCACAACCTCCTTCAAGGTCAAGCAGGCCATGCTGCGGGACTGGGGAAGCTGGGACGCCGATTTCCGGCAGATGACCGCGGAGCTGCGCGCGCGGCTCGTCGCGATGCTGGGCGACGGCGGCGAGGCCTATGATTGCGTCCCGCTGCAGGGCTCGGGCACCTTCATCGTCGAGGCAATGCTGGGCAGCCTGGTGCCGCGCAACGGCAAGGTCCTGGTGCTCGCCAACGGGGCCTACGGCAAGCGCGCCGCGCATACGCTGGCCTGCCTCGGCCGGAGATATATCCTGCTCGACAAGGGCGATTACCTGCCGCCGCGCGGGGTGGAGGTCGCCGAGGCGCTGGCCGCCGACGACAAGATCACCCACGTGGTTGCGATCCATTGCGAAACCTCGTCCGGCATCCTCAACCCGCTCGCCGAGATCTCGGAGGCGACCTACGCCTTCGGGCGGAAACTGCTGATCGACTCCATGTCGGCTTTCGGCGCGATCCCGGTCGAGCCCGCGAAGATCCGGTTCGAGGCCCTTGTCTCCTCGGCCAACAAGTGCATCGAGGGCGTGCCGGGCTTCGGCTTCGCGCTGGTCCGCAGGGCAGAGCTGGAGGAGGCCTCCGGCAACAGCCACTCGCTTTCGCTCGATCTGCACGCCCAGTGGCGCCACATGAACGAGACCGGCCAGTGGCGCTTCACCCCGCCGACCCACGTGGTCGCGGCCTTCCTGCAGGCGCTGACCGAACACCGGGAGGAAGGCGGGGTCGCGGCCCGCGGCGCGCGATACGCGCGTAACCGCGATCTCCTGGTCACCGGGATGCAGGAACTGGGCTTCGAAACCCTGCTGAACGAACGCTGGCTGTCTCCGATCATCGTGACCTTCTTCTCACCCGCCGATCCGGCCTTCTCCTTCGATCGCTTCTACGACCTGATGAAGGCGCGCGGGTTCATCATCTATCCCGGCAAGCTCACCGTGGTCGACAGTTTCCGGATCGGCTGCATCGGGCAGATGGACGAGGCCGTGATGCACGAGGTGGTGCGCGCCGCCCGCGCCTGCCTCGACGAAATGGGGGTCGGCAGCGCCGCGCCCTCAGACACCGCACTGGAAGAACGCGCACGGCTCGGGGCCGCCTGAGCCGCAGGACAACGTGAGGAAAGCAGAATGACCAAGTTCAAGGCCGCCGTTTTCGACTGGGCGGGCACCACCATCGATTTCGGATCCTTCGCGCCGATGGGCGTCTTCGTGAAGGCCTTTGCCGAGTTCGGGATCGAGGCGACGATCGAGCAGGCCCGCGCCCCGATGGGCGCCCCCAAGTGGGACCATATCCGCGCCATGATGGACATGCCGTCGATCGCCGCGCAGTGGGAACACCGCCACGGCAACCTGCCCGACGATTCCGACGTCGACTGCGTCTACAAGGTCTTCGTGCCGATGAACGAGGAAGTGGTGGCCGACTACGCCACGCTGGTTCCCGGGACGCTGGAGATGGTTAAGGCCCTCCGTGCCCGCGGCATGAAGATCGGATCCACCACCGGCTACACCCGTTCGATCATGGAGCGCGTCCTGCCCCGCGCCGCCGAGCAGGGCTACACACCCGACAACCTCGTCTGTTCGGACGACCTGCCCGAAGGGCGCCCCGGCCCGCTCGGCATGTACAAATGCTTCATCGACCTCGTGGTCTATCCGCCGGAGGCCGTGGTCAAGGTGGACGACACCGAGCCGGGCATCCGCGAAGGCAAGGCGGCCGGCTGCCTCGCCGTCGGCGTAGCGCTCTCGGGAAATGCCGTCGGCCTGACGCCGGAGGAACTTGCGGCCTTGCCGCCCGAACGGGTCGAGGAGCTGCGCCGCGCGGCGACCGAGATGCTGACGGCAGCCGGGGCCGATCACGTGATCGACACCGTGGCCGACCTGCCGGCGCTGCTCGACCGGCTCGAAGCGCAGCCCTGACCGCAGCGGACGGGCGGCGCCCCCGCCGCCCGCGCATCCGGAGCCAAGTCCATGCCCCGCCCCAACATCCTTCTCATCACCGCGGACCAGTGGCGCGGCGATTGCCTCGGCGCGGTCGGCCACCCGGCCGTGCTGACGCCCAACGTCGATGCGCTTGCCGGGGACGGCACGCTCTTTGCCCGGCACTACGCGCCCTGCGCCCCCTGCTCGCCGGCGCGCGCGTCGCTCTACACCGGGCTTTACCAAATGAACCACCGGGTGATCTGGAACGGCGCGCCGCTCGACGACCGGTTCGACAATATCGCCCGCGCCGCCCGACGTGCAGGCTACAGTCCCACGCTCTTCGGCTATACCGACACCGCCCCCGACCCGCGCCACCTCGCCCCCCGCGACCCCGCGCGGCAGACCTACGAGGGGCTGTTGCCGGGGTTCGAGCTGCGCCAGCCGCTTCCGGAAGACGACAAGCCGTGGATCTCGTGGCTGGCCGCCCGCGGCCGGGACGTCTCCGACCCCGAAAACATCCACCGCGTCCCGCCCGAACCCGGCGAGCGGATCTCGATGCAGCCGCCGCGCTATGACGCCGACGAAACGCAGACTGCGTTTCTGACCGACGCGTTCCTGCGCTGGATGGGCGAGCAGGAGGGCGGCGCGCCCTGGTTCGCGCATGTCTCCCTTCTGCGCCCGCATCCGCCCTTTGCAGTGCCCGCGCCCTACAATCGCCTCTGCGACGTGGACGCGCTGCCGGACCCAGTGCGCGCCGGGAACCCGGAAGCGGAGCCCGGTATCACCCCCTGCCTGACGGCGGTGCATCACGCCCAGATGCTCTCGGGCTTCGTGCCGGGCGCGGAGGGCCTCGTTCGCGACCTCTCCCCGCGTGACCTGCTTCGGCTGCGCGGGATCTACCTCGGCATGATTGCCGAGGTCGACGCGCAGATCGGGCGGCTCGTCGCCGGCCTGAAAGCCGCAAAGGCGTACGAGGCAACGCTGATCGTCTTCACCTCCGATCACGGCGAGATGCTGGGCGATCACTGGATGATGGGAAAGGGCGGGTTTCACGAGCAAAGCTACCATATCCCGCTGGTCCTGAAGGTGCCGGGCGGCAAGGGCGGGCAGAGGGTCGAGGCCTTCACCTCCGCCGTCGACGTCTATCCGACGCTCTGCGAGACGATGGGCGTGCGCCCGGACCACGCGCCCGACGGCGAGACGCTGCTCCCCTTCTGCGAGGGCGGACAGCCCAAGGCATGGCGGGACGCCGCGCTCTGGGAATACGACTTTCGCCACCTTGCCGACCGGCCGGACCAGATCGCGGACGGGCTCACCCCGGAGGATTGCGTGCTCGTCTGCCGCAGGGACGCGGAGACGCTCTACGTTCACACCCCCAGGCGGCCGCCGCTCCTGTTCGACCTCGCATCGGACCCGGGGTGCCTGAACAATGTCGCGGAGCGGCCCGAGGCGCTGGCAACGCGCCTGCGCTGCGCCGAGGCCCTGCTGGGCGAGCGCGCGCGGCTGGCGGACCGCACGCTGGCGCAGCACCTTGTCTGGGATCACCCGGCCTCGGCCTGAGCGCCCGGCTCAGCCCTCGACCTCGGGCGTCGGCCGCCCGGCAAGACGGTTGGCCAGCAGCTGCCCGGTGTCGCAGGCCTGAGTCCAGCCGTTGGAACCATGTCCGAGGTTGAGCCAGAGCCCCTGTGGCCCGCGCGGCTCGACGATTGAGGGGCCGCCGGGTGTCATCGGGCGAAAGCCGTGCCATGTCTCGGCCTCGGCATAGTTTCCGGCGCCGGGGAACAGCGCCTCCACGCGGGCGCGGAGCGCGGCAAGGACCGGAGCCGGCATCGAGGCGTCGAACCCGGCCAGTTCGGCCACACCGGCCGCGCGGATGCGATTGCCAAGCCGCGAGACCATGACCTTGGAATGCTCGTCCATGATCGAGGAGCGCGGGGCCCGTACCCTGTCTTCAACCTCGCAGGTCAGTGAATAGCCCTTCACCGGGTAGACGGGCACCCGCACGCCGAGCGGCGCCAGCAGATCGCGCGCCCAGGGGCCGGTCGCGACGACCACGGCCTCGGCCTCGAAGGTGCCGGCATCTGTGTCCGCCCCGGTCACCTTCCCGCCCGATGCCCGGAGCCGCTCGACCGTCACACCGTAGTTGAACAGAACGCCCCGCGCCGCCGCCAGGTCCGCCAGTGCGCGGCAGAACAGGTGGCAATCGCCGGTCTCGTCCTTCGTCAGGTGCAGACCGCCGGTGAAGGTCAGGGGCGAGTTGGCAAGCGCCGGCTCGATCCCACCCAGATCCTTGGGCGGCACCAGCCGGTGGGCGATCCCGAGGCTCTCCAGAACTCCGGCCGAACGCCGACCGCCCTCCGCCTCCTCCGGCGTGGAAAAGAGCTGCAGGATCCCATCAGAGGCGTTGTCGTAGACGATCCCGCTTTCCTCGCGCAGCGCGCGCAGACAGGCCATCGAGTAATGCGCCACCCGCTGCATCCGGGCCTTGTTCTGCTTGAAGCGGGCGGTGGTGCAGTTGCGCAGGAACTCGCCAAGCCAGAGCCATTGCTGCGCATCGAAACGCGGGCGGATCTTGAGCGGCGCCTGCTCGGCCGCCATCCACCGCAGCGCCTTGAGCGTAATCGTGGGCGTTGCCCAGGGGCCTGCGAAGCCGGGGCAGACGCCGCCGGCATTGCCGTAGCTCGTGGCAAGCCCCGGCCCCTCCAGCCGCTCCAGCACGGTGACCTCGTGGCCGTCCTTCGCCAGGTACCAGGCGCTGGTCACGCCCACCACGCCCGCGCCGAGAACGAGGATCCGCATGCGCCGCCCCCTCAGTAGGTGCCGGGGTAGGAGCCGCCGTCGATCAGCAGGTTCTGCCCGGTCACAAAGCCCGAATGCTGGCTGCAGAGAAAGGCGAACCAGGCCCCTATCTCTTCCGGACGACCGTAGCGGCCCGCCGGGTTGGCCTTGGCGCGGGCGCTCCAGACCTCGTCGAAACTCGGTCCGTCGCCGGTCAGCATGCCCTCGATATGCTCGCGCTGCGCATCGCTGTCGACGATACCGGGCAGCAGGTTGTTGACCGTCACCCCCCGCGCGATGGTCTGACGGGCAAGCCCCGCGGTGAAGCCAACGAGGCCGGAGCGGGCACCGTTCGACAGGCCCAGCTCGAGCTGCGGGATCTTGACCGAGCGCGAGACGATGTTGACGATCCGCCCCCAGCCGCGCTCCATCATCCCGTCCACGGTAGCGCGCATCATCAGGATCGGCGGGATCATCATAAGCTCCACCGCCGAGACCCATTCGTCGCGGTCCCAGTCGCGAAAATCGCCCGGCGCCTTGCCGCCCGCGTTGTTCAGCAGGATGTCGGGGTCCGGACAGGCCGCGATGATCGACGCGCGCCCTTCCTCCGTGGTCACGTCCGCCGCCACGGTATGGACGGTGGCCCCGGTCGCCCGGCGGATCGCCTCGGCGGTTTCTTCCAGGGGGCCTGCGGAACGGGCGCAGATGGTGATTTCGCAGCTCTCCCGCGCCAACGCCTCGGCGCAGGCCCGCCCCATCCCGCGGCTCGCGCCGGTCAGCAGGGCCCGTTTGCCGGCAATTCCAAGATCCATCAGGTATCCTCGTCTTCGGTAAGGGGGCGCGCCTCGACCAGGGCGCTCAGGGCGGCGCAGGCCTGACCGAGCCGCGAGGTGCCGCGATCCCCGGTCAGCACGTTGGGGTTGCCGTTGTGCTCTCGCCCCGTCTCCGGGTCGGGCGCGTACCAGGCGCCGGTCGGCATCACCAGCACGCCCGGACGCTGGCCAGGAGCGATCCGTGCGGTCGCGCGACAGCGCCCGCGCGCATTGAACAGCTCCATCGGCGCGCCATCGGCAACGCCTAGGCGTGCGGCATCCTCGGGGGCGATTCTGCAAGTGGCCGGCATCCGCTCCTTCACCTGCCAGAGCTGGCTGTGCAGCTGTTTCGGCGGCTGATTGGTGACGAGATGGAACTGCCCCGCCTCGGCCGCGCCCAGCCATTCGTGCGGCGGCAGCCAGCTCGGGTGACCGGGGCAATCGTCATAGCCGAAGCCCGCGACCGTGGCGGAGGTAAGCTCGATCCGGCCCGAAGGAGTTGGCAGCGGATAGGCCTCGGGATCGGCGCGGAAATCCTCCAGCAGCACCTCCGGCCGCTCGGGCAACGGGATGCGGACGTACCCCCGGTCGCGCAGACCGGCGAGATCGGGCAGATCCACCAATTCCTTCGCGGCCTTCGCCAGGCTGCCGGCCCACATCCGTTCGAGCCAGCCGTCGTCGTCCAGTCCTTCGTCGTAGGATTCGCGGCACCCCAAGCGGTCGGCCAGGGCGCGGAAGATGTCGATATCGTTGCGGGAGTGATGCACCGGCGGGATCAGCCGCGGCATGAAGAAGACATGCGGATCGCGGGAAGTTCCGCCGATGTCGTCGCGTTCCAGCGTCGTCGTGGCGGGCAGGACGATGTCGGCACGGCGAGCCGTCGCCGTCCACCACGGATCCTGCACGATCACTGTTTCTGGCCGCGCCCAGGCGCGCTCCAGCCGGCCGAGATCCTGCGCGTGGTGGAACGGGTTGCCGCCGGCCCAGTAGACCAGCCGCACATCCGGGTAGGTGACTTGCCGCCCGTTGAACGCGATGGTCTCGCCGGGGTTCAGGATTGCATCAGCGAAGCGGGCGACCGGGATCGCGGTGCCCTTGTTGGGCAGGCCCGGGAGCGACGGCACGAAGCCCTTGCGGGCCTCGCCGCCGACAGCGTTCATCGATCCGTAGCCAAAGGAGAAACCGCCTCCCGGCAGGCCAATCTGACCCAGCATGGCGGCAAGCGCGATCAGAGCCCAGAAGGGTTGTTCGCCGTGATCGGCCCGTTGCAGCGCCCAAGCCGCAGTCAGCATCACGCGGCCGGTGGAGATCGCCTGCCACAGCGCCTGCAATTCGGCGACCGGCACGTCGGCAATGGCCGCGGCCCAGTCGAGCGTCTTGGGCTGACCGTCGGTCCCGCCGCGAAGGGAGTCTAGAAAGGGTGCAGCACCGGTGGTGAAGCGTTCGAGAAAATCCGTATCAGCCCGCCCAGTCTCCAACGCCTCATGGGCGAGCGCCAGCATGATCGCCGTGTCGGAACCCGGCCGCGGACGGATCAGCACCGCGTCGAGGCCGGGCGGGACATCCTCGGGCTGCGGCGAAAGGACGAAGAATTTCACTCCGCGCGCCTGCGCTCGGGCCACGGCATTGGGGATGTGGAATTCCCCTGCCCCGCCGGAACTCACTCGCCAGTTCTTGGGATTGAGCCCGCCAAAGGCCACGACCACATCGCCATGTTCGGCGATGCTCCGCCAGCAGGTCGCGGCACCGGAGACCGCGTCGGCAGTGCCCAGCACATGGGGCAGGATCGCATGGGCCGCGCCCCAGGAATAGTTCGAGATCTGGTCGGTGAAGCCGCCGGCGGCGGCGAGAAAGCGGCGGACCTGGCTGCGCGCGTGGTGCAGCCGCCCGGCGGAGGACCAGCCGTAGGAGCCGCCGAAGATCGCCGTCGGCCCGTGCATGGCGTGAACGCGGGAAAGCTCGGCCGCGACGAGGTCGAGCGCGGTGGGCCAGTCCACCGGCACCATCTCCTCCCGCCCGCGCCCCGCGCCACCGGCTTCCGGGCCCTGCTCGAGCCAACCGCGCCGCACATGCGGCCGGTCGATGCGGAGCGGCGAATGCACCCAGTCCGCCAAGGCGCCGATCATGTCGGGATCGGCGCCGCTTCCCGGCAGCGGGCGCGCCGCCACCAGCCGCCCGTTCGAGACATCGGCCTCGAACGCGCCCCAGTGGCAGAGGCTGATGCCCGTGGTGACGGTCATCGCCCGGCGCCTATTCGGCGGCGAGGCCGGGCTTGGGGGCGAAGCCGTACTTCTCGACGAGCCCGAGGTCGCGCACCGCGTCGAGCCCCTTCTGCAGGATCTCCGGCCGGGCCGGCTGCAGCGGCTTGCGCAGCGGGCCGGACGGCAGGCCGATGACGCGCATCAGGGTCTTGATCGAGACCGGGTTGATGGTCGAATAGGCGTAGTGAAGCATGGAGAGGTTGTCGAGCCAGGCGGCGCGGCAGGCAAACGCGTCCTCGCCGGTCTCCCAGGGTTTCGAGATCACCGCCATTTCCTGCGGGATGATGTTGCCGGTCATGTTCGCCGTGCCGTGCCCGCCGAGCGCCATGGTCGGGATCACCAGGCCGAGGTTGGGCGAGCAGCAGCACATGATCGACATGTCCGGCTTCGCCGCACAGACCTGCGCCACCTGTCCGACGCGGGTGGTCGATTCCTTCAGCACCACCATGTTGTCGTGCTTCGCCAGCTTCAGCAGGTTGTCCCAGTGCAGGTCGGTCTTCACCCGCGGCGGGTTGTTGTAGAAGCCCATGGCGAGGTCGGTGCTGTCGAGTACCTCCATCGTGAAATCGGTGATCGCGTCGTTGTCGGCACAGATATAGGCCGGCGCGGCAAGGATCGCCCCGTCGGCGCCCTCGGCCTTGGCATAGCGGGCATAGTCGATGGTGGTCGCGGTGTTGTTGCCGGTGATGCCGTAGTACATCAGCATGTTGCCGGGCTTCATCTTCACCGTCTCGGTGATGATCGCCTTGCGCTCCTCGGGCGAGAGCATCGAGACCTCGCCGGTCGAGCCCATGATGAGCACCGCCTCGGTGCCGTTCTCCGCATGCCAGTTGAGCAGCGTGCGGAAGCCTTCGAAGTCGATGGAGCCGTCCTCGTTCATGGGCGTGACAAGGGCGACGAAGGAGCCTTTGGGTTTGATGTGGGGCACGGGTAAACCTCCGGGTCAGAAGAGTTCGGGAACCAGCAGTTTGGGCAATCCGAGAATGATGTTTGGGAACCACAGAGAGAGGATCCCGACGGAAATGGTGAGAAGGCAGATCGGTGCGGCGGCCAGCATGGCACGGCCGAGCGAGGCGCCGGCGATCTGCGAGGCGATGAGCAGGCAGATGCCGTAGGGCGGCGTGACGAGCCCGACCGACAGGATCACCGTCGAGAGCACCCCCATGTGGACCGGGTGCACGCCGGCGGTTTCGCTGAGCGCCTGGATGATCGGCAGAAAGATCAGCGTGGCGGAGATCGGGTTCAGCACCATGCCGACGAGCAGCAGGAAGCCGATCAGCATCAGCATGATGAGATAGCCGTTCGAGGTCACGCCGAGGATGAAGTCCACCACGATCTTCGACGCGCCGAGATAGGCGATCAGCCAGCCGAAGATGCCGGCCCCGGCGACGGTGAACATCGGGATGGCGAAGTCGATACAGCCATCGGCGAGGATCCTCGGCAGGGCGGCGAGCGGGATGTCGCGATAGACCACCAGCGACAGGAACAGCGCCCAGAGCACGGCCGCGATGGCGCCCTCGGTCGGGGTGAAGAAACCGCCGACGATGCCGCCAAGCACGATCACCGGGATCATCAGCGGCGGCAGCCCGCGCCAGACCACCTTGGCGGCCTTCTTCACGCCCGGAAAGGGATTGGCCGGATAGCCGTGGCGGACCGCGAGCACGTAGGTGTAGGCCATCATGAAGAGGCCAGCGAGCAGCCCCGGCACCACGCCACCGACGAACAGCGCGCCGATCGAGACGTTTCCGAAGGCGCCGTAGACGATCAGAATGATCGAGGGCGGGATAATGACACCCAGAGTCGAGGAGGCCGCCGTGAGGGCCGCGGCGAAGGCGGGCGGGTAGCCGGCCTTTTTCATCGCCGGGATAAGGATCGAGCCGACCGAGGCGGTGTCGGCCGCCGCCGATCCGGAGAGCGAAGCAAAGACCATCGAGACGAAGACGTTCACATGCCCCAGCCCGCCGCGAACATGGCCCACGGTGGCATCGGCCACGTTGAGCAGCCGCTCGGTGATCGATCCAGCGTTCAGAATCCGGCCGAGCAGCATGAAGAAGGGCACCGCCAGCAGGGTAAAGCTGTCGATCCCGGCGTACATCTGATTGACGACGGAGATCAGGGGCAGGTCTTCGAGCAGGATCACCAGCGCCGAGGAAAGGATCAACGAAAAGCCGATGTTCACCCGCAGCGCGACCAGCACAAAGAACGACAGGATCAGTGTGACCAGGGGGTTCATCGCACCGCCTCCCCGCGCGCGGCGACAAGGCGCATCGCGGCCTCCGCGAGGTAAAGCATCATCAGCCCCCCGGAGACCGGCAGCGGCAGGAACATCCAGAAGCGCGAGATGTCGAGCGACTGGACCGTCGCCGTCTTGCGCACCATCGCCAGTTCCCAGCCGTAATACAGAAGCAGCCAGGCCACTGCGAAACCGGCCAACAGCGCCACGGCATCGGCCAGCAGGTTGAGCGGCCTGTTGCCTTCGGGGAGCATGTCCACGCGGTAATGCGCGCCCGTCCGGAGGCCCACGGCGGCGCCGACGAAGATCAGCCAGGCGAAGAGCAGTTGCGCCACGTCCGACGTCCAGATCAGCGGGCTCATCAGCACGTTGCGCGCCAGAACCTGCAAGGCGACCGTGCCAATCAGCCCGGCGAAGGCGATCCACATCAAGGTTCTGACGACCAGAGTTACCCGGTCGCAAACGCGGGTCAGCATGGCGGTGTCCGGATAAGGATAAGTCGCCCGCCCCGGGGAGGGGCGGCGGGGCGGGCGAGGCACAGGATTACTCGGTGAGAAGCTTGTATTCCTCGACCAGGTCGAGTTCCTCGGCGAGTTGCACCTGCATGGGGGAGACGACCTCGATGAAGGGCGCCTTGTCGGGGACGGTGACGCTGACACCGTGTTCGGTCTTCAGCGTCTCTACGAGGGCATCATCGTAGCCCTTGGCCTTTTCGACGCCGAAGCTGTTCGCCGCCTGCGCGGCTGCCAGGACGACGGCCTGCATGTCCTCGGGAAGCTTGTCCCAGGTCCGCTGCGAGATCGAGGTATGGTTGACCTGGATGGTATGCGCCGTCAGCGCGAGATTGGGCGCCACCTCGTAGAGCTTGGAGCCAGTGTAGCCGGGCAGCGAGCTTTCCATCGCGTCGGCCACGCCGGTCTGCATGGCGGCATAGAGCTCGCCCCAGGCGACGGTCACCGGCAGCATGCCGAAGGCCGCCCAGGTCTTGCTGTCCATCGGCGACGGCGGGGTGCGCATCTTGAGCCCGTCGAGATCGCCCGGTCCTTCAACCGGCACCGAGACGGTGGACATGTTTCGGGTACCGGAAGCGCCGAGCGCGAGCAGCTTCATGCCGACGCTGCGCTCCTCGTAGACCTGCTGGAAATGCGCCTCTACGGCGGAGCCGGGGCCGACCTTCTCGAGCGCTTGGTCCATGTCCTGGAACAGGTAGGGCATCGTGAAAATCGCGTATTCGGGGATCTGCTGCACGGCGTTAGAAGTGGTCGAGATCATCACGTCGATGGTACCGAAGCCGATCTCGCCGATCACCGCAGGGTCCTGCCCGAGCTGGCCGGAGTCGAAGATCTCGACCTCGATCGCGCCACCGCTCTCGGCCTCGACCTGCTCCTTGAAGGCCGCGGCCATGTCGTTGTACGGGTGCGGCGACTTTACCAGAGTGTGGACCCGCAGCGTGTAGTCGGCCGCCATGGCAGCGCCGGACGACAGGAGGGCGAGGGCGGCTGCGCTCAGCCCCAGTGAGGCACGTCTGGAAAGTCTCATTGGCGGTCCCTGTTTGCTGTTTTCTGTTATGGTATGCAGAAAAGTGTTCCCCAGCGACATGATAATATCAAATATTAATTCCGGATCGGATCATGCATTTTTGTTATGATCCTCGGTGACAATGTCGGCATGGTCGGAGAGGACGTCGCCAAGAACATCGAGAAAGGCAAGCCCTGCCCGCGAAAGCGGCACCTCGCGGGATTTCATGATCTGGAATTCGAAGGGAATGCGGGGTGCGAAAGGCACGCTGGCAAGACTGTTGCCAAAGATGCGCGGCGTAATCGGGTCGACGATGGCGATCCCCACCCCGAGCGACGCCTGTCCGCAGGCGGAATAGGAAGGCTGCGTCTCGGCCACGATATTGGGCAGAACGCCGGCCTCCGCAAAGCATTGCATCATGTAACTGTAGGTCAGCGTGCGGTAATTCAACGCCACCAGCGGCTGCCCGTCGAGATCCTTCGGGGTGATCCGGGCGCGACCGGCCAGCGGATGATCGGGCTTCATCACACAGACGCAATCGCTGTTGAAGGCCGCAAGCACATCCACGTCGGTCCGGCCAGGCGATGTCTGCGCGAGCCCGAGATCGATCTGCCGCGCGGCAAGCAGATCCAGTATGCGCGGCGAGGTATGCACGTCATGGGTGATGCCGATCCCGGCATGAGCAGCGGTGAAGCGTGCGACAGCGAGCGGGATGATCTCGAAACTGACCATCGGCATGGATGCGACGCGAAGGGTCGCCCGTTGCAGTGTTCGGATCTCGTCGGCGACCTGTGCAAGCCGGTCGAGGCCGTAGAACATGCGCTCGACTTCAGGGAAGAACTCGTAGGCCTCCGCCGTCGGCTGCACCCGCGCACCGGTTCGCAGCAGCAGCGGAAAGCCGAGCGAGGCTTCCAGATCGGCCACGAGCCGGCTCACCGCTGGCTGCGAGACATTGAGCGCCTGCGCCGCGGCGGTGACCGAACCGTGGCGCATGACCATCCGAAAAGCGTTCACCTGTTTCTGATTCATCCTTGCCTCGCCTGCCCTGATTGGCTGTGTCACGCGATCATAACATTTACGCATGACCTTACCATATTTTGGAATTTGACAGTATGGAGTCCCGCCCACAACATGCCCCCGGTACGAACAAGGCGACCCGGTGCAAGACTCCCCAGCTTCAGATCAGCGAACCTTTCGATTGCCCTCGGGCACGGAACTGCGGTGCCAGACGGCCGGCGCGGGGACGGCGGTGCTTTTTTTGCACGGGATCGGCGGGCATTCGGGGCAATGGACCCCGATCGCCGATGGGCTGACCGCCCGCGCGGCCACCCTGTGCTGGGATGCGCGAAACTACGGCGGCAGTCACGGCCCGATGGTTCTGAGCATGGCCGATTTCGCCGACGACCTGCTGGCGCTTCTGGATCTCCTCGGTCTTGAGCGGGTGATCGCCGTCGGACATTCCATGGGCGGACGCATCCTGATCGAGGCCGCCTGCCGCGCGCCGGAGCGCTTCGCCGGGCTGGTGCTCTCGGGGGCGCAGGCCGCGCACCTGGCGCATATGACGGAGGCGGAGCGGGAGATCTATCTCGGCCGGCGCCGCGCCATGTTCGACGGCGAGACCGTCACCCCCGAGATGGCGGCGCGCGTCGCCGACAGCGTGCTCGCCCCGGATGCCCCAGAGGCCGCCCGCACCGCGCTTTCGGCCGACTTTCAGGCGCTTCGCCGCGATGGCTACCTCTCTGCGCTGGCCGCCTCCATCGGCTGGGACCGACGGGCGGACCTGACCTCGCTGACAATGCCCGTGGCTCTGTTAACCGGCACGCTCGACACCGTCTGCCCGCCGTCCGAAACCCGCGCCATCGAACTGGCCCTGCCCGAAGCCGGCATGACCCTGCTGGACGGGATTGGACACATGCCGCAACTGGAGGCACCCGAAGCCTGCATCCGGCTGATCAACGACTTCCTCACGCGCCACGGCTCCGGCGCCTCCGTGACCGAGTTTCCCAGGAAAGACCTATGACCGACATGACAGATCTCGCCACGATCCCCGCTGACCTGCTGGCCGAGGCCTATCGCGCCCGACGGCTGAGCCCCGTGGAGGTGACCGAGGCGGTGCTCGCCGCGCTCGTCGCGGTGGAGCCCTCGATCAACGCCTTTGTCCATGTCGATCGCGACGGCGCGCTGGCGCAGGCCCGGGCCGCAGAGGCCCGCTTCACCAAGGGCGCGCCGCTCGGCCTGCTCGATGGCGTGCCGGTGTCGATCAAGGACATGCTGCTCACCAAGGGCATGCCCACGCGCAAGGGCTCCCGCACAACCGATCCGGACGCGCCGCAGGACACCGACGCACCCTCCGTGGCACGGCTCCGCGCGCAGGGGGCAGTGCTCTATGGCAAGAGCACGACCACCGAGTTCGGCGGCAGCCCCTATTCCCGCAGCCCGCTGACCGGCGACACCCGCTCGCCCTGGCACCTCGGCTATGGCTGCTCCGGTTCTTCCATGGGCGCGGCGGCGCATCTGGCCGCGGGCGTCGGCACGCTGGCCGTCGGCAACGACGCGGCGGGCTCTATCCGCATGCCGGCGAGCTTCGGCGGCTGTTTCGGGCTGAAGCCCAGCTTCGGCGTGGTCGCCAACTGGCCGCCAAGCGCGGCGGGCATCCTCGGCCACACCGGCCCGATGAGCTGGGGCGTGAGCGAGGGGGCGATGCTGCTCGCCGCCATGGCCGGGCCGGACCCGCGCGATCCCTATTCGCTGCCCCGGCTCGAAGCGATGCTGGCAGCAGAGCCCGAAGACGGCGTCGCCGGGCTGCGGATCGCCTACAGCCCCGGCCTCGGCATCCGCTCCCCGGACGACCAGGTGCGGCAAGCCTGCGACGCGGCTGCGGCCACATTCGCAGCCCTCGGCGCCACGGTGGAAGAGGCCGATCCCGATCTCTCGGGGCTCTTTCTGGCCTACGATTGCCTGCGGATCTGCAATCGCGCCGCGACCTATCGCGCGAACGGCGCCAGCCAGGCGCGCGACGAGATGGACGAGCTGGTCGCGCGCGTGCTCGATCAGGCCGAGGCCTATGACACCGATGCCTACATCGCCGCGCTCGGCACCCGCGAGGCGCTCGCGGCCCGGATGCGGGCCTTCCACGAGACCTACGACCTGATGATCTGCCCGACCATGGCGGTGCCGCCGCTGCCGATCGGCGCCGGGCCGGGCCCGAAGGACGCGCATTGGTACCAGATCGACGGCGATATCTGGTCGCCCTACACCTTCGTTTTCAACATGACCCACCAGCCGGCAGCCAGCATCCCCTGTGGACTCACGCGGCCCGACCCGGCGAGCGGCCTGCCCGGTGGCCTGCCGCTCGGGCTGCAGATCGTGGCCGCGCCGTTCCGTGACGACCTCGTCCTGCGCGCCGCCCGCGCCTTTGAGGCCAGCCGCGAATGGAAACGCCCCAGCTTCCCCTTCCGGTCGGACGCGATGGCGGCGGAATGAGGATCGCAATCGTCGGATTTCAACACGAAACCAACAGCTTTTCGCCCGGAGTTACCACGGCCGAAGCCTTCGAAACCCCGTTCGGCTGGCCACGTCTGAGCCGGGGCGAGGAACTGCTGGAGCGGCTGCCGGGCACCGCGGTGCCCTCGGCCGGAGCGCTGGCTGAACTGAAGGCCGCAGGCGGCACGCCGGTCCCGATCTTCTGGGCCATCGCCCTGCCCTCCGCCCCCGTGGACCACGCGGCCTTCGAAGGCTATCGCAACGAGATCCTCGACGGACTCCGCGCCGCGCTGCCGCTCGACGGCGTGTTCCTGGAACTCCACGGCGCGATGGCCACGACCGAGGAGGAGGATGCGGAGGGGGCGATCATCGCGGCCGTCCGGGACCTCGTAGGGTCCGATCTGCCAATCGTGGTATCGCTCGATCTGCACACCAACCTGACGCAGCGCATGGTCTCCGGCGCGGATTTCCTCGACGCCTACCGCACCTATCCGCATGTGGACATGTCGGAGACGGGCGCCCGGGCGATGCGCCGCATGATCAGCTTCGTCAACGGGGCGTCCCGCCCCGCCGCCGCGTTCCGCGAGGTGCCGTTCCTGCTCCCGTTGACGGCGCAGGCGACCGGGGCGGAGCCAGTCTGCCGCCTCTACCGAGCGGCGCAGGAAGCCGGGGGCGACGGGCGGGACGTGACGCTGACGCTCGGTTTTCCGCTGGCCGATATCGCCAGCGCCGGCCCGGCCATCGCCGCCTACGCGCCCGATGCGGCCACGGCCGAGGCTCTTGCCGAGGCGCAACTCGCGCTCTGGACCGCCGCCGAGACGGAGTTCGCAGCACCGATCCTGCCACCGGCCGAGGCCATCGCCGCGGCCCGCGCCGTGCCTCCCGGTCCCGGCCCCGTCGTGCTCGCCGATGTGCAGGACAACCCCGGCGGCGGCGGCACGAACGACACTACCGGCCTGCTGCAGGCGATGGTCGACGCAGGCCTAGACGGCGCGCTCCTCGTCCACATCGCCGATGCGGAGGCCGTCGCGGCCGCCCAGGTCGCCGGGCCGGGAGCGGTGGTCGACGTGCCCCTTGGTGGCAAATCCGACCCGGAGACCGGAGCACCGGTGCCGGGGCCCTGGCGCGTGTGCCGCCTCGGAGACGGACGCTTCACCGGACAGGGGCCGATGTATTCCGGCAACGCGATCGACATGGGACCGGTGGCGCTGCTCGAGCGCAACGGAGTTCAGGTCATCGTCGCGGCCGGGCGGATGCAGGCTTCGGAGCCCGCGCTGATCCGCCACCTCGGGATCGAACCGGCCGAGCTGCCGTTCCTCGCGGTGAAAAGCTCCGTCCATTTCCGCGGCGCCTACCAAGAGATGGCCCGCGGGATCCTCCATGTCGACGCGCCCGGCCGCGTGACGATGGACCTGACCAGATTGCCGTACCGGAGGGCGCTGCGTCCGCCCGCCGGCACCCGGAGGAACTCCGGGCAAGACACGGAAAAATCATAATAAACGGCGCAGGAAGGCCCTTTTCCAGTTCAACAGGAGACGACCACATGAATTTCCGCAAACTCTGCCCCCTTGCAGCCGGCCTCGGCCTGCTTGCTGGCCCGGTGCTGGCCGGTGCGGCCGACAACAGCCTGACCATCGGCATGGGCGAGGAGCTCCCGAGCTTCGACGGCTACATCTCGACCTCGCGCGACGGCGTGGTCATGACCCGGCACCTGTTCGACATGCTGATCTACCGCAACCCGGAGACCTTCGAATTCGAACCGCTGCTGGCCACCGAATGGAGCCGGGTGGATGACCTGACCTGGGAGTTCAAGCTGCGCGAGGGCGTGACCTTCCACGACGGCTCGGAGTTCAACGCCGACGATGTCGTCTGGACCCTCAACCACTACGCCGACCCGGAATCCGGGGCGCGCTCGCAGGCGTCGGTGAGCTGGATCGACAAGGTCGAGGCCGTCGACCCGATGATCGTGCGCATCGTCTCCAAGGAGCCGTTCCCCGCGGCGTTGGAATTCGTCTCCGGATCGCTGCCGATCTATCCCTCGGACTACGTCGAGAGCGTCGGCCTGCAGGAATTCGGTCAGGCTCCGATCGGCACCGGCCCCTACAAGTTCACGCCGGGCGACAGCAACAGCTACACGCTTACGGCCTACGAGGGCTACTACGAAGGCGGCGGCAAGGGCACGCCGGCCATCGGCACGCTGACCTTCCGCATCATCCCAGACACCGCCACTCGGATCGCCGAACTCATCGGCGGCGGCGTGGAATGGATCTGGAACGTGCCGGCCGACCAGGTGGCCCAGCTCGGCACCCTGCCCCACCTCCAGGCCGAACTCGGCTCGACGATGCGGATCGCGATGATCGGCATGGACGCCGCCGGGCGCGCCAACCCCGACACGCCCTTCAAGGACGAACGCGTGCGCCGCGCGGTGAACCACGCCATCGACCGCGACACCATCGTCGCCAACCTTGTGGGCGGAGACGGCGAGGTGATCGACGTGCCCTGCTACCCCGCGCAGTTCGGCTGCGTGACCGAGGCTGCGACCACCTACGAATACGACCCCGAGAAGGCCAAGGCGCTTCTGGCCGAGGCGGGATATGGCGAAGGGTTCAAGGTCCGGATGAACTCCTACCGTGACCGCGCCCGCGCCGAGGCCGTGCAGAGCTACCTCGCCGCCGTCGGGATCGAGGCCGACCTCGAGATGCTTCAGGCCCGCGCCTCCTTCTCCGCCTGGCGCGAAGGCAACGTGGACATCTGGTACGGCGACTGGGGCAGCTTCTCCATCGGCGACGCCTCCGCCTCCACCGGCAACTTCTTCGACGGCTCGACCAACGACGGCGCTCGTGACGAGGAGATCATCGGCCTTGTGCAGCAGGCGGCCACGACGGTCGACGAGGCGGAGCGCGAGGCGCTCTATTCCGACGTGATCGGCAAGATCACCGAGCGGGCCTACTGGGTGCCGATGCACACCATCGTCATGGGCTATGGCTATGCCGACGGGCTGAACTTCACCCCGAACGTCGACGAACTGCCGCGCTTCTTCCTCGCTTCCTGGGAATAACTCCGGCAGGGATATCGCGCCGGGCGGCCACGTTCCGCCCGGCGCCACGTTTCAAGGACCCTTCGATGCTCGGTTTCCTCTTCCGCCGCAGCCTGCTCGCGCTGTTCGTGGTCTTCTCGATCTCGGTGATCACCTTCGTGCTGAGCCATGTCGCCGTCGATCCCGCGACCGGCATCGCGGGCGACAGCGCCACCGACGCCGACCTGGCCGCGATCCGGGTGCAATACGGCTTCGACCAGTCGCTGATGACGCAATACGCCGGCTACCTCGCCGATCTCGCCCGCGGCGACCTTGGGCGCTCCTACCTATCCGGCGAGCCGGTCGGGCAGATCATTGCCGAGCGCGTCCCCGCGACGGCACTGCTTGCCTGCCTGTCGCTGCTCTTCGCGCTCGGCATCGCCATCCCGCTCGGCGTGCTGGCCGCATTGCATGCGAATTCCTGGCTCGACCGTATGGCGCTGACCCTCGCCGTCGTCGGTCAGGCCGTGCCGAACTTCTGGGCCGGGCTGCTGCTGATCCTGCTGTTCGGGATCAAGCTCGGCTGGCTGCCGATCTCCGGCAGCGACAGCCTCGCCCATTTCATTCTGCCGGCGATCACCCTCGGCTCCTTTGCCATGCCCGCGCTGATGCGGCTGGTGCGGGCCGGGATGATCGAGGTGCTGGAGGCCGATTACATCCGCACCGCCCGCGCCATGGGACTGGGCGAAGGGCAGATCCTCTTCAAATACGCGCTGCGCAACGCTGTGCTGCCGGTGATCTCGCTCACGGCGGTGCAGTTCGGCTTCATGCTGGGCGGCTCCATTGTCGTCGAGTCGATCTTCGCGGTGCAAGGCGTGGGTTACCTGGCCTGGCAATCGATGAGCCGCTCCGACATGCCGGTGATCCAGGCCATCGTGCTGCTGATCTCGATGATCTACATCCTGCTGACGCTCCTCGCCGACCTCGCCAACGCAGCCCTCGACCCGCGCATCCGGAGCAAGGCATGACCGACACCGCCCCCGAAACCACCGCCGGCGCTCCGGCGATCCGCCGCCTCTCGGTCCGAAAACACCTCGGTTTCATGATCGGCGCCGGCATCCTCGGCGCGATCGTCCTCGTCGCTGTTTTCGCCCCGTTGATCGCCCCGCACGATCCCTATGCCCAGGAACTGGCGCTGCGTCTCAAGCCGCCGTTCTGGCATGATGGCGCCGAGCCGGGCTACCTGCTGGGCACCGACGCCCTCGGGCGCGACTACCTCAGCCGCATGATCTATGGCGCGCGGATCTCCGTCGCGCTCGGCTTCGGCGCGATCCTGATTTCCGGGCTGATCGGCATCACGCTCGGCATGGTCGCGGGCTATTTCGGCGGCTGGGTCGACACCGCGATCTCCGCCCTCATCACCACGCGGCTTTCGCTGCCGGTCGTGCTGGTGGCGCTCGCCATCGTCTCCATCGTCGGCGGCTCGCTGACGGTGGTGCTGCTGGTCATCGGCCTGCTGCTCTGGGACCAGTTCGCGGTGGTCGCCCGAACCGCGACGATGAAGCTGCGCAATGCCGAATACGTTGCCTCGGCCCAGGCGATGGGCGCCTCGCGCTTCCACATCCTGACCGCCGAACTCCTGCCCAACATCTCCGCCCCCTTGATCGTGGTCGCCACCGTCGAGATGGCCAACGCGGTGCTGATCGAGGCGGCGCTGTCCTTCCTGGGCCTTGGCGTGCAGGCGCCGCTGCCGTCCTGGGGGCTGATGCTGTCGGAGGGCAAGAACTTCATGTTCTTCAGCCCCTGGGTCATCACCCTGCCGGGGCTCTGCCTTTTCTTCCTGACGCTCTCGATCAACCTGTTGGGCGACGGGCTGCGCGACATCCTGGGAGCCCGCCGATGACCCTCGACACAACTACCGCCGCTGGCGCCATTACCGTGCGCGACCTGCATGTGCGCATCGGCGAGGTCCATGCCGTGCGCGGCATTGAGTTCACGTTGTCCGCCGGCCGGACGCTCGCGTTGGTGGGCGAGAGCGGGTCCGGCAAGTCCATGACTGCGCTCGCGCTCATGGGGCTGAACCCGCCGGGCGCGCGGGTGACGGCCGAACGGCTGGCGCTGGACGACGGCACGGCGCCGCAGAACGCCCGCGGCGACCGGATCGCCATGATCTTCCAGGAGCCGATGACGGCGCTCAACCCCGTCTTCACCATCGGAGACCAGCTTTGCGCCGTCTATCGGCGGCACCGCGGCGGGTCGATGCGCGCGGCGCGGGAACGCGCGGTGGAGCTTCTGGACCGTGTCGGCGTCCCCTCGCCCCAAACCCGGCTCGGCCAATACCCGCACATGATGTCCGGCGGGCAGCGGCAGCGGGTGTTGATTGCAATGGCGCTGATGTGCGAGCCCGATTTCCTGATCGCGGACGAGCCAACCACAGCACTCGATGTGACGACACAGGTGAAGCTGCTGGATCTGCTCGCCGGACTCCGCGACGAGTTCGGACTCGGGATGCTGTTCATCACCCATGACCTCGGCGTCGTAGCCCGGATCGCCGACGATGTCGCGGTGTTGAAACATGGCGAGATCGTCGAGACCGGCCCCTGCACCCGAGTCCTGACCGCGCCAGACCATCCCTATACCCGGAGCCTGATCGACAGCCTGCCGCAGCCGGTTCCGCCCACGGCGCATGACGGCGCGGCGCCGGTCCTGTCGGCGCATGGGCTGGGCCGGGTCTATCCTCCCCGCGGCATGTTCGGCGGCACGCCTTTCCGGGCGCTCACGGACGCGTCGCTGAGCCTCTCGAAGGGCGAGGTTCTGGGCATTGTCGGGGAAAGCGGCTGCGGCAAGAGCACGCTCGCCCGCATCCTGATCGGGCTCGACCGCCCGACCGAGGGCCGGGTGGAGCTTGGCGGCGAGGACATGCGCAACTTGCCGCAAAAGCTGCGCGCCCGGCAGATCCAGCCGGTGTTCCAGGACCCGTTCGGCTCGCTCAACCCGAGCTGGACGATCCGGCGCATTCTCGACCTGCCGCTGCGCCTGCACACCGGTCTCGACGCCGCCGCACGCAAGGCTCAGGTGCTGGAACTGCTCAAGGACGTGGGATTGCCGGCACGGGCCGCCGAGGCCACGCCCCGCGCCCTGTCCGGCGGGCAGCGCCAGCGGGTTGCGATTGCCCGCGCGCTCGCCGCGGAACCCCACATCCTGATCTGCGACGAACCCACCTCGGCGCTCGACGTGTCGGTGCAGGCTCAGGTGCTGGAGTTGCTGCGCGGCCTGATCCGAGAGCGCGACCTGTCGATGGTCTTTATCAGCCACGACCTCGCGGTGGTGCAGGCGATCTGCGACCGGGTCATCGTGATGGACGCGGGCCGGATCGTCGAGGAAGGCGCGACCGACCGCCTTTTCGCGGCGCCCCGGCACGCGCGGACACAGGCACTCAAGGACGCAGTGCTGGAACTGCCGGACACCGGCACAACCTGAGACGGGAGAGACCAGATGGACATGGGGATTGCCGGCCGGCGCGCGCTGCTGACCGGAGCCAGCAAAGGCATGGGCCGCGCCTGCGCAGAGCGGCTGGCCCGCGAGGGCGTGGCGGTGACGCTGGTGGCGCGGGGCGCCGAGGCGCTAGAACGGACCGCCGCCGAGATTCGGGCCGAGACTGGCGCGGAGGTTGCCACCGTCGCGGCCGACATAACCACAGACGCCGGCCGCGAGGCTGCTCTGGCCGCTTGCCCGGAGCCGGACATCCTGCTCAACAACGGCGGCGGCAAGCCGCCCGGGGATTTCCGCGACTGGCGGCGCGAGGACTGGATCTCGGCGCTCGACATGATGATGCTGGCGCCGATCGAGATGATCCGGCTCACCTTCGACGGGATGGTGGCGCGTGGCTACGGACGGATCGTCAACATCGCCGCGCGCGGCGTGAAGATCCCGCAGGTCGAGCTTGGCCAGTCGAACGGCGCACGCACAGGGCTCGTGGGCTTCTGCGCCGGGCTGGCGCGCGAGGGAATCGCCCGGAACGTGACGATCAACACCATCCTGCCCGGCATCGTCGAGAGCGACGGCCAACGCCAGCACGTCGCCCGGCTGGCGGAGACCACGGGTCGCAGCTTCGACGAGATCTGGGAGAGCCGCGCGGCCTCCAGCCCCGCCAAACGGTTCGGCCGGCCGGAGGAGATCGCGGCGCTCTTCGCCTTTCTCGCCTCGGATCATGCCGGGCTGATGACGGGGCAGTCGATCCTGATGGACGGGGGCGACTACCCGGGCCTGCTCTGACCCGCTCCGGCGCCGAAGATTTCTGGCGCCGGGCTGATCTGGTTCAAGGACAAGCGCGCCCTGCGGGTGGAGCATGACGGCGGTCCGCCACCGGAATCGGTTCCCCGCATGACCCCGGAAATCGCCTTTGTCCTTGTGCTCTTCGTTGCCGCCGCGATCCTGCTGGCGACAGAACGCATCCCGCCCGACGCGGTTGCGCTCCTGCTGCTTGTGCTGCTGGTCGCCTCCGGGATCATGGACGTGACCTCGGCGCTTCAGGGGCTCGCCAGCGAAGCGATCCTGATCCTCGCATGCGTCATGGTGCTGTCGCGCAGGCTCTCCGACTCCGGGATCATGAGCCGCCTCACCACCCGCCTCGCAGGCAGCAGCGGGCGCTCGCCCCGGGGCATCATGGTGCGGTTGATGCTGGCCTCCGCCGGTCTTTCTACCGTGGTGAGCAACACCAGCACGACTGCGGTGATGATGCCGCTGGCGCAGGATGCGGCCCGCCGGGCGAAATGTCGGCCGGGGCTGCTTCTGATGCCGATGGCCTTCGCCTCCATCCTCGGCGGGTCGGCAACGCTGATCGGCACCTCGACCAACCTCGCGGCGAGCAGCGTGGTGACCAGGCTCGGCCTCGAGCCCTTCGGCCTGTTCGAGTTCTTCTGGGTGGGGCTTGCGGTGACGCTCGCCGGCGTGACGCTGATGGCGCTCCTCGGCGACAGGCTGATCGCGGCCGAACCCGGAGATGCCGCCGACGCGCCTCCGGAGCCGCTCTTCATGGCCACCATCGCGATCGACGAAGCCGTGGTCGGAGACGGCAAGGCGCTGTCGGAGCTGGGCCTCGAGGAACTCGGGGTGACGCCGCTCGCTGTCGACACCAGCAAGGGCCGGGTAGCCGCCCATCCCCGACGCAAGCTTCACGCCGGCGACAGGGTGATTGTCCATGCCGATGCCGAGGCGCTGGCCCATCTCACCGGCAGCGGACGATTCAGCCTGTTCGGGATCGGCGCCAAGCCGCCCGGACGCCAGTTCGCGCAGGCGGTGCTGCTGCCCGGCTCCCACTGGATCGGCGCCTCGGTGGCGCGGATGCGGCAGGAGATCGGCGACGACATCACCGTTGTGGGGCTGCGTCGGCTCGGGACCGAGCAGGTCGCCCGGATCGGTCGCATGCGCCTGCGCGTGGGGGACATACTGCTGTTGGCCGGCACCGGTCAGGCAGTCGAACGCGTCCGTGCGGATATCGACATCCACCTGCTCAGTCCCGACGCCCCGCCCCGGCCCACGCGCCGGGAGGGGTTGTTCACACTCGGGGCGATGCTGTCGGCGATCCTGCTCGGCGCCACTGGGGTGCTGCCACTCGGCATCGCGCTTCTCGCCGCGGTGCTCGGGCTGGTGCTGACCGACCGCTTCTCCACCCAGGACGTCTTCGGGATGATTTCCTGGCGCGTGCTGATCCTGATCGGAGGCATGTCGAGCTTCGGCGCCGCGATGCTGGAAACCGGAACCGCGGAATGGCTGGCGCACCTGATCCTCGACTGGGTCGCCCCGTTCGGGATGACCGCGGTGCTGCTGACGTTGTCGCTGCTGACGGTCGTGCTGACGCAACCGATGTCGAACGCGGCGGCCGCGCTGACGATCCTGCCGATCGCGCTGGCGCTGGCGCCAACGCTGGGGGTCGACCCGCGGCCGCTCGCCGTGGTGGTGACGCTCTCCGCTTCACTCTCCTTCATCGCGCCGCTGGAACCCGCCCTACTGCTGGTCTACGGCCAGAGCCGGTACAGGCTGCTCGACTTCGTTCGCGCTGGCCTGCCGCTGACGGCGCTCTCCGTTCTGATCGTCGTCGGACTCGTGCCGCGGATCTGGCCGCTCTGAAACCGGTCGTCAGCCCCTGCGGGTGATGTCGCGCATCGCCTCGAGCAGGCGCTCGACCTCCTCCAGCGAGTTGTAATGGCAGACCGAGACCCGCACGCAGGCCTCCAACCCCATCGGCGCGAGAATGTTGGCCGAGTAGTGGTCGGCCTTGCGGGTGTGGGTCCGGACACCGGCCTGGTTCAGCGCCTCGACGATCTCCGGCGCCTTCAGCCCGTCGACGGCAAAGGAGACCAGCCCCTCACGTAGCGGGTTCTCGACGCCGCCGACGATGGTCACACCCGGGATCTGCGCCAGCCCGGGCAGGTTGCCGGTACCGTGCAGCATGGCGTCGGTGAGCCGTTTTTCATGGGCGTGGATCGCTTCGCCAGCGGCGACGATCCGTTCGCGGGGGGCGTCGCTCTCGGTGAAATGGCTGCCCAGCCAGTCCAGATAGGCGACGACATCCGAGAAGGTGGCATAAGCGCCGGTGTCGCGCGTGCCCATCTCCCAGGACGCGCCTGGCGCATCGATCAGCGCGTCGCGCGGCAGCCCTGCGAGCCGGTCCGACACCCAAGCCACGCCGTAGCCGTGGCGCGAGAACGCCTTGTAGGGCGAGATCACGTAGCCGTCGACGCCATAGGCGGCAAGGTCCAGCCGACCGTGTGCGGCGTGCTGGATACCGTCGACGATGATGAAGCACTCGGGCGCCACCGCCCGGATGCCGGCTGCGATCTCGGCAACGTCGACGCCCATGCCCGTCACAGGCGAGGTGTGCAGGATGGTCGCAACCCGCGTGTCGGGCGTGATCTGCAGCCGGTAGGCGGCCAGATCCACGCTCCCCCGCGACACGTCATGTTCCACCAGAACATGCGCCTTGCCGCCGACCGGCGCATAGCGCGCGCAGGCGCTGCGGGAGGCGGGGTGCTCCAGCGTCGAGCCGAGGACGCTCCCGCCCTCCGGGGTGCCCAGGCAGGCCGTGCGGATCAGGCGGAACAGCAGCTCGGTCCCGCTCTCGCCCACGAAGAACTGGCCTCCCTCGGGGTTGAAGAAGCTCTGCATGTCCTCGCGCGACCGGGCGATGACGGCGACCAGCGCGCGCGAGGCGACGTTTTCGCGTCCCTGGTTGTCAGGGATCGCGGCATAATCCGCCGAGGTCTGGACCACGGACTTGAGCGTCAGCGCGCCGCCGGCATTCTCGAAGAACACCCGCTCGCCCTGGAAGGGATCGCTGTCGACATGGGCGAAACGGCTGCGGATCTGGTCCAGAAGACCGGGGATGGTATCGAACATGAAAGCTCCCGTCTGATGCGCCCGACCGGTTCCGGTGCGGACCGGAGCGACGATGACGGGCTTTTTCCGGCGTTATCGCATCGTGTCTCGCCGCGTCAACCGAGGCTGGCATCCGACCGGATGGCGCAGACACATCCGCCGATTGCACCGCGTGGCCCACTGGGCAATAGTCATAGGAAATTTTGGCACTGGTCCGGCCGGCAAAGGCCGGGCGCGCGCGGAAACGAGATTGAAAACCCTGCCTTCAGACCGACAGGTCGGGGGATGTGATAGGTGAACTTGGGAGCCGGACCGGGCATCCGGATCATGAAGCCAAGTGGCGAGTGCCCAGTTTCAGAGATATTTCAGGGAGATGAACACATGAGTCTGGTCAGCACATTGGCAAAGGTCGCCGCCGGCGTCGTGATCGCGAAGGGGGTCAAGGGCATGGTTTCGGGCGGTGGCAGCCAGACGGCGCAACCGACCGGGGCAGGACAGGCCTCCGCCGGGGGCGGAATCGAGGACATGCTCGGCCAGATCCTCGGAGGCGGCAGCGCGCCGGGAGGCGGGTCGGCCGGCGGGCTTCAGGACATGCTCGGGCAGGTTCTGGGCGGCGGGACCACCAGCCGTGGCGCAGCGCCCGGCGGCAGTATCCAGGACATGTTGGGTCAGGTCCTGGGTGGTGGTGCCGCACGTGGCGGAGCCTCCGGCGGGAGTCTTCAGGACATGATGGGCGCGATCCTCGGCGGCGGCGCGGGTGCGGCCGCCGGGCGTGGTGGCCTGGGCGGGGCGCTGAACGAGTTGAGCGAGCTCTCCCGGCCGGGCGGCGGAAGCGCCGGCGGTGGCTTCGGAGACAAGCTGAACCAGTCGCTGCAGAACTTCGGCGAACCCGACGAGCCTCCTACGGCGGCGGAAGAGGATCTCGCCGCGGTCATGCTCCGCGCGATGATCCAGGCCGCCAAATCCGACGGCACGTTAGACGACACGGAAAAGAAGCGGCTGCTGGAACGGCTCGGGCAGGTCAGCCAGGAAGAGGCCGATTTCGTGCAGGCCGAGTTGCAGCGCCCTGTCGATCCCACCGCGATCGCCCGGTCGGTTCCACGGGGTGCCGAGCATCAGGTCTACATGATGGCGGCCATGGCGATCGACCTCGACCACAAAAGCGAGGCGAGGTTCCTGCATGAACTGGCTCAAGGCATGGGCCTGAATGGCCAGGTCGCCAACGCGATCCACGACAAGCTCGGCCAGCCGCACCTCTACAGGTAGAACGCCGCAATCGGCACCGGGCGGGGCTTACCCTGCCCGGGCCATCCCCGGCTCACCAGGGAACAGCCTCGCCGGCCCAGTCGAAGAAGCCGCCGTTTTCGGCAGGCGTGAGGCCGTCGATGACCCGAAGCAGGTTATCCGCCGCCGCCTCCGGCCCGACATTTCGATGGCCGGGATAGGCCTGGGTAAAGGGCGTGGCGACCGTGCCGGGATGCAGGGCGACCACCACGGCCTCCTTGCGCTTACGTCCGATCTCGATGGCTGCGGTGTGGACGATCTGGTTCGCAGCCGCCTTCGAGGCGCGATAGGCGTACCATCCGCCCATGCCATTGTCCCCGATGGAGCCGACCCGCGCGGTCAGAACCGCGACCACGCATCGCCCTTCGCGCGGCAAAAAGCGCGGCGCGTGGCGAAGGATCAGAGCAGGGCCGATGGCGTTCACCGCCATCACTTCGGCCATTGCGTCCGCGTCGATCTGATCCAGCGTCTTTTCCGGCTGCCCACCTTCCGGGGCGAGGACACCGGACGCGACAAATACGAGACCAAACGGACCGTCCTGCCGATTCAGCACTTCATCCACGGAAGCCTGATCCGTTACGTCGAGCCCGTGCTCCCTGCGCGAGAGGCCCGTCACCGACACCCCGCGTGCCGCAAGGGACGCCGCAACGGCAGCTCCGATGCCACCCGAATTGCCGATGATCAATGCCCGTTCCACCTCACACCTCCACGTCTGCCCGCCGCCCTCGTCAGTTAAGCAACGCCTCGATACGCCGGGTGATCTTGCGGGATTCCGGCTTGGTAACGGAGCCCCAGGTCTCCACCACCGATCCGTCTGGCCCGACGAGGATCTTGTTGAAGTTCCAGTTAGGCACGAAACCCGTCTCCGCGCGGACCGACTGGTAGAACGGATGCGCGTCCGGACCGCGAACATGGGTGATATCGGCCATGGGTATATCGAGGCCAAAGGTTATCTCGCAGAAATCCTTTACCTCCTCGGAGGTCGACAGCTCCTGACGGAAATCGTTGGAGGGTACCGCCAGCACCACAAGCCCACGTTCGCGATAGCGGTCATAGAGTGCTTGCAACCCGTCATACTGGCCGGTGAAGCCGCAGCGGGAAGCCGTGTTGACCACCAGCACCGGCTGGCCGCGCCATTGCTCCAGAGAAATCTGCCCGCCGTCGATCGATGCAAAGGTGCCGCCCACCGTGCCGGCAGAGGCGATTTTTCCGAGGGAAATGAAAAAGGCCAAGAGAAGGATCCGTCCCATGTGTTTCTCCTGCATGTCTGAAAATGTTTACGTGCGCAGGACGGCACTGGATCACTCGGGCCCGGCGTCGCGCGCCTTGGTGAACGGATCAAGGAGCGGTCCCACCGCCACTCGCGCGCGCAGCCGTGTCGCCAGCAGGAAGATGCCACCGATCTTGCGTTGCAGGTAGAGCAGATCCATCGGAACCGCGGGCGGCGGCACGCGGTCCTCGGCCAACGCCTGTCCCTCGGACCGGAGGCGGGTGAGCAGGTCGCTGTCGCCGAAATCCAGCTCGTCGCGGCGCAACTCGTCAAAGACCATCCGGATCATGGCCAGGATGCGCGCCCGGTGTTGCCGCGGCATTTCGGCGGGAAGTGCCCCGAGTGCCTCGAAGGCCGCTTCGATCCCGCCGGAGTCATCCGCCAGCCCCGCGACAAGGATCTCACGGCACCGAGCGACGATCTCCGGGTCGAGCCGGCGGGTGGCGCCGAAGTCGAGCAGCACGACCCGCCCGCTCTCGGGATTGTAGCGGTAGTTGGCGAAATTCGGGTCGCTCTGGATCACGCCGAAGCGGAAGATCTCGTCGAGCAGCAGAGCGATCAGGTCTCGCGCCACCCTGTCGCGATCCGTCTGCGGCGCCTCGGCCAGCCAGTCGATGCTGCGGCTCGGATGGTAGCTCATCGCCAGCACCGAGCTGGTCGACCATTCCTCGGCCACGGTCGGGATCTCGAAGCGCGTGGTCTCGCCAAGGAGCCGCGCGTAGGCGGTAAGCTGCTCCGCCTCGAACCGGTAGTCCGCCTCCAGATGCAACTGGCGCTTCGCCTCGGCCAGGTAGGGCGAGATCTCGAAGCCGGCCGGCAGCAGGCCGGAAACCCGGATCAGCGTGCCGAGATTGTCGATGTCGCTGTCGATGCTGCGCGCGACGCCGGGATACTGGACCTTGATCGCCAGCTCGGTGCCGTCGCGCAGCTTTGCGCGATGCACCTGGCCGATGGAGGCGGCCGCGATGGGGCGCGTGTCGAACTGCCGGAAACTGCGCCGCCAGTCGCTGCCCCACGCGTCGCGGAGAACCGTCTTGAGCTGATGCGGCGGCATCGGGTCCGCAGCGGCGCGCAGCCGGGAGAGGATCGTGGCCAGCTCCGGCGAAAGCACGTCCCCGGCGTCCATCGAGAGCAGCTGGCCGACCTTCATGGCCGCGCCCCGCATCCGGGCGAGGTCATCGGCGATGCGCGTTGCGTTGGCCGGGGTGAGCAGGAGTTGCCGCAGGTCCGGCCGCTCTCCCCGGGCGACGCTGCGGGCACCGGCCGCCGCCATGTTCCCGGCGATCCCCGTGGCCATCATGCCCAGCCGATGCAGGCGCGCGGCGCGGCCGGCGGGCACCGGGTTGGGCAGGAATGGACGGCGAGATTGCATCGGGCGCTCCGGATCTGGGTCGGGCCGGGGCGTCACGCGCCCGCGGCCTCCACTCCCCAGATAGGGCGCAAGGCCGGGCCGAACAGCCCGGCCCGCCCGTTTACCAGGGGCGTCCCGCCACCGCGATCAGACGCGCTGCGTCAGCATCGGCGCGGTAAAGGCCGCCGCGTAGGCGCGTGCCGGCTCGAGGTAGGCGTGGACGCTTTCCATGCAGCGCGCGAAGTCCGGGTTGGCCTCCGATTGCTCGGCCATGACCTCGGCGACGGCCCCCTTCAGGGCCTCCATCACGTCGTCGGGGAAGGTCTTGAACTCCACCCCGGCTTCCTGAAGCGACTTGAACGCCATTGCGTTGAAATACTCGAACTGACTGACGGTCTCGGATTCCGCGGCGCCGGCGGCGTTACGCAGGATCGCCTGCAGATCCGGCGTCAGGCTGTCCCAAGCTTCCTTGTTGACCACCACGTGCAGGCCTGCGCCCGGCTCGTGGAAGGCCGGCGCGTAGCAATAGGGCGCAACCTTGTTCAGGCCGAACGCCTGGTCGAGCATCGGGCCAACCCACTCGGCGGCGTCAATGGCGCCGGACTGGAAGGCCGGGAAGATCTCGGTCGGCGGCATCAGCACCGCGTTCACGCCGAGCTTGCGCATGGCCTCGCCACCGAGGCCCGCGATCCGCATGTTCAGGCCCGACAGGTCGGCGACGCTGGTGATCTCGTTCTTGAACCAGCCCGCGGCCTGAACTGTGGAGTTGCCCGAGTAGATCGGGATCAGGTTCCGCTGGGCGTAGATCTCGTCGTAGAGTTCCTGCCCGCCCCCGTAGCGCAGCCAGCCGGAGAGCTCAGCGGCGGTGAAGCCGAAGGGGATGTTGGTGAAGATGTGCAACGCGGAGTTCTTGCCGGCGCTGTAATAGGGCGTGGTGTGGCCGATCTCGGCCGTGCCCTGTTGCACCGCGTCCTCGACAGCGAAGGGCGGGACCAGCTCGCCGCCCGAGTAGAGCTTGAGCTGCAACCGGCCCTCGGCCATGGCGTTCACCCGCTCGACGAAGGTCGCGCCGTTCGTGCCGACGCCGGGGGCCTGCGCCGGGAAGGAGGTCGGGCATTTCCACTCGATGATGCCCTGTGCGGTCGCGGGTGCCGCAAGCGCGGCGGCAGGAGCGGCAGCCCCGGCCTTGAGGAATGCACGACGTTTCATGGTTAGGTCTCCAGCTAAGTGTGTCGGAAGCGCGCGCCCCGGATTGGCTTGTCAGCCAAACAGCACATTCGGCAGCCAGGTCGCAAGCGTCGGCCACAGGAAAACGATGCCAAGCGTGAGAATCTGGATCAGGACGAAGGGGACGATCGCCTTGTAGATGGTCGAGGTCGCGATATCGGCCGGCGCGGCGGAGCGGTAATAGAACAACGCGAAGCCGAATGGCGGCGTCAGGAATGAGGTCTGGAGGTTGAGCGCCACCAGCACCGCGAACCAGACCGGATCTACATCCTGCAGCAGGATCGGCCCGACCAGCGGCACCACGATGAAGACGATCTCGACGAACTCAAGCACGAACCCCATGGCGAAGATCACCAGTAGGGTGAAGATCAGCATGCTGGTGTGATCGCCCGGCAGGCCGGTCAGAAGCTCGTGCACCCATTCGTCGCCCTCGAAGCCCCGGAACACGAGCGAGAGCATGGAGGCCGCGAGAATGATGCCGAAGATCATCGCCGAGGTCGTCACCGCCTGGGACAGCGCCGCACCAAAGACGCCCGCACGCACCAGGATCACCACCGCCAGCAGCAGCCCGGCCACCAGCAGCACGGTGAGCAGCAGCGCGAGGAGCGAGCCGGCGCCGAGGCTCACCTGGGCCGCCGAAAGATCGACCCGCCCCACCCCGGTCAGCCGCAGGGCCACCAGCGCGAAGCCTACCGCCGCGGTGGCGGACATGACGTGGCGCAGCCAGCGCGGCGCCGGAGGCGTGGACGGCTCGCGCTGTGGCGGCGCGTCGGGATCGACGTCCGGCCCGCCGGTGGCGCTCACGCGCGCCGCGGTGATCAGGAGCGTGCCCGCTACGCCGATGGCCGCTGCCTCGGTGGGGGTTGCGACGCCGGCAAGGATAGAACCAAGCACCGCGAGGATCAGCAGCACCGGCGGCAGCACCTCCCGCACCACGTCCCATGGCGAGACGTCCGGTTCGGTCTCGACCATCGGCGCGCCCTTGATGCCGGAAAGCCGGAAGGAGACGTAGATACCGTAGAGCAGAACGAGCAGCAGTCCGGGCACCAGCGCGCCCGCGAAAAGGTCGCCCACCGTAACCGCATCGGGTGCGAAATTCCCGGCGCGCTGTTGCGCGTCGAGATAGGCGTTGGACACCTGATCGCCGAGCAAGATCAGCACGATGGAGGGCGGAATGATCTGTCCCAGCGTACCTGAAGCACAGATCAGCCCGCTCGCCGTTGCGTCAGGCACGCCGACGCGGCGCATCGCGGGAAGGCTGATCAGTGTCAGCATCACGATGGTCGCGCCGATGATGCCCGTGGAGGCCGCGATCAGTGTCGAGATCAGCAGCACGGCAAGCGCCAGCGCCCGGGGCGTGCCGCCGAGCACGCGCCCGACCTGCATCAGCATCCGTTCGGCCACCCGCGAGCGTTCCAGCATCACCCCCATCAGCACGAAAAGCGGCACCGCGACGAGCAGCGAGTTGGTCATCACGCCATAGGCGCGCTGCGGATAGGCCCGGAGAAAGCTCAGGTCGAAGGCGCCGAAGCCGGAGGCGATGTAGGCCAGCACCACCGGAACGCCGGCGAGCACCAGCATCACCGGAATCCCGGAGAGAATGCCGGCCAGCAGGCTGAGGCCGAGCATGATCAGCCAGAAATGTTCAATCATGGGCGTGGCTCCCGAGGGACCGGGCCAGCTCCGCAAGGCCCTGCAGGATCATCAGGGCGCAGGCCAGCGGCAGCATCGACTTGACGAGATAGAGCCCCGGCAGCCCGCCCGTCTCGGCCGAGGCCTCGCGGATCGACCAGCTGTAGGCCACGTCGGGCCAGACCCACCAGATGGTGAGCGCAAAGACGGGGATCAGGAAGACCACGATGCCGAACCGGTCGAACCAGAGCTGGCCGCGCGGCGACTGCCCGGACCGGAACACATCGACCCGGACGTGGGAGTCGAGCGCCTGCGCCACCGGCAGGCCGAGCACGACGAGCGTGGCGAAACTGTAGGCGACAGCGTCCTGGAGCTCGATGAACCCAATGCCGAAGACATAGCGCAGTATCACCACGGCGAGCTGGCCGATGAAGATCATCCCGAGCAGAAGCTGGCAGATTCGGCGTGTCACCTCGTGAAATGTCGCGGCGCTCTGGATCAGTAGGTTCATACAATTCCCCTTGGCTGGCCGTCACTTGCCGAAAACCGCCCCGAACCGCAAGGCCGGAGCGGAGGGAATCTCGGCTGTGTGAAGGGAGCGGCTCCGGCGGTTCGGGGCGCGGGGGCAGGAAGCTCCCGAAACCGGTGGAGGGAGCGGCGGATTGCGTGGGCCGGGTCCTGCCCGGCCCCAGCAGGATCAGTGGTTGTTGCGCAGCGCTTTGGTGCGGGCGATGGCGCGGTATTCCGGTGCGCCGTCGAGCACCATGCCTTCGGCGAAGGGCCGCACCTTCTCGCGGAAGAGCGCCTGCCACGGGCTCTGGCTCTCCGGCGTTATGGCGTCAATGATGGTCTCCATCCCGGCACGCCGCGCCTCCCATTCGGCCGCGTCGACCAGAGCGTTCACGGTGCGGGCGTTGAGGTCGACCCGGATGGTGTCGCCATCCTTCAGCAGCGCCAGACCGCCGCCCGCCGCCGCTTCGGGCGAGGCGTTCAGGATCGAAGCCGAGCCGGAGGTGCCGGACTGCCTGCCGTCCCCGATGCAGGGCAAGGCGGTGATGCCCTGCTTGATCAGGTAGGAGGGCGGACGCATGTTCACGACCTCGGCACCGCCCGGGTAGCCGATCGGCCCTGCCCCGCGCATCACCAGGATGGTCCGGTCGGTGAGCCCGAGGCTCGGGTCGTCGATCCGGTGGTGGAAATCCTCCGGCCCGTCGAACACCGCGACGGGCCCCTCGAAGGCATTCGGATCGTCCGGGTTTTCGAGGTAGCGGGTGCGGAATTCCTCGCCGATGGCGGAGGTTTTCATGATCGCGCTGTCGAAGAGGTTCCCCGAGAAATTCAGGAAACCGGCATGCGCCACCAGAGGATTGGCCGGCGTCCGGATCACGTCGGTGTTGGTGATGGCGGAGACGCGATAGATTTCGCCGATGGTCTTGCCGGAGACGGTCAGCGCGTCCGGATGCGGCAGCATGTCGTTGCGCAGCAATTCCCCGATCACCGCCGGCACGCCGCCGGCATGGTGGAAATCTTCCCCGAGGTATTCGCCGACCGGCTGCATGTTCACCAGCAACGGCACCTCGTAGCCGAATTTCTCCCAATCGGCATTCGTCAGCTCCATTCCGAGATGCCGGGCGATGGCGTTGAGGTGGATCGGCGCGTTGGTCGAGCCGCCGAGGGCCGAACAGATGACGATGGCGTTCTCGAAGGACTTGCGGCTCATCACCTGGTCGGGGTTCAGCTCCTCGTGGACCATGTCGACGATCCGCCGCCCGGTCTCGTAGGCCATCTGGCCGCGCTCGCGATAGGGCGCGGGGATTGTGGCGGCGCCGGGCAGCTGCATTCCGAGCGCCTCGGCCAGGGAGTTCATCGTGCTGGCGGTGCCCATGGTGTTGCAATAGCCGTTGCTGGGCGCCGAGGAGGCCGCGATGCTGAGGAACTCGTCCCCGTCGATCCGACCGGCCGCCAGTTCCTGCCGCGCGTACCAGATGACACTGCCCGACCCGACCCGCTTGCCCTTGTACCAGCCGTTCAGCATCGGGCCGACCGAGAAGGCGATGGCTGGAATGCCCACGGTCGCCGCCGCCATCAGCAGCGCCGGCGTGGTCTTGTCGCATCCGATGGTCAGCACCACGCCGTCGATCGGGTAGCCGAACAGCGATTCCACCAAGCTCAGGTAGGCGAGGTTGCGGTCGAGCATGGCCGTCGGCCGCTTGCCCGTTTCCTGGATCGGGTGGACCGGCACCTCGAGCGGCACGCCGCCGGCGGCGATGATCCCGTCGCGGGTCCGCTTGGCCAGTTCGAGGTGATGCCGGTTGCAGGGGCTCAGGTCGCTGCCGGTCTGCGCGATCGCGATGATCGGCTTGTCGGAGCGCAGCTCCTCCTCGGTCAGCCCGTAGTTGAGATACCGCTCAAGGTAGAGCGCCGTCATCTCGAGATCGTCGGGATTGTTGAACCACTTGCGGGAGCGCAGGTCTTTTTTCTTCTCGGTCACGTCGGGATCCTCCGGGGATCTGGGAAATGCCAGGAAAGGCGACCCGGACATCGCCAGCGCTGTCTCGGCCGAACCGACGGCGCCTCTGGCGAGTTCGAGCGCGGGACCCTCCCCATGTCGGGCGGGGATCCCCACCCTTCGGCTGATGAGCTCCGGAGTAATGACAGCGCTGTCATTAGTCAAGCTTCCCCGGCTCCAAATTTGGTGCTAGACCATCCCCATGCCTGCGAAAACCAAGCATTCCAATCGGGTTACGCTCGATGATGTCGCCCGGGAAGCCGGTGTTAGCGCCATCACGGTTTCCCGCTGCATCCGTGCGCCCGAAAAGGTTGCCGCGCCCTCCCGGCTGCGAATCCAGGCGGCGATCGACAGGCTGGGCTATGTGCCCCACATGGCGGCCTCGGCGCTGGCGTCGCGGCGGACCAACGTGCTCGGGCTGATCGTGCCATCGGTGACCAACTCCGTTTTTTCCGACGTGCTTCTCGGCGTCTACGACGCGATCGAGACGACGGGCCTGTCGGTGCAGATCGCCAATTCGCGCTACAGCCCCAGCGAGGAGGAGACGCTGATCCGGACCTTCCTGGCCCAGCGGCCCGCCGGGCTGATCGTGTCCGGCGTGGACCAGACCCCGACCGGGCGAGCCTTGCTGGAAGCTGCCGACTGCCCGGTCGTGCAGATCATGGACGTAACGGACGATCCGATCGACATGCTCGTCGGTTTCTCCCATTTCGACTCGGCCGCCAGCGTCGTCCGGCACTTCATGGAACAGGGCTACCGGCGCCCGGCGATCCTCTCGGCCCGGATGGATCCACGCTCCCAGGTCCGCGTTTCCGGGTTCCGCCGCGAGGCAGAGCGGCTCGGTATCTTCGATCCCCGCCGGGTGGTGACCACGCAGGGCCGCTCCTCGGTCGGCACGGGATGCCAGCTCTTCGCCGACCTGATGGCCCGCGCCCCCGACGCCGATTGCGTGTTCTGCAACAACGACGACCTCGCGCTTGGAGTCCTGTTCGAGGCCGCGCGGCGCAACATCCGCGTGCCGGAAGCGCTCGGCGTCTGCGGCTTCAACGACCTCGAGATCAGCGCCTACGTGAACCCGTCGCTCACAACCGTCGCCACCCCGCGCTACCGGACCGGGCAGGAAGCGGTGCGCCTCGTCGCGGTCGCCCTTGGCCCCGGGGTGGAGGAGGCCGAGCGCCACCTGCGCCTTGAGGCCAAGCTCGTTGTTCGCGCCTCCAGCCAGCCCGGCTGGACAGGCCCGACCGCCCCCTGATCTTCCCGGCATCGAGGTGGGCCGACGTTGCCCGATGCGTACGAACTCGCCAAAAGACCTTGGGCAGGCTTCCGCAGGGTTGCTCCATTGGGGGTCCGACAGGGTCTCGTCATGTGGAATTCGCCCGATGGAGTGTGTTCAATGCCCCTCGACGAGGGAAGTTCGCCGGCCTGCCCGGCGCCGCAGGCCGACCGCACGCTTCGAGTGACCATCCGCGCCGCCTGCCCCTTCCCCGCCCGGCGCGGCAAACCGATCCGCGTGGAACGCCAGACCGAGGCCTTGGTCGCGCCAGGGCATGACGTCGAACTGGTGACCTACCACCTCGGCGAAACGGATCGGGCACAGACCTACCGCATTCTCGGCGGCCACTGGACCGGCACGCTGTCTCCTGGCCCGGAACCGAAAAAGCTGTTGTGGTACGATCCTTCCCTAGTCAAGGTCCTTCGACGCACGGACGCGGAACGGCCGCCCGACGCTGTCTAAGCGCACCATTTCGGGGGCGTGCTGGTTGCAGCGGCGGCTCGTGGCAAACGCTCGATCCAGCCACCCGGATCTGCGGATCAAGGTCTACTCGAACGCCAGCTTCGCCTCACATGGCCGGCCTGCCGGGTTCCTCGGGGTTGCCGAAGCTGAGGATGTGTAGTGTGATGAGTTCACCGCCCAGCCCGGCCACCTGGCCCGGTGCGCGCTGCCTCGGCCCCGTTATGATGACGGCATCCCCAAGAGACTTGCTCAACACACGGCCGCGGGCATATCCATCGTCGCACTCCAGGGCTCGGCGAAGGTGCTGGGCGACGGCCGCACCGGCATGGTCGTGCCGAATGGCAACGTCGACGCCTTTGCCGAAGCCCTTGTCACCCTCTCGAAGCAGCCCTAACTGGCCGAGCGCCCCGGCGCCAATGCGCGCGCGGATGTGCTGGGCAGGATGACCGGGAAAGCGGCTGCACCGCGATGCCAATCCGTCTTCGACAGCCCTCCAAACGGAGGTAGGCGTTGCTCTGCCCGAGCCGCCGGATCTCTCGCCACAGCCCCGGTGACGGGTCATTCCCCGTTCGCAAGCCCCCTGGCCAGCCTGTTCGCCTCGGCTGACACTTCGCGCGCGTCGGCGGTTGCCAGCTGACCGCCCGCGACAACGCGGCGCCCCTCGACCAGCAGGTCACGCACTCGGCGCGGCCCCGCAAGCAGCAGCGCGACCGGATCCCAAGAGCCCGCCGCGTCGAGTCCGGAGAGATCCCAGACCGCGACATCGGCCCGACGGCCGACCTCGAGCGCGCCGCAATCCGCCCGACCGAGCACGCCGGCCCCGCCAAGCGTCGCGACCTCCAGCGCCTCCCGCGCCGACATCGCATCCGCGCCGCGCGCCACCCGCTGCAGCAGCATCGCGGTCCGCGCCTCGCCCACGAGGTCGCCTGCATCGTTGCTCGCCGAACCGTCGACCCCGAGGCCCACAGGCACGCCCGCGTCCCGCATGGCCCGCACCGGGGCGATGCCGGAGCCGAGCCGGCAGTTGGAGCAGGGGCAGTGCGCGACGCCGGTGCGGGTCCGAGCGAACAGATCGATCTCCTTCCCGTCCAGCTTCACGCAATGGGCATGCCAGACGTCGTCGCCAGTCCAGCCCAGTTCCTCGGCATATTGCCCGGGCCGACAGCCGAATTGCGCGAGGGAATAGGCCACGTCCTCGTCGTTTTCCGCCAGATGGGTGTGCAGGCGCACGCCCTTCTCCCGGGCGAGGATCGCCGCGTCGCGCATCAGCTCCCGGCTGACCGAAAAGGGCGAACAGGGCGCAAGGCCGACGCGCACCATCGCGCCGTCAGACGGGTCGTGGAAGGCATCGACCACCCGTTCGCAATCGGCGAGGATCGCCGCCTCTCGCTCCACCAGGCTGTCCGGCGGCAGGCCGCCGGCGCTCTCGCCAATCGACATCGCCCCCCGGGTCGGGTGAAACCGCAACCCGATCTCCGACGCCGCCTCGATCGTGTCCTCGAGCCTGGCTCCGTTGGGGAAAAGGTAGAGATGGTCGGAACTCATCGTGCAGCCGGAGAGCGCAAGCTCTGCAAGGCCGAGCCGCGCCGAGGCGCGCATGTGCTCCGGCCCCATCCGGGCCCAGATCGGGTAGAGTGCGCGCAGCCAGCCGAACAGCAGCGCATCCTGCGCCGCGGGCACCGCTCGGGTCAGCGTCTGGAACAGGTGGTGATGGGTGTTGACCAGCCCCGGCGTGACGAGACAGCCCGACGCATCCAGCGTCTCCGCCCCGTCGAGGGGGAGCCCGGTGCCGATCTCCGCCACTACCCCGTCCCGAAGCCGCAGGTCCGCGCCCCGCAACACCCGCCGCCCGGCATCCATCGTCACCAAGTGGTCGGCGTTGCGGATCAGAGTGTGGGTCACATCAGCCTCCGTTCAGGACCGACAGCGCGGCGGCGTGGATCTCGGGGTTGGCCGCCGCGAGCACGCGGCCGCCGCCGTGGGCCGGACCGCCCTCCCAGTCGGTGACGACCCCACCCGACGCCTCGATCACGGCAATCGGCGCGCAGACGTCGTATGGATGCAGCCCCGCCTCGATCACGAGATCGATCTGGCCGAGCGCCACGAGGCCATAGGCATAGCAATCCAGCCCGTAGCGGGTCAGCCGTGCCTGTTTCGAGACCCGTTCGAAGGCGGCGCGTTCCTCGGGCGTGCCGACCTCGGGAAACGTGGTGAAGAGGGTCGCCTGATCCAGCGGCCGCGGCCCCCGCGCGCGCAACGCCTGCGTCGACCGCAGCCCTGTCAGCTGCGCCCGCCCGAGCCCGCCTTCCCAGCGTTCGCCGGTGTAGGGCTGGTCGATCACGCCATAGACCGGGCCGTCGGAATCGTTGAGCGCGATCAGCACGCCCCAGGTCGGCGCGCCGGAGAGGAAGGCGCGGGTTCCGTCGATCGGGTCGAGCACCCAGGTCAGACCGCTGGTGCCGGGCCTGTCGGCGAATTCCTCGCCGAGGATCCCATCCTGCGGACGCCGCTCCGCGAGCACAGCCCGCATCGCTTCCTCGGCGGCGCGGTCGGCCTGTGTCACCGGGTCGAAGCCCGCATCGTCCTTGTTGTCGGCGGCCAGTCCGGCGGAGCGAAAGAAGGGCAGTGTCGCATCGCGGGCGGCATCGGCCAGCGCGGCGGCGGCACCCCGGATCTCGGCGTCGAGCGCCGCGTCGCCCAAGGTTGTCCTGCCGGCGGCTTGCGGGTGATTGGGCTGGGTCATGCTGGCTCCCGAACTGATGTCAGACGCCGGTGTGACCTCCGGCAGAGGCGCGGTAGCCGTCCGTGGCCGGACGGTCAAGCGGCGCGCTCAGAACCCGCGCGAGATCGAAAAGCCGGCGCCGCTGGTTCTCTGGGATCGCGTAATACGAGCGCAACAATTCCAGCGCTTCCCGGTCGGACATCACGTCCGTCCCGGCAAAAGCCTCATCGGCAGTCCTCTCCATACCCTCGAAGAAGGACGACACCGGGACAGAAAGCGCGACCGCGATATCCCAAAGGCGCGAGGCGCTCACCCGGTTCGCGCCGGTTTCGTACTTCTGGATCTGCTGGAATTTGATGCCGACCTTCTCGGCCAATTGCTGCTGCGTCATCCCGGTCAGCCAGCGGCGGTGTCGGATACGTTTTCCAACATGAATATCGACTGGATGAGTCATGGCTCCTCCCCTAACCATCTGAATTTGCAAACTGCTCGCGTCAGCGCCCCCCCCCGGGATCGCGCGTCGCAGCAATCAGGACGGACTTCTCGTCCCAACCCGCTTCGAATGAACATATTCTTTTTTCAATCAGCCACAACTTTTGCGGGAGTGACGAAACCGATTGGCGGATCCTTGCCACTCACTCGTCTACCTTGGGCTGATCTTTGCAATCTGCAACTCAACCTGCCTTTGCAAACGGTTGCAAAGGCCTGCCTTGATGGCCCGCGATCAAAATGGCGGCAGCGACCGGACGCCGCGTCCCGAAAACCGGCGGTTTCGCAGGGGGCCGTCGCCGCCTAGTCTGCCGCGAGACTCGACAGGGAGCCCCGGATGCGCGCCTACCAGATCGCCAGCTACGACACGCCACCAGAACTGGTGGACATCGACCTGCCGCCGCCCGCGACGGGAGAGGTTCGCCTCGCGATCAAGGCCTGCGGCCTGAATTTCGCCGATCTCCTGCTGGCGCGGGGACGCTACCAGGAACGGCCGGAACCGCCTGTGACGCTTGGCATGGAGATGGCCGGCCGGGTCGAGGCGCTAGGCTCCGGCGTTACCACTCTTGCGGTGGGCGACCGGGTGGCTGTGTATAACGGACAAGGCGGACTGGCCGAGGCTGCGAATGTCCCGGCGGAGCGCTGCGTGCGCCTGCCCGATGCGATGAGCGCCAGCCATGCCGCGGCCTTTCAGGTGGCCTATGGCACGTCACATGTTGCGCTCGAGCACAAGGCCCGGCTGCAGGCCGGCGAACGGCTGGTGGTGACCGGCGCCGCCGGCGGCGTCGGCCTGACAGCGGTGGAGATCGGCGCGCTGATGGGGGCGGAAGTCATCGCCATCGCCCGCGGCGCCGAAAAGCTCGACATCGCGCGCAAGGCCGGGGCGCGCCACCTGATCGACTCCGAAAGCCCGGAGATCCGGGAGCAGATCAAGGCGCTCGGCGGCGCCGACGTCGTTTACGAGGCCGTCGGCGGCGATCTCTTCACCCAGTGCTTCCGCGCCACAAACCCCGATGGCCGCATCCTCGCCATCGGCTTCGCCAGCGGAGACGTGCCACAGATCCCGGCCAATCACCTGCTGGTCAAGAACCTCAGCGTCATGGGCCTCTACTGGGGCGGCTACCTCGCCTTCCGCCCCGAGGTACTGACCGGCTCGCTGGCCCGGCTGTTCGAGTGGTATTCAGAGGGGCGGCTGCACCCGCAGATCAGCCACCAATTGCCGCTGGAGCAGGCCGGCGAGGCGCTCGACCTGCTCAGGCAGCGGAAGTCGACAGGAAAGGTCGTTGTGACGATGTGACAAACCCGTCGCTGCGATAGGCCTGCCGCACCAGATCGACCAGCGCATCTTCCGCCCGCCCGCGTGCGAGTTCGGAAACATAGAGGTTGATCGAGTAGCTCGGCAGGTCCGGGAGCCCCCCATTGTGTTCGATCCGCTCCAGGAACGGCGGCTCGGTGCCTTCCAGCATCACCGAGACCGCGAGGTCCGCGCGGACCGTGGCCTCGATGGTGCGGTCCGATTCCGATTCGACGGCCATCTCCCAAGAGATCGCGCAGCGCTCCATGGCGCGGATCCCGGCCGCGCGGAACATGCATTGCCGCCCCGAGCCGAACCGCAGCGGCCGCTGGCGCCAGCAACTTCCACCCCGCGCCCCGATCCAGGTGAGCGGCTTTTCCGAAAGCACCTCGGCGCCCTCTCCATGGCCACGCTCCGTGGTGAGGATCAGCGCGAACTTGCCCTTCCCGAACTGGTCGAGCAGGTGCCGAGAGTAGGAGGAGACGAGGTTGACCCGGACCCGCGGGAAAGCGGCATTGAAGCGTCGCAGGATCTCGGGAACATGCGGGTAGACAATATCATGCGGCACGCCGAGCATGATCTCGCCGCCATAATCATGCGCCGTGAGCCGGTCCACCGCCTCGTCATTTATCGCCAGCATCCGCCGCGCGTAGGACAGCAACTGTTCACCGGAGGACGTCAGCGAGACGCCCCGGCCCGAGCGGTCCAGAAGCGACACATCCAGCGCCTCCTCCAGACGCTTCAACTGCATCGACACGGCCGATTGCGTCAGGTTCAGCACCCCGGCCGCGCGCGTCACGCCCCCCTTGTCGGCAACGGCCACGAAGGAGCGCAGGGAGGTCAGATCCAGGTTGCGAGGCATTCATCACGATCCTTGATGCATTCGTTCAAAAACATTCGTTTCACTAATGCACCACAGACTGCCATATGGATCAAGAGAATTGATAGCCCGACAGGCTGGGTTCACAAAATGTTAAGGAGACTGCGATGAGCACGCACAGCACGAACACGCCGTTCCTCGGCACCATCCGCCCCGAAGGCATGTTTCGCCAGATGATGAACATGTTCGCCTTGCACCGCCAGCGCCGCGATCTCGCAATGCTTGACGACCGCGCATTGGATGACATCGGCATCAGCCGTTACGAAGCCCAGATCGAAGCAGCGCGCCCGGCATGGGACGTGCCGCAGCACTGGCTGGGCTGAACCTGCAGAATCGGGCGATCCCCGACCATTCCGGTCGGAGAAAGACTTGAAATGCAGACACCGCGCGACGATATTTCCGTTTAAAGAGCGCTCGTCTGCCCGGCGGGCGCTTTTCGGGACATAAACGGAGGTACCAATGGCTCAATTCGACACGATCCGGACTGCGGGCGTCGCGGGCGCACGCGCGGCCCAGATCGACGAGGGTCTTCGCGCCCACATGAACAAGGTCTACGGCACGATGTCCGTAGGCATGATTATCACCGCCCTGGCGGCGTGGTCGATTTCCGGTCTGGCAGTCTCGTCGGTTCCGAGCGCCTATCAAATTGGCGCCGACACCTACCTGACCAGCTTTGGCGCCGCGATCTACGCTTCGCCGCTCAAGTGGCTGATCATGTTCGCGCCGCTGCTGTTCGTGTTCGGTTTCTCGGCAGGCATCAACCGAATGTCGGCCGGTGTGGCGCAGGTGGTGTTCTATGCCTTCGCCGCCGTGATGGGCCTGTCGCTGAGCTCGATCTTCCTGGTCTACACCTCGATGTCGATCGCCCAGGTCTTCTTGATCACCGCCATCGCCTTCGCAGGCCTGTCGCTCTGGGGCTACACCACCAAGAAAGACATTTCCGGTTGGGGCAGCTTCCTGATCATGGGCGTGATCGGCCTGATCGTGGCTTCGATCGTGAACATCTTCCTCGCCTCCTCGGCGATGATGTTCGCCATCTCCGTGATCGGCGTTCTCATCTTCGCGGGCCTGACCGCCTACGACACCCAGAACATCAAGAACACCTACATCCAGATGGCCGTGCATGGCGATCAGGAGTGGCTCGGCAAGGCCGCCATCATGGGCGCCCTGAGCCTCTACCTGGACTTCATCAACATGTTCATGATGCTGCTGACCCTGTTCGGCAACCGCGAGTAACGGCAAGCATATCGAAAATGACCAAAGGCCGGGCAGTTGTCCGGCCTTTTTCATTATGGGGATGCGCCGCCACTAGTGGCCGTTGAAACCTTTGGGCAGGAATCGCACCTTCGCACTTGGTCCGGGGGGATCGAGCGCGAACAGCTTGCCGCGCTGGACGAAGTACCTTCGCCAGGTGCGCTCGGGCAATTCGCTGATCTTCACTCCGAAATCCCGCGACATCCTTACACCCAGGGTCTTCAACTCCATGCCCTGTCCGCCAGTGCTGTTTGTGGCAATCAGGTCACGGATCTGCAGATCACGCTCCGAAGGGCCCTCCTCGCATTTCGGATTTGACCTGACGGGTTGCGCAAGGACAGGAGACCCGGCTTTTATCTCGTGAAACCTCGCGCAGGACCTCCGGAAGCTTTCGGGCGCCTTGGCCTCGCCGATCCCAAGAACGGCAACGCCCCGCTCGCGGAGATGCTGCGCGAGATGGGTGAAGTCCCCGTCCGAACTTACCAGGACCACCGTGCCGCAGACCCCGGCAAAGGCGATCTCCATCGCCTCGATGCAAAGCAGCATGTCGGTGGCGTTCTTGCCCCGGCCTGAGTGCACCATGCGCAGACCGGGGACGGCATCCCATTTCGGAAGCTTGCAGGCATCCCCGTAGACGCGCAGGATGCGCAGCTCTCCCGCCATTCGCGCAAGACGGAGGATCTCCGGCGCATGGTCGGCGGAGATGTTGTCGCCGTCGATCAGCAGGGCGACAGGGCCTGAATGGGATGAGACGGACACCATGCGCGGAGCCTGCTCGCCCAACGCGGCGGAAGTGTGGAAAAGCGGTGCAAAACGCAAGAAGCCGCCCGGTTGCCCGCGCGGCTCCATACGGCCTCGAAAGGGCAGATCTTACTTGATCTTGCCTTCCTTGTAGTCGACGTGCTTGCGCGCAACCGGGTCGTACTTACGAACGACCATTTTCTCGGTCATCGTGCGGGCGTTCTTCTTGGTCACGTAGAAGTGGCCGGTGCCGGCGGTCGAGTTCAGCCGGATCTTGATCGTGGTGGGCTTAGCCATCGCTTCGGTCTCCTGTAACGGACGGTCCCGCCCGTGAAATCTGAAGCTGGCTTTCTAAGCCTTACCGGGCGTCTGTCAAGCCGAATCAAGGCATAGCGCGCCCGGGCGGATGGCGATATCGAGCCGCCCGCCCGGGATGTCGGGTCAGGCGCTCTTCAGCGGGGCGATACCAAGCTTGGCGTGGATCGCGTCCCGCGCCTCATCGCTCAACTGAAGCGCAGCCGCGAGGTTGCGCAGGTAAGCACGCTCGGCCTCCGTGTCGATGCTGATCGCCGAGAGCGAGGTCGAATAGACGGTCTCGCGGGCGGAATCCGAGGTGGCCGAGGCTAGGCTCGCGATGTCGAGGGGTTTCTTCAGTTCTTCCAGCACGAAGGCGCGTTCGTCCTCGGAGGCGTCCTTGAGATGCTCCATGATCGCGGCCTGCTCGTCGGGGGTGATTTGGCCGTCCGCCTTGGCAGCCATGATCATGGCCTTGAGCATCAGCTTGGCCTGCTCTTCCATCAGCGGGCCGGCGGGTGTGTTGCCGAAGATCGCCTCCATCATTTCCGCCGATTGCTTGGAGCCGGCCTCGGCGGCGCCGCGCATGGTGTTCATCAGGCTGCCCAGCCCGGCGGTGGTCGCCTCGGTGGCCTGGGCGGTGGCGGTTCCCATCTGCCCGAGCATCTCCTTGACCCGCGCGGAGCCGCCCGGAATGCCGAATTGCTCCGCCATCTTGCCGAGCTGTTCGGCGGCCGGGCTGTCGCCGGCGCCCTTCAGCATGTCCTGCATCCCGGCCATGCCGCCGGATTTCTGGTATTTCTGGTAGCCTTTCGTGGCGGCGACACCGACAGCGACGGCGGCAAGCGTCTTGATGAAACTCATTTCTGGCTCTCCCTGATCTATGTGCTGAAAACCTAGCACCGGATTCGTGACAGGAGAACAACAAGCTGAGAGAGGCGCGCGGACGGCCTGTAAGCCGGATTCTGTCCGGGGGGCGAGCCCCCCTGGATGACCATTCCTCTCGGCCCGCCGTTGCCGACGGGCTCAAGCTGCCTACCCGACCTGCCTGGGGCTGAAGCGGCCCCGGGGACAAGCCCCGCGGAGGTCCTATGTGGCATTGCTCCCGGTGGGGCTTGCCGTGCCGGTGCTGTTGCCAGCCCCGCGGTGGGCTCTTACCCCACCGTTTCACCCTTGCCGCGCAAGCGCGGCGGTCTGTTCTCTGTGGCGCTTTCCGTCGGGTTGCCCCGCCCGGGCGTTACCCGGCACCGTTGCTTCAGGGAGTCCGGACTTTCCTCGTCCCCGGCTCGCACCGGGACCGCGGCCATCCAGCCATCCACGCCCAGCTGACCTATGCAGTCACCGGGGCGCGGTCAATGGGAAAGCGGTGGGCGAGGTCCATGGCCAGCGCCAGATCTGCCGCTTGGAACGATCCTGTGGCCCAGGGACGGAAGCGGCTTCGGAAGGCTGCGAGCAGCGGGGCCGTCTCGACCTCATCCGGGTAGCCGAAGGCCACCAGCGCCGCGCGGAAGGCCGCCTCCTGCGGCGCCGGGGCGCCTGCGTCGACGGCGGGGGGAGCGGCCACCTCGGGGGCACCGACCCCCTCGCCGGCCGCGCCGGCCTTCGGCCAGCAGGCCAGCCCACCGATCGCAAGCCGTCGCCAGTCGAACCGTGGGCCGGGATCGAGCTTGCGCGCCGGCGCCATGTCGGAATGGGCGATCACCCGGTGCGGCGCGATCCCCCATCGCTGGAAAATCTCCGGCAGCAGGCGCTCGAGCGTGGCCATCAACGGCTCCGAGAACGGGGCATCGCCAGGATTGTCGAGCTCGATCCCGATGGAATGGCTGTTGACGTCCGCCCTGCCGCCCCAGCTTCCGGCACCGGCGTGCCAGGCGCGTTCGGCCTCGTCCACCAGGCGCCAGCAGCGCCCGTCCCGCCCGATCAGGTAGTGACAGGAGACCTCCGCCTCCGGGTCACAGAGCCGCTCCAGCGCCGCCTCGGCGCTCGCCATCGCGGTGTAATGGAGAACGACCATGTCCGGCAGAACGCCGCCCCGGCGCGGGCCGACGTTGGGCGACGGCGCCTGCATGCAGCGCTCCACAGCCGCGCTCAGCGGCCGACGGCGCGGCGGAACGGCTCCGGGTTCCAGCCGCAGGCAAATCCGTCGCCGTCCGGGTCGATGCCGTAGCGGTCGCGCTCCGGTCCGCCGGCGTTAAGGAAGGCACGCTGGGCCACGTCGGGCGACGGGTACTTGGCACAGTTGCGCGTGGCCTTGCTCTGGCTCGGAAGCGTCCGCATGTAGGCCTGACGCCCGACCGGGTTGGTTGTCTGCAGGGCATAGGCGACGATGTCGGGCCCGGTATCGCCGGGCCGGCTCGGCACGGCCGCCGGTGCGACGACCTCGCGCTGTGCCCGCTGCTGGGCGATCCGATCCGCATCGCTCTGGATGCTCTCGCGGGAGGCGACGGCGCTGAAGTCCTGCTCGTCCGAAATCCCGGGGTTGCTTCCGCCCACATAGGCCGCGCCGGCGGCCGTTGCGGCCAGGGGCGCGCCCGGCGCAGGGGTGATGACCGCGCTGCCGGCCGGAGCAGGCGTGATGGCGGCGCTGCCGGGAGCTGTCTGCGCCGAACCGATCCCGGCGGCGGCGAGATCGGCGGAGGTCACGCCGGTCGAGGGCACCGCGGTCGGAGAGGGCGCGCCGGTGGCTTCCGGAGCGCGCACCGTGGTCGTGCCCGACAACTGCGCGTTCCGCGCGGCCCGCTCCTGGGCCATCTGGGATTGATACTCGGAGTAACTTCCGAAACCGACCCCGGCCCCACTGTCGGGAACCTGGGGTTCACATGCCGCAAGCGAGAGGATCGCCACGACCGGGAAGGCCATTCGCCTCATCTTTTCATACCGCCCGTCATTGCCTTTCGAGGCAGGCTACCACCAGCGTGCCGGTTTGGCCACAAACCCGGCCGCATCCTCGAGGGTCTGCGCAACATTGAGAAGCGCCCCCTCTTCCCACGGCTGGCCGATCAGCTGCAGCCCCAGCGGCAGGCCGGACGAATCCACGCCGGTCGGCACCGAGATGCCGGGCAGGCCGGCGAGGTTCACCGTCACCGTGAAGACGTCGTTGAGATACATCTGAACCGGATCGGCATCCGCCATCTCGCCCAGTCCGAAGGCCGCCGACGGCGTGGCCGGCGTCAGGATCGCGTCAACCCCACTCGCGAAGGCCTCGTCGAAGTCGCGCTTGATGAGTGCGCGCACCTTTCGTGCGCGGTTGTAATAGGCATCGTAGAAGCCGGCGGAGAGCACGTAGGTGCCGACCATCACGCGGCGCTGCACTTCGGCGCCGAAGCCCTCGGCGCGGGTTTTCTCGTACATCTCGGTGATGCCGTCGCCCTGCGCCAGCTTGGCCCGGTGGCCGAAGCGGACCCCGTCGTAGCGGGCGAGGTTGGACGACGCCTCGGCCGGCGCGATGACATAATAGGTCGGCAGCGCGTACCTGGTGTGCGGCAGCGAGATATCGACGATCTTGGCGCCGGCGTCGCGCAGCATGTCGGCACCGTCGGCCCAGAGCTTCTCGATCTCGGCCGGCATGCCCTCCATCCGGTATTCCTTGGGAATGCCGATGGTCTTGCCACGGATGTCGCCGGTGATCGCGGCCTCGAAATCCGGCACCGGGATGTCGGCCGAGGTGCTGTCCTTCGGATCGTGCCCGGCCATGGCGCGCAGCATGATCGCCGCGTCGCGGACCGACTTGGTCATCGGGCCGGCCTGGTCCAGCGACGAGGCGAAGGCGACAATGCCCCAGCGGGAACAGCGCCCATAGGTCGGCTTCAGCCCGGTGATGCCGGTGAAGGCGGCAGGCTGGCGGATCGAGCCGCCGGTATCGGTGCCGGTCGCCGCAAGGCAGAGATCGGCCGCAACGGCCGAGGCCGAACCGCCGGACGAGCCGCCCGGAGTCAGCGCGGTCTCTTCGTTGCCGCGCCGCCAGGGGTTCACCGCGTTGCCGTAGCAGGACGTCTCGTTGGACGAGCCCATGGCGAATTCGTCCATGTTGAGCTTGCCCAGCATGATCGCGCCGGCCTGCCAGAGCTGCGTGGTGACGGTCGACTCGTACTGCGGCTTGAAGCCCTCGAGGATGTTCGACGCGGCCTGGCTCGGCACACCCTGGGTGCAGAACAGATCCTTGATGCCCAGCGGAATGCCGCACATCGGGTTCTCCGCCCTGCCCTGGATGCGGGCATCGGCGGCAGCGGCCTGTTGCAGGGCCAGTTCCGGGGTCTTGTGCACGAAGGCGCCGAGCGCATCGGCTTTCTCGATCTCGGCGAGGCAGGCCTCGGTCAGCTCGGTCGCGGTCACGTCACCGGCGCGCAGCCTGTCGCGGGCCTCGGCAATCGTCAGCTTGGTCAGTTCGGACATCATTCAACCACCTTCGGCACGGCAAAGAAGCCCTCGCGGGCGTCGGGCGCGTTGGCGAGCACCTTCTCCTGGTATCCGCCGTCGGTCACCTCGTCGACACGACGCTTCAGCCGCATCGGCGTGACCGAGGTCATCGGCTCCACGCCGTCCACGTCCACTTCGTTCAGTTGCTCGATGAAGCCGAGAATGGCGTTGAACTCGCCGGCGAGCGCGGGCAGCGCGTCTTCCTCGACCTTGATACGGGCGAGCTTGGCCACGCGGCGCGCGGTTTCGGTGTCGATCGACATGGGGCCTCCGGGGTCGGGCGGATGATCGCGACGGGTTTATCCCCGGCCCGCGCGGGCCGCAAGCCGCAGACGCGCGAGCCCGCGCGCTTTCACCGCGCCGGCTTGCCTCAGAGCGCCCGGCAGCGCTAGCCTTGGCGGCAGGTATCGCACCGAGACCCGAAATGCTTGCCATCCTCGCAAACCGCACCTACCGCCACCTCTTCGCGGCCCAGGTCGTCGCGCTGCTCGGAACCGGGCTGGCCACGGTCGCGCTCGGCCTTCTGGCCTATGACCTGGCCGGGCCGCAGGCGGGCATGGTGCTGGGCACCGCTCTCACCATCAAGATGATCGCCTATGTGACGGTCGCCCCGGTCGCCGGCGCTCTCGCCGCCTGCTGGCCGCGCCGATGGCTGCTGGTGTCGCTCGACCTGCTCCGCGCCGCCGTGGCGCTGGCGCTGCCCTTCGTCTCCGAGATCTGGCAGATCTACCTTCTCGTCCTGGTGCTGCAAGCCGCCTCCGCGGCCTTTACCCCGAGCTTCCAGGCGACGATCCCCGACGTACTACCGGACGAGGCCGATTACACCCGCGCGCTGTCGCTCTCGCGCCTCGCCTACGACCTGGAGTCTCTGCTTTCCCCACTGCTCGCGGCCGCACTGCTGACGCTGGTGAGCTTCGACACGCTCTTTGTTGGCACGAGCGCCGGATTCGCCGCCTCCGCCATGCTCGTCCTCTCCGTGATCCTGCCCGCGCCGGCCCCGACCCGGCGCCGCAGCCTCTACGACGCCACGACCCGCGGCCTGAGGATCTACCTCAACACGCCCCGCCTGCGCGGACTGCTGGCGCTCAACCTCTCCGCCGCGGCGGCCGGCGCGATGGTGATCGTCAACACCGTGGTTCTCGTCCGCGGCCCGCTCGGACGCGGAGAGGGGGCAGTGGCCCTGGCGCTCGCCGTCTTCGGTGCAGGCTCGATGGTCGCCGCGCTGGCCCTGCCGCGCCTGCTGGACCGCCTTCCCGACCGCGGCGTGATGCGGGCGGGCGCCGGTTTGACGACCGCCACCCTTTTCCTTCTGGCACTGGCGGTTGCGGCGCGGGGCCTGTCCTGGCCCATGCTTCTTCTGGGGTGGCTGGCGATCGGCCTTGGCTACTCGGCCGTGCTGACGCCCTCCGGCCGGCTGCTGCGCCGCTCCTCCCACCCCGAGGACCGCCCGGCCGTTTTCGCCGCCCAGTTCGCACTCTCTCACGCCTGCTGGCTCGTCACCTACCCGTTGGCCGGCTGGCTGATGACCCGGTTCGGGGCGGTGACCGCCCTCCTCGTGCTCGCCACCCTCGCCGCCACAGGGCTGGCAGTCGCCAGCCGGATCTGGCGACCGCATGCCCCGCGCGACATCGCGCATAGCCACGACGACCTTCCTCCCGATCATCCGCATCTGCAGGGCGAAGGACCGCACCGCCACACCTACGTGATCGACGATCACCACCGCCACTGGCCCCAACCCGGCTGACGAACCGGGGAAAACCGCCCCGCGCGCGTCAGCGCGCGCCACGCCCAACAGGGCGAGACGCACCAGCGGCGCGCCCTGGCGGGAGCCCCCCCGGGCCGCCTCAGCCGCGCGCGCCGTGCCGCCGCAGCACTTCGATCATCCAGCCGAGCATCACTGCGTTGAGCAGGTGCCACAGGAAATGGGTCCCCCACGGGAAGCCGGCGCAGACCGCCTCGTCGACCGAACGGAACGCGAGCGAGACCACCAGCACACCGGCCCCGATCGCCAGTCCCCGCGCCGTCGCCGGAGCGCGCGACCGCAAGGCCACGGCATAGGCGGCGATCAGCAGCGGCACCGGCCAGTAGGCGGCGGACACCTCGAAGAACGGCAAGGACTGGAAGAGCGGCACGGTCAGAGCCGCGAACGGAAGAAACGCGGCCATGCCCAACAGGGACCAGGCCACAGGCAAGCCCCAGAACACCCGGTTCGCCGCATATATGTAGAGGAGGATGAATATCCCGATGGGGGTGGTGTCGGCAATCGCGCCCCAGACCGTCGCATGGGTATGAAACAGGTAGGACCCGATCCCGATCGCCGCCAGCACCAGAACCAGCGCCCGGGCAAGCGGCGCCTCCTCGCCTCGCAGCCGCCGCCACATGATCCAGGCCGCCAGCAGGAACGCCGCGTTCGTGACAGCATTCACCGGCTCCGACCAGTAGGTGAAATCGGTGCGCTCGCAATAGCCGTCTACCTGGCGCAACAAGTCTTCCATTCATCCCGCTCCCGAGTACCCTTGTCCCAGGCACATGGCGTCCATCGCGGGAGGAATCAAATGAAGATCACCTGGCTCGGCCATTCCGGCTTTCGCATCCAGATCGGGGACCAAGTGCTCCTGGTCGATCCCTGGTTCACCGGCAACCCGGTGTTTCCCGCCGACCGGCGGGCCGAGGCCATCGCCGGCGCAACCCACATCCTGCTCACCCACGGCCACGGCGACCACGCCGGCGACGCGCAGGGCCTTGCCACCGAACTTGGCATCCCGGTCTGCGCCATCCACGAACTGGCAAGCTGGCTCGGCGCCGAGGGGGTCGAGGCCATCGGCTTCGGCAAGGGCGGCACGATCTCGCTCGGCGATGTCCAGGTGACGATGGTCAACGCGGTCCATTCGGCCTCGATCGACTTCACCGGCAAGGGCCTCCTGCCCGCCGGCTCGGAAGCCGGCTTCATGATCTCGGGCGAGGGCCACAGGATCTACGTAACCGGCGACACCGACGTGATGGCGGACATGGCGGTGATGGCGGACCTCCACGCGCCCGACATCGGCATCCTCTGCTGCGGTGGCCATTACACGATGGACATGGCGCGCGCCGCCTATGCCGCGAAGAAGTTCTTCGATTTCAAGGTTGTCATCCCCTGCCACTACCGCACTTTCCCGCTGCTTGCCCAATCCGCCCAGCCGCTGGTGGACGCCCTGCCCGGCTTGGACGTCAGGACGCCCGAGGTGATGGAGACCCTCGACTTCTGATCCGACCGGGATCAGCGCCGGGCGGCAAAGAACGCCTTCAGCAGCTGCTCGGACTCTGCCGCCGCGATCCCGTCGTAGACCTCGGGCACGTGGTGGGCCTGCTCATGGGTAAAGATCCGCGGCCCCTGCGCCACGCCGCCCGATTTCGGGTCGGACGCGCCATAGTAGAGCCGCGCGATCCGGGCCGCCGAGATGATCGCCGCGCAGGCCGGACAGGGCTCCAGCGTCACATAGAGCGCGTGGCCCGGGAGCCGCTCCGACCCCGCCGCGGCACAGGCCGCCCGGATCGCCAGCACCTCGGCATGGGCCGAGGGGTCGTGTAGCTCCCGCATCCGGTTTCCGGCCCGCGCCACCACCCGGCCCGACGGATCGACCACCACCGCACCCACGGGCACCTCGCCGCGCTCTCCGGCAGCGCGGGCTTCCTGCAGGGCTGTCTCCATGTGGCTGGTAAAGCTCATGGACCTCCCCTGCCCTGTGCGTGCGCCCTTGTCCAGCCCGCCGCGCCAGCGTATCCGGAGCCATGACCGACACACCCCAGCCCCCGAAGGATGGCGAACGCATCGCCAAGGTGATCGCCCGCTCCGGACGCGCCTCCCGCCGCGAGGCCGAAACCCTGATTGCCGCCGGACGCGTTACGGTGAACGGCGCCACGATCACGAGTCCCGCCCTCAACGTCACTCCGTCCGACCGGGTCTCCGTCGACGGTCAGCCGCTCGCCGAAGCCGAACAGCCGCGCCTCTGGCTCTATCACAAGCCCGCGGGTCTGGTAACGACAGCCAAGGACGAGAAAGGCCGCCAGACGGTCTTCGATGCCCTTCCCGAAGGCATGCCGCGCGTGATGTCCGTGGGTCGGCTGGATATCAACTCCGAGGGTCTGCTTCTGCTGACCAACGACGGAGCCATCAAGCGCCGCCTCGAGCTGCCTTCGACCGGTTGGGTCCGCAAGTACCGTGTCCGGATGAAGGGCGCCCCGGACGACACAACCTTCGAGCCGCTGCGAAAGGGTCTGGTGATCGAGGGCGAACGCTTCCAGCCGATGACCGTCACGCTCGACCGCCAGCAGGGGGCCAATGCCTGGGTTACCGTCTCCCTCCGCGAGGGCCGCAACCGCGAGATCCGCCGCGCCATGGAAGCCGTCGGCATGGTGGTCAACCGGCTGATCCGTATCAGCTATGGCCCCTTCCGACTGGGCGACCTCAAGCCCGGCGAGGTCGAGGAAATCAAGGGCCGGGTCCTGCGCGACCAGCTCGGCCTCGACAAGGAGTTCAAGCCCGCCGCCGCTCCGAAGAAGAAACCGCAACGTCGCCGGACCTGACCGTTCGCCGGGGCGCCATCTGTCTGAAGATGTCCCCGCCGAAGGCACGATCTTTCGTCCGAAAGATCGCCCCGCGCGCTTTGCGCGCGGCCCGGCCCAACGGGAGGAGACGCATCCGCGATGCGTCGACGACGGGCGGGAGCCCCTAGCCCCCGCACTCCATAGCCGCGGCGAAGCCCGCACCGGTTGCCGGAAGACCGAGATCCCGAAGCACCAGTTGCCCACCGGCAAGGGTGGCCGTCACCACACGGGTCCAATCCGCCGACGCCAGCACCATCTCCGGCCCGTTGCCACAGTCACGCAGGCCGCCCGAGATACGGCTCTCGCCGATCCGGTGGTTGGTCACACCTTCGACCGCGGCGATCTGCTCCAGCCCGCCATCCTGATACCGCCAGACGCGCAGCACCCTCGCAAGGTGAGGACGGTCCACATAGGCCAGTTCCACCGCGCCGTCGCCATCGAGATCGGCGATGCCGACCGGCGCCAGCCAGCGGTTGCGCGTCCCGATCGGCGGCGTGGAGATTAGCCTGCGACTCGACAGCTCCAGCACCGCGAGCCGTGCGCCCCGACTGCGGTCGGAAATCACTATGACGACCTCCGGTGCCCCGGCGCCGTCCACCTGCGCGACCCGCGGCGCGATGTCCTCGATAATCTGACTCTCTGGAACGACCATCGAGATCGCGGTCTCGCCGAGCGCTGCACGCCCCCGCGGTCCAAGCTCGACCCGCAGCGTGTCCCACTCGGGCGTGCCGCCCAACACGTCATGTCCGTAGGCGGGTCGTCCAGGCTGGGTAACGTCGTAACAGGCGCGGGTCACCCAGGCGCCGTCGCCCTCGGCGCACCCCACAGCGGCCACCGAGGGGCCGGCAAGGACGAGCCCCGCGAGGGCAACGGAAAGGCAGAGGCCGATCCGGCCGGCCCGCATCAGATCTGCTTTTCGGGCAGCTGGACGACGAGCCCGTCCATGTCGTCGGTCACCTTGATCTGGCAGGTCAGGCGCGACAGGCCCGGCTTGGTCTCATAGGCGAAATCCAGCATGTCCTCTTCCATCGCCTCGACCGCCGGCAGGCGCTCGCTCCATTCGGCGGGGATATAGGCGTGGCAGGTGGAGCAGGCACAGGCGCCGCCGCAATCGGCGTCGATCCCGGGAACGCCATTGTCGCGCGCACCCTCCATCACGGTCAGGCCGCTGGCGACCTCCACGACATGCTCCTTCCCCGAATGCTCGATGTAAGTGATCTTGGGCACGAAACTGGTCCTTCTAGCTGCCGGTCGGTTGGCTTACGCCGCTGACATAGGCCATCCGCACCGGCAATGCCAGTCAGGACGCCGGCTGGACAAGCGGCACGAATGTTCGATACTTGTTCTCATGCCCGACCGCCTGCCGCACCCTCCCCCACCGCACCCGGACAGCTGGCCTCGCCCGCCCGCCTGCATTCCCGCGGCCGAACTCGTCCGCCCGCCGGACGGCGCGCGGGTCGCCGTCGCGGGGCTGGTGCTGGTGCGACAGCGGCCCGGCACCGCCAAGGGGGTGATCTTCCTCACGCTCGAGGACGAGACCGGCACCTGCAACGTGGTGGTCTGGGCCAAGCTCTACGAGCGCTACCGCCGCGCCGTGATCGCCGGGCGGCTGTTGCGGGTGACCGGGCGGTTGCAGAGGGAGCAGACGGTCGTTCACGTGGTCGCCGAGCAGATCGAGGACATCTCGCCGATGCTCGACCTCCTGCTGACACCGGGCTTCGATATCGATGCGCATGCCGGCACGCCCTGATCACGTCTGCGCCGCACCCGTCACGTTTTCTCGCCAGCGCCCGGAAACAGGCGCGCAATCGGCTTGCTCCCGGACGCCAAGCCGCTAGCCTTCCGCCCCGTCCTGATGCCGCCGCCGGGAGCCACGCGCCGCGCCCCATGTCCCAGCCCTTCCGCTTTCATATAGTCGGTGCCCTCTTGCTGGCGGCCTGCGCCCCGACCGGCCGGCAACCCGTGATCGACCCGCTGGACGGACCGCCACAGATCGCCTCCTTCGGTGCCGAGGGTCCGGAGAACGCCGCCCCCGGCACCTGTTGGGGCCTCGAGGAGATCCCGGCCATGTTGGAGACAATCACCGAAGAGGTCGTCCTCACCCCAGCAGAGCTTGGAGCCGACGGCGAGATCCTTGTCCCCGCTCGCACCGAGACGCGGAGCCGACAGAAGATCGCCGAACCACGCCGCGAAATCTGGTTCGAAACTCCCTGCCCCGCCTCCCTTACCCCGGACAACGTGGCGACGCTTCAGCGGGCCCTCGCCGCGCGCGGCCTCTACGAAGGACGGGCCACCGGGTCGCTCGACGCGGACACGCGCAACGCCATCCGCCGTTTTCAGCAACCGCTCGGCCTGGACAGCTCGGTCCTCTCGCTCGCCGCAGCCCGTCGCCTCGGCCTCGTCACCATCGATGCGCCTGAGGCCAAAGGAACAGCCGACTGAGATCTGTGCGAAAACCGCAGAAGCTGTCGCTCTGAGCCGGAAATCTGGCGCCACAAGCCCTCACCCGAGATAAAAAACCAGACACGTGCGCTCTCGGTTTCTTGAGGTCCCGTGGAGGAACCGCGGCCGGCAACCGACTGAAACACCTTATGTTCCCGCCATGGATTCCGGAAACCGCTCAGAAACATGGACCCTGTTCGCACAATGAGTCCGACAAGGGCAATCGAGCGTCCGTGATGTGCCCCCATGCACAGAAGTCTCTCAAATTTCTCAGACTTCCGAATTTTCATGGCGTCCCCCATCTCCGGTTCTCAGCCAGCGACGACACCGCCGGCGAAACTGAAACGAGAAACCTCTGACGACCCCAGGAAAGGGAACACAATGAAACGCTTTGCACTGACCACCGCCATCGCCCTCGCAATCGCCTCTCCGGTTCTGGCCTCCGACCAGCTGGCCGCTTCTGCCGGCGTGGAGCCCGGCGTCTACACGACCAACGAACTGATCACGCTGATCGCAGCCAAGGAGAAAGGCGACTGGACCGTCGTCAACGCGATCCTAGACGGCAACCTGACCGACAATTCCGGCGACGATCGGACCTCTGCCGGCCATGTGCAGCTGGCCGAGTCGCTGGGCGTGAACCCCGCTGCCTACGCGACGAACGAGCTGGTGGAACTGCGCAGGGCCACCGAAGAGCAGGACCAGAGCCGCGTCAATTACCTGAAGGACAATGGTGCCGACTCGAATGCTGGCAGCGCGACCTTCTCGACCCGCAACAGCTCCTTCTCCGCGGGCCATCTGCAGCTGGCAGAGGCGCTGGACGTGAACCCCGCCGACTTCTCCACCAACGAGCTGATCCAGCTCAAGCGTGCCAAGGAAGACGGTGACCAGGCCGAAGTGCGCTACATCCTGCAGAATGCCGGGTAATACCTCGGCCGCAAGACCCATATCCTTTCAACAGAGGGCGCTGGCAATGACTGCCGGCGCCCTTTCCTCATGTTCGCCCCGCATTTCCCGCCTGGAGGGCCGTCGCCGACCGCCACCCTTACGGCCTGGACGTCGAGGGCAGATGCGCCCGGAGCTGTCGCGCCCCGACCTCCGGTTCCCGGGCTGAGTCCGACGGCACTCAGCCCTGTCGTTCGGGACGGGCAAGCGCCGGGGTGATCTCACGCGATGCCGACCATTCGACCCCGCGCGGTTGCTCGACCTCTGTGGATTGACGGAAGAAAGCAGCTGCGGTCTTACCGGAGACCGCTCCAACGCACTACGACTGGCCAATCGGCAAACGGGCGAGAGCGACGTGATGCAACGCCCCCTCGCACAAGGAAAAGGGCGCCGGCATTGGCTGCCGGCGCCCTTGCGCTCCTCACTGCGTGGAGGCGGAACGGTTACTGTTCGACGTTGAGCGCGACGAACCGCGGCTCGCCTGCACGACGGACCAGAAGAAGGATCGACCGGCGCCCGGCATCGCGGGCTTCCTGAAGACGATCTTCCATGTCCTGGATCGAGGCGACCTCGATCTGGCCCGCCTGGGTGATGATATCGCCGGCGCGAAGGCCCTTTTCATAGGCCTCGCTCATCTCGTCGACTTCCTTGACAAGCAGGCCGGAGGCATCGCTCCCCAGGTCCATCTCGGCGGCCAGTTCATCGGTCACGGCCGTGATGGTCAGCCCGAGGATCTCCGCATCCTGCGGCTCGGCATCGGGTGCCTCGGCGATGGCCGGAACCGCGCCCTCGGCGGTCTCTCGGCGGCCAAGCGTCACCAGCAGGGTCTCGGTCTTGCCGTCGCGGTAGACCATCATCCGGACCGACTTGCCGATCTCGGAATTACCCACCTGGCGCACCAAACCCCGCGTGTCCGCCACGTCGACGCCGTCGAAGCTGACGATCACGTCACCGGACTGGACACCCGCCTCGGCCGCCGGCCCCTCGGGCACATCGGTCACGAGCGCACCGCGGGCTTCCTCGAGCCCCATGGCCTCCGCCACGTCTTCGGTCACATCCTGAATGCGCACGCCGAGCCAGCCACGGCGGGTCTCGCCATATTGCTCGAGCTGCGCGATGACGTTCTGGGCCACCCGGCTGGACATGGCGAAGCCGATGCCGATGGAGCCGCCGTTGGGCGACAGGATCGCCGTGTTCACACCGATCACATCCCCATCCATGTTGAACAGCGGGCCACCGGAGTTGCCGCGGTTGATCGCGGCGTCGGTCTGGATGAAGTCGTCATAGCTGCCCGAGAGCGCCCGGCCGCGAGCCGAGACGATCCCGGCAGAGACGGAGAACCCCTGACCGAGCGGGTTGCCCATGGCCATGACCCAGTCTCCCACGCGGGATTCGTCGGAATTGCCCCAGGAGACGAAGGGCAGCGGCTCGTCGGTCTCGACCTTGAGCAACGCCAGGTCGGTGTTCGGGTCGGTGCCGATCACTTCGGCCGGCAGCTCTTCGCCGGAGTAGAACTCGATGGTGATCTCGTCGGCCTGTTCGATGACGTGGTTGTTGGTGACGATGAAGCCGTCCTCGGAGATCACGAAGCCGGATCCGAGGGCCGAGGAGCGGCGCGGGCGGTTCGGGGCGTCGCCCGGACCGTTGCGCTCCATGAAGTCACGGAAGAAATCCTCGAAGGGCGATCCTTCGGGCACCACCGGAGCATCGCCGTGCGGGCCGCCGACCGTTGCAACCGTCGTCGCGGTGGTAATGTTCACGACCGCGGGACTGACCTTCTGGGCCAGGTCCGCGAAACTCTCCGGAGCGCCGCGCGCCTGGGCGCCGAGCGCTTGGGCTATCAGGAGCGTCAGGGCCAGAAGCACGCCGCCCGTGACTCGGGCGATGGCCATGCGGCCAGGCTCTCTGGAGGTGGAAATTGCAAGAGACGTCACTCGATTTTCCTTTTTCCTGTCAGCCCGCAGGTGAAGCGGGCAATTGGGGGGAACGGCTCAAAGGCGTTTCCTTGTGCCAGCAAACGTTGATGATCGGCGCCGAAACAGCAATTCAAAGTGCCGTCGCGCCGCGTCACGACCCTGTGTGCCAGCGGTGATACCTGCCCGTCCGTCTCCCCCGTTCATGCTCCGCATCAAAGTCTCTCAGGCAAAGGGGATTCTCGCAAGTCATTGACACGCGATCCGCCTGCGCGCCGGCGGCAGGCCGCCCGCTGTCCGCCTGCGCGCGTTATCCCGAAACCCAGGCTGCCAGCCAGAGCAGAATCCCGCCCAGCGTCATCGCCAGCAGCCCGATCAGCCGGCGTGTCTCCACCGGCATCTCCACCAGCATCCGCAGGACCTCCTCCATACGGGAAGGGGCCAGTGCAAGCACCAGCCCCTCCAGAACCAAGACCAGCCCGAAGGCCAGGATCAGGATTCCGATCACTCGACCGCAACTCCCCTCGAGGCACCGAAGTAGTTAAAGAATTCGCTGTCGGGAGAAATCACCAGCGACGAATTCTCACCTCTCAGCGATTGCTCGTAAGCAGAGAGCGAGCGGAAGAACTCGAAGAACTCCCGGTCGGCGCCGAAGGCTTCGGCATAGATCGTGGTGCGTTCGGCGTCGGCCTCACCGCGAACGATCTCGGATTCCTTGTTGGCCTCGGAGACGAGTTCCACCACGGTCCGATCGGCTTGCGCGCGAACACGCTGTGCAGCCTCGTTACCGCGGGCGATCTCGTCGGCGGCTTCCCGTTCGCGCTCCGCGCGCATGCGCTCGAAGGTGGCGTTCAGGTTCTGCTCGGGCAGGTTGGTCTGCTTGAGGCGCACATCGACCACGTCGAGACCGAGCGAGCGCGCTTCGGCGCGGGACTGGTCGCGAATGCGGTTCATCAGGATCCGGCGGTCTTCCGACAGGATGGTGTCGGAGGTCACCTGATCGGCACCGAGCACCTCCCGGATCTGCGCATTCAGGATCGAGCTCAGGCGGCTCTCGGCGGCGGGCAGCCCACCGACGCCAACGGCCTGGCGGAACCGGACCACGTCCGCGATCCGATAGCGCGCGAAGGCATCGACGACGAGACGGCGGTCATCCGACGGCGTGACCTCGATCGTGTCCGTGTCGAGCGCGAGGATCCGGTCGTCGTAGAAGACGACTTCCTGGATCAGCGGGATCTTGAACGCGAGGCCCGGCTCTTCCTTGACCCGCTTGATCTGGCCGAACTGCAGCACCAGCGCCTTCTCGCGCTCGTCGACGATGAAGATCGAGGCCAGAAGGCCGGCCACAAGGATGACGGCGATAGGCAGGAAATAGGTTACACGCTTCATCTCAGTTGCCTCCCTGCTCGGTGGCGGTCGTGTTGCGGCGCAGTTCGTTCAGCGGCAGGTAGGGCACCACGCCCTGGCCGCTTGCGCCGGTTTCTCCAAGGATCACCTTGTCGACATCGCCAAGCACCTTTTCCATCGTCTCGAGATAGAGTCGCTTGCGGGTCACCTCGGGCGCCTTGCGGTATTCGGTGAGAACGGCGGTGAAGCGGCTGGCCTCACCCTCGGCCTCGTTGACCACCCGGGCGCGGTAGCCTTCCGCCTCCTCGAGCACCTGCGCGGCCTCACCGCGCGCTCCGGCGAGGACGCGGTTTGCATAGGCGTCGGCCTGGCGTTCGAGCCGGTCGCGCTCTTGCTCGGCGGCCTGGACTTCGCGGAAGGCGTCGATCACCTCTCGCGGCGGGTCGGCCTTGTCGAGGTTGACACGGACGATGTTGATGCCGCTGTCGTAGCTGTCCAGCGTTGCCTGAATGCTCGATTTCACATTCTCCGCGATCAGGCCACGATCCCGGTTGAGGATCGGCGCAAGTTCGGAGGCTGCGATGATCTCGCGCATGGCGGATTCAGACACCGCGCGCACCGTGTCGCGGCCGTCACGCAGGTTGAACAGGAACTTGTCGGCGCTGTTGATGTTCCAGACCACCTGGAAGTCGATATCGACAATGTTGGCGTCAGTGGTCAGCATCAGGCCCGTATCGTTGCCGCGAGATGCGAAATCGTCGCCGATGTCCTCGGTACGTTCGGAGGTGACGTTGACGACCTCGGCGGTAACCAGAGGCCAGGGCGCAAAGTTGAGGCCTGGATTGCCGGTGGCGTAGAACTCGCCCAGGAACAGTTCGACCGACTGCTCTTCGGGTTTCACGGTGTAGAACGAGGCGAGGCCCCAGAGAACGACCACCGCACCCAAGCCAAGAAGCGCTGTGCCGCGGGTCAGCTTTGGCCCCTCGCCACCACCGCCACCGGGACGGCCGGGCTCGCGCGGGCCACCGCCGCGGCCGCCCATCAGGACGCGCAGCTGCTCCTGGCCCTTTTTCACGATCTCATCGATCTCGGGGATCTGGCTTTCCCCTCCGGGGCGGCGTCCACCGCCACCGCTACCACGATTTCCGCCACCCTGCTGGCCGCCGCCACCGGAGCCGCCGCCCCAGGGTCCGCCGCTGTTTCCTGCCATGAATTCTCTTCCCTCTCGGTTCTCGTCGGTCGGTCCCTTTGCCAAATGGTTGCCCCGGCGCGCATTTCAAGCGCCCCGTGCGCGGCGTCAGGCGGTCCGGACCGGCGTCTTCAGGGTCACCAGCTCTTCCGACATGGTCGGATGAACGGCAACGGTTCGGTCGAAATCTTCCTTGGTGGCGCCCATCTTCACCGCAACGCCGGCAAGCTGGATCATCTCGCCGGCGTGGTCGGACACGATATGGACGCCCAGCACCTTGCGGGTATCGGCGCAGACGATCAATTTCATCAGCACGCGGTCCTCGCGCCCTATGAAGCTCTTATGCATCGGCCGGAAGGCCGTCGAGTAGACCTCGATAGGGCCCTTCTCGCGCGCATCTTCCTCGCTCAGCCCGACGGTGCCGTATTCTGGCTGGGTAAAGACGGCCGAGGGGATCAGGTCGTGATCCGGTGCCGTGGGGTTGCCCTTGAACACCGTCTCGACGAAGGCCATCCCTTCGCGGATCGCCACGGGCGTGAGCTGGACGCGGTTGGTCACGTCGCCGATGGCATAGATCGAGGGCACCGAGGTCTGGCTGTACTGGTCCACCACGACCTCGCCGCGCCGACCGATCTCGACACCGACCTCCTCGAGCCCAAGCCCGGCGCTGTTCGGCGTCCGCCCGATGGCAAAGAGTACCTGGTCGAACGTGAAGGTATCGCCGGTGGTCGAGCGCACCTCGATACCGTCCTCGACTTTCTCCATCGACAGGATGTTGGTGCCGCAGTGAATGTCGATGCCGTGGCGCTGCATGTGTTCGGCGATATGGCCACGCGCCTCGCCGTCGAAGCCACGCAGGATCTGCGCGCCGCGGTAGAATTGCGTCACCTCCGTGCCGAGCCCGTTGAAGATGCAGGCCATCTCGCAGGCGATATACCCGCCGCCGACCACCAGCAGCCGCTTGGGCAGCTCATCGAGGTGGAAGACCTCGTTGGAGGAAATACCGAGTTCGCCGTTCTCGACCTCCGGGATCGAGGGCCAGCCACCGGTCGCGACGAGGATGTGCTTGGCGGTCCTCGTGGTGCCATCGGCCAGGCGCACCGTGTGGGCGTCCGCCACGGTGGCGCGCTGCGGAAAGACCGTCACGCCAGAGCCCTCGAGCAGCCGGTTGTAGACCCCTTCCAGACGGTCAAGCTCGCCCTCGAGCCGGGTGCGGAACTTGGTCCAGTCGAAGCCGCCGATCTTCACGTCCCAGCCATAGTCGACCGCCTCGTGCATCCCTTCGGCATATTCGGAGGCAAAGACCATCAGCTTCTTGGGCACGCAGCCACGGATCACGCAGGTGCCGCCCATTCGGCTTTCCTCCGCGAGCCCCACCTTCGCCCCGGCTTCTCCAGCTGCAACCCGTGCGGCGCGAACGCCGCCCGATCCGCCACCGATGACGAAAAGGTCGAAATCGAACTCCATGAAATGCCTCTCGCTGCGTGCCCCGGCCCGGCTCAGTCGGGACCGTCGGCGAAGATGTTGTCGCTGTCGAGCACATCAAGTTGCTCGTCGGCCGCCACCCCTGCGTTGAGGTCGCGCACCTCGACTCGCCCGTCGCTGTGGCCGATGACCACCGCGTCGCAAATGTCGATGAACAGGCCGTTCTCGACCACGCCCGGGATCTGGTTGAGCACCAGCGCGAGCTGCCTCGGGTTGCCGATCCGGTGCAGGTGCAGGTCGATGATGTAATTGCCCTCGTCGGTCACGAATGGCACATCATCGTTCATCCGCAGCGTCGCTTCCCGGCCCAGCACGTCCATGTTGACCAGCGTTTCCTCGACCAGCGCTTTCGTGGTCTGCCAGCCGAAGGGCACCGTCTCCACCGGCAACGGGAAGGCGCCGAGCGCGCGAACTTCCTTGGCGGCGTCGGCGATCACCACCATCCGGTCGGAGGCGGTGGCGACGATCTTCTCCTGCAGCAGCGCGCCGCCGCCACCCTTGATCAGGTTGAGGTTCTCGTCGAACTCGTCGGCGCCGTCGATCGTCACGTCGAGCCATTTCGCCTCGTCGAGCGAGACCACCGGCACGCCCACCTGGCGCGCCAGGTCGGCGGTGCGCGTCGAGGTCGGAACGCCGACAATGTCGAGCCCCTCCTCGCGGACCATTTCGCCGAGACACCGAACCATCCAGGCCGCAGTCGATCCGGTGCCAAGCCCGACCCGCATGCCGCTCTGGACGTAGTCGCAGGAGCGACGGGCGGCGATGTACTTGGCGCGGTCGATGGGCGAAAGATCGTTGGTCATGCGGCAAACTCCCAGGTTCCGCCCGGTTATAGGCCATGGACAGACCGGCTGCGAGCGGTTTTCTGCCAGATTGTGCCGACGAATTCGCGGCCCGGGCCAGCCGTTCCACGCCCACGGTGCGCGCGGGTTTTGGCGCCGATGGGTCGCAACCGGGCTATCGGGACGGCCCTACAGTGGCTATCGGAGAGAGGAGAGCAAGTGGGGATCCGATGTTTCTGAGCGTCTTCGACATCTTCAAGGTCGGCATCGGCCCATCGTCGTCGCACACGATGGGCCCGATGGTGGCCGCCGGCCGGTTCCTCGGCCAGCTGCGCGCCTCGCCCTTCCACGCCCACGGGCTGCGGGCCAGCCTGCACGGCTCGCTCGCCTTCACCGGCGTCGGCCACGCCACCGATCGGGCGGTGATCCTCGGCCTCGCCGGTTTTCGCCCCGAGAGCTACGATGCGGCGGCGGCGGAGCGGGCACTGGAGTCGATCCGGCAAACCGGGCGGATCGAGGCAGAAGGGCTGGGCACCCTGGCGTTCGCCCCCGAGACGGATCTCGTCTTCGACTACGGCCCGCCGCTGCCGGGTCACGCCAACGGCCTGATCCTGATGGCCCTCGACGCCCAAGGCGACGTGCTACTGCAGGAGACCTACTATTCCATCGGTGGCGGCTTCGTCGTTACCGAAGAGGAGCTCGGCGCGCCGCCCGTCACCACCGCCGCGCGCCCGGTGCCCTACCCCTTCGCCACCGCGGCCCAGATGCTGGAGATGGCCCGCTACTCGGGCAAGAGCATCGCGTCGATGAAGCGCGCCAACGAAGGCGTCCACCACCCGGCCGAGGCGCTCGACACCGGCATCAACCGGATCTGGCAGGTGATGTCGGACAGTATCGACCGCGGACTGGAAACCGGCGGTATCCTGCCCGGCGGGCTCCAGGTCCGACGCCGCGCCCCGGCGCTACACACCGCCCTGCAGGACGAGCGCGGGCTGAACCTCGGCGCCCCGCATACGGTGAACGACTGGATCAGCACCTATGCCATGGCGGTCAACGAGGAGAACGCCGCCGGCGGACAGGTGGTCACAGCGCCCACCAATGGCGCGGCCGGGGTGCTGCCGGCGGTCATCCGCTACTGGCTCGGGCATGTCCCCTCGGCCAGCTCCGCCCGCCTGCCCGATTTCCTGCTCACCGCCGCCGCGATCGGCGGGCTGATCAAGACAAACGCTTCGATCTCGGGCGCGGAAGCCGGCTGCCAGGCGGAAGTCGGCAGCGCTTCGGCGATGGCGGCGGCGGGGCTCGCGGCCGTCATGGGCGGGACGCCGGAGCAGATCGAGAACGCCGCCGAGATCGCCCTGGAGCATCACCTCGGCATGACCTGCGATCCGGTGCGCGGGCTGGTCCAGGTGCCGTGCATCGAACGCAACGGGCTCGGCGCGATCAAGGCGGTCAGCGCCGCCTCCCTCGCCCTGCGGGGCGACGGCCACCACCTCGTGCCGCTCGACGCCTGTATCGAAACCATGCGCCAGACCGGCGCCGACATGTCGGACCGCTACAAGGAAACGTCTCTGGGCGGCCTCGCTGTCAACGTGCCGAACTGCTGAACCGATGCCACCGCGCCGAAGGCGCGGCCCGGCCCAACTGGCAGGGGCGCATCTGTGATGCAGCGCTGCCGGACGGGAGGGCTCCCGCCGGGGCGCATCGCTGACGCGCGCGGATCACGCCCCTGACGACAGTGCGTCGATCACTGCCGACAGCGCCTTTCGCGGCAGGATAAGCAGCATCCCGCTTCCCTCGAAAGACAACTCTACCGGCCCCTCATGCCTCTGCGCTACACGATTGGATGTGCCAATCACGCCCGCAGGCGTCATCTCCAACCCGTCGATCGGCCAATGCAGACCAACAGACCGCCCCGCGCAGCTTGCCATCGGAAACAGCGAGACCCGGCTTCCGGGCGCCAGCTCCAGCGATATCCGGCGCGGCGCCGCCAGCACGACCTCCCGCTTGCCGACCAGCACGCAGGGCTGGGTTGCGCGCCGTACCAGCACGTTGAAATTGGCGAGCAGGTGATCGATCCGACGGCCGAGGAAGCCGACGCCGAGCACGAGCGGCGCGCGGACCGACCGCAGCGCCTTGTCGAAATCGGTGCTGTCCTGCTCCGTGATCGCGTGCAACCGCTCCCGCGGCAGCCGCTCCCTCGCCTCGGGACGCAGCGAATCCATGTCGCCGATCACCGCCTCTGGTACCCGTCCTGTCGACAGCACGAAGCCAGCGCCGCCATCCGCGGCGACGAGGCACGGCGCATGAGCCAGCGATTCGTCAAGATCCTCCGGCCGCGCCGCTCCGCCGCCGACCAGTGTTATGCCGACCGAAGAGCGGACAATTGGCTGTTCCATGCTAAGATTGTCCAGTTTTCCACACGAAGACCATATTCTCGCCCGGAATTGATACCTTAAATTTGGTGAGGTCGAGCGCATACGAGCATCCGTGCGCAATTAACCGTGTGGCAGGAATAGAAAGAGAGAGAGCGCGAAGACGATGGTAGGCTCCAACAAGATTCTGACCGTATCCTACGGCACCTTCTCTTGCACCCTCGAAGGGTTCGAGGATTCCTTCGGCACGATGAAGGCGATCGCGGAATACTTCCGCGACCTCGCCGCAGAGGACCGCTACTTCGGCGCAGAGCCGCCGACGCCCGACGCCGAGATGCTGCAACGCATCGTCGAAAAGGAAATCCGCCGCCGTGTCGAGGCGCGGGTCGGCGAGAACGGAATCACCCTGCGCGCCGGCGACGAAGTGGCACCCGCGCATCCGCAGCCTCTCGCCCCCGCAGCGACCGCCACAGAGCCGGCGCCTGCCGAAGCGCCTGCGCAGCCTGCTCCCGCGCAGCCCGCCGTTGCCGAAACGCCGGCGGTCGAGCCCGAGCCTGCGCCGCAGCCCGAACCGGCCAAGCCGGCAATCGCTCCGAACGAGAGCATCGCCGCCAAGCTCGCCCGCATCCGTGCCGTGGTTTCGCAGAACATTGCCGCGGAGACCGCAGCCACCGTCGCGACGGCAGCCGCTGCCACCGCAGTCGCTGCTCCCATCGCAGCGGTGGAAGAAGCCCAAGACGCGGCGCAGGACGTGCTTCCCGAAGCATCTCAGGAACTGGCCGAGCTAGCCGAAGTCGAGGCGCCGCAGCCCGAAGAAGCCGTCGAGCCGATGGCGGCTCAGGACGACAGCTATGTCGAGCCGGACTTCGCGGCCACGTCCGAGCCCGAGGACGCCCCGGCCTACGAACCGGAAACCGAGGATTTCGCGTCCGACCTTGCCCCGGCCGAAGACATGGCTTTCCCGGCGGACATGATCGCGATGGCCGATGAGCCCGAGGCCGCGCTCAGCTTCGATGTGCCGGTCTACGGCGAGATGCCGGGTGCCCTGATGGATGCCCTCGAGGACGAAGCTCCGGTCGCAGATCAGGCAACAGACATGAGCGCGCCCGAGCCGGAAATCTTCGAGGCGGAGGCCACGGAGGCCTTTGGAGAATCGGAGTCCTCCGAGCCCGGGATCCCGGTTGAGGCCGAGATCAACGTTGAGGAAACGTCTTTCACGGAAGAGGCCACGGAGCACTTCGCTGACTTGGAGACGCCGGCGCAGGAGATCGCGGGCGAATTCCAGGCTGAGGCTGAGATCCTTGTCGAGGAACCGTCTTTCGAGGCGCCGGTTTACGACCTGGCTCCCGAAGCCGAGCCGGACACGGTCTCGGTCACGGACGAAATGCCGGTGAGCGAAGAGACCCAAGAATCAGAAGAGTTCGACGCCCTCGCCGCCGAAGAAGCCGCCTGGAGCAGCGCGGAAGCCGAGGTCGCCCAGACCGAGAGCGCCTGGACGATCGAGCCAATGGCGCAGAATGAGATGGGCTGGCAAGAGCCCGAGGCTGCGGCCGAGGACGGTTTCACTCCGGTGGAGACCCAGCCGACCGATGCCGACGCAGAATCCTTCGCTGAAGACGAGGTCATGTCTCAGGATGAGATGAATGCCGAGTTCGCATCCGAAGTCGAGCAGAACGCCGCCGACTTCGAAGCGGCGACGGTGCCGGCCGACGAGTTCGCGCCCTACGAAACCACGTTCGCGCCCTACGAGACCACGCAGGAGACACAGACCTTTGACGCCCCTGCACCGTCAGCCTGGGACCAGCCCGACACCGAAGTGCAGGAACAGCCAGTCTCCTTCGCCGAAGCCGCCGAGGATGCGCCCCTGACCGAGACCGAAGCGGTTGACAAAGAGGAGACCGTCTTCGAGCCCGCCGCAGAGGATACCTACACCGAGACCTCCGCATGGGATGCGCCCGCACCGATCGAAGCCCCTGAGGCGATCGACGCGATCGAAGAGACCGTAGATCTCGCCGGGGATCCGGTCGCGATCGACGAAGGTGACGCTGCCTCGGTCCTGTCCGACTGGAGCATCACCGACGAGACCGAGGACGACGCAGTCGAAGCGGTCGCCGAGACCGACGTGATGGCCGACGAGGAAACGTCGCAGCCCGTTGCCGAGGACGCGCCCTTCGGCTTCGAAGCCCCCGAGGGTGAGACAGCCCTGGAGAGCGACGTCGCCTTCACGCCGGAGTTCGTGGAGGCTGAGGCTGAGGCTGAGGCTGAGGCTGAGGCTGAGGCTGAGGCTGAGGCTGAGGAAGTGGTGGCGGAAGACGATTTCGCTGCAACCGAGGTTCTCACCCAAGAGGTCGCGGAGGAGGCGGTCGCCACGGACGAAAGCGACGTTCCGACGATGCATGACGTGCTCGACGCCCTGGATGAGGAATTGGCCCTTCGCGATGACGAGACAGTCGAAAGGGAACAGGAAGAAGCAGCTGAATTTGCCGCCGAATCGGCTGACGCCGAGTTCGCGAGGGAGTTCGTGGCCGAAGAGACCGAGGTCGAACTGGCCGACGCCGTCGCCGAGGACACCGAAACCGTCGCAGAAGAGACCGTGGAAGACACTTCCGAGACGGCCTCGGAAGAGCCTGCCGAGCAACCCGAAGGCCGCGTGATCCGGGTCCGCAAGACCTCGCTGATGGCGTCGATCAAGGCGGCCCTCACGGGTGCCGGCCGGAAGGCCGAGAAGGCTCCGGAGACGACCGTAACCGTGGAGCCGGAGTCTCCGGCCGCGCCCGAGGAAAAGGTTGCGGAAGTGGCCGAGGTCGAGGCCGAGACCAAGGTGACCGAGGTCGCTGACCTGCCCGAGGCAGAGGTCGCGGAAGCCGAGGAACCGGTGACCGACGCCACCCTGATGTCGGACGAGGACGAGGCCGAACTGCTTCGCGAACTCGAAGAGGTAGAGCGCGAAATGGCCGAGGATATGGCCGAGGTCGCCGCGCTGGAAGCTGGTGACGCGGACGAGGCGATGGGTACGCGAGCCGACGATAGCGAGCGCGCCCCGACAACTGCCGAGCAGGAAGACGACAGCGACATCGTCGCGGCACTCTCCCAGGTCGATTTCGCCGCCCACGCCACCCCGACGGACACGATCCATGCGTCCGACTTCGAGATGCAGGACGAAGACGCCAACGCGGCGTCTGTCTCCGAGGAAGAGGATGTGCTCGCGGAGGCCCCGTTCGAACCGGAAGAGGCACCGCAGGAGATCGAGTCTCGCGACGAAGAGTTCGATGACGAGGTTGCTGCCGCGACCGAAGAGATAGCCGCTCGGGATGAGGCAGAGGAGGAGGCACCGGCTCTCGAAGCGCTGATCCTGCGGGCCTCCGACGCGATCACCGACGACGAGGAAAACGACACGCTCGACCTCGCCATCGAGAGCACGATCGCCCAGCTTGCCCAGGAGACCGAGGAGGCCAATCGTGCCGAGGCGGTCGCCGAACGCCGGGCCCGCGCCCTGTCGCAGACCGACGGCGAGGACGACAAGCTGAACCGCCTGCTCGACGAGACCAACACGAAACTCGCTGGCCCCGAACTTCGCCGCCGCCGCTCGGCCATCGAGCACCTTAAGGCCGCGGTCGCAGCGACCAAGGCCGAAGGGACCGCCAAGCGCGACACCAGCGAGACCGAATCGGAGCCCTACCGCAAGGATCTGGCCAAGGTGGTTCGCCCGCACAGCATTCCGCTTGCCGCCTACGAAGCCGGTGAAGCCGCGGAGAAGCCGTCTGAGCGGGCGCCGATCGCTGATGAGACCCTCGCCTCCGAGCCCATGCAGGACGCAACGGGCGCGACGCGCGAAGACGTCGGGTCGGCCGAGCGGACCGCGCCGGTGCGCCCGCGCCGCCCGGTTGCCAGCTCCGGCGAGCGCAGCGAAGGCGAAGGCCGCGAACGTCCGCGGATCGCACCGCTGATGCTGGTCTCCGAGCAGCGGGTCGACGCGCCTGACGCGCGCCGCCCCGAAGAGGATCGCCCGGTCGCGCCGGTGCGTCCGCGCCGCGTCTCCGTGGCTCGCTCCGAGATGTTCGACGACGCCGAAGCCGAATCGCCGATGGCCAGCCGCACCGAAGACGCCGCCGGCATCCTCGCCGACAGCACGACCTTCGACGAATATGCCGAGCGCATGGGCGCCAGTGGCCTGGAAGAACTCCTGGAATGCGCAGCGGCCTATACGTCCTATGTCGAGGGACGGCCGCACTTCTCGCACCCGCAGATCATGAACGTCGTGCGCCAGCTCGACGGTCAGGAAGCGCTGCGGCGGGAAGACAGCCTGCGGACCTTCGGGCAACTGCTGCGCCAAGGCAAGATCCGCAAGCTCGACCGGGGCCAGTTCACCCTTTCTCAAAGCTCTCGCTATACCCCGGAGGAACGCCGGGCGGTTCTCTGACCGCCCCGCACCACCGGGTGTAACGAGTATCGGACGAGGCCGCCTTCAAGCGCCTCGTCCTTTTACTTTCCGGAGAGAGGCGCCGTGGCGCCACTCACCTGTCGCCGGGCGTGTCCGGCGCACGGGGGGGCCTGGTCACGCGCGCCTCGGGTTCCGCGTCGGGATCGGGCTTGCCGATCCCGCGGAATACAAAGCGGAACGGCAGGACCCAGGCGACCCCAAGCACCACGTAGACCAGGAACTCGACAAGGATCGATGGCCGCTCCAGCGCATTCACGATGGTGACGGCGCCCACCACATAGGCGGGCATGCCGATCAGCAGAATGAAGAGGGACCAGCGCCGCCGCGCCTTGTAGCTCAGGGTCATGTCAGTCCGCGAAAGGATCGGTGACGAGGATCGTGTCGTCACGCTCGGGCGAGGTGGAAAGTAGCGCGACCGGACACTCGATCAACTCCTCGATCCGGCGAACGTATTTCACAGCCGCGCCGGGCAGGTCAGCCCAGCTGCGCGCGCCGGCCGTGCTCTCGCTCCAGCCTTCCATGGTCTCGTAGACCGGGGTCACGCGCGCCTGCTGATCGGCCGCGGTCGGCAGGTAGTCCAGCCGCTCGCCATCGAGTTCGTAGCCGGTGCAGATCTTCAGCTCCTCGAGCCCGTCGAGCACGTCCATCTTGGTCAGCGCGATACCGTTCACGCCGGAGAGCGCACAGGTCTGCCTCACGAGGACCGCATCGAACCAGCCGCAGCGGCGCGAACGGCCCGTCACGGTGCCCTTCTCGCGGCCCACGGTCGCCAGGTGCTCGCCCACCTTGTCGAAGAGCTCGCAGGGGAACGGGCCTTCCCCGACGCGGGTGGTGTAGGCCTTGACGATCCCGAGCACGAAATCGATCGAGCCCGGCCCCATGCCGGTGCCTGCGGCGGCGCTGCCCGAAAGCGTGGTGGAGGAGGTCACGTAGGGATAGGTGCCGAAATCGACGTCGAGCAGGCTGCCTTGCGCGCCTTCGAAGAGGATTCGCTTGCCGGCCTTGCGGGCGATGTTCATCTCGCGCCAGACCGGTTTTGCAAAGGGCAGCACCCTGGGAGCAATCTCGCGCAGGTCAGCCAGCAACTTCTCTGAATCGACCGGCGGCAGGCCCAGCCCCTTGCGCAGCGCATCGTGGTGCACGAGCAGCCGTCCGATACGGGTCTGAAGCGTCGCCTCGTCGGCGAGATCGGCGACGCGGATCACCCGCCGGCCGACCTTGTCCTCATATGCCGGGCCGATTCCGCGACCGGTGGTGCCGATCTTGGCCACCGAGTTCTGCGCCTCGCGGCCCCGGTCCAGCTCGCCGTGCAGCGGCAGAATCAGCGGCGTGTTCTCGGCGATCATCAGGTTGTCGGGCGTGATGTCGATGCCCTGCGCGGCCAGCTTCTCGACCTCGGACACCAGCGCCCACGGATCCAGCACGACGCCGTTGCCGATGACGCTGATCTTACCCTTGCGCACGATTCCCGACGGCAGCAGCGACAGCTTGAACACCTCGCCGTCGATCACCAGCGTGTGGCCGGCATTGTGTCCGCCCTGAAAGCGGGCGATCACATCGGCGCGCTCCGACAGCCAGTCGACGATCTTGCCTTTTCCTTCGTCACCCCATTGGGCGCCGACAACGACGACGTTGGCCATTTCCATCTCCTTGGCTGGCAGAAAACCCGCGCCGGTATAGCCGCACCCGGGCGACGCGGAAACCTCCATTCTGCCGCATCGGACATGGCAACCCCTTTCGACGGGTCCAAGGGGTTGCGGGCAGGAGGGCTTCCCATTAGATACCGCCCATCCGAATTCGAGGCTCCGTGCATGGAAAATGTCATCCTGATCGTCCACCTGATCCTGGCCCTGTGCCTGATCGGCATCGTGCTGCTGCAGCGTTCCGAAGGCGGCGGCCTGGGCATGGGCGGCGGTGGCGGCGGTGTCATGTCGGGCCGTGCCGCGGCGACCGCGCTCGGCAAGATGACGTGGCTCTTCGCCATTGCCTTCATCATCACCTCGATAACGCTCACGATTCTCGCCGCCGCGAATTCCGACACCGCATCGGTCGTCGACCGGATCACCGACGCGCCCGCGCCGGTTCAGGCTCCGGTTACCGAGACCCCGTCGGCCAGCGATCTGCTGCCGCCCGCACCGTCCGGCAACACGCCGCTGGTGCCGCAGGCCGCGGAGTAAGGCGTAACCAACAAGCCACTAGGCTTTGCATTTATCCAGAATTCGACAACAGCATCTAGAGGTGCTGTTGCCCTGTCACGGCGAATCCTCTAAAATCCGAGTCCCGTGATGGTGCGTTTCTCGGAACGCATTCTTGCTGCTGAAACCGGCGCGCTCCAAGGCCAGGAACCGCGCCCAGATCACGGGGGTCGGCCACCTATGGCACGCTTCATCTTCATTACAGGCGGCGTCGTTTCGTCCCTCGGCAAGGGGCTGGCATCCGCCGCCCTCGGCGCGCTGCTGCAGGCGCGCGGGTTCAGTGTAAGGTTGCGCAAGCTCGACCCCTACCTGAACGTCGATCCAGGCACGATGAGCCCCTTCGAGCACGGCGAGGTGTTCGTCACCGACGATGGCGCCGAGACCGACCTCGACCTCGGCCATTACGAGCGCTTCACCGGCGTCGCGGCACGGCGCACAGACTCGGTCTCCTCCGGGCGGATCTATTCCAACGTGCTGGAGAAGGAGCGCCGCGGCGACTACCTCGGCAAGACGATCCAGGTGATCCCGCACGTCACCAACGAGATCAAGGAATGGATCGCCATCGGCGAGGACGAGGTCGACTTCATGCTCTGCGAGATCGGCGGCACCGTCGGCGACATCGAGGGCCTGCCCTTCTTCGAGGCAATCCGCCAGTTCGCACAGGACAAGGGGCGCGGCCAGTCGATCTTCATGCACCTGACGCTGCTGCCCTTCATCAAGGCCTCCGGCGAACTCAAGACCAAGCCGACGCAGCACTCGGTCAAGGAACTGCGCTCCATCGGCCTCGCGCCCGACCTGCTGGTCTGCCGCTCCGAGATGCCGATTCCCCAGAAGGAACGCGACAAGCTCGCGCTGTTCTGCAACGTGCGCCCGGAGGCTGTGATCGCCGCCCAGGATCTCAAGTCGATCTACGACGCGCCGCTGGCCTATCACCGTGAGGGGCTGGACCAGGCGGTCCTAGACGCCTTCGACATCTCTCCCGCACCGAAGCCGAATCTGGAACGCTGGGAAGACGTCTCCGACCGCATCCACAATTCCGACGGCGAGGTCCGGGTGGCAATCGTCGGCAAGTACACTCAGCTCGAAGACGCCTACAAATCCATCGCCGAGGCGCTGACCCACGGCGGCATGGCCAATCGGGTCAAGGTCAATGCGGAGTGGATCGACGCCGAGATCTTCGAGAAGGAAGACTGCGTCCCGCATCTCGAGCCCTACCACGCGATCATCGTGCCCGGCGGCTTCGGCGAACGCGGCACGGAAGGCAAGATCAAGGCCGCCGAGTTCGCCCGCACCCGCAAGGTGCCCTACCTGGGCATCTGCCTCGGCATGCAGATGGCAGTGATTGAGGCCGCGCGCCACCTCACCGACATGGCAGACGCCGGCTCCGAGGAATTCGACCACGAGGCGGGCAAGAAACGCTTCACGCCGGTGGTCTATCACCTCAAGGAATGGGTGCAGGGCAACGCACGGGTCGAGCGCAAGGTCGACGACGACAAGGGCGGCACCATGCGCCTCGGCTCCTACGACGCCGTGCTCACCCCGGGCAGCCGCGTGGCCGAAATCTATGGCCGGACCGCGATCGACGAGCGCCACCGCCACCGGTATGAGGTCGACATCCGCTACAAGGACAAGCTCGAGGAGCACGGGCTCAAGTTCTCCGGCATGTCGCCGGACGGTCGCCTGCCGGAGATCGTCGAGGTAGCGGACCACCCCTGGTTCATCGGCGTTCAGTTCCACCCCGAGCTGAAGTCCAAGCCCTTCGACCCCCACCCCCTGTTCCGCGACTTCATCCGTGCGGCCAAGGACAACAGCCGGCTGGTCTGACCTGCCGCCTGTCTTCTTGGCGGAAATACACCCGCCGGAGGCACGATCTTTCGTCCGAAAGATCGCCCGCGCGCGCCTCGCGCGCGCGGCTACGCCTAACGGGAGAGTTGGCATCCACGATGCGGCCTCTCCCGGCGGGAGCCTTCCGCCGCCGGTTTACAGCACGGGAAGGATGGATCACGCTCCGACCATCCCAAAACCGTCCGGGAGGTCCGCTTGACCGACACACTCCCCTTTCACACGCTCGATGTCTTCACCGACACGCCGTTTGCCGGCAACCCGCTCGCCGTGGTGCTCGGGGCCGACGGGCTGGAGACCGCGCAGATGCAGACCATCGCGCGGGAGTTCAACCTCTCGGAGACGATCTTCGTGATGGCGCCGCGCGAGGCACGCCACGCGGCGCGCGTCCGGATCTTCTTTCCGACCGCCGAGATCCCCTTCGCCGGTCATCCGACGCTCGGCTGCGCGGCGCTGCTCGCCGAACTTCAGCACGGGACGGGCGATTTCGACGCCGAGCTGGTCCTCGAGGAAGAGGCCGGACTGGTTCCGGTCACGCTGCAACGGCGCGCAGGGCTGACCTCCGGCCGGTTCGAGGCCCCGGTCCTGCCGGTGCCGCATCCGGGCCGCGCGCCCAGCGATCTGATCGCCTCGGCGCTCGGCCTCCCGCAGGAGAGCGTCGGTTTCGACGCCCATGTGCCCGGCGCCTTTCAGGGCGGGCCGGCCTTCCTGTTCGTCCCGCTGGCCGACAGATCGGCACTCGCCGCGGCCCGCCCGATCGAACCGCATTGGTCCGAGCTCATGACCGCCGCCCAGGTCGATTCCGCCTATCTCTATACGCGCGGCAGTGACGAGGGTGCGGAAGCCGTCGATTTCCGGATCCGCATGTTCTCGCCCACGGCCGGCATCCCCGAGGACCCGGCAACCGGGTCGGCCAGCGCCATCCTCGCCGCGCCGCTGATGCAGGCCGGCGTTCCCGGCGAGGGCGTCACCCGGTTCCGTCTGCTGCAGGGCGACGAGATGGGCCGGCCCAGCCGGATCGAGCTGGAGACAACGGTCGAGACCAGGCGGCTGACCCGGGTCCGGATCGGCGGCAGCGCGGTCCGGATCGGCGAGGGCCGCATCAGGCCGCCGCGCGCAAGCGAGGGCTGATGATGCGACGGTTCGGCTGGCTGCTCGGGCTCGTCCTCGGCACCGCAGCGACGGCCGGCGATGTCGAGAACGCGGACTACCGCGTCTTGCTTGACGACCTCGACGGGCGGATTGACTTCGAGCGGCTGCCGCCCCGGGCGGAGCCCGGCTTCAACCTCGACCGCCCGGTCTATTCCTCCGGCGCATGGATCGGCGAGCGTTTCGTCGGGCAGCAGCTCTCCCCCACGAGCACCGGACACGACGCGGTCACCGGCGCTCCGGGCGGCCCCTGGCTCCGCATTGCGGGCGGCGTGCCGGGGCAGAACCTGAGCGTTGCGTCGCACCGCGGCTTCGGATCCAACGCCCTGTTTCCGCTCGGCCCTGCCGGCTTCCCGGCGCTCGAGGCACGCGGGGAGGGGGCGGTGGCGATCCTCTTCGACACCGATCAGCCCGCGACCGGGTTCCGCATCCATACCGACTACGCCGCCCCGCTCGGCACGGGCCCGGCGGCGCAGGGGAGCGTCGAGGTCTCGCTTCTGGCCCGCGACGGCCAGCGCCTCGGCCATTTCAGCCATCACCCCGGCACCGGAATCACCGAACTCGGCTATCGCCTGCAGGGGGCAGGCCCCGGCATCGCCGGGGTACTGATCGTCAACACCGACCCGGGCGGAATCGCCATCGACGACATCCTCTTTGCCAAGCCTCGACCGCTTGGATAAGCCTGTAAGGAGCGGAGGAGACTGACGATGCTCAAGGGATATTGGGTGGCCCATGTAGACGTGAAGGACCAGCAGGCCTTCGAGGAATACAAGCAGGCCGCCGCCAAGCCTTTCGCGCGATACGGCGCCCGGTTCCTTGTCCGGGCCGGGCAGTATGACGTGCGCGAGGGCGAGTTGCGCCCGCGAACAGTGGTCATCGAGTTCCCGACCTTTGCCGACGCGATGGCCTGCTACGACGATCCCGACCACCTTGCGGCCAAGGCGATCCGCGACCCGATCGCGGATGGCGACCTTGTGATCGTCGAGGGCTATGACGGCTGACGCCACCGCACCCCGACGCTTGATGCAGGCGCTGCAACGCGGCATATCTGGATCATGTTCACCGATCTGCTGAATCGCCTGTTCTCTCCTTCCCCGGCCCCTCTGCCGGAACTCGACGGCCGCCATGCTATGGCCGGCCTTCTGGTGCGCACCGCCAAGAGCGACGGGCGCTATGCCGTGGAGGAGATCCGCCGGATCGACAGGATCCTGGCTGCGACCTACGACCTCAACCCCGTGCAGGCCGCCCGGTTGCGGGCGGAAAGCGAGAAGCTTGAGCACCTGGCGCCGGAAGACGGTCGGTTCGCCGCCGCGGTACGCGAGCGGCTGGACGACGAACACCGGGAGGCCGTGCTGATCGCGATGTGGCGTGTCGCGCTGTCCGATGGCGAGGAAAAGGAGGTCGAGGGCGCCTATCTTGCCCGCGCCGCGGAGCGCCTCGGCCTCGATGCGGACGCCGCGAGCCGTGCCCATGCCGCGGCGCTCGCCGCCGACCCGCTGGACCCGCCCCCGGCCTGACCTGCCTCGCACTCCGCCATTGGCCCTGCTCGGCAAAGCTCCTATATCGATCTCATGTTCGCTGACCTGATCCGAATATTGACCGATTCCACGCCGACCACGCTTCCGGACCCGGACGCGCGGCTGGCGCTCACCGCGCTGCTCGTTCGGGTCGCCCGCTCGGACGGCGACTATGCCGAGGCGGAGATCGACCGGATCGACCGGATCGTGGCCCGACGCTATGGCCTGTCCCCGTTCGAGGCGACCAGCCTGCGCAGCCAGGCGGAGGAGCTTGAGCGGCAGGCGCCCGACACCGTGCGCTTCACCCGCGCCATCAAGGAGGCCGTCCCTTACGAGGACCGCAGCGGCGTCGTCGAGGCGCTCTGGGCGGTGGTTCTGGCGGACGGCGTGCGGGATGACGAGGAAGATGCCCTGATCCGTCTGGTCGCCAACCTGCTTGGCGTCAACGACCGGGACAGCGCACTCGCCCGCCAGCGGGTGGAAACGCCCCGCTGACATGATCGCCACCCTGCCGATGTACGACCACCCCGGGGTCCGGGAGGCGACGGATGCGCTCTGGGCCGCGATCCGGGAGCGGCTGCGCGCCGAGGGCATCGCGGCGCCGGAAGAACTCTCCCGCAGCGACGACCTCTTCGCGCTCTGGCGCAGCCCGAACCTGCTGCTTGGCCAGATCTGCGGCCTGCCTGTTCGGACCGAGTTCCACGCCAGCGTCACCCTGCTCGGGGCGATCGATTACGGCCTCGAAGATACGCCTCCCGGCCACTATCATTCGCTCTTTGTGGTCCGTGACAGCGATCCGCGCTCGGAGTTGTCGGAGTTCGAGGGCGCGAGCATCGTCTACAACGAGGCAGTCTCACATTCCGGCTGGGCTGTCGCCGCCTTTGCGCCGGTGCGGTTCCAGATCTGCCGGGAGACCGGCAGCCACCGCGACAGTGTGCGCGCGCTCGGCGACGGCGAGGCCGAGATCGCCGCCATCGACGCCATCAGCTGGCGGCTGCTCCAGGCCCATACCGACCTGGCCAGCGGCCTGAAGATCGTCGGGCGCAGCCCGGCTACACCCGGTCAGGCGCTCGTCACGGCGCAGTCCGAGCTTGCCTGCGCCCTGCGCAGGGCCATCGCGGGGGGAATCGCGGACCTGGCCGAACAGCATCGCACGGCTCTCGGGGCGCGCGGCTTCGTCGAGATCCCGCTGAGCGATTACATGGCCGTCCCGATTCCGCCCGATCCTGAAGCATATGCCCTTGAATATGCATGATCGCGCCTGATCACGCAGGGTCACACTGCCTTTCCGCGTTGCAATCGCCCGTTATTTGCGCCCTACTCTGCGACTGAAATAACCAAGAGCCGCCCACCAGTGACCGCAAGCCCACCGCCCGTTATCGAGATTCACGACCTTCACAAGACCTATGGGGCGCTGGAAGTGCTCAAGGGCGTGGACATGGTGGCCCGCAAGGGCGAGGTGGTTTCGCTGATCGGCTCCTCGGGCTCCGGCAAGTCGACCCTCCTGCGCTGCGCCAACCTTCTGGAAGACAGCCACCAGGGTGAAATCCGTTTCGAGGGCGAACCCGTGAAATGGAGCGGGACCGGCATGAATCGCCGCCCCGGCGACCACAAGCAGCTGATCCGCATCCGCACCAACCTGTCGATGGTGTTCCAGCAGTTCAACCTGTGGGCACACATGACGATCCTCGAGAACGTGATGGAAGCGCCGGTCACCGTCCTCAAGCGCGACAAGGCCCAGGTCGAGGCGCTCGGCCGCGAACTGCTGGCCAAGGTCGGCATCGGCGACAAGTGCGACGTCTACCCCGCGCAGCTCTCGGGCGGCCAGCAGCAGCGCGCGGCGATCGCGCGGGCGCTGGCGATGGAGCCCAAGGCGCTGCTGTTCGACGAACCCACCTCCGCGCTCGACCCCGAGCTCGAGCAGGAGGTGGTCAAGGTCATCAAGCAGCTCGCCCAGGAAGGGCGCACCATGCTGCTGGTCACTCACGACATGCGGCTTGCCGCGGACGTGTCCGACCACGTGGTCTTTCTCCACAAGGGAAAGATCGAGGAGGAAGGCCCGCCGGAGACCTTGTTCCGCAGCCCCAAGACGGATCGCTTAATGCAGTTCCTGTCGCACAGCATCGAGCTCTGATCCGGACACCAGACCAACAACAGATCATCAACCGGGAGACCAAGACCAATGAAGAAAGTGATCCTTTCCACCGCGGTGCTGGCACTGTCCGCCAGCTTCGCCATGGCTCAGGACGTTGTGCGTATGGGTACCGAGGGCGCTTACCCTCCGTGGAACTTCATCAACGATTCCGGCGCAGTGGACGGCTTCGAGCGCGAGTTGGGCGACGAGCTGTGCAAGCGCGCCGAGCTGACCTGCGAGTGGGTCACCAATGACTGGGATTCGATCATCCCGAACCTGACCTCGGGCAACTACGACACGATCATCGCCGGCATGTCGATCACCGACGAGCGCGATGCGGTCATCGACTTCACCCAGCCCTACACGCCGCCGGACCCGTCGCTCTATGTCGGAATGCACGAAAGCATCGACCTGACGAGCGCCGTCGTGGCCGCCCAGACGGGCACCATCCAGGCCGCGCATGTCGCCGAGAGCGGCGCCACGCTGGTCGAGTTCGCCACGCCGGACGAGACCGTCGCCGCGGTGCGTAACGGCGAGGCCGACGCGGTGCTGGCCGACGCCTCCTTCCTCCAGCCGATCGCCGATGCCGAAGCCGAGATGATGATCATCGGCGACCCGGTTCCGCTTGGCGGCGGTGTGGGCATGGGCCTGCGCGAATCCGATGGCGAGCTGAAGGCCAAGTTCGACGCGGCCATCCAGTCCATGAAGGACGACGGCACCCTGAACGAGCTGATTGCCAAGTGGGAAGTCAGCTCCCAGTGGTAATGCCGCTTGCCGGGGCGGGTCTGCTCCCTGCCCCGGCACTTTCGTCCAACAAGGCGGGCCGTACCGGCCCGACCCGGAGGTAGAGCGCCATCTTCTCTTTTTGCTCCGATCCATCCACGCTCGAAGGCATCGCCTGGCTGTCCTGCTATCTGACCAGCGGGAAGCACATGCTGTTCTACCAGTCCTTCGGGACGGTGCTGCTGCTGCTGGCGATCACCGCGCCGGTCTCGCTGGCCTTCGGCTTTGGCGGCGCCATGGCCTCGCGCTCGCATTTCCTGCCGCTTTCCTGGTTCGGCAAGCTCTACACCTCGATCGTGCGGGGCGTGCCCGACATCGTCTTCTTCCTGTTCTTCGTGATCGCGCTCGACCAGGGCATCGAGTGGCTGCGCCATCAGGCGCTCTGCCCCGACTGGACCGATCCGATCCGCCAGGGCAACGACTTCCTTGTCTGCCCCGAGGCCAAGATGCCGCTCTCGACCGCGCCGCAATGGGTGCACGAGACCTACAACTTCTCCATCGCGGTCTTCACCTTCGCCATCGTCTTCGGCGCCTTTGCCGCCAACGTGCTATATGGCGCGATGAATGCCGTGCCCAAGGCGCAGCTGGAGACCGCCCATGCCTACGGCATGTCGAACCGGCAGACCTTCTGGCGCATCCTGGTGCCGCAGATGTGGATCTATGCCCTGCCCGGGCTCGGCAACCTGTGGATGATCCTGATCAAGGCGACGCCGCTGCTGTTTCTGCTAGGGGTGCGCGACATCGTCTACTGGGCGCGCGAACTCGGCGGCTCCAAGACCGCAATCTACGACTACCCGCACCCTGACTGGCGGCTCTACTATTTCCTGTTCCTGCTGGTCTTCTACCTGGCCTTCACCCGGGTCTCCGAGATCGTCATCGAGCGGCTGACCCGCCGCCTCTCTCACGGTCAGGCCACTGCGGCCGGCGAAGCCATGAGGCGCGAGGCATGACCTGCTGGGAGACCTTCCAGGCCTACGGGCTGCGCTCGCTGGGCTACGGCGAACGGCTACTGCCAAAGGCCGACATCACGCTCTGCGACCAGGTGGTGCTGATCGGCTCGGGTCTGATCTGGAACATCTACTTCGCCGCGATCGCGCTGATCCTCGGCTTCTTCCTCGCCACGGGGCTGGCCGTGGCCAAGAACACGCCGAACCGCTGGATCCGCAAGCCGGCCGAGTGGTTCATCTTCCTGTTCCGGGGCTCGCCGCTCTTCATCCAGTTCTTCCTGGCTTACGAGGCCTTCGTGCTTCTGCCCAAGATCGGGATCGAGTTCAGCTTTCTCGGGGTGGAGTTCAGCGCCACGACCGGCTGGCTGACCCGCGCCTGGCTCGGCGCGGTGATCGTGCTGTTCCTGAACACGGCCGCCTATTCCGGCGAGATCTTCTATGGCGCGCTGCGCTCGGTGCCCAGGGGCGACCTCGAGGCTGCGGACGCCTATGGCCTGACCGGCTGGCACAGGTTCCGCCGCATCACCTGGCCGACCATGCTGCGGCTTGCCTGGCCCTCCTATACCAACGAGGCGATCTTCCTGTTCCACGCCACCACGTTGGTCTTCTTCTCCGGCTTCCCGGCCTGGAAGCAGATGGGCGATGCGCTCTATTACGCGAGCTATTTCGCGGACAAGACATTCAACCCCTTCATCCCCTACCCGATCGTGGCGGGCTACTTCGTGGTCATGACGCTTGTGATCATCACGGTCTTCGGATTGATCAACAAACGGCTCAACAGGCACCTGCCACAGGCAAAGCGCCGCAAAATAGCCTTGCGCATGAACCTCATCAGGTAGTAGCAATTTGATCATATTTCGGAGACAATCGTGATACGCGATCAATTGCTGATGAAGAACTGGCTGCGGAAGAACCCGCACGTCCAGGCAATCCGGGTGGCTGCGGCCGACCTGAACGGACAACCGCGTGGCAAGCGCGTGCCGGTACGTTTCGCCGACAAGGTGATCGAGGGCGGCACACGCTTTCCGATGTCGGTGCTCAACCTCGACATCTGGGGCGAGGATATCGACGACAGCCCGCTGGTGCTGGCCACCGGCGACCGGGACGGTGTGCTGCTGCCGACCGAGCGCGGCTTCCTGCCGATGCCCTGGCTCGACACCCCCACCGGCCTGCTGCCGATCTGGATGTTCCACGAAAATGGCGAGCCCTATGGCGGTGACCCAAGGCATGCGCTGGCAAATGTGGTCGCGCGCTACAACGACCGCGGCCTGACGCCGGTCGTTGCGGTGGAGCTGGAGTTCTTCCTGATCGACGACAGTGGCCGGCAGCTGCGCGTGCCGCCGTCGCCAAGCACCGGCAAGCGGCGGAAGATGGGCGAGATCCTGTCGCTTCGCGCCCTTGACGTCTTCGACAGCTTCTTCACCGAGCTCTACGACGCTTGCGAGGCGATGGACATTCCAGCCGACACCGCGATCTCCGAAGCCGGCCTCGGCCAGTTCGAGATCAACCTGATGCACCAGGAGGATGCGCTGCGCGCCGCCGACGACGCGTGGCTGTTCAAGATGCTGGTCAAGGGCCTTGCCCGGCGCCACGGCTTCGCCGCGAGCTTCATGGCGAAGCCCTACGACGACTATGCTGGCTCCGGGCTGCACATGCATTTCTCGGTGCTCGACAAGAACGGCAACAACATCTTCGACGACGGCACCGACCAGGGCAGCAACCTTCTGCTGCACGCGATCAATGGCTGCCTCAAGGCCATGCCGGGCTGCACCCTGATCTTTGCGCCGCACGCCAACAGCTATGACCGCATGGTGCCCGGCGCCCATGCGCCCACCGGCATCTGCTGGGCCTACGAGAACCGTACCACCGCGGTACGCGTGCCCAGCGGCGACCACCGCGCGCGGCGCATCGAGCACCGGCTCTCCGGGGGCGACGTGAATCCCTACCTGACGATCGCGGCGGTTCTGGGCGCGGCCATGAACGGTATCGAAGACGGCACGCTGCCGCCCGAACCGATCACCGGCAACGCCTACAACCTCGATCTGCCGAGCATTCCGACCGACTGGAAGGACGCGATCGACACATTCGAGAGTTGCCCCGAAACGGCGCGAATCTTCGCTCCTCAACTGGTCCAGAACTATGTGATGACCAAGCGGCAGGAACTGCACTACATGGAGGCGACCTCCAAGGAAGAGCAGATCGAGCTCTATATCGACACCGTCTGACGCGATCATCGCGGCGGACGCATATCGCTTCAGCAGGACGACGGAAGACATGCGCATCGGCATCCTTCAGGCAGGACATTTCCCCGACGAACTGGTTCCGGAAAGCGGCACCTATTCCGATCTCTACGCCCGCATGCTGGACGGGCACGGCTTCGATTTCATGACCTGGTCCGTGGTCGACGACGTCTTTCCCGACAGCCCGGAGGAGGCCGACGGCTGGCTGATCTCGGGCTCCCGGTATGGCGCATACGAAGACCTGCCGTGGATTCCCAAGCTCGAAGAGTTTGTCCGCGACGTCAAGGACAGCGGCCAGCCGCTCGTCGGCATCTGCTTCGGCCACCAGGTTATCGCCAAAGCCCTTGGCGGCACCGTCGAGAAGTTCGACGGCGGCTGGTCTGTCGGGCAGCAGGTCTACGATTTCGAAGGTGAGGACGTGGTGCTCAACGCCTGGCACCAAGACCAGGTCACCCGTCGCCCGCCCGAGGCCAGGCTCGTCGGCTCCTCCGAGTTCTGCGAGAATGCCGCCCTGCTCTATGGCGATAGCATCTATACCATCCAGCCGCATCCCGAGTTCTCGTCCCGCGAGATCGAGGGGCTGATCCGCACCCGCGGCAAGAACCTGTCGGACGAGATTAAGCAGGGGGCCGCGTCGACACTGACGCAGCCGGACAGCAACGCCGCCTTTGGCCACCGGATCGCGCAATTCTTCCTGAACTCCCGAAAGGAGTGACCGATGGTCCGCAGCCTCCTCGACAAACTGCCCGCAGCCGCCCAGGCCTACCTGGAGAAAGGCAAGATCGACGAGGTTGAATGTGTGATCGCAGATCTTGCCGGCGTGGCGCGCGGCAAGGCGATGCCGGGGCCGAAGTTCGCCGAGCAGACGCATTTCTACATGCCGAACTCGGTCTTTCTGCAAACCATCACCGGCGACTGGACCAACATTCCGGGCATGCCCTACACCGAGCCGGACATGGTGCTGACGCCCGACTTCAGCACTGCGACCGCGGCCCCCTGGACGGCCGACTGGACGCTCCAGGTGATCCACGACATCCACGATCAGGAAGGCAACCCCGTCGGCACCGCCCCGCGCAACGTGCTCAAGCGCGTGGTCGGCCTGTTCGAGGCGCAGGGCCTGACGCCGATCGTGGCGCCGGAGATGGAGTTCTACCTCGTCGCGCCCAACACCGACCCCGCCAAGGAAGTCGAGCCGCCGATGGGCCGCTCTGGCCGAAAGGCGGCCGCCAAGCAGGCCTATTCGATGTCGGCGGTGGACGAATACGGCCCGGTGATCGATGACATCTACGATTTCGCCGAGGCCCAGGGTTTTGAGATCGACGGCATCATGCAGGAGGGCGGCGCCGGTCAGATCGAGCTCAACATGCGCCACGGCGACCCCGTGCGGCTGGCCGACGAGATCTTCTTCTTCAAGCGAATGATCCGCGAGGCGGCGCTGCGGCACAATTGCTATGCCACCTTCATGGCGAAGCCGATCCAGAACGAGCCCGGCAGCGCCATGCACATCCACCACTCGGTGGTCGAGACCAAGGGCGGACGCAACATCTTCACCGACGAGCAGGGGGAGGACTCGGAAGCCTTCCTGCATTTCATCGGCGGGATGCAGCGGCACCTTCCCTCCGTCGTAGCGCTGCTCGCGCCCTACGTGAATTCCTATCGCCGCTACGTTCGCGACTTCGCCGCCCCGATCAACCTCGAATGGGGCCGGGACAACCGCACCACCGGCCTCCGGGTGCCGGTTTCCAGCCCGCATTCACGGCGGGTCGAGAACCGGATCGCCGGCATGGACTGCAACCCCTATCTCGCCATCGCCGGGTCGCTGGCCTGCGGCTGGCTGGGGATGGAGGAGAGACTCCCTCCTGCCCCGGCCTTCGACGGCGACGCCTACGACAGCGACGAGGGCATCCCGCGCACGTTCGGCGAGGCGCTGCCGCTCTTTGCCGAGGCAACAGCTGTCCGCGACGTGCTGGGCGGAGAATTCTGCAAGGTCTACGAGGCGGTCAAGGAAGCCGAGTACACCGAATTCCTGCAGGTCATCAGCCCCTGGGAACGCGAACACCTTCTGCTCAACGTCTGAGCCCGGCGGCGAGATCACGCCGTCGCGTCGGCATGCCCGGATTTTTCTTTCACGCTTCCTGAAAGTATTCTACAGCTTTCGCGAATAAGCAGCGAAAGAAGGCCACCCCATGACCCAGGCGCTCGCCCCCAACGTCTATGACGCGGAACCCATCCCGGAGGCCGCCCGGGCCGAAATCGACCGGCTTCTGCAATCGGGGGACCTGTTTCGCTACACCGCCTCGCAGGATGCGCCCGTCACCCTGCTCGAGCGCGAATTCGCGGAGATGATGGGCAGCACCTATGCACTGGCGGTGTCATCCTGCTCGGCGGCGCTCTTCCTGTCGCTCAAGGCGCTCGATCTGCCGCGCGGCGCCAAGGTGCTGATCCCCGCGTTCACCTTCGCCGCCGTACCCTCTGCGGTGATCCATGCCGATTGCCAGCCGGTGCTCGTGGAAGTGGGCGCGAACTACCGCGTCGACATGGCCGATTTCGAGGCCAAGCTGACCGACGAGATCGGCGCGGTCCTCATCAGCCACATGCGCGGGCACACCTCCGACATGGACGCGATCATGGCGCTGGCCGATGCGCGCGGCGTCCCGGTGATCGAAGATGCGGCCCATTCGCTCGGCACCGTCTGGTCCGGCCGCAAGATCGGCACCATCGGCAAGATCGGCTGCTTCTCTTTCCAATCCTACAAGCTGGTCAATGCGGGCGAAGGCGGAATCATGATCTCGAACGACGCCGACCTGATCGCACGGGCGATCATCATGTCCGGCGCCTACGAGCACAACTGGAAGAAGCACGACGTGCTGGCCGAGGCCGTCGCACGCTGGCAGAACCGCCTGCCCCTTTACAACCTGCGCCTGCAGAACCTCTCCGCCGCGATCATCCGCCCGCAACTTGCCGAGGTTCCGCGGCGCGTGGCGGACGGGCGGGCCAACCACGATTACGTCGCAGCGCGTCTCAATGCTTCGCCCTGGCTCGACGTGCCGCCACCGCTCGCACAGGAGTTGCGGGCCCCGGATTCGATCCAGTTCAACCTCGTCGGCATGTCCGACGCGCAGGTTGCTGGCTTTGTCGAGGCCGCCTACGCCGGCGGCGTGAAGGTGCAGGTCTTCGGCATGAGCACCGACAACGCACGCGCCTTCTGGAACTGGCAGTTCATCGAAGGTGGTGTGCCGGAGCTACCCAGGACGCGGGCGATGTTGATGCGGGCGTGCGACGTGCGGCTGCCGGCTCGACTGACTCGCGCGGAGCTGGATTTCATCGCAGACGCTCTTGTCGCGGCCGCGGACCGGGCAATGGAAGCAGAACTCGCCTACGGCACCTGATGGCCGCGCCTAGAGAACCCGAAGCGCCCCTTCGAGCCACGGGGTCCGCGCGATCGCGGGCTCCACGATCATCTCTTGCAGCAAGGGCTTGAGCCGCTCGCTCAGCCGGCTCGGCATGTCCTGCAGGGCTTCGCTGCGCGCCGACAGCAGGATGCGCCGCTTGAGCGGCTCGATCGGCAGCGGCAGCAACTCGGCCTCGTCGCGGAACCGGCGGGCATGGAGGTATCCGAGCGGCGTCAGGATCGTCCAGCCCGCACCGGAGGCCACCATGGCCATGATCGCGTGGTAGGAGTCGAGCTCGAACCGATGGTCCAGTTCGACCCGGTGCCGCGTCAGGTGAGCCACGATCTGCCGGCCCATCAGGTGACGTTCGGTGTACTGGATCAGCGGCAATGCGCGGAGGCCGGCCAGTACGTCCGGCCCCGGATCGAAACCGCGCGGAACTGCCGCCACGAAGGGCTCCTCCATCAACGGGTGCAGTTCCATCCACTCCGCCCGCGCCCCTTCCAGCTCGGCCGTCACGACGACGTCGAGCGCGTTGCTCTCGAGCTGGTCCAGCAGGCGATGGCTCGGCCCGGTCTCGAGCAGGAACTTGCACTCCGTCAGTTCGTCCGCCATGTCCGACAGGAGCCGGGGCGTCACATCGGCGTCAAAATCCTCGATCATGCCGAGACGCAGGGCCGTCAGGTTACGCAGATCGCCCGACAACAGTTCCGCACGGGCCTGCATCGCCTCGTTCCAGATCCGCTGGGCCCGCCTGCGAAAGATGGCTCCGGCCGCGGTCAGCCGTGCCGGCCTGCGAGCGCGGTCGATGAGCTGACGGCCGAGTGCGGTTTCGAGGTTGCTGAGCTGCTGGCTGACGCCGGAGGGGCTGGCGCCCAGCCTGCGGGCCGCGGCCGACACGGATCCATCCTCGGCCACCGCCAGAAAGACCTCAATCCCCCATAGGGTTACCCGGCCGGTCGCGTCGGTCATCCGTCCGGTCATCCGCGATCTTTCCGTGGCAAGGCGATCCCTCGGGTCGTCGCGGGGCGGCGGCGGGGCCGGCCCGACTGCAACCGTTTACTTGTTGATCCGTGCCAGCTTTGCCTGCAGATCGGCAAGCTGGCTCTTGATCTCGTCGAGATCCTCGCCACTGCCTTCGCGCCCTTCCGCCTCGGAAGCACGCGGCGGCCAGTTGCCGATGCCGCCCGTCATCGCCTTCATGAAGGCCGTCTGCTGCGCCTTCATGGCCTCGAACCCGGGCATGGTGGACATCGGGTTCATCTTTTCCATGTTCTCCATCATCTTCGACTGCCCGTCGCGGAGCATCTCGAAGGACATGGCCAGGAACTGAGGTACGACCGATGTGGCGGAGGTCGAATAGCTACGCACGAGATCGGTCAGAACATTGATCGGCAGGACGCTTTCGCCCTTGCTCTCGTGCTCGGCAATGATCTGCAGCAGATACTGGCGGGTCAGGTCGTCACCGGATTTCAGATCAACGATCTGAACCTCGCGCCCCTCCCGGATAAAGCCGGCAATATCCTCAAGCGTCACATAGTCGCTTGTCTCGGTATTGTAGAGCCGACGGCTCGCATAGCGCTTGATCAGAAGCGGTGAATCTCCGGCCACGCAGAACCCTCCCTTTTGCGGTGCAGCATAGCGTAGACCACAGTGAAACAAAAAGAAAGAGCGGGCTTGCCAGTGGCAAGCCCGCCCGCAGCCCCATGCCACTCAGGGAGGAGGACAATGGCACGGAAGCTTAACGACCGCGATTACTTGGCGGCGGTCGTGGCCTTCTTCGCAGCGGTGGTCACATCTGCGGTGGCCTTCTTCACGGCGGCGGTGGCATCTTCAGAGATGTCCTTGCCCGCAGCCAGCATCAGCTCGACGGTTTCCATCTGCACTTTCTTGGCAACCTCGGCGAAGGCAGCCATGGTCTCGGCAACCATCTCGGCCTGGGCGGAGGCGTAGTCGGTCATGGCCTTCTGGTAGTCAGCCGGCTCGTCCTTGAGCTTGGTGACTTCGGTCAGCTTGGCCAGGGTGTCCTTGGTCCACTTCGAGGAAATCTCGGTCGACTTCTCGGCGGCTTCGATGGCGACTTTGGAAAGCTTCTCGCCCAGAGCGGCCTGGGTCTTGAAGGCGTCTTGCATGGCAGTGGCGTCGACCGGGAAGGCGGCCATCATGTCTTGCATCATCTTGGTGATTTCGTCGGTCTTGGTCATGGTCTTGCTCCTGATTGGTGCGACCGGACCCGCCGGACGCCCTGAATTTCCATGACCGAGATATACATGCTGCAGCGCAGCATTTCAAGGTTTTTGCTGCACTGCAGAAAAATGAGGCATTCAGAATACCTTAGAGGCTCTTTTCTGCCTTTACGTAAGCTCCGGGCGCATCGGCGAGCGGCGGATGCTTCGAATCTCCTGGCTCGCGCGCCTGAATCCGGGCCCCCGAACGCCGCTTCAACCAGGCTTCCCACCGCGGCCACCAGGAGCCCTCGGTGTATTCCGCCCCGTCCAGCCAGGCCTCCGGCTCCAGCGACAGGTCCTCATTGGTGTAGTGGCCATACTTCATCTTCGAGGGCGGATTCACGATCCCGGCGATATGGCCGGATTCCGAGAGAATGAACGTCTTCTTGCGCGAGCCCATCTTGCGCACCCCGCGATAGGAGGACCTCCAGGCGGCGATATGATCCGTTTCGCAGGCGATCGCGCAGAGCGGCACGTCCACATCGGCGATCGAGACCGTCTCGCCGCAAATCTCGAATCCTGCGCCGCCCGCAAACTCGTCGCGTTGGCAGAGCCCGCGCAGGTATTCCACCGCCATCCGGGCCGGCAGGTTGGTGCCATCGCCGTTCCAGTAGAGCAGGTCGAAGGCGGGCGGCGCCTCGCCCATCATGTAGCTGCGGATCGCCGGGGCGTAGATCAGGTCGTTGCTGCGCAGGAAGGAGAAGGTGCGCGACATGAAGAAGCTGTCGAGCATGCCATTGCGGTTCACCTCCTCCTCGATGCCATCGACGAAATCGTCTTCGAGGAACACGCCCACCTCGCCCTGATCGGAGAAATCGGTCAGCGTGGTGAAGAAGGTGGCCGAGCGGATCGACTTGTCGCCGCGCTTCTTCATCAGCGCCAGGGTGAGGCTGAGGGTGGTGCCTGCGATGCAATAGCCGATCGCGTTTATCTTCGGCTCGCCGGTGATCTGCTTCACCTGCTCGATGGCCGTCAGGTAGCCCTCTTCGACATAGTCATCCATTCCCACATCTGCGTAGGAGGGATCGGGATTGACCCACGAGACAACGAAGAGCGTGTAGCCCTGATCGACGATCCACTTGATGAGCGAGTTCTTCTCCTTCAGGTCGAGGATGTAGAACTTGTTGATCCAGGGCGGGAAGATCAGCAGCGGCGTGCGGGCCACTATCTCGGTGGTGGGCGCATACTGGATCAGCTCGAACAGCCGGTTTCGAAAGACGACCTTGCCTGGCGTGGTTGCGAGGTTCTCGCCAACGCGGAAGGCGTCCTTGTCGGCCAACGTGACCACGAGGTCGCCGCCGTTGGCTTCGAGGTCACGCACCAGATTCTCCAGCCCGTCCACCAGCGACTGGCCCTCTGTGTCTACCGCTCGCTGAAGCGCCTCGGGGTTGGTGGCGAGGTAATTGGCGGGGCTCATCATGTCGACGATCTGGCGGGTGAAGTACTCCAGCCGCTTCTTGTCGCGGGGATCGAGGTGATCGAGATCGGCCACCGCGCTGTTGATGGCCTCGCTGGTCAGCAGGTACTGCTGCTTGATGTAGTTGAAATAGGGATGGGTCTGCCAGAGCTCCCCGGCGAAGCGGCGATCCTTGGGCGTGGCGTCCTCCGGCGCGCGGAGTTGGCCGGATGTCAGAACATGCTGGGCATCGATATAGTGCTTCAGCGTCTTGCCCCAGTAGTTCACCTGGTGCTCGAAGACCTTCGACGGGTTGCGCATGAACTCGGTCATGTAGGCGGAAGCGGCTTTCATGTAGAGTTCGTGGCTCGGCCCCTGGAGCGACGGATCGATCTGCCGCTGCCTGGAAAGGGCCGCGACGAGGCGTTGCGAAAGTGCCTCGATCTTTGCGAGATTCGAGTTCAGCACGTCCTGGTTCGCGTCGTTCTCATGATCTGTTGTCATGTGAGGCCCTTTTCCAGTAGTTTCGCTGCGGTGCATATAATTACTGCAAGAGGCCGGCAAAGCGACTATTTGTTCCGGACAGGATCCAAGGAGTGAGTGACGAATGAAGTACATGGCCACCTACGACCTGATGGAAAGCATCCGCGTCACCAACGAGTGGCTCGGATCGACCGCGAAGGCCGTGTGCTCCTATCCGGCGTTCGGGTTGTCGATGAACCCGATGATCCAGATGACGGCTGCCTGGGGTGAAGTCACCGAACGCAGCTTCGCACGGATGGTCGCGAAGCCGGACTGGAACATCCATTCCGTCGTCGGCACCGACGGGCGCGATCACCTTGTCGACGTGATCACCTCCGTGAAGAAGCCGTTCGGCGACCTGATCCATTTCGAGGTTCAGGGCCGCACGCAGATGCCCCGCAAGGTGCTGCTGGTGGCACCGATGTCGGGCCACTATGCGACCCTGCTGCGCTCGACTGTGGTATCCCTGCTGCCCGATTGCGAGGTCTACACCACCGACTGGCACAATGCCCGAGACATTCCCGTTTCGGAGGGCAAGTTCGACATCGAGGATTACGTCCTCTACCTCGTGGAATTCATGAAATACCTAGGGCCCGATACCCATGTGATCGCGGTCTGCCAGCCTGCGCCGCTCGCGCTGGCCGCCACGGCCTACCTCGCCGAAGACGATCCCGCCGCCCAGCCCAACTCGCTGACCCTGATCGGCGGGCCGATCGACCCGGGCGCTGCGCCCACCGAGGTGACCGACTTCGGACGCACCGTGACCATGGGCCAGCTCGAGCAGCATGTGGTTCAGCGGGTCGGCTTCAAATACGCCGGGGCCGGTCGCATGGTCTACCCGGGCCTGCAGCAGCTTGCCTCCTTCATCGCGATGAACTCCGAGACCCACGCCACCGCCTTCTTCGACCAGATCGTGCGGGTGGCGCGCGGCGAGTCTGGAGAGCACGACAGGCACAACCGGTTCTACGACGAATACCTCGCCGTCATGGACATGACCGCTGAATTCTACCTGTCCACCGTGGAGCGAAACTTCAAGAACCGCGAGATCGCACGGGACATCTTCGAGGTCGAGGGCAAGCGGGTCCATATCGGCGCGATCACCGATGTCGCGGTGATGACGGTCGAAGGCGCGAACGACGACATCTCGGCGCCCGGCCAATGCGTTGCCGCGCTGAACCTTCTGACCGGCCTGGAGGACAGCAAGAAGGCCAGCCATCTGGAGCCCGGCGCGGGGCATTACGGGATCTTTGCGGGCAAGTCCTGGCGCAACAACATCCGTCCGCTGGTGCTGGAGTTCATCGACAACAACATGACCCACGACCGGCGCAAGATGAAGTTCGCCAACATCAAGTCGCTGCACGCACGATGAGTGCGGGACGGGGGGCTGTCTGCCCCCCGCGCGGTCCGAAGCGGGCCGCTCCCCCCGAGGATATTTTCAGACAGAAGAAGCGGCGGGCCTGCGGATTTCTGGGCCGGCCTTGCGGACGAGATCCGAGAGAACGACGTCCTCGCTCGCGAGCAGGTCGAGCAATTGCAGGCGCATGCGCGGTTCCCAGAACTGGTTGATATGGGCGGCCACGGCCTCCACCGCCTCTGGCTCGGGCCTGGTGGCGAAGGCGGTGGCGATCTGGTTGGCCATGTAGGCGATCTTTTCCTGGCTCATCGGGACGACGGCTCCTTCAGGCGCGACGGGTGAGCAAGGACGCGGCCTTCCCCACCCTTGAGATTGGTGATCAGCGTCAGCCCTGCGTCCTGCGCCATGCGGGCCGCCAGCGTCGTGGGCGCGGAGACAGCGAGGATCGCCTCCGCGCCGAGCGCCGCGGCCTTCTGCACCATCTCCACCGAGACGCGCGAGGTCAGCACCACCGCCGCCCCTGCCCCGGTCTCGCCCGCCGTGAGCGTGGCGCCGAGGAGCTTGTCGAGCGCATTGTGCCGGCCGACATCTTCGCGCAGGCGGACAAGGCCCTGGCCTGGACGCCAGAGCCCGGCGGCATGGGCGGCGCCGGTGGCGTCGTGCAAGGGTTGGGCGCGGCGCAGCGCGGCGGGGGCGTCACGCAAGTCGGCGGAGGTGAGTTCAAGGTTACGGGTTGCGACCGGCGCCGCTGGGCGCAGCGCCGCCTCGATCGAGTCGATCCCGCAGAGGCCGCACCCGACTGGACCAGCCATGGCGCGACGGTGATCGGCAAGGCGCGCGGCGAAGGGCTCTTCGAGCCACATCCGCAACTCCACGCCTTCAGCCTGCGGCACAATCTCGATCTCGCCGAGGTCGGCGACGCGCTCCACGATCCCCTCGGAGATCGAGAAGCCGGCCGCGAAATCCTCCAGATCGGCCGGGGTGGCCATCATCACCGCATGGGTGGTGCCGTTGTAGACTAGCGCCACCGGAACCTCCTCGACGAGGAGGCGGCCGGTCTGGCCTGTCACCGGGATGGGCATGTGCCGGCCCATCTCACTCGGCCACGGGCGGCAGGATTCGGCGCGAATGCGCGGCCTGCGCGGCATAGTCGGTCTGCCAGTCGGTCGGCCCGTTTGAGAGGCCCACCTGCACGGCGGTCACCTTGTATTCCGGGCAGTTGGTGGCCCAGTCGGAATAGTCGGTGGTGATCACGTTGGCCTGCGTGTCCGGGTGATGGAAGGTCGTGTAGACCACGCCGGGCGCCACCCTTTCGGTGAGCGTGGCGCGCAGGGTGGTCTCGCCGGAACGGCTGGCCAGCCGGACCCAGGCACCCTCGGTGACGCCGCGCTGCTCGGCGTCGTGCGGGTGGATCTCCAGCACATCGCCCTCGTGCCAGACCACGTTGCGGGTTCGCCGGGTCTGGGCGCCGACGTTGTACTGGCTGAGGATGCGTCCGGTCGTCAGAAGGAGCGGAAAACGCGGGCCGGTGCGCTCGTCGGTGGCCACGTAATCCGTCAGCACGAACAACCCCTTGCCGCGCACGAAACCGTCCGTGTGCATGATCGGCGACCCCTCGGGCGCCGCGTCGTTGCAGGGCCACTGGACCGAGCCGCGCTGCTCCAGCATGTCGTAGGAGACATTGGCGAAGCCCGGGGTGGTGGCCGCGATCTCGTCCATCACTTGCGCGGGGTGGGTGTAGCCCCAGTCGGCCCCGAGCGAACGGGCCAACTCCTGCGTCACCTCCCAGTCCGCCAGCCCGTTCTTCGGTGCCATGACCTTGCGGACGCGGTTGATCCGCCGCTCGGCGTTGGTGAAGGTCCCGTCCTTCTCGAGGAAGGTCGAGCCGGGCAGGAAGACATGGGCGTAGTTCGCCGTCTCGTTCAGGAATAGGTCGTGCACGATCACGCAGTCCATCGCGGCGAGGCCGGCGGCCACGTGCTTGGTATTGGGGTCCGATTGCAGGATGTCCTCACCCTGGATGTAGATACCCCGGAAAGTGCCATCGACCGCGGCGTCGAGCATGTTGGGAATGCGCAGGCCGGGCTCGTCCTGGATCTTCACGCCCCAGGCGCGCTCAAAGATCGCGCGGGTGTCCGCATCATGCACATGCCGGTAGCCGGGCAATTCGTGCGGGAAGGAGCCCATATCGCAGGAGCCCTGCACGTTGTTCTGGCCCCTGAGCGGGTTCACCCCAACGCCGGGCCGGCCGATGTTGCCGGTCGCCATGGCGAGGTTGGCGATGGCCATGACGGTGGTGGAGCCCTGGCTGTGCTCGGTCACGCCGAGCCCATAATAGATTGCCCCGTTGCCGCCGGTCGCGAAGAGGCGCGCTGCGGCGCGCAGCTCGGCGGCCGGAACACCGGTGACGGCTTCCGTCGCCTCGGGGCTGCGGCTTTCCTCGGAGACGAAGGCGGCCCAGTCCTCGAAGGCGTCGAGATCGCAGCGCTCGCGGACGAAATCCTCGTCGACCAGCCCTTCCGTCACGATCACATGGGCGAGCGCCGTCATCACCGCGACATTGGTCCCGGGGGTCAGGGCCAGGTGATGCGCGGCCTCGATATGCGGCGTGCGCACAAGGTCTATGCGGCGCGGGTCGATCACGATCAGCTTCGCCCCCTGCCGCAGCCGCTTCTTCAGCCGCGAGCCGAACACCGGGTGGCCGTCGGTCGGGTTGGCGCCCATCACGATCACCACGTCGGTCTGCTCGACCGAGTCGAAGTTCTGGGTGCCGGCCGAGGTGCCGAAGGTCGTCTTGAGGCCGTAGCCGGTGGGCGAGTGGCAGACCCGGGCGCAGGTGTCGACGTTGTTGTTGCCGAAGACCTGTCGGATCAGCTTCTGGACGAGGTAGGTCTCCTCGTTGGTGCAGCGCGAGGAGGTGATGCCGCCGATCGCACCGACGCCGTGGCGCGCCTGGATGTTCCGCAGCTTGAGCGCGGCAAAGGCGAAGGCCTCGTCCCAGCTGACTTCGCGCCAGGGCTCGTCGATGCGGTCGCGGATCATCGGGTTCAGGATGCGCTCGGCGTGATTGGCATAGCCCCAGGCGAAGCGGCCCTTCACGCAGGAATGCCCGCGGTTGGCCTCGCCATTCTTGAAGGGCACCATGCGGACCAACTCGTCGCCCCGCATCTCGGCCTTGAAGGAGCAGCCGACGCCGCAATAGGCGCAGGTGGTGACGACCGAGCGGGTCGGCGTGCCGATCTCGAAGACCGACTTCTCCTGCAGCGTCGCCGTCGGGCAGGCCTGCACACAGGCACCGCAGGAGACGCAGTCGGAGGTCAGGAAGCTGTCCTCGCTGGTGCCCGCCGAAACGCGGCTGTCGAAACCGCGCCCCTGGATGGTCAGCGCGAAGGTGCCCTGCACCTCCTCGCAGGCGCGCACGCAGCGGGAGCAGACGATGCACTTGGAGGGATCGTAGGTGAAGTAGGGGTTGCTCTCGTCCTTCGGCAGGTAGCGCGGGTTGGCCTCGCCGTTCTGCCGGGCGCTGACGTGGCTTTCGCCCTCGTGGCCGTAGCGCACGTCGCGCAGGCCGACGGCGCCCGCCATGTCCTGCAACTCGCAATCGCCGTTGGCGGCGCAGGTCAGACAATCGAGCGGGTGGTCGGAGATGTAGAGCTCCATCACCCCGCGCCGCAGCTTCTTCACCGTTTCGGTCTGGGTGTGCACCACCATGCCCGGCGCAACCGGCGTCGTGCAGGAGGCCGGTGTGCCCTTGCGGCCCTCGATTTCCACGAGGCAGAGCCTGCAGGAACCAAAGGCCTCGACGCTGTCGGTGGCGCAGAGCTTGGGGATCGAGAGCCCCGCCTCGGCGGCGGCCCGCATGACCGACGTGCCCTCCGGCACCGTCACCTCGAAGCCATCGATGATGAGTGTGACCGGGGCGCCGTCCTTCGCGGGCGTGCCCATGTCGCGGTCGTCCTGCCAGGGGATGATGAAGTCCTTCATTCGGCGGCCTCCGTCGTGGTCGCGAAGTCATCGGGGAAACGGGTGAGCGCGGAGAGCACCGGGTATGGCGTGAAGCCCCCGAGCGCGCAAAGCGACCCACCGCGCATGGTCTCGCAGAGGTCTTCCAGGAGTTCGACCTGGCCGGGCTCGCCGGCGCGGATCTTGTCCAGCGTCTCGACGCCGCGCACCGCGCCGATCCGGCAAGGCGTGCACTTGCCGCAGCTTTCGATGGCGCAGAACTCCATCGCGAAGCGCGCCTGTTCCAGCATGTCGACGGTGTCGTCGAAAACGACGATCCCGGCGTGGCCCACCAGCCCGCCCTCGCCGTCGAAGGCCTCGTAGCAGAAGGGCGTGTCGAACTGGTCGGGTCGGAAATAGGCGCCGAGCGGCCCGCCGACCTGCACCGCCTTCACCGGACGCCCGGTGGCGGTGCCGCGCGCGACCTTCTCGACCAGGTCCCCCAGCGACATGCCGAAGGCCGTCTCGAACAGCCCGCCATGCTTCACGTTGCCGGCGACCTGGATCGGGATCGTGCCGTGGGAGCGGTTGTGCCCGAGTTGGCGGAAACCCTTCGCGCCCTTGTCGAGGATCACCGGCACCGTGGCGAGCGAGATCACGTTGTTGACCACCGTGGGCCTGCCAAGGAAGCCCTCGAGCGCCGGCAGCGGCGGCTTGGCGCGAACCACGCCGCGCTTGCCTTCGAGCGAGTTGAGCAGGCTCGTCTCCTCGCCGCAGACATAGGCGCCCGCGCCGACGCGGATCTCGATCTCGAACGCCCGCCCGCTGTCGATCACCGAAGGCCCGAGCAGCCCGGCGCGCCGTGCCAGCCCGACCGCCTCGCGCATCGTGGCGATGGCATGCGGATACTCGGAGCGCAGGTAGACGTAGCCCTTGTCCGCCCCGGTGCCGAGGCCCGCGATCACCATGCCCTCGATCAGGCAGAAGGGATCGCCCTCCATAAGCATCCGGTCGGCAAAGGTGCCGCTGTCGCCCTCGTCGGCGTTGCAGACGATGTACTTGCGGTCCCCCGGCGCCTTGCGCACCGTTTCCCACTTGATGCCGGTCGGAAAGCCCGCCCCGCCCCGTCCCCGCAGGCCGGACTCGGTGACCTCGGCCGTGATCTCCTCGGGCGACATGGCCAGCGCACGCCGCAGGCCGGACAGGCCGTCGTTTACCTCGTAATCGGCGAGCGAGAGCGGATCGATCAGGCCGCAGCGCGCGAAAGTGAGCCGGGTCTGAGCGGCGAAGAAGGGGATCTCCTCCACAGGGCCGAGCGCCTTGGCGTGGCTGCGGAACCCGCCGTCGAACAGCGCGGGCACGTCGTCGGGCGTCATCGGGCCGAAGCCCATGCGGGTCTCGCCGTCGAGCACCTCGACCAGCGGCTCCAGCCAGATCATGCCGCGGCTGCCGTTGCGGACGATCTCCACCGCCTCGCCACGGGCTTCCGCCTCGCGCGAGATCGCCTGCGCCACCGCGTCGGCACCAAGCGCCAGCGCCGCGGCATCCCGGGGTACGAAAATCGTCCTCACGCCGTGTCCTCCCCGGCCGCACGCAACACCGCCGCCGCATCGGCCCGGCCGATCAGCGTGTCCCCCACCATCGCCGTCGGCGCGCATGCGCAAAGCCCAAGGCAATAGACCGGCTCGAGCGTGGCGCGTTCGTCGGCGCTGGTCTCGTGCCAGCCGAGCCCCATCCGCTCCTGCACCTCGGCCGCGAGCGCATCGCCGCCCATAGCCTTGCAGGCTTCGGCACGGCAGATCTTCACCACCATCCGTCCGGCCGGCGCGGTGCGAAAATCGGGGTAGAAGGACATCGTCCCATGCACTTCAGCCGCCGTCAGGTTCAGCACATCGGCAATCGCCGGCAGCGCCGAGGCGGGCACATGGCCAAAGGTCTCCTGCACCTCGTGCAGGATCGGCAGAAGCGGCCCCTCCAACGGCTTCAGGCGGGTCGCAATCTCTCGCGCCCGGGCAATCGTCTCGGTATCGGCGACATCCAGTGCCATGGCGGCCTCCTCCCAAAGGTTCGACCATGGGAGCAAGAAAGCGACCCCAAGATCAATATTGATTTTTCGTCATTCGATAGAGATCATCTATCAAGCGCGCCTGCCGCATCGATGGCCCCGTCGATCAGTGCCTGCAGCACCGGGCTGTGCGGCTCGCGCGGCTCTGCGATCAGACCGATCCGGTGCCCGGCGCTGTCGGCCTCCACCGGGATGGCGGAGAGCCCGGACCCGCTGCCGAACAGTGCCGCGGTGGATTGTGGCAGAACCGTCTCCCAACCGCCCGCGCGAACATGGGCGATAAGCGCCAGCACCGAATCCGACGCCAGCCGCGGCGCCGGGCGCGCGCCGGCCTCCGCCATGTGCTGGTTGATGATGCGCCGGTTCTGCATGTCCTCGGTCAGCAGGCAGAGCGGCCGCTCCGCCACTTCCGCCCAGGTGACCGAACCCCGCCCCGCCAGCGGGGAGCCCTCGGACACCACCATGAGATAGCGTTCGCGGTAGAGCGGCACGGTCATCAGCCGCCCCAGCGGATCGCCGTCGAGGTAGGTGATGCCGGCGTCGGCCTCGAGCCCTTCGACCATCGACCGCACCGCGCCGGAATTGCGGGAATGGATCACCACGAAGAGGTTCGGGTGCCGCTCCATCAGCGGGCGGGTCAGCGTGGCGACCATCGCCAACGCGGTCGGCACCACCGCCAGGCGCAGCTTGCCCGACAGCCCCTCCTTCGCCATCCGCATCTCGGCCCGCATGATCCGGGCGTCTCCGGCAATACGGTGCGCCCATTCGAGCGCCCGCACGCCCTCCGGCGTCAGCCCCTGGTAGCGGGAGCCCCTCCGCACGAGTTGCACGCCGAGTTGGTCCTCCAGCTGCCGGATCGCCGCCGAGAGCGTCGGCTGGGTTACGCCGCAGGCCTCCGCCGCGCGGCCGAAATGCTGCTCGTTGGCCAGCGCGATGAACATTTCCAGCTTGTCGATCATGCGCGCCACCCCCCTGCCCCCGCCTCGCGGAGTCTAGGAAGCCTGAGACCGGGAGGCGACACCTATTCCGGTACGCAGATCTCGTTGCGCCGGATCGCCAGCAGCGTCCGAGCGATCAGCGCGGCCATGATCATCAGCAGCACGAGGTAGAGCAGCCCTCCCAGGATCGCGTGGAACCCGGAGCCGGTCAGGGCCGCATAGCGGAAGGTGGCGATCGTCAGGGCGGCGGTGGGAAAGCTCAGCGCCCACCAGCTCATCGCGAAGGGGATCACCCGGAATTTCCAGGATTGCACGACCACGATGGCGGCAAAGACGTAGCCGAGGTTGACCAGGATCCGCGCCAGCGCGTCCACCTGCCCGCCGTTGAGCTGGATCCAGGCAAGGAAGGAGACCGCCGGCGGCGCGATCAGGATGGTGAGCGTCGGCAGCAGCTTGCCCGGCAGCGGATCGTGAAAGATCAGCCGGTTCATCACCAGCGTCAGCAGCACCACCCAGAACAGGATGCCGGCGGAGAAGAACAGCCATGACAGCTCCACGAACCCGAGCCCGACCCCGGCCACCGGCGCCACGACGTTGCCGACGGCGGGGATGAACCATGCGGGCGAGATGTGCATCGGCTGGAACGGTCGGTGCCCGATCCAGCCCGAGACCACCGCCAGCATCAGCACCGCCTGAAGCGCCGCTCCGCTCCCCCAGACGAGCCGCGCCAGCCCGGGCGCGGCCGGCGCCAGGGCCGTCGCAATAAGCAGCAGCGAGATCGAGATCGCCGGGAAGAAGGCCTTCTTCACCGGATGCATCCACTCGGCAATGAAATGCGCCTTGTAGCGCCGATACTTCGCGATCATCACCGACGAAATCGCTCCGAAGGCCAGGATCGTGGCCGCCAGGAAGAGCCAGGAGAGGAGCGCCGGCAGACCCCAGGCCTGCTCGACGACATCAGTGGCGAGCGTCAGCCCCGCCAGCCCCATCACAGCAGCGAAGAAGGTCACCGGGAAATGCGCCAGTCTGGGTTCGATGGCGGTTGCTGTCTCGCTCATGGCTCTCGCTTTCCGGCATTCTGGGACCGTCGAGGATCGGCGGGCCATTTCCTCCCGCCAATCCGATCAGCATCGGCGCGCCAACGTCAAGCGACGTCGCGCAGCCCGGCGCGCGTCAATCCTCCTCGGCGAGCGCCCGGTCCTCCTGCATCTCGACCCACATCGCGTTGAGGACGGCCAGCAGGGCGGCCAGCGGCAATCCGAGAAGCCAGGCAAAATACCACATGTCTCGTGCTCCTTAGTAAACGGTTTCCGAATTGTCCTCGATGTCCTCCACGGTGACCTTGCCCCAGAGCACGCTGTAGACCCAGGCCGTGTAGGCAAGAATCAGCGGCATGAAGATCGCCGTGCAGACCAGCATGACAAAGAGCGTCATGTGCGAGGAAGAGCTGTCCCAGACGGTCAGCGAGGCATTGGGATCGACGCTGGAGGGCAGGATGAAGGGGAACATCGTCAGCCCGACCGTCGAGATCACCCCGAAGATGCCGAGCTTGGACCACAGCAGCGGGGAGAGGTCGCCGTGGCCACCGAAGGAGCGGGCGGCCATCAGGATGCCGACAAAGCCCATCAGCGGGGCAGTAGCGATCCAGGGGCGGTCGCCGTAGGCGTCGAGCCAGCTGCCGCCGCGGATGACCTCGGAGAGCAGCGGGTTGGACGGGCCGTCCGTCACGACCTCGCCGGCAAAGGCGAAGCCGTCGATCCCGACGGCCAGCCACACACCGGCCAGTGCGAACCCGACCGCCGCGAGATAGCCGAAGAACGGGCCGAGGCGCCGGGCGCGGGTCTCGACCATGCCGTCTGTCTTGAGCGCCAGCCAGGCCGCGCCGTGTTGGAGCAGCATCGCGAGGGAGATCAGACCGGCCAGCAGCGAGAACGGGTTCAGCAGGCCGAAGAACTTGGCGTAGAACGGGCCGTCATACATCGGGATCAGCTCCGGCGTCAGGTGGAACGGCACGCCCACGAGGATGTTGCCCACCGCCACGCCAAAGATCAGCGCCGGCACCGCGCCGCCGACAAACAGCGCCCAGTCCCAGGCCGACCGCCACGCGGTGCTCTCGCGCTTGGAGCGGTACTTGAAGCCCACGGGGCGCAGGATCAGCGCCGCGAGCACCGTGAACATGGCGAGGTAGAAGCCGGAGAAGCTCACCGCGTAGAGCGGTGGCCAGGCGGCAAAAATCGCGCCGCCGCCGAGGATGAACCACACCTGGTTGCCCTCCCAGACCGGGCCGACGGTGTTGATCGCCTGCCGGCGCTCGAGGTCCGTCCGGGCGACGAAGGGCAGCAGCGCGCCCACGCCCATGTCGAACCCGTCGGTCAGGGCGAAGCCTATCAGCAGCACGCCCAGCAGGAGCCACCAGATCACCCGCAGGATCTCGAAGTCGATAAGTTCGTAGAGGATCATTGTCGTTCACTCCGCCGGGGTGGTGATGCCGGGAACGCGGCCGTCATGGGTCCGCAGGCGATGCTCGTGTTTTTCCATCCAGGCATCGGTTTCGGCCACGTCCATGTAGGGGCCCTTGCGGATGTATTTCAGCATCAGGCCGATCTCGACCACGAAGAGGATCGTGTAGAAGGTGATGAAGCCCGCCAGCGTAATGAGCAGGTCGGCAATGGTCAGGTGACTGACCGACATCGCCGTCGGCAAGACCCCGTCCACCGTCCAGGGCTGACGCCCGTATTCGGCCACGAACCACCCGAGTTCCGCGGCGATCCAGGGCGTCGGGATCATCCAGACGGCGAGATGCAGCGCGGGCCGTGGGAACGTCATGCCCTTCCAGTTGGCGCGGTAGAAGAAATAGACCATGAGACCGATGAAGGCGAAGCCGAGCCCGACCATGATCCGGAACGCCCAGAACAGCGGCCAGACGGTCGGCACCGTGTCGTTCGCGGCCATTGCGATCTGTTCTTCGGTGGCCTCGCGGGGATCATCGACGTAGCGCTTGAGCAGAAAGGCATAACCCAGATCGTCGCTGTGCTCCTCGAATTGCGCGGTGAGGTTTGCCGGCGCCGACTCCTTCAGTTCGCGGATCTGCACCAGGGCGTCATAGGCCAGGATACCGGACCGGATCCGCTCCTCGGCCGCCTCGACAAGTTCGGTTATGCCAGGGATCTCCTCGGTCAGGGACCGGGTGCCGATCAGACCCATCATCCAGGGAATGTGAATCGCGTAATGCGTCTCGCGCGCCTCGCTGTCCGGGAAACCGACCAGTGTGAAGGAGGCCGGCGCGGGCTCGGTGTGCCACATGCCCTCGATCGCGGCGAGCTTCATCTTCTGGTTCAGCGTCGCCTCGTAGCCGGACTCGTCGCCGAGCACCACGACCGAGAGCGCCGAGGCCAGCCCGAAGGAGGCCGCCACCGCGATCGACCTGCGGGCCAGGTCGATGTGCCGCCCCTTCAGCAGGTACCAGGAGGAAACCCCCAGCACGAAGACCGAGGCCGTGACGTATCCGGCCGAGACCGTGTGCACGAACTTGGCCTGCGCGACCTCGTTGAACACGACCTCGAAAAAGCTCGTCATCTCCATGCGCATGGAGACCGGGTTGAACTCCGCGCCCACCGGGTTCTGCATCCAGCCGTTGGCGATCAGGATCCAGAGGGCCGAGAAGTTGGAGCCGATGGCGACCAACCAGGCGACGACCAGGTGCGCACGCTTGCTGAGCTTGTCCCATCCGAAGAAGAACAACCCGACGAAGGTCGCCTCCATGAAGAAGGCCATCAGCCCCTCGATCGCCAACGGCGCGCCGAAGATGTCTCCCACGTAGTGGCTGTAATAGGCCCAGTTCATGCCGAACTGGAACTCCATCGTGATGCCGGTGGCCACGCCCAGCACGAAGTTAATGCCGAAGAGCGTGCCCCAGAATTTCGTCATCTGGCGCCAGATCGGACGGTTGGTCATCACATAGACTGTCTCCATGATCGCCACGATGATCGACAGACCGAGCGTGAGCGGCACGAAGAGGAAGTGATACATGGCCGTCATCGCGAATTGCAGGCGCGACAACTCCACTACGTCGAGTTCCATGAAGGGCCTCCGTCAGTGTTTAAATGCGTATCTTTCAGATAGCTTTATAAACCGGCTTTTGCATTCAGTTTGCTGAATGCACCTTGATACAGATCAATAAGATACGACTTCCTTCACGGACGTATGAGAGGCAAGGCGCGATTGGCCCAGTCGCGTTCAACTTCGCGATGGGCTGAAAGGAGGATCGCGGCGTCCGGACAGGCGCGTCGCACGCCTTGCAGAACCCGGATTGCGGTCTCCCGGTCCAGCCCCTCTGTCGGTTCGTCGAGCAGCAGGATCCGGGGCCGCCGGAGCAGGACGCGGGCCAGTTGCAGCCGGCGCGCCTCGCCTCCCGAGAGGCCCTTGCCGCCCTCCCCGAGCCGCGCGCCGAGTCCGCCCACCCGGCGCGCCACGCCGTCGAGCGCCACATCGGAGAGCACCGCGTGCAACGCCGCGTCCCCGGCATCGGGCGCGCCAAGCGTCAGGTTCTCCGCGATCGTGCCGCTGATCAGGGCGGATCGCTGTGGGAGATAGCCCAACACGGTCCGCAGGTCCGGCTCCGGCCAGTCGCCGACCGGCCTTCCACCGATCAGGATACGCCCGCCCTGCACGGCACTGAGGCCGGCAACCGCGTTCAGAAGCGTGGACTTCCCGATCCCGCTCGGCCCGGTCAGCGCCACCGTCTCTCCCGGAGCCACGGAGAGGTTCACTCCGGCAATCAGTGGCTGCCGGGACCCCGGCGAAGCGAGCGTCACGGTGTCGAGTTGCAACCCCGGCGCAATGTCTGGTTGGGGTCCGGCGGGCACCGGACGCGGGTCGGGCGTGGTCTGCAGTATCCGGTTCACCCGCCGGGCGGCATCCCGCATCGCCCCGATCTCCGCCGCGCCCCGCCGCAACGGCGCGACGGTCTCGGCCAGCGCCAGTACCCCCAGCACCCCGAGCGCCACGCTGGGTGCCGTAATCACCTCGCTGCGGGCAAGTTCCGACCCGAGCAGGAGTGCGCCAGCCGCCGCAATTGTCACCGCCACCGAGACAAGCACCCCGGCCCGCCGCTCCACCAGCGCGACCTGAAGCCCCGCACGTCGGGCTCTCGCATCAGCATCCAGAACGGAGGCAAGCGAGCTGTCGAGCTGCCCGGCAAAGGCCAGCATCGCCCGCCCGCGCAGGTGGTCGATCACCCGCACGCGGAACGCCTGATCCGCCGCCGCCGCCAACCGCGAGGGCCGGGCACTCGCCCGCACGGCCCAGCCCAAGGCCAGCGCCGATCCGGCCGCCAGACCGAGCACAGACCAGGACGCGACCCTCGGATCGACAAGCCAGGCCAGCACGGCCCAGGCCCCGGCCAGCGTCACGCTACCGGCGAGCAGCGGGATCACCAGCCGCAGCGCGACCCCGTCCAGCGCGTCGACATCGGCGGTCAGCCGGCCAAGCACCTGCGCGCCGCGATACCGGCTCATAGCCTCGAACGGCGTGGCGGAGATCCGTGCCAGCAGACGCACTCGCAGCAGCGCCAGCGCCCGGAGCGTGGCATCGTGGGTGAGCAACCTCTCGCCATAACGCGCCGCGGTTCGGCCGAGCGCCAGGAACCGGACGGCGGCACTGGGGCGAAACACGTCGAAAACTGCGCCGGTGCCGGCCAATCCCGCCGCCCCTGCCGCGACGATGAACCAGCCGGACAGTCCGAGCAGCGTCACCCCCATCGCCAGCACAATGACCGACAGTGCAATTCCACGGGCCAGGGCCCAGCTTTCCGACCGAAGGATCACCGCGAAGACCGAGAGCAGGTGCCGGGTCATGCCGTCGCCTCCAGCCTGATCTGTTGATCCATACGCGCGGCGAGAGCCGGGTCGTGGGTTGCCACCACCAGCGTCGCGCCGCCGCCGGCGAGCGCCAGCAGGCTGTCGGTCACGGCCTCGGCCGTCTCGGCATCGAGGTTCGACGTGGGCTCGTCCGCCAGGATCACATCGGCCGCGCCAAGTGCTGCGCGGGCCAGCATCAGGCGCCGCGCCTCGCCGCCCGAAACCCCGGCGCCGGTCTCGCCCAACCGGGTCAGCAAGCCGCGCGGCATCCGCTGCAAAATGTCTTCCGCCCGCGCAACGGCCAGCGCCTCGAGAACCTCCTCCGCGCTCGCTCCGGGTGCGCCGAGACGCAGGTTGGCCCCGAGCGAGGCCGTGAAGAAATGCGGCGCCTGCGGCACCCAACCAATACGCATCCGCCAGGCATCGGCGGTCTGGTCCCCCAGCACATGCCCGGCAACCCGGATTTCGCCCCCGGCAACCGGCACCAACCCCGCGAGCGCGGCCAGCAGGGTGGATTTCCCCCGCCCGCTAGCCCCGACCAGCGCACAGGTCCCTCCGGCCGGCACCGTGAAATCCGGGAACGTCAACCTACGCCCGGGCGCCGCAAGCACCTCCACGCCAACCGTCTGCAGGGACGGCGCCCCCGGCAAGGACACGGCAGTCACACCCGCGCCGACCAGCGCGACAGAAATCTCGGCCTCGACCTCCACAAGTTCCGCGGCAACCGCCGTCGCCGCTGCCTTGTCGTGCCAGGCCGCCGCCACATCCCTCAAGGGCTGGAAGAACTCTGGCGCCAACAACAACAAGAATATCCCCTGTCCCAACGTCAATGGTCCGGTCCACGCGCCGAAAGAAATCGTACCGAGCAGCGAGAACCCGACGTAGACCGCGACCATCGCGACCCCGAGCGCCGAGAACAGCTCCAGCACGGCCAAGGAAAGGAAGGCGATTCGAAGCACCTCCATCGTGCGCGCGCGCAACGCCTCCGCGCGCTCCGCAAACCCTTCCAGAACCTGCGTCCGCCCGTCGAGCAGTCGAATGTCAACCAGCGCCTGCAACCGTTCCAGCAACAGGGTGTTGAGGCTCCCGATCTCCTCCATCTGGCGCGCGCTGGCATCGCGGGCCGCCATCCCCACCAGAGCCATGAAGACGGGGATCAACGGCCCCGCGACCAGCAGAACCAAAGCGACCGCCCAGGAGTACCAGGCCGAGACCGCGAGGATCACCAGCGGCACCACCGCCGCGCGCAGCCAGGCCGGCCGGTACCGCGTGAGATAAGGCGAAAGCGCCGCCAGCTTCTCGGAGGCCAGCGCCGCGACCGCCGCGGACCCGGGGCCGCCGGCCATGGGTGAACGCCGCCCTTCCCTTCGGACCAGGGCAGATCGTTCGACCGCGAGCACCTCGTCCGCCGCCTCGACCGAGAGCCTGTCCGACAGCGCCTGCAGCCACGCGCGCAGCGTGCCCAGAGCGGCAAACCCTACCGCCCCCGTCAAGCTGGCGCTGATCGTCGCCCGACCGTGCACCAGTTCGGACAACAGCCACGCAACCGCGCTGGCCTGCGGCAACCACAGCAAGGCCGCGACGACCGAAACCCAGCCAGCCCGGTCCAGCCGCGCCTTCACCGGCGTCACCGCGTCCAATAGCCTCAAGCCGGCCGGACTCGCGTCTTTTCCGCTCAATGGACTTCCCATAGATTCATTCTCGATGCATTTATACAGGTATCGGTGTAAGGTACGTGACCTGTATAAAGACAGGGCCGGCCCTGATGCCCGAGCGGCCCTGCATTGGAAAGGATGTGCTCGACATGCGTTTGACCGTTCGCACCAACCTGGCGATGCGCGCACTCATGTTCTGTGCGATCAACACGGACAGGACGGTGCGGAAATCCGAGATCGCCGAAGCCTGCAACTCATCGGAAAACCACCTCGGCGTGGTGATCAACATGCTGGGCCAGACCGGGTTCATCGAAACGGCGCGCGGCCGCAACGGCGGCGTTCGTCTCAAGGTGGCGCCGGAATCGCTCAGCGTGGGCCAGGTCTTTCGCGTGTTCGAGGCGAACGTTCCCTTCGCCGAATGTTTCGCGGGCTCGGACAACCATTGCCCGCTGACCGCAAGCTGTCGGCTGCGTGGCCACCTTTCAGTGGCGCTCGAGGCCTTCTACCACGCGCTCGACGACGTAACGCTGGCCGATCTGGTCAAGGGCAATGCCGGTCTGCACTCCTTGCTGCAGATCGAAAGCGTCTGAGGGCAGGCACCTCATCTTGCTTTACAGTCGCCACGACCGAAAGGCGCTGCTAATCTTTCCCGCGTCCAGCCTATGCCGGGCCACCTAGGCCTTGCAGCCGGTCCGTACTCGAGGGAGATTTCAATGCGTCCGATTTTTCTTGCCCTCCTGGTCTTGCTCGGAGCGCCTGTACCAGCCGTAGCCGAAACCCTGACCGGGACGGTCACCTACCTGCAGCGCATGATGTTGCCGCCCGCGGCCGAAGTCGAGATCTCGTTTCAGGACGTCTCCCGCGCCGATGCGCCGGCCCAGGTCCTGGCGACCTACCGGATTCCCGAGCCGGGCGCCCCGCCCTATCGCTTCGCCTTTGCCTACGACCCCGCCCGCATCGATCCCGCGCGGAGCTACACCCTAATGGCCCGCGTCCTCGAGGGGGACAGGCTTCTCATGATCACAGACACGGCCTATCCCGTGCTGACCCGGGGCGGCGGCACCGAGTTGGAGATGATCCTCAAGATGGTAAACGACACCCCGCCGCCGATGCCCGACGTCGATTTCATCAACACCTACTGGAAGATCCTGACCCTCGGCGGTACCCCGGTAGAAGTGCAGGACAACGCGCGCGAGCCCCATGTCATCCTGCGCTCGGACGGCAGCTACAACGCGACCGTCGGCTGCAACATGATCCGCGGCGGCTACGAGCTGGACGGTCCATCCGTCCGCTTCCTGCCCGGGGCTGCGACGATGATGGCATGCCCGCCGCCCCTCGACGCGCTGGAACGCTCGCTCGGCGAAATGCTCGAGGCCGCGTCGGAGCACCGCGTGAGCGGCGAGCAGATGGAGCTTCTCGGACCCGAAGGCGAGATCCTCGCGACCTTCCAGGCGGTCTATTTCTGACGCGTCGGCTTCACCCGTCCTCATGTATCCCCACCGGAGGCGCCGCGCGCTTGCGCGCGGCCGCGCCCAACGGGAGGAGCGCATCTTTGATGCGTCGACGACCGGCGGGAGCTCCACGGTGCCGGTCAATCGGTCGGAGGAAATCCGAAGCTCGGCCAGTGGTCCCGTTCGAGCGATGGCAGGACAGCGACCGCCGCCGGAAAGGCCATGCCTTGTGGTGAATGCGCCGAAGGCGTGACGACGACAGGGATTCCCGCCTCAACGGCCGCGACATACCCGACCGGGCTGTCCTCGAAGACCAGTGCCTCTTCCGCCGCGATCCCCAGCCCGGCCAGCGCCAGGAGATAGCCCTCCGGGTCCGGCTTCTTGGCCGATACGTCGTTGCCGGTAATCACATGATCGAACAGCCCCGATGCCGGGCCGGGCAGGCACCCCTGCGCCAGCGCCTCGAAGCTCTCCGCGCTCGCAGCCGTGACCACCGCCCGACCGATCCCCGCGTCGCGCGCCGCCCCGATCAGGTCGGCCACGCCGGGCCGCAGCCCAAGCGCCCCACCTGCCAGCATTCGGGCATAATGCCCACGCTTGCCTTCGTAGACCCGTCCCAGCGCTGCCGCGCCCAGCCGCTGCCCAATCGGCAACCGCTCCTGAAAAGACCGCATCCGCTCGATGCCGCCCGAAACGGCCAGCAACTCCCGGTTGAGCGCATCGTCCCAGTGCCAGTCGAGGCCCGCCTCGACAAAGGCGACGTTGAAGGCGTGCCGGTGCAGATCCTCGGTTTCGGCGAGGGTCCCGTCGACGTCGAAGATCAGCGCCTTCATTCGGCTGCGGTCTGTCGCGCCACGGCCTCGATCACGATCCCCTGCAGCCGGTCGAAATGGTCAAAGCTCCAATCATGCGGCATCGCTGCAATCGGGGACTTGCGATACCCCTCGGTGTAGAGCGCGAAGGGGATGTCGGCGCGGCGGGCGGTTTCGGCGTCGATCTCGCTGTCGCCCACGTAGAGCGTCGCGCCGCCGCCCATGTCCTCGACCGCCTTCAACAGCATGTCCGGCTCGGGCTTGCGGCTGTCGATCATCCCGGCGGCGACCACGGCATCGAAGGTCGGCTCCAGCCCCATGTGCCGGATGACCGCCCGTGCCGGCAGTTCCGGCTTGTTGGTGCAGAGCCCCATCCGATGCCCCGCCGCCTTCAACACCGCAAGCGCATCGACGACGCCGGGGTAGAACACGGCCTTCTCCACCGCGTATTCGTACTGCGCGACGAAATCGCCGTAGATCCGCGCGTGGCTTTCCGGCGTTTCTTCGATCCCCCGCGCCGCCATCATCCGACTCACCAGAACCTTCGCGCCCTCGCCGACGAAGCTGCGGGTCTCCTCGATGGTCAGCGCCTCCTTGCCCAACTGCCCGAGAATGATCTCCGACACGGCCTGGATGTCCGGCGCGCTGTCGATCAGGGTTCCGTCGAGGTCGAATACGATGTTCATGCCGCTTTCCATTTGATCGAACAGCCCATGGAGGCCACCTGCTCCTGCGGGCCGCGTCCGGTTTCTGCAATCTGTTTCATCGCCTCGAAGAGGTCGCGCCGCAGATCCGTCGGGGCGGCCTTGTTGCGCGCGGCATCGAGCCGCCCGCGGTACTGGAGTTCCCGATCTGAATTCAGGCCGAAGAAATCGGGCGTGCAGGCCGCATCATAGGCCCGCGCCACATGCTGGCTCTCGTCATGCAGGTAGGGAAACGGAAGGCTCCATTCCTGCGCCTTGATCTTCATCTGCTCGAAGCTGTCGGCCGGATAGCTGATTGCGTCATTGGAACAGATCGCAGCAACACCGATGCCGAGACCCTGCAGTTCTCGACCGTCCCGCACGATCCGGTCGATCGCGGCAAGCACGTAGGGGCAATGGTTGCAGATGAACATGATAAGCGTGCCCTTCGGACCCGCGATCTCCGACAGGGCGTGGTCGCGCCCGTCGGTGCCAGGCAGGGTGAAGTCCGGGGCCTTCCAGCCGAAATCGCATACCGGGGGAACGGCGGGCATTTTCTGCACCTCCTGTCAATGCCGCGGTGCAGGGCATGCCACCCCGCCCGCGTCGTTAGCTGTGGACTTATGCCTCCTCGGCAACAAAACGATATGACGATCCGTCGCGCTCCGCACGCCCGAGACCACCCGGCAGGTGAAAGCCGACGAAGCGCATCTGTTCCGATGCCAACCGATCCATCAGTGCGCTGCGCGTTGCCGCAGCCGTGGGCTGATCCTGATCGGAGCCCGACAACCAGTCAGGCCGGGCAAAGGCCACATGGTGATTGCCGATCGCATCGCCAATCACCATGACGCTCTCGTTGCCGGCGCGGATCTCGAAGGACATGTGGCCCGGCGTGTGGCCGGGGGTCATGTGCGCGGCCACACCGGGCAGGATTTCCTCGCCATCCCCGAAGAAGGTCATCGCATCCTCCATCAGCGCCAGCCGCCGCTGCGCGCCCACGGCAAATGCGGTGCGGCCCTGGTCGATGCTCTCCACCGTCTTCGGATCGATCCAGTAGTCCCATTCGGCCTTGCCGATCAGGTGCTGCGCCTCGGAGAAGAATGGCTCGTCGAAATCGTCCAGCACCCCCCAGAGGTGATCTGGATGGCCGTGGGTAAAGACGACATGGGTGATCTCCTCCGGTGCCACCCCTGCCGCGTCGAGCGCCTCGCCCAGCCGGCCCGCGCTGTCCTGGAAGGTCGCTCCGGCGCCGGCATCGAACAGCACCACCATGTCGTCCTTGCGTAGCAGCGTCACGTTGCACTCCGGCATCAGCGCCGCACCCGGCTCCATCCCGAAGGGCTGCAGCACGCCGGCCAACTCGTCCCCGGGCATCGGGCCGAAGATAAAGTCGGCCGGCAGCATGAGGTGGCCATCGCTCAGCACCTCCACCGTTGCGCCGCTGAGCTCGAGTGCCGCCCGCGCCCATCCTGTCTGCAAACCAAGTGTTCCAACGGTTGCGCCCGCCAGGGCGCCCCGCAGCATCCCGCGTCGAGTCAGTTCCATCAGATCTCCTCCCCTGTCTCCGAGGAAACCATGCTCGCATTCAATTTTATGAATGACAATATCCGGAACCCGCGAAACCGACACGCGCTCGCGCCTCCCGACGGGAAATCACGCCGTGTCGATCACCTTCCAATGCAGCATTTCCGTCTCGACCACCCGGCGCGCGAAGGGCGCCATGCCGGCTGGCCCAGACAACCTGTCCTTGAAATGGATGCACAGATCGGGCCGCCGGGAGGCGATAACCCCGACGAGGTCGCCCCGCACCGCATCGTCCAACCCCGCGCCGACAACCACGCTCCGAATGTTCGGCTCCGCCTCCAGCTGCGCGATCACCTCCTCGCGGCTGTGAGCGCCAAGCCACTGGATCGGCAGGTCCTCCAGCTCCCGCGCGACGGTGTTCACCACGTCCGGCAGACGCCCGACAAGAAGAACCACAGGTCTCATGTTTGCCTCCCTCACGTTCGCACATCGAGGGATCGCCGCCGTTCGCGGCGGTCCGCTCGAAGGATAGCACGATTCGCCCTCCCCGACCTTGACCGCGCCCCGGGTCAGGCGCCGGGCTGCGCCGCCTCGGCGGCTGCCCGGATCGCCCTGATGTTCTCGCCGTAGGGCGCCGGATTCTCGACGGACCCGCCCTCGAACACCGCCGACCCGGCCACCAGAACGTCCGCCCCGGCCTCCGCCATCAGCGGCGCGGTCTCGGGCGTGATGCCGCCGTCGATCTCGATATGGATCGGACGGTCGCCGATCATCTCCCGCAGGCGGCGCACCTTCTCCACCTGGGAATGGATGAACTTCTGACCGCCAAACCCTGGGTTCACCGTCATCACGCAGACTAGGTCGACCATGTCCAGCAGGTATTCCACGTCCTCGATGCCGGTCCCCGGGTTCAGCGCCAGCCCGGCCCTGCAGCCCGCAGCCCGGATCGCCTGCAGCGTGCGATGGATATGCGGTCCCGCCTCGAGATGGGCGGTGATCACGTCGCTGCCGGCCTCGGCGAAGGCGTCGATATAGGGATCGACCGGCGCGATCATCAGGTGCACGTCCATCACCGTTTTCACATGCGGGCGGATCGCCTTCACCAGCGGCGGGCCAAAGGTCAGGTTCGGCACGAAATGGCCGTCCATCACGTCCACATGGACCCAGTCGCAGCCCTGCGCCTCGATGGCCCGGATCTCCTGCCCGAAATTCGCGAAATCGGCCGACAGGATCGACGGCGCGATCTTGATGGAACGGTCGAAGGTCATTGCTGGTCTCCCTGTTGTCTCGAACGGCCCCCAAAGGGAGCGCTGCCGGCCTCGCCTCCCCTGCAAAAGGGCCGAGGCCCCCTGCCGGCATGGTCGGAAAACTCGATAGGCCCTGCGCTTCGGGAACGGAAGCCCCGCATTGGCGAAAATCGCGACGTCAGATCGCCCGCCGGCCAGCCGGCCCGAAACCGTGTCGCCCACGACGCCCACACCGGAACAGGAACGGCGCCCCCGGGAAAACCGGGAGCGCCGCATGTCGTTCAGCAAGGGTGGCGCCTCCTCCCGTTCCAAGCCGCGCAGGTCGTGAAACGCCGCGACCAGGTCAGGGAGCGGGAGGCGCCCTCCGGTCAGATCCTCAGATCAGTTTCCCCATCGCGACGGCGGTGTCGGCCATGCGGTTGGAGAAGCCCCATTCGTTGTCATACCAGGACAGGACAGAGCAGAGCGTGCCGTCCATGACCTTGGTCTGATCCATGTGGAAGATCGACGAATGCGGGTCGTGGTTGAAGTCGACGGAGACGTTCGGCAGCGTGGTGTAGCCCAGAACGCCCTTCATCGGGCCATCGGCCGCGGCCTTCACGGCGGCGTTGATCTCTTCCACGGAGGTCTCGCGCTTGGCGATGAACTTCAGGTCGACGACCGATACGTTCGGGGTCGGGACGCGGATGGCGAAACCGTCCAGCTTGCCGGCGAGGTCGGGCAGCACGAGGCCCACGGCCTTGGCGGCGCCGGTCGAGGTCGGGATCATCGACATCGCCGCGGCGCGGCCGCGGTAGAGGTCCTTGTGCAGCGTGTCCAGCGTCGGCTGGTCGCCGGTGTAGGAGTGGATCGTCGTCATCATGCCCTTCTCGATGCCGATGGCGTCGTTGATCGCCTTGGCAAACGGGGAGAGGCAGTTGGTGGTGCAGGAGGCGTTGGAGACGACGAGGTCCTCGGAGGTCAGCACGTCATCGTTGACGCCGAACACGACCGTCTTGTCGGCGCCGGCGCCGGGGGCGGAGATCAGAACGCGCTTGGAGCCGTTCTCAAGGTGCAGGGCGGCCTTGTCGCGGGCGGTGAAGATGCCGGTGCATTCCATCGCGATGTCGACGCCGTCCCAGGGCAGTTCCTTCGGATCGCGGATGGCGGTGACCTTGATCGGGCCGCGGCCGACGTCGATGGTGTCCTCGGTCGTGGTCACGGTGCCGGGGAAGCGGCCGTGCACGGAGTCGAAGCGGATGAGGTGTGCGTTGGTCTCGACCGGTCCCAGATCGTTGATCGCCACAACTTCAATATCGTCACGGCCGTTCTCGACGATCGCGCGAAGCACGTTGCGGCCGATCCGTCCGAAACCGTTGATGGCTACTTTCACTGTCATGGTCAGTTCCTCATTTCAGAGTAGGGACATTGCGGCATCGCCTACGGACTCGGCCGTATTGCCGAAATGCGGTAATGGTCCTTGCCGGGGACGAAGCCCCGAACGTGGTCATACCCACATAGGCACTGTTGTCACCCGGCAAATCCCCCCACCCCTGACGATTGTGCATGGCCGACCCCAGGTCCGTTATCGCCAGGCCGGCCGCCTGCGGTCCGGCAAAACTCGGCCTTCTGACGGCAGGGGCGTGACGGAAGCGGACCGGACTCAAGCCACCTCCTTCGCACCTGCAGCAACTCCGCAGCCCCCAATGCCACAACGATTTCCCGCCGTTTTCGCGGTTGCGCCAAGGGCCGCAGAACCCGACTTCCCGGCCCCTTCCAGCACCCGCCGACGATCCGGTTTTCAGGCTCCGGAAGCGCCCGAACGCGGCCGTTTTTCGCCTCTGAGAGGCCGAAACCGGCCGGGTTAGCGCTCGCACTGGCGGCAATGTGCCACGCCTCCCGAGCCCCGATCTGGCGCCCCAAACGGCCCTTGAACGGCCTCCCGATGGCGTCGGGCGCGGCGACCGGCCGGATCGTGAAGTGAGTCGGGCCGCCGGGGACACGCCCGGCACCTCCACGAGACATGAGCCAGGTGACTGGCAGACCCTACAAATTTGAAAACCTCGCCTCCGACGATCCAGCGCCCGACGTGCCGCAAGGCGCGCGCCATGGGGCAAATTGCCACCCGATCGGGTGGCGACTTCGTCAGCGCTACAGATCGCGAAAAACCGGCCAGTCCGCGGCGGGACCGGCAGACCGGCCTTCAGACTTGTCCCGAGCAAGGGAAACGCCGCCCCGCCATCGAAGGCAGGGCGGCGGCCAGGAGTGCGGTTCATTTCGGCGATAAGCGCGTGCCGCCCCTTTCGGGCCCTCCCCGACACACGCGCCGAAGGCAGCGATCAGCTGCCGCTCGAACGACCTGTCACCTCGTCCAGCGCCGCCCGGTTCATACGAACCAGTTTGCCCGTCTCGGCACTGTACTGTTCAAAGGCCGTCTTCAGATACCGCCCCTGGATCTCGCGAAATGCGACCGGGTCGCAGCATTGCAGGATCTCGCCCTGGAACCGGATCCCCTCCCGAATCCGGTCTGAGCTGAACTGCATCATTTCGTTGCCCATCTCCGTCATGCTGCGAACCCATACCGGGTTCATCCAGGCGAGCGCCCCCATACCGGCCCTCTGCCAGTCCGAAAGCAGTTCGGCCATGCGGTCTGCATTGGCCATGGTTGCGACCCCTGGAGCCTCGTTCATATCCCGCCCCTCCCCAAGCGCGATTCGTCCGTAGACACCTCGGAAACTGACGCCGGGTCAGTACAATGTCCTTGATTGAGGTCAATGTGCCGGTAAACAGGCCGTGCTTTGCCGGTCGGGCGCACCGGCAGGAGGGGGTCAAGCCATGCACGCCACCGACCGCCCGACGGGGCTGACCTCGGACGAGGTGGAGCGACGTCGCGCCGAACACGGTTGGAACACCCTGCCCGAGCAGAAACCGACCTCGCCCTGGGCCGTGCTCGCGCGCCAGTTCACCTCCGTCCTCGTGCTGATCCTGATCGTCGCCGCCGGCGTCGCGCTGTTTCTCGGAGAGACGGTGGACGCCATTGCGATCGGGCTGGTGGTGGCTCTGAACGGCGTGCTCGGCTTCGTGCAGGAATGGCGCGCAGAGACGGCGATCCAGGCGCTGCGCTCCATGCTCTCGCCGATGACCCGCGTGGTGCGCGACGGGCGCGAGCAGCCTGTCGAGGCCCGGACCCTGGTGCCGGGCGACCTCGTTGTGCTCGACGCGGGCGACAACGTCCCCGCCGACCTTGGCCTCGTCACGGCACTGAACCTGAGGATCGACGAGAGCGTCCTTACGGGCGAATCCTTACCGATCGAGAAACGCGCAGGTCGAAAGGCCGCGGCACCCGCGGACGACACGGCCACCCGCGCCTTCATGGGCACCTCCGTTGCCGCGGGCCGCGCCGAGGGGCTGGTGACGGCCATCGGCGGCGCCACCGAGTTCGGTCGGATCGCCGGGCTGACCGGCGAGGCGGAGCAACTTCCGACGACGCTCCAGATCGGTATCGGACGGCTGGCGCGCCAGCTCGGCGTGGCCGCGGTCGGGATCGCCGCCGCCGTCGCCGTGGTCGGTGTGCTGACCGGGCGGGCGCCGATAGAGATGGTCCTGACGGGGCTCTCGCTGGCCGTGGCGATGGTGCCCGAGGGGCTGCCGGCCGTGGTGACCATCACGCTGGCGCTCGGGGCCTCCGCGATGGTGCGGCAGAAGGCGCTGGCGCGGCGGCTCCAGGCGGTGGAGACGCTCGGCGCCGCCTCGGTGATCTGCACCGACAAGACCGGCACCCTGACCGAGAACAAGATGACAGCCACCCGGGTCTGGACCCCGGCGGGCAGCTACGAGGTCACCGGCACGGGCTATGACCCCGCAGGCCGCATCGAAAGCCAGGACGGCCCGGTCCGCGGCAACGACGATCCGCTACTAGGCGCACTTCTCGAAACCGCGATCACCTGCAACCACGCCCATGTCGACCACACCGGCGACGGCTGGGAGATGACCGGCGATCCAACCGAGGGCGCGCTTGTCACGCTTGCGATGAAGGGTTGGATCGCGCCTCCCGCCCCCGCCACCATCCGCGGCGAAATCCCGTTCGACAGCGAGCGCAAGCGCATGTCGGTGATCGCCGAAGGGCCGCATGGCGGGGTGCTGCATGTGAAGGGCGCGCCGGAACAGGTGCTCGAGGTCTGCACGAGCCTCGTCGCAGCGGAGGGGCTGCAACCACTGGGGCTGGCGAGCCGCCGCCTGATCCGCAACGCCTACGAGACCATGGCAGCCGAAGGGCTGAGGGTCATCGCGCTTGCCCGCGCCGGAACCGAACCGGGCGCTGTCCATGCCGAGGAGCGGGAGCTGACGTTCCTCGGCCTCGTGGGCCTGATCGACCCGCCCCGCCCGGAAGTGCGCGACGCCATCGCCGGTGCCCGTCGGGCCGGTATCCGGGTGATCATGATCACCGGCGACAGCCCTCTGACCGCCACCGCCATCGCCCGCGAACTGGACCTGCCGGCCAGCCACGCCATTACCGGCGCGGAACTCGAGAGGATGAGCGACGAGGCGCTCGACACCGCGCTGCAGGGCGAGGTGATCTTTGCCCGCACCGCGCCCGCCAACAAGATGCGGATCATTCGCACCCTGCAGGCACGCAACCAGGTCGTGGCGATGACAGGCGACGGGGTGAATGACGCCCCGGCGCTGGAGCAGGCGGATATCGGCATCTCGATGGGCCAGCGCGGAACCGACGTGGCCAAGGGCGCCTCGGACCTGGTGCTGCTCGACGACAATTTCGCCACCATCGTCCGGGCGATCCGCGAGGGACGGCGCCAGTTCGACAACGTGAAAAAGTTCGTGCGCTACCTGCTTGCCTCCAACGCCGGCGAGGTCATCGCGATCCTCGCCAACCTGCTCATCGGCGGGCCGCTCATCTTCCTCGCAACGCAGATCCTGTGGATGAACCTGATCACCGACGGCGTCACCGCCATCGCGCTCGGGCTGGAAAAGGCCGAGCCTGGCCAGATGAAGCGCCCGCCCCGCGACAAGGGCGAGCCGATCCTCGACCGGGCGGGGCTGCTCCTGTTGGTGCTGTTCGGCCTCTATACCGGCGGGGCTAGCCTGTGGATCTTCTACACGATGCTGCCGCAGGGAGAGGTGCTGGCCCGCACCGCCGCCTTTACAGCGATGGTCCTGTTCGAGAAGAGCAGCGTCTTCGCCTTCCGGTCGCTCCGCGATCCCTGCTGGCGGATCGGCTGGTTCTCCAACCCGCTCCTGCTCGTCGCCATCGTGTCGATGGTGGGCCTGCAACTAGCGGCGATCTACTGGCCGCCGCTGCAGACGTTGCTGCGCACCGAGGCGCTGTCGCTCGCACACTGGCTGATGATCGGCGCACTGACGCTGCCGTTGATCATCGTGCCGGAACTGGTCGCGACCGTCACCCTGCGGAAACGGACGGCCTGATCCGGCCGTCTGGTTCGCAGGTCGGCATTTCCAGCGGGTGGGCGATCGAGGATCAGCGCGCCCGCAAACGCCGCCGCCCCCGGGCGAGGGCCGATTCCCCCTTCCCATCAAGGCGAATCGCGCCTATACGGCACGCTTCGACACACTTGGGCATACACCCTTGGAGGATGCCCGCAACTCAGGAGAATACCAATGGCTGGTGAGATTCCCGATCTTCACGCCGAGGTACGTACGGGGACAGGCAAGGGGGCCGCTCGTCAAGCTCGTCGTGAGGGCCTCGTGCCCGGGATCATCTATGGCGGCGGCGAAGAGCCGGTTGCCATCAACATCCCCTTCAACAAGCTGCGGCAGCACCTTAAGGCAGGCCGCTTCCTGTCGACCCTCTTCAACATGAAGGTCGAGGGCCTGGAAGATGTCCGCGTGATCTGCCGCGGCGTTCAGCGCGACGTGGTGAAGGACCTGCCGACCCATGTCGACTTCATGCGTCTGCGCCGCACCTCGAAGGTCAACCTGTTCATCCCCGTCGAGTTCACCGACGAAGCCAAGAGCCCCGGCCTCAAGCGCGGCGGCGTGCTGACCGTGGTGCGTCCGGAGATCGAACTGGTGGTGACCGCCGGCGACATCCCCGAGAAGGTGGAGATCTCGCTCGAAGGTCTCGACATCAACGACCACGTCTCGATCTCGATGGTGAAACTGCCGGAAGGCGCCAAGCCGACCATCGACCGCGACTTCAACATCGCCTCGATCTCGGCCCCGTCGGGCCTGCGCTCTGGCGGCGACGAGGAAGAAGACGCCGAGGAAGCCGTCGAGGAATGATCGACGCCACCGGGATCGCGCCAGTCGCCGATCCCACGGCAATCGAACGGAACGGGGCTCCGCAGGCTATTCGCCAGCGGGGCCCCTTTCCTTTAAAGCCGGCCGCACCGGCCATGGACCTGACCGCAGACGAGGCTCCGACATGCTCAATTACCTGACGCTGATCTTTCTGTGCCAGTTGCTTGGAGAAATCGGTGTCGGGCTGCTCGACCTTCCGATCCCCGGGCCGGTGCTGGGCATGGTCCTGCTGTTCCTGTTTCTACTGGTGCGGGGCCGGGTGCCGGCCCCCCTCGGCGAGGTCGCCGGTGGCCTGCAAGGCGCGATGTCGCTCCTGTTCGTCCCCGCTGGTGCCGGCGTGATCCTGCATTTCGAACTCCTCGGCACGGCCCTCGCCCCACTGGGCGCCGCACTGGTGGTCAGCACGCTGCTTACGATCGCGGTCACCGGCCTGCTGATGCAGTGGCTCGGGCGGAGCGACGAGACGGAGGCAAGCGATGACTAACCTCCAGGAAACCTGGGTCTATCTCAGCGCCTCTCCCCTCTTTCACCTGACGCTCACTCTGGTCGCCTTCCAGGCCGCGTCCTGGGTTTTTATCAAGGGCGGCCGCAATCCCCTGCTCAACCCGGTGCTCGGCGCGGTGATCCTCGTGGTCGTCGTTCTCAAGACCACCGGAACCGACTACGCGACCTATTTCGAGGGCGCGCAATTCGTGCACTTCCTGCTTGGCCCGGCAACGGTTTCACTCGCGGTCCCGCTTTACCGGCAGTGGCACCGGGTCCGCGCCTCGGCGCTGGCGATCACGGTCAGCCTGCTCTGCGGCTCGCTCACCGCCATCGCTTCGGCCATCGGCATCGCCTGGGCGCTCGGCGGCACGTCGGAAGTGCTGGCCTCGCTCGCCCCGAAATCCGTCACCGCGCCGGTCGCAATGGCCATCGCCGAAGAACTCGGCGGCCTGCCCTCCCTGACCGCCGTGCTTGTGATCGTAACCGGCATCTTCGGCGCCATGTTTGGCCCGTTGTTGCTGACGCTCCTGCGGGTGCGCAACTGGGGCGCCCGCGGGCTGGCGATGGGCACGGCAAGCCATGGCATCGGCACGGCCCGGGCGCTGCAGGTCAACGAGACGGCCGGCGCTTTCTCCGGCCTCGCGATGGGGCTCAACGCCCTGGCCACCGCGCTGCTGCTGCCGATCCTCTGGGGGCTCTTTTCCTAGAGCCCCTCGCCGATCGCCTGAACGGATTCGAAGATCTCCAGGTCCGGCGGCCCGAAGTAGATGTCGCGCGTTCCCCCTGCCCCGGCATGGGCCTTGCGGAAGGCTTCGGACTTCGTCCAGTCGGTAAAGGCCTGCTCGCTCTCCCACATCGTGTGCGAGGCGTAGAGCCGATAGCCCTCCCGCTCCGGCCCCTTCATCAGGTGGAAGGCCACGAACCCGGGCACCTCCGGCAACTGGCTCTCGCGGCCCTTCCAGACCTGCTCGAACTCCTCCTCGCAGCCCGGCTTCACCTTGAACCGGTTCATCGTCAGGTACATGGCACTCTCCTGCTGTCGCCGCCGGGACCACGGGCTGGCAATCCGCGGCAGTTCACGGCATGACAAGGGCAACGTCAACCGGATCGCAACAGGACGCTCGCCTTGCAACTCTTCGTCGGACTCGGCAACCCGGGCGCGAAATACGCCCAGAACCGCCACAACATCGGATTCATGGCGGTGGACCGGATCGCCGAAGATCACGGTTTCGGGCCCTGGCGCAGCAAGTTCCAGGGCCAGCTTTCGGAGGGCCGGCTGGGGTCGGACAGAGTCCTGCTGCTCAAGCCCGAGACCTTCATGAACCGTTCCGGCCAGTCCGTCGGCGAGGCGATGCGCTTCTTCAAGCTCGAGCCCGGCGACGTGACCGTCTTTCATGATGAACTCGACCTCGCCCCCGGCAAGGTGCGGGTCAAGCAGGGCGGCGGCCATGCCGGACACAACGGGCTGCGCTCGATCCATGGCACGATCGGGCCGGAGTATCGGCGTGTGCGGCTAGGCATCGGCCATCCGGGCCATAAGGACGCGGTGGCGGGCTACGTGCTGCGCGACTTCGCCAAGGCCGAGGCGGGCTGGCTCGACGACCTGCTGCGCGGCATCGGAGACGGCGCGCCCGCGTTGGCCGACGATGATTCAGCGAAGTTCCTCAACGCCATCGCCCTGCGCGTGAACCCGCCCCGTTCCTCCCCCACCAAACCCGATACCGCAGACGCGCTAGCGCCCGAACCCGAAGAGACGCCAGAAGAAGCACCGCGCAGCCCCCTGCAGCGCCTTGTGGACAAGTTTCGCTAAAACAGGCCCCCGCCGGCGGACCTTTCGCCGCAAGCCCCTCGACAGGGCGGGACACCCGGCTATCCTGCAGTAGGAGCCAGTCGCGAGGCCCGCATGAAAAAAGATCCGTCCATCAACGTCCTCGGCAGCGCCCTGCAGCCGTGCTCGACCGATCCGCTGACCGGCTTCTTCCGCGACGGGGCATGCAACAGCTGCGCCGAGGACCGCGGCAGCCACACGGTCTGTGCGATCATGACGGCCGAGTTCCTGGCCTATTCGAAATACGTCGGAAATGACCTCTCCACGCCGCGGCCCGAGTTCCGCTTCCCCGGCCTGAAGCCCGGAGATCGCTGGTGCCTCTGCGCGGGGAGATTCCTGCAGGCGCACGACGAGGGCTGCGCTCCGAGGGTGAACCTTGCCGCCACCCACCGTCGCGCGCTCGAAACCGTTCCGCTGGAGATCCTCTACGAACACGCGGTGCCGGAAACGGAAGAGTGAGCCCCGGGCCCGGCGCGGTCGCGTCAGGCCCGGTGGACGGGATGCCGCCTAGTCGGAATCACTCATGTCGAAGCCCAGGGCGCGCGCGACCGTGAAGATATCCTTGTCGCCCCGCCCGCACATGTTCATGCAAATGATGTGATCCTTCGGCAGCTCCGGGGCGATCTTCATCACATGGGCCAGCGCGTGGGACGGCTCCAGCGCGGGGATGATCCCCTCCTGCTGGCAGCAGAGCTGGAAGGCGGCCAGCGCCTCGTTATCGGTGATCGAGACATATTCCGCGCGGCCCGTGTCATGCAGCCAAGAATGCTCCGGTCCGATCCCGGGATAGTCGAGCCCGGCCGAGATCGAGTGACCCTCGAGGATCTGCCCGTCCTCGTCCTGCAGCAGGTAGGTCCGGTTGCCATGCAGCACGCCGGGCCGCCCGCCGGTGAGCGAGGCGCAATGCTCCATCTTCTCGTTCACGCCCTTGCCGCCGGCCTCGACGCCGATGATCTTCACGTCCTTGTCGTCGAGGAACGGGTGGAACAGCCCCATCGCGTTGGAGCCGCCGCCGATGCAGGCGATGATCGTGTCGGGCAGGCGCCCTTCGCGCTCCAGCATCTGCGCCTTGGCTTCCTTGCCGATGATCGACTGGAAGTCGCGCACCATCGCCGGATAGGGGTGCGGCCCGGCCACCGTGCCGATGCAGTAGAAGGTGTCGCGCACATTGGTCACCCAATCGCGCAGCGCGTCGTTCATCGCGTCCTTCAGCGTGCCCCGGCCGCTCGTCACCGGAACGACCTCGGCGCCCAGCAGCCGCATGCGGAAGACGTTCGGTGCCTGCCGCTTCACGTCGGTCGCGCCCATGTAGACCACACATTTCAGGCCGAACTTGGCGCAGACGGTGGCGGTGGCCACGCCGTGCTGGCCGGCGCCGGTCTCCGCGATGATCCGTGTCTTGCCCATGCGCCGCGCCAGCAACAGCTGGCCGAGCACGTTGTTGATCTTGTGCGCCCCGGTGTGGTTGAGCTCGTCCCGCTTCATGTAGATCTTTGCGCCGCCCAGATGCGCGGTCAGGCGATCGGCAAAGTAGAGCGGCGACGGCCGGCCTACGTAGTGCTTCCACAGGTCGTCCATCTCCGCCCAGAAGCTCTCGTCGGTCTTGGCGTGCTCGTATTGCGCCTCGAGCTCCAGGATCAGCGGCATCAACGTTTCCGACACGAACCGTCCGCCGAACTTGCCGAAGCGCCCCTTCTCGTCGGGCACGTTCATGAACGAATTGATCAGATCCTCGGGCATCGCCATCCTCATTGCTTGCGCGCCGCCCTGCCGGACAGCCTGGCGATCCTATACCGGCACCGAAGGGGCGAAAACCACCCCCGCTTCTTCTGTCCGGAAATATCCCCGCCGGAGGCACGATTTTTCGTACGAAAAATCGTCCGTCGCGACACATTCCGCCGCGCCTCAGTCCAGGCTCTTCTTGAAACCGACATGCGAGGCGACGTAGCCGAGCCCCTCGTAGAACGCGTGCGCCCGCGTTCGGGCACTGTTCGTGGTGAGCTGCATCAATCCGCATCCTGCGTCCCGCGCCCGGCGCTCCGCATCGGCGAACATCTCCGCACCGATCCCCTGGCCCCGTGCCTGCGACGCCACCCGGACGCTCTCGATCTGGGCACGCCGCGTCGCCTTGAGAGACAGGCCGGTGATAATGGTCAGCTGGTAGGTCGCAACCACTTCCCCCGCGCGTTCGCCCACGATGAGCCGGTTGCCGCTCTCGGCCTGCATCGCTTCGAACGCCGCGACATAGGGCGCCAGATCGCAGCTCTCCCGCCCCTGTCCAAGCGCGTCATCCGCCAGCATGGCGACGATTGCCGGGACGTCCTCGCGCCGCGCCTCGCGCCACATGAGGTTCATGCCTGCGCCGCGTCGATGAAGGCCCCGATCCTGGGCGCGTCCTTGACACCGGGCGCGCTTTCCACACCGGAGGACACGTCGACCTGCCGCGCTCCGGTCAACCGGATCGCCTCGGACACGTTCTCCGGCGTCAGCCCGCCGGCGAGCATCCAGGGCACCGGCCAGCGGCGGCCGGCGATCAAGCGCCAGTCGAAGGCCAGCCCGTTGCCGCCTGGCAGCTCCGCGCCCGTTGGCGGCTTGGCATCGACCAGAAGCTGATCCGCCACCCGGCCGTAGTCCACCAGCGCCGGCAGATCCGCCTCGGTCGCGACGCCAATCGCCTTCATCACCGGCAAGCCGTAGCGGGCGCGCAGTTCGGCCACCCGCTCGGGGCTTTCCGCTCCGTGAAGCTGCAGCATGTCGAGCGGCACCGTCTCTACGATCGGGTCCAGTTCCGCGTCACTGGCATTGACGGTCAACGCGACCTTAGCCAGCCCCACCGGCGCCTCGAGCGCCAAGGCGCGGGCCGTCTCGATGTCCAGATGGCGCGGGGATTTCGCGAAGAACACGAAGCCGGCATAGGCGGCCCCGGCCTTGGCGACGGCCTGCACGTCCTGCGGCCGTGTCAGGCCACAGATCTTGACCCTGATGTCGGACGGCATGGCGCGATCAGCTGGCCTTGCGGGTTGCGGCGTCGTCCAGGATGGCGAGGACCTCGTCCTTGCCCTGGTTGGTCTCGACCTTCAGGCGCGAAACTTCGCGGTTGAGCGACTTGACCTGCTTCTGACGCTTGGCGACCTCCGCCCGGTGCTTGCTCTCGCGGATCCACTCCAGCACGTAGCCGAGCAGCAGCCCCACGGCCACGCCGCCGAGCACCACCACGAAGAGCGGCAGATCGATCGAGTAGTTCCAGGCGGCCAGATCGGCAAGGCCGGTCGGCAGCACGGTCAGCGTGACCAGCTGGCGATTGGCCATCGCGCCGATCACGAGGGCGACGAGGATCAGGGCAACAAACAGGTAACGGATGTAACGCATCGCGGGTCGAACCTCTCAGGTCTCCAGTCCATTCAACCGGTCGCGCAGCAGCTTCCCGGTTTTGAAGAAGGGGACGTGCTTCTCGTCCACATCGACCGCTTCGCCGGTGCGCGGGTTTCGTCCCGTCCTCGCATCCCTCTTCTTCACGGAAAAGGCGCCGAAACCGCGCAGTTCGACCCTGTCGCCCTGCGCCATGGCACCGATGATTTCCTCGAAGACCGTGTTCACGATACGCTCGACATCCCGTTGATAGAGGTGAGGGTTCTCCTCCGCGAGGATCTGTATGAGTTCCGATCGGATCATGTTTCTCCCCCTCTTTCGACAAAAAGCCGTCGGCCCCGCCAGCCGTCCCGCTTCTCCGGACTATACGGGCATTTTTCGGAGCGCGGAACGGAAAAGGCAGGGTCGAGCGCCAGAATCTGCCGACTAAAGCTAGGAAATCAGGCGAGAAATCTCGCGATCGCCCGGTGCTCCGGCGGTTCGCCGGAACTTCAGTGGCCCGGCTTGCATCGTTCCGGGGACGAAAATGGCCTCGATTCGCACGCATGAACGACGTTCTGGAGCATGTGGTCCGCCCCGAGAAACGGAAAGCCCCCCGCGACGGGCGCGGGGGGCTCTTTGGTCTCTGCGAAGGTCTCGCGAAGGCGTCAGTCGTCGCCCTTGAGCGCGGCACCGAGGATATCACCCAGCGACGCACCCGAATCGGAGGAGCCGAACTGCTCGACCGCTTCGCGCTCTTCGGCGATCTCGCGCGCCTTGATCGACAGGCCCAGACGACGGGTCTTGCTGTCGATGTTGGTCACGCGCACGTCCACGTGGTCGCCCACCTGGAAGCGCTCGGGACGCTGTTCGCCACGGTCGCGGCTGAGATCGGAGCGGCGGATGAAGGACTTCATGCCCTCGTATTCCACCTCGATGCCGCCGTCCTCGATCGCGGTGACCGTTACGGTGATGACCGAGCCGCGCTTCACGCCGCCAACGGCTTCCGCGAACTTGTCGCCGCCTAGGGCCTTGATGGAGAGCGAGATGCGCTCCTTCTCGACGTCCACCTCGGTGACCACGGCCTGAACCACGTCACCCTTGCGATACTGCTGGATAGCCTCTTCGCCGCGCTGGTCCCAGCTGAGGTCGGAGAGGTGCACCATGCCGTCGATCTCGCCTTCGAGGCCGATGAACAGACCGAATTCGGTGATGTTCTTGACCTCGCCCTCGACCACGGTCCCTTCCGGGTGGGTCTCGGCGAAGACATCCCACGGGTTGCGCATCGTCTGCTTGAGGCCGAGCGACACGCGACGCTTCGCGGTGTCGATCTCGAGCACCATGACTTCCACTTCCTGGGAGGTGGAGACGATCTTGCCCGGGTGGACGTTCTTCTTGGTCCAGGACATCTCGGAGACGTGCACCAGGCCCTCGACGCCCGGCTCCAGCTCGACGAACGCACCGTAGTCGGTGATGTTCGTGACACGGCCGGTGTGAACCGACTCGAGCGGGAACTTGGCTTCGACGGAATCCCACGGATCGGCCTGCAGCTGCTTCATGCCGAGGCTGATGCGGTGGGTATCCTTGTTGATCTTGATGACCTGGACCTTGATGGTCTCGCCGATCGACAGGATCTCCGAGGGGTGGTTCACACGGCGCCAGGCCATGTCGGTCACGTGCAGCAGGCCATCGACGCCGCCGAGGTCGACGAATGCGCCGTACTCGGTGATGTTCTTGACAACGCCGTCAACCGCATCGCCTTCGGTCAGCTTGCCGATCACCTCGGCGCGCTGCTCGGCGCGGGACTCTTCGAGAATCGCACGACGCGAGACAACGATGTTGCCACGGCGACGGTCCATCTTGAGGATCTGGAACGGCTGCTTGAGACCCATGAGCGGGCCGGCATCGCGCACGGGGCGCACATCGACCTGCGAGCCGGGCAGGAAGGCCACGGCGCCGCCGAGATCGACGGTGAAGCCACCCTTGACGCGGCCGAAGATCGCGCCCTCGACGCGGGCTTCGTCGGCGTAGGCCTTCTCCAGACGGTCCCAGGCTTCCTCGCGGCGGGCCTTGTCACGGCTGATTACGGCTTCGCCACGGGCATTCTCGACGCGGTCGAGGAACACCTCGACCTCGTCGCCAACAGCGATCTCGGGCGCTTCGCCGGGGTTTGCGAATTCCTTGAGGTCGACGCGGCCTTCCATCTTGTAGCCGACGTCGATGATGGCCTGACCGGCCTCGACCGCGATCACGCGGCCTTTGACAACGCTGCCCTCGGCCGGCGTGTCGATCTCGAAGCTTTCTTGAAGGAGGGCTTCGAATTCCTCCATGGATGCATTAGCGGACATTCAGTCGGTTTTCCTTACATTTCGCTTTTACTGGCCGAGCGGTTGTCTCCGCCGGTCTTTGGATTGGTCCGAAAGGCGCCCCTCTTACGAGAGCCGGGAAAGACAATCAGGGCCGGAGGTTTCCCCGACCCTGCCCGTATCCCGACGTTGACCGCCTTTTGTGTGACAGCGCGCTCTATACGCGGTTCCGGACCATGAAACAAGAGTGTGGCGCCGGTTGGACGTGAGGCCCATGCCGAGACGGTTTCCGCAACGGCAATTTGTGCCGTATCAGCAGTAGCGCTCCGGCCCCTGCCACTGGGCGGCGTTGTACCGGTCCCCGTGGCACCACCCGACCGGAAGGGCCGCCTCGATCCGGGCCACGTCCTCCGGAGATAGGGTCAGGCGCGCTCCGGTGAGCAGTTCCCCGAAATGGGCCACCGACCGCGTGCCCGGAATCGCGATCACATGCTCGCCCCGCGACAGCACCCACGCGATGGCGAGCGACGCCGCCGGCTGGCCCATCTCGGCGGCCAGCGCGCGGAACGGCCCGGTCGCGGCCAGGTTGGCGGCCAGGTTGGGCGCCATGAACCGCGGGTTTCCAGAGAGGAACGGCAAGGCCGCCACGCGCTCGGCGGTGGGCGGCGTGTCGGTCAGCAGGCCACGCCCGACCGGGCAGAAGGCCACCAGTGCGGTGCCCAGCTCGGCGCAGGCCTGGACAAGTCCGAGCTCCGGCGAGCGTGTGGAGAGGGAGTATTCCGATTGCACCGCCGCAACCGGATGGACCGCCGCCGCCCGCCGGAGTGAGCTGGGCGCGATTTCGGAGAAGCCGAAAGCGCGGGTCTTGCCGGCCTTGACCAGCCCCGCGAGCGTCTCTGTCACCTCCTCGATCGGGATCTCGGGGTCCCGGCGGTGCACATAGAACAGGTCGACGCAATCGGTGCCGAGCCGGGCGAGGCTGGAGTCCAGTTCCTCGGCAAGGTAGCCGGCCGAATTGTCGAAACGGTTCGCGCCGGCACCGAGCTGGCCGCTGCGCAGAATGCCGGCCTTGGTCGCGATGTGGAAATGCTCGCGCGCGGAGGCGCCGCGGGCCTTGAGGAAACGACCGATGGTGGCTTCCGAAAGACCACCCCCATAGACGTTCGCCGTGTCCAGATGGGTGACGCTCTGCTCCATCGCGACGTCGAGAATGGCGTGGGAGGCGGTCTCGTCGGTCGGCCCATAGAAATCTGAGAAAGACATTGCGCCGATCCCGAGCGCAGACACCTGCGGCCCGTCCGGGCCCATCCTGCGAAGCTGCATTCTCGTCTCCTGTCTGGTGTGTCGCCCGCGCCGGGTCAGGACACGGCGCTCTGGCCGGTCCTGCGAAGTGCGTCGCCGACCACAGCAAGCGCCGTCTCGACGGCGGTCTCGATGGTCATGGTGCTGGTGTCGATGCGCACCGCATCCGGCGCGGCGGTGAGCGGCGCGGTGGCGCGGGCCGCGTCGCGGCGGTCGCGCTCGGCCAGATCCGCCGCAACCGCCGCCAGCGTCACCGCATGGCCCTTGCCGGAGAGTTCCCTGAATCGGCGCTCCGCCCGCACCACATCGGAAGCGGTGACAAAGAGCTTCACGTCGGCATCGGGGCAGATCACCGTGCCGATGTCGCGACCATCGAGAACCGCACCGCCCATGCGCCTGGCGAAGGCGCGCTGGAAATCCACCAGGGCGGCGCGCACCTCTGGCATCGCGGCCACGCGGCTCGCCGCCTGGGCGACATCGGGCGCGCGCAGCGCATCGGCGTCGGCAACCTCGGCCGCCGTCAGCGCCTCGGCCGCCTCAAGCGGGTCCATGCCCTGAAGCGTCCGCCGACCGACCGCGCGATAGAGCAGCCCGGTGTCCAGATACCGGTAGCCCAGCCGCTCCGCGAGCGCCCGGGCGATGGTGCCCTTGCCGGATGCCGCGGGCCCGTCGATGGCAATGGTCAGACTCATTGCGCCCTCCCTCCTGTCCGGATTCCGTCCAGCGGTCTTAACGCAGGAACCGCTGCGGGTGAAGGCGGCTGTGCCGCCGGTGGCTCAGGCGTTCGGGCGCAACAGCGTTGCGCCGAGCTCCCGCATCAGGGCCTCGAAGATCGGAAAGGAGGTGGCGATGGGCCCCGCGTCGTCGACGCTCACGGGCTGTTTCGCGGCCATCCCGCAGATCAGGAAAGACATCGCGATCCGGTGGTCGAGCCGCGCCGCCGCCGTCGCCCCGCCAAGCACGCCCCCCGCACCAAGGCCGTGGACGGTGAAGCTGTCCTCGGTCTCGTCGACCTCGACACCACAGGCGCGCAGCCCCACGGCCATCGCGTCGATCCGGTCGCTTTCCTTCACTCGCAGTTCGTGGACGCCGGGCATGTAAGTGCTGCCCTCGGCGAAAGAGGCGACGACCGACAGGATCGGGTATTCGTCGATCATCGAGGGCGCGCGCTCGGCCGGAACCTCGATGCCCTTCATGTCGGGCGAGAAGCGGGCCCGCAGATCGGCCACCGGCTCGCCGCCCTCCTCGCGCTCGTTCTCGTAGCTCAGGTCGGCCCCCATCTCGCGCAGCGTGGTGAACAGCCCCGCGCGCGTCGGGTTGAGCCCGATGTTGGGCACCAGCACGTCCGATCCGGGCACGATCAGCGCAGCGCAGACGGGGAAGGCCGCCGAGGACGGGTCGCGCGGCACCGCGATGGTCTGGGGCTTCAGCTCCGGCCGGCCGGTCAGGGTGATCCGGTAGCCCTCGCCGGTCTGCTCGGTCACCACCTCGGCGCCGAACCCGCGCAGCATCCGCTCGGTGTGGTCGCGGGTGGCAGAGCGCTCGGTCACCACCGTCTTTCCCGGCGCGTTGAGCCCGGCCAGCAGCACCGCCGACTTGACCTGCGCAGAGGCCATCGGCGTCACGTAGTCGACCGGGACCGGGTCCGCCGCGCCGACGATCGTCATCGGAAGCTTGCCGCCGTCGCGCCCAACTGCCCTCGCCCCGAAGAGCGCCAGCGGATCGGTGACCCGCCCCATCGGGCGGGAGCGCAGGCTGGCGTCGCCGGTGAAGGTCGCGGTGATCGGCGTGGTGGCCATGGCCCCCATAACCAGCCGCACGCCGGTGCCGGAATTGCCGCAGTCGATCACGTCCTCCGGCTCGGCAAAGCCGCCAACGCCGACACCGTTTATCGACCAGTCTCCCTCACCATGCCGGGTCACCTCGGCGCCGAAGGCGGCCATCGCCTTGGCGGTGTCGAGCACGTCCTGCCCTTCGAGCAGCCCGGTCACCCGCGTCTCGCCCACCGCGAGCGCGCCGAGGATGAGCGAGCGGTGCGAGATGGACTTGTCGCCCGGCACATGCGCGATGCCCTTCAACGGGCCGCCGGCGCGGGCTGTCATCTTCTGGGCGGGTCCGTGTGACGACATGCGCGGCTTCCTCCTGTGTCGGGCCTTTGTCCGGATGCCGGTTACCGCAGCGCGCCGCCAGCGTCCAGCGACCGCCGGGGGTTTTGCATCCCGGCCGGGATCGCGTTAGCCAGTGCCAAGATCCGCGTCATGCATCGAGGAGCCCCCCATGACCGATGTTCCCACCCTCCCCCTCAACGACGGCCATTCGATCCCGCAGCTCGGCTTCGGCATTTGGCAGTTGCCGGCCGGCACCGCCACCGACACCATCCGCAGCGCGCTGGAGGTCGGATACCGGCTGATCGACGGCGCCTATATCTACGGCAACGAGGCCGAACTCGGCGAGGGACTGCGCAGCTCCGGCGTCCCGCGCGAGGAGGTCTTCATCACCACCAAGGTCTGGAACCGCGACCAGGGCCGGGCGGCGACCCGCGCCTCGGTGGAACGCAGCCTCGCCTCCATCGGGGTCGAGCAGCTCGATCTCGTGCTGATCCACTGGCCGGTGCCGAGTCGCGATCTCTATGTCGAGACCTGGCAGGCGCTGATCGAGATGCGCGACGAGGGGCTTATGCGTTCCATCGGCGTGTCGAACTTCAATGCCCAACATCTGGAGCGCATCATCGCCGAAACCGGCGTCGTGCCCGCGCTGAACCAGATCGAGGTGAACCCGAAACTGCAGCAGCCCGAGCTGCGGGCGGTGAACGCAAGGCACGGCATCGTGACCCAGGCCTGGACACCGCTCGGCAACGCCCGCTCCTTCGAGGACGCGCCCATTACCGAGGCCGCCGCACGCACCGGGAAGAGCCCGGCTCAGGTCGTTTTGCGCTGGCACATCCAGCTCGGCAACGCGGTGATCCCGCGCTCCGAAAAGCCTTCGCGCCAGGCCGAGAACCTCGACGTCTTCGATTTCGATCTGACCCCGGCCGAGATGGAGGCGATCGCCGGGCTCGACATCGGCCTGCGCTGCGGGCCGGACCCGTCGGTCTTCCGCCTGCTCTGAGCGGCCTGCCTGCGGGTCAGTCCCGCAGGAAGGTCAGGTAATGCGGCACCCGGCCCTCGCGCAGCGCCTTCTGCTCGTAACGGGTGGAGATCCAGTCATCCCAGGGCTCGCGCCAGTCGGCCGGGCCCTCCGCCGTCCAACGAAACCCGTGGCGAGGCACCTGCTCCAGAGTCTGGCGAACGTAGTCGGGGATGTCGGTGGCCACCCGCAGCTGGGCGCCGGGCTTTAGCACCCGCGCCAGCGGCGACAGGTGCTCGGGCGTGACGAAACGGCGCCGGTGGTGCCGCTTCTTCGGCCAGGGGTCGGGATAAAGCAGGAAGGCGCGCGAGATCGACGCCTCGGGCAGCACGTCGAACATATCGCGGGCGTCGCCGGGATGGACGGCGATGTTCTCCGCCCCCGCGGCCCGGATCTTGCCGAGCAGCATCGCGACGCCGTTGATGAAGGGCTCGCAGCCGATGATCCCGGCCTGCGGATGGGTCACGGCCTGGTGGACCATGTGCTCGCCGCCGCCGAATCCGATCTCCAGCCAGACATCGCGCTCACCGAACAGGCCGGCGAGGTCGAGCGGCCGGCGCTCGGGGTTGGACTCCCAGTCGACGGGGCCGGGCGACAGCTCCGCCAGGTCTTCCTCGAGATAGGTCTGCTGGCTCGGGCGCAGGGTCTTGCCATGGCGCCGGCCATAGAAATTGCGCCACGGGGCGCCGTTGGGGCTGTTCTTCGGGGTCATGGGCGCTGCCTTTGTCAAAGGCCATGGCCGCGGTCAAGCGGCGAACTGCCGGAGCGGGGCGCGACCGCCGCGCGCGAAAGCGCGCGGCCCGGCCCAACCGGATGAGCCCCCGGCAGGGGGTGAAGACGGGCGGGAGCCCGCCGGTGCCAGTCAAGACGCTTGGGGAGCGGGGAAACGGGGGCTGTCTGCCCCCGCGCCTCCCGAGGAATTTCCAGGACAGACCACGCCGCGGCCGGTATCGGCTTCACGCGATTGCCTTCTTCAGAGCCTCCGCCAGGTCGGTGCGCTCCCAGCTGAAACCGCCGTCGGCATCCGGGGCGCGGCCGAAATGGCCGTAGGCCGAGGTACGCTCGTAGATCGGCTTGTTGAGGTCGAGATGGGTGCGGATACCGAGCGGCGTGAGGTCCATCACCTGGGCGACCGCACGCTCGATCGCCACCTCGTCGACGAGGCCGGTGTCGTAGGTATCGACATAGATCGACAGCGGCTTGGCGACGCCGATGGCATAGCTGAGCTGGATACAGCAACGTTCGGCGAGGCCTGCGGCAACAACGTTCTTGGCGAGGTACCGCGCGGCATAGGCGGCCGAACGGTCGACCTTGGTCGGATCCTTGCCGGAGAAGGCACCGCCGCCGTGCGGGGACGCACCGCCATAGGTGTCCACGATGATCTTGCGACCGGTCAGACCGGCATCGCCATCCGGCCCGCCGATCACGAAGGTCCCGGTCGGGTTCACCCACCATTCGGTCTTGTCGGAAATCCACTCCGCCGGGAGAACCTCGCGGATGTAAGGCTCCACGATGGCGCGGATGTCGGCCGAGGACTGGCTCTCGTCGGCGTGCTGGGTCGACAGCACGATGGAGGTCACCTCGACAGGCTTGCCGCCTTCATAGCGGATCGACAGCTGCGATTTCGCATCCGGGCGCAGCAGCGGCTCGGCGCCGCTCTTGCGGGCCTCCGAGAGGCGGCGGAGGATCGCATGGGCGTACTGGATCGGAGCGGGCATCAGCTCGGGCGTCTCGTTGACGGCATAGCCGAACATGATCCCCTGGTCGCCGGCGCCGTCGCGGTCCACGCCCTGGGCGATATGGGCCGATTGCTCGTGCAGGAAGTTGAGCACCCGGCAGGTGTTCCAGTGGAACTGATCCTGCTCGTAGCCGATGTCCTTGATGCAGTCGCGGGCGATCTGGCCGATGCTGCCCATGAACGTCTTGAGACGTTCCTCGTCCGACAGGCCGACCTCGCCGCCAATGACCACCATCCCACTGGTGGCAAAGGTCTCGCAGGCGACGCGGGCGTTGGGTTCTTCGGTCAGGAATGCATCGAGAACGGCGTCCGAGATCCGGTCGCAGACCTTGTCGGGGTGCCCCTCGGAAACCGATTCCGAGGTAAAGGTGTAATTCTGTCGGGACATGGGTGCTCCATTGAGGTTACGCCGCCACGCCAGGAAGCCGTTGTGACGGACTGACGTAACCCATATTCCCGCGGCGAGACGCGGTCAACTGATGCCGCGACGCCGTCCGATCGCCGCGATTCCGAGGGCCAGCGCCAGCACCACCCCGAACACCGGCAGATCCCCGAACCGCGCATACGGCGTCGGCGCAAGGGCCGCCGGCAGCCGCGCATCGACGAAGCCAGAGGTCTCCAGCGGAAGCTGTGCGATCGGGCGGCCGTAGGGATCGAAGGCGGCCGAGACGCCGGTGTTGGCGGCCCGGACCAGCGGCACCCCCTGCTCCACCGCCCGCAACCGCGCCAGCGCGAGGTGCTGGTAGGGGCCGGAGACGCGGCCGAACCAGGCGTCGTTGGTGATCTGGACGATCCAGTCCGCCCGGCCCGGAGCACGGGCGATGTCGTTGGGAAAGATCGCCTCGTAGCAGATCAGCGGCAGAACCTGCCCCATCGCGCCAAGGTCGAGGATCTGGGGACCGGGGCCGCTGGCATAGCCGCCGAGATTGGCTGCGAGCCCGTAGATTCCGAGCCGCCCGAGCAGGTCGGAGAAGGGCACGTATTCGCCGAAAGGCACCAGGTGGTGCTTGTCGTAGAGCGCCTGCATCTGCCCGTCCGCCCCCACCACGGCGAGCGAGTTGAACCAGCGGCCCAGCTGGTCCTGCCGTTGGACGCCCATGATCGTCATGGCGCCCGCGGCAGCGGTCGCCGTGCGGTCGAAGGCGGATTGCGCGTTGTGCAGCAGGTAGGGGAGCGCGGTTTCCGGCCAGATCACGACGTCGGGCCGCGGCGCGCCGTCAAGCGGCTCCGCCTCGGTCAGATCGATGAGCCGCTCGAAGAAGACGGGCACCATCTCGGCGGACCATTTCAGGTGTTGCGCGGCGTTGGGTTGCACCAGCCGAACCGTTGCCGGCGGCTCGCGCAGCTCGGCCGGCCCGGCCGGCACCCGCAGCTTGCCGTAGACCCCGGGCAGGGCGAGGAGCGCAATGCCGGCCAGCGCTCCGACCAGCGCCCGCCGTGCGCCGAACAGCACCGGCATCGCAGCCGCGACGAGCGTCAGAAGGGTCAGACCGTGGGCGCCTGCGATCGCGGCGAACTGCATCTGCGGCCAGCCGATCCAGATGTGCCCGACGAGCGCCCAGGGAAAGCCGGTGAAGATCACCGAGCGAAGCCCCTCCGCCGCGGTCAAAGCCAGAACGGCCCAGGCCGCCCGCCCGCGCTGCCCCGCGCCCAGCCGCGCCGCGAGACCGATGGCCAGAGCCCAGAACAGCGCCAGCCCCCCGGCCATGAAGAACAGCGCGAAGGGCGCCATCCAGCCGTGGCGCGCGACGTCCACGAGGAAGGGTTCGACGATCCAGAACAGGGAGGCCGCGAAATACCCGGTGCCGAACGCCCAGCCGCGCCATGCCGCCACCCGCCACCGGGACGGGACGGACAGGAGACAGAGCGACACGGCGAAGGCGGCGAGCGAGATCCAGGCCCATCCGAGAGGGGCCTGTCCCACTGCCGCCAGCGCACCAAGGCCAAGGCACAGCGCGATCCCCGAGCGGCGGCTCTCCACCGCCCGTGTGATTGCGGCCGCCATCGGAGCCTACTCGGCTGCGGCGGTGGATGTGGTGCTCAATGCCACGCCGGGAAGCCGGACGCGCAGGCGCTTGATGCGCCTCGGGTCGGCATCGACAACCTCGAACTGGGCGCCGGACGCGTGCGGGATCACCTCGCCGCGCGCAGGAACCCTGCCGGTCTCCATGAAGACCAGGCCGCCCAGGGTGTCCACTTCTTCCTCGTCCTCCTCCTCGACCAGCTTCATGCCGATCTCGGATTCGAACTCCTCTAGCGGCGCGCGGGCAGAGGCGAGGTAGCAACCGGGCTTTTCCTCGACCCAGTAATCCTCTTCCTCGACGTCGTGTTCGTCCTCGATCTCGCCGATAACCTGCTCAATCAGGTCCTCGATCGTCACCAGCCCGTCAACCCCGCCATATTCGTCGATCACCAGCGCCATGTGACGCCGATCCGTCTGCATCTTCTGGAGCAGAACACCGATTGGCATGGAGGGCGGCGCGAAGATAAGCGGGCGCAGCATCTGATGAAGGTCGAATCCTTCGCCACCATTGCCGTTGAACCCGTAACGCAACGCGATGTCCTTGAGGTGGACGAGGCCGAGCGGCTTGTCGAGCGTGCCGTCATAAACGGGCAGGCGCGTGTTGCCGCTTTCGCGAAACACCTCGATCAGCTCGCCGAGTTCGATATCGACCGGAACCGAAGTGATCTCGACACGCGGGATCGCAACATCCTCCACGCGCATCTGGCGCAGGTTCGCCATGCCGCGGCGATGTCCGCCGGAGGCTGTGGCCACGCCCGTGTTCGGGGTCGTGCCGTCCTGTTCGTCAGCGGGGTCGTCCTCCGACCCTGCTTCGGTGAAAAGATCCGCAATCCGGCCAAAAAAGCCACGTTGCGAGGATATGTCTGTCTCCTGCGCGCTTTGCGCTGCGCTAGAAGCCCCGTCGGGTGTATCGCCCATCGTCCCTTTCCAAACATGCCGGTACCGCCGGCGGGACCCTAATACGGGTCCGGAAAACCAAGGTCAGCAAGTATCTCAACCTCGAGCCGTTCCATCAAGACGGCATCTTCGTCGCAGATGTGATCGTACCCCAGTAAATGCAAGATCCCGTGAACAATCAGGTGCGTCACGTGGGCTTGTAGTGGCTTTTCCGCCAATTCCGCTTCGCGACAGCAGGTTTCCCAGGCCAGCGCAATATCGCCGAGAAAGGCCGGTTCGCCGGGAAAATCCGCCTCAGGACCCTCCGGCTGCCCGCCCGGTGTGTCGGGGGACAGGTCCTCCGCCGGCCACGACAGCACATTTGTCGCCGCTTCCTTGGCCCTGAACTCGGCGTTGAGGACAGCGATTCGCCTGTCGTCGGTCGCCAGCATGGCGCATTGGCAGTCTTCGGGCAGGCCGAGGTGACGCAGGGTGGCGGCCATGGCGCGTTCGGCAAGCGCTTCGAGACCGATGCCCTCCCAGGCCGGCGCCTCGATCACCACGTCGACGGTGTCGCTCATGCTGGGACGCGGCTCATCCGACGGCGGCCTCGGTGTCGTAGGCCTCGATGATCCGCGCGACGAGCGGATGCCGGACGACGTCTTTGGCCGAAAAGTAGTTGAAGGAGATCCCCTCGACCCCGCTCAGCAGCCGCTCGGCCTCCACCAGCCCGGACGTGACGCCGCGCGGCAGGTCGACCTGCGTGCGGTCGCCGGTGACGACCATCCGGGAGCCTTCGCCCAGACGGGTGAGGAACATCTTCATCTGCATCGTCGTGGCGTTCTGCGCCTCGTCCAGCACCACGGCGGCGTTCGCAAGCGTGCGGCCGCGCATGAAAGCCAGCGGAGCGACCTCGATCTTCTTCTCTTCCTTCAGCTTGGCTACCTGCTTGGCCGGAAGGAAATCGTTCAGCGCGTCGTAGAGCGGCTGCATGTAGGGATCGACCTTCTCCTCCTGCGTGCCGGGCAGGAAGCCCAGCCGCTCGCCGGCCTCGACGGCCGGGCGGCAAAGGATGATCCGGTCCACGTGCCCGCCGATGAAGAGGTTCACCGCGACGGCGACGGCGAGGTAGGTCTTGCCGGTGCCCGCCGGCCCGATGCCGAAGGCGAGCTCATGGGCCATCAGCGAGCGCACGTAGGCTTTCTGCGCCTCGGTGCGGGGTTCGACGATCTTCTTGCGGGTCTTGATCTCGACCTTTCCGCCCTGGAACATCTCGAGCTGGTCGCCGGCCCGCGGCGCGGCCTCGTCCTCCAGCGTTCCCAGCCGGATCGCGCCGTCGATGTCGCCCGGCTCCAGCGGCCGGCCGGCCTCGAGACGTTCGTAGAGTTCCTGCAGCACCACCGCACCGCGCGCCCGCGCCTCGCCATCGCCAATCAATGCCAGGTGGTTACCGCGCCGGATGATCTGCAGGCCCAACTGGTGTTCGATCTGGGACAGGTTCCTGTCGAACTCACCGCAGAGTTCGACGAGCAGCCGGTTGTCCGGGAACTCCATCGGAGTTTCGAGAATGTCATCGGGAGGTGGCGGGGTGGTCAGGGCACTGATTCCCAAAAATGCGGCTCCGCTGCTCGTGTTTGCGTTGAGTGAATGCTGCCCTCCCACCCGACCACTTGGCAAGTGAAAGGGTGGAAATTTCACGCGAGTGACACAAAAAGCGCCACACCAGGGCGATCGTTCCGCCAGATATAGGGGTCAGCTACCGCCGGTGGCGCAGCCTTCGACGGCAACCATAGTCGCGATGCAAGGTGCCGCAGGCCTCGGCGCGGTTCAATCAGCCGCATGAAATGGATCGTTTCCAACTGCGCGACTTCACAGCACGCCCTGCGCTGATATACTTTCGCGACCTGTCTTTCGCATCGAGCTGGTATTGGGTGGGGACCCCGGCCGGCGTGTTGTTGTGTAATGTTGTGTAGTCTTGCCGAAAGGGAACTGAAACCATGACCGCGACTATCTGCAGGGTGGCGCTTGCTGCTGGCCTGACCCTCGGACTTGCCTCCTCCGCGATGGCCCAGATGAAATCGATTCCGTCGCCGGCCGACGACAATCCCAACCAGATCAACGTGAGCTGCTATCGCGGCCCGCTGAAGACGGTTGCCTGGGATCGCCCGAACGCCGTTTTCATCGAGGACCTCGTGCAGCTTGGCTATTCCTTCCAGGAAGCCCATGCGATCGGCGAGCGCGTCTGCCGGGACGAATACGGCGTCGGAAATGGCGACCACAAGATCGCCACGCTGATGAAGCTCCTCAAGGAAAACCCGCCGCGCTGACCGGATGGTCGGCGCCGGGCAGGTCCCCTGCCCGCCCGCCGGCACCAGCGCGTGTCAGACGAGCGTGCCCGCCAGCGAGTTGGGCGCGCTTTCGGTGATTCTGGCCCGGACCAGCGAACCGGGCACCAGGTCGGCGACCATGTGCACCGCGTGCAGGTGGTCGGACTTGCCCACCACCTGGCCGGGCAGCCGCCCCGCCTTTTCCACCAGTACACCGACCTCGCGGCCGACCATCGCGTCCTGCGCCGCGCGTTGCTGACGGGTCAGCAGGGCCTGAAGCCGCTGCAGCCGGTCGTCGGCTTCGGCCGGGTCCACCAGCGGGCGTTCGGCCGCGGGCGTGCCGGGGCGCGAGGAATACTTGAACGAGAAGCACTGGCCGTAGCCCACCTCCTCGACCAACGCCATCGTCGCCAGGAAGTCCTCCTCGGTCTCTTCCGGGAAGCCGACGATGAAATCGCCCGACATCAGGATGTCCGGCCGCGCTGCGCGGATGCGCTCGACCAGCCGGATGTAGTCCTCGGCGGTGTGGCCCCGGTTCATGCGCTTCAGGATCCGGTCGGAGCCCGATTGCACGGGCAGGTGCAGGTAGGGCATCAGCTTGTCGCAATCGCCGTGGGCCGCGATCAGGTCGTCGTCCATGTCCCTGGGGTGCGAGGTCGTGAAGCGGATGCGGTCGAGCCCGTCGATCTCGGCCAGCCGCCGGATCAGCCGGGCCAGCCCCCAGGTCTCGCTGCCCTCCTCGCCGTGGTAGGCGTTGACGTTCTGGCCCAGCAGGGTGATCTCGCGCACCCCCTGCTCCACCAGCCCCTCCGCCTCGCGCAGAATGCGCGAGACCGGACGGGAGACCTCGGCGCCGCGGGTATAGGGCACAACGCAGAAGGCGCAGAACTTGTCGCAGCCTTCCTGCACCGTCAGGAAGGCCGTGGGCCCGCGCCTCGGCTTTGGCCGCTGCGGCAGGTGGTCGAACTTCATCTCTTCAGGGAAGTCGGTGTCGAGCGCCTTCTGCCCCGACCGTGCCCGCCGTTCCAGCTCTGGCAGCCGGTGATAGCTCTGCGGTCCGACCACGAGGTCGACCAGCGGCTGGCGGCGCAGGATCTCCTCGCCTTCGGCCTGGGCCACGCAGCCGGCGACGCCGATCTTGAGGTCCGGGTTCGCCAGCTTCAGCGGCTTCAGGCGGCCGAGTTCGGAATAGACCTTCTCCGCCGCCTTCTCGCGGATGTGGCAGGTATTGAGCAGGATCATGTCCGCGCCCTCGGGGCTGTCGACCTGCTCATAGCCCTGCCCGCCCATGGCCTCGGCCATGCGCTCGCTGTCGTAGACGTTCATCTGACAGCCGTAGGTCTTGATGTAGAGCTTCTTCGGCGCCTCGGTCATGGCCCTGCCTCCTGATCGCTGGCGGGCGGCATAGCGCAGCGCGGGCGGCGGCGCAACGCCGCAGGGCCGGTTGCGCGCCCCCCCGCCTTGCTCCTATCGTGCGCTGCGACAAGGGCGAACGCCCGCCCCGCAGGAGCAGGCACGGCATGGTACATCCCGATCTCGACAGCCTTCTGGCCGGCGATAGCGAAGCCCTCTCCCGCGGGCCGGTGGCGGTGATCCTGGCCGAGGACGCCGTCGAGCTGGACTCGACCATAGAGCATCACCTCGGCGCGGGCTTCCGCAGCCTGGTCGTGCTGACCGGCCCGGGCGTGACGCTGCCCGCAGGCCTGCCCGACAGCGTGCGCGCGGCGCGGTTCGATCCCCATGCCGAAGACGCGCTGACCGCGAACATGAACCGCCTGATCGCCGCGGCACCACCGGGAACGTGGATATATTACTGCTACAACGCGGAATACCTGTTCTTCCCGTTCGTCGAACACCGCACGGTGGGCGAGATGCTCAGCTTCCACGCCGAGGAGCGGCGGGACGCGATGCTGACCTTCGTGGTTGACCTCTATGCCGACGATCTCGGCGCCCATCCCAACGCGGTCAGCCGCGGGCGGGCCCATATCGACCGGACGGGCTATTTCGCGCTGGCGCGGGAGGGCGCAAAGGAGCGCCAGCTGGATTTCTACGGCGGGCTGCGCTGGCGGTTCGAGGAACACGTGCCCAAAGCGCGGCGCCGGATCGACCGGATCTCCCTGTTCCGCACCAAGCGCGGCCTGCGCCTTCGGCCCGATCACACTTTCGACGATGAGGAATACAACACCTACGCCTGCCCCTGGCATCACAACCTGACGGCGGCGGTCTGTTCGTTTCGCGCCGCCAAGGCGCTGAAGCTCAATCCAGGCTCGACATTTGACATCCCGAGCTTCTGGTGGACCAACTCGGTCCGCTTCGACTGGTCGTCGCGCCAGCTGATGGATCTGGGATTGATGGAGCCGGGCCAGTGGTTCTGACCCGGCTCTCCAGTCTGTTGCGTCGCGCATCCGGCTGATTCCGCGGCAGGGGTATTTCTGCCAAGAAGAAAATGGCCTTGGCGCCGCGGCCCGGAGCGAGTGGTTTACTCCGCCGGAACGTCCGTGTGCGCCATCCCGCCAGAGATCTCTTCGGTCGCTTCGTCACTCAACGGCTCGGGCAGCACGAGGTTCAGCACGATGGCGATCAGCGCCGCGGGCAGCAGGCCGGAGGTCATCAGGATGCGCAGGGTATCCGGCAGGTGCTGCACCGCGCCGGGCTCCAGCTGCAGGCCAAGGCCGACCGAGAGCGCGATGGCGAAGATCACCATGTTGCGCTTGTTCCAGTCGACATCCGACAGCATCGAGATACCGGCTGCAACGACCATGCCGAACATGACGATCACGCCGCCACCCAGCACTTCGATCGGCACCGTGCGGATCACCCCGCCGACCTTGGGAACCAGCCCGCAGAGGATCAGGAACAGCGCGCCGATGGTCACCACGTGACGGCTCATGATGCCGGTCATGGCGATCAGGCCGACGTTCTGGCTGAACGAGGTGTTGGGCAGGCCGCCGAAGATGCCGGCCACGGCGGAGCCGACACCGTCGGCATAGGTGGCGCCGGCGACCTCCTTGTCGGTGGCCTCGCGCCCGGCGCCGCCCTTGGTGATGCCAGAAACGTCGCCCACGGTCTCGACCGCAGAGACGAAAGCCATGAGACAGAAACCGATCACGGCGGCGAGGCTGAATTCGAAGCCGTACTTGAAGGGCTGCGGCAGGGCGAAGGCGGCCGCGTTGTTCCAGCTGCCGGAGATCGAGGCGACGGTTAGCATACCGGTCATCAGGGCGAAGATGTAGCCGGCGAGGATTCCGATCAGCACCGCGGATACCGACAGCATGCCCTTGGCGAAGAACTTGAAGCCCAGGGTGACGAACACCACCACCAGCGCCGCCGACCAGCTTTGCAGGCTGCCGTACTCCGGTGTGCCGATCTTGGGCACGCCGCCGGCTGCGTACTGAATGCCGACCTTGACCAGCGCGAGGCCAATCATCATCACGACCAGGCCGGTCACCAAAGGCGGGAGCGCAAAGCGGATCTTGCCGATCACCGTGCCGAGCGCAGCGTGAAAGAGCCCGCCGATCAGGATGCCGCCGAAGAGCGCGCCGAGGCCATCGACGCCCTTGCCCGCCACCAGTGGGATCATGATCGGGATGAAGGCGAAGCTGGTGCCCTGCACGATCGGAAGCCGTGCCCCCACCGGCCCGAAGCCCAGGGTCTGGAACAGGGTCGCGATCCCGGCAAACAGCATCGACATCTGGATCAGGTAGAGAAGTTCCGGGAAATCGGGTGAATTGGACCCGAAGCCGAAGCCCGCCGCGCCTGCGACGATGATCGCGGGCGTGACGTTGGAAACGAACATCGCCAGCACATGCTGAATCCCCAGCGGTACGGCCTTGTGAAGTGGCGGCGTGTAGTCCGGATCGCGGAGCTGTTCCGGCGTTCCGATGGAATCTGTGTTCATGGTTTCCGTCCCCGTGTTTCTTGATTTCTGTCAGGGGACAGAATGGCGGACCCAGAGTCCCGCGATTTTGGGATCCAGCCCCTGCCGCACCGGGTCAGAGATCCGAATCCGGGCAACAAAGTCGCAATTGCGCAAGAAAGCGGCAGTCGTCCTTCGCGTCCGGGAAGACCCTGAACGCGGTCAGAGCTTGCGCAGCCGGATCACCACGTCGACGCTTGCCACCTCCGCGCCCTCGGGCACCCGGGGCAGGCGCGCGATCTCGAGTTCCTCGGAAGGTGCGTCGGTCAGGCGCTGGCTGTCTTCCCAGTAGAAATGCGGGTGATCCTCGGTGCAGGTGTCGAAGTAGCTCTTCGTTCCGTCCACCGTGATCTCGCGCATCAGCCCGGCATCGCAGAAGGCGCGCAGTGTATTGTAGACAGTTGCGAGAGAAACCTGCTCGCCGGCCTCGCGCGTCGCCTCGAACAGGCTCTCGGCCGTGACATGGCGATTGCGTCCGTCCCCGACCAGCAGCGCGGCCAGCGCGACGCGCTGACGCGTGGGCCTCAACCCGCCCCGGGCGAGCCAGTCCGATCCGCGTGCACGATGCTGGTTGGTCATGTGGTGGTTTCCGGTAACCTGTTCGATTTCGCTCTATATGCCCATTTCCTGTAGGATTTCAAATTAAAACAGGTCGCAACTGCGCATCGGGGCCGCGTCTGCCCGCGCCCTTGCGCCGGTCGGACACGCGGTGCTAGAGAGCGCCAAACAGAGTAAAAGGCGCCGGGAGGGCAGGCTTTATGGCCGAGAGACAGACAAGTTTCGAGAAAGAAGATCTTCTGCGGTGCGCCCGCGGTGAGATGTTCGGCCCCGGCAATGCCCAGCTTCCGCTTCCGCCGATGCTGATGGCGGACCGGATCACCGATATCTCGGAAGACGGCGGCGAGTTCGGCAAGGGCCATCTCGAGGCCGAGTTCGACATCACGCCGGACCTCTGGTTCTTCGAATGCCACTTCCCCGGCAACCCGGTCATGCCCGGCTGCCTCGGTCTCGACGGCCTGTGGCAGCTTACCGGATTCAACCTTGGCTGGCGCGGGATGAAGGGTCAGGGCTTTGCGCTCGGCGCCGGCGAGGTCAAGTTCTCCGGCATGGTGCGCCCGGAGACGAAGCTCGTCTCCTACCGCATCGACTTCAGCCGCATCATCGACCGAAAACTCAAGCTCGGGGTGGCCAACGGCAAGGTCTATGCCGATGGCGAGGAGATCTATAACGTCACCGGCCTCAAGGTCGGCCTCGCCGAAGCGAAGTCCTGAACCGTACCGGAACCCAGGAAGGGAGATCCACCATGCGTCGCGTCGTCGTCACCGGTCTTGGCATCGTCTCGCCGATCGGCAACACCGCTGAGGAAGTGACCGCCAGCCTCAAGGCCGGCCGCTCCGGCATTGCCCGCGACGAGGCGATGGTCGAGCACGGCTTCCGCAGCCAGATTTCCGGCCAGTTGAAGATCGACCCGGCCGAGCATATCGACAAGCGCGCCCTGCGCTTCATGGGACCCGGCGCGGCGTACGCGCATATCGCCATGAGCCAGGCGATCGCCGATGCCGGGCTCGAGGAGAGCGATGTGGTCAACACCCGCACCGGCCTGATCGCCGGCTCCGGCGGGCCGTCAACCTCGGCCATGTTCGCCGCGCACCAGACGGTCCTGAAATCCGGCGGCACCAAGCGCATCGGCCCCTTCGCGGTGCCCAAGTGCATGTCCTCGACGATCTCGGCCAACCTCGCGACGGCCTTCAAGATCAAGGGCATCAACTACTCGATCACCTCGGCCTGCTCGACCTCGCTGCACTGCATCGGCAACGCCGCGGAGCAGATCATCATGGGCAAGCAGGACGTGATGTTCGCCGGCGGCGGCGAAGAGCTCGACTGGACGCTCTCCTGCCTGTTCGACGCGATGGGCGCGATGTCGTCCAAGTACAACGACACCCCGGAGACCGCCTCGCGCGCCTTCGACGCCACCCGCGACGGTTTCGTCATCGGCGGCGGCGGCGGCATGGTGGTTCTGGAGGAGCTGGAGCACGCCAAGGCCCGCGGCGCGACGATCTATGCCGAGGTCACGGGCTTCGCGGCCACCTCCGACGGCCACGACATGGTGGCGCCCTCCGGCGAGGGCGGCGAGCGGGCCATGCGGCTGGCGCTCGACACCATCCCAGAGGGTCGCAAGGTCAGCTACATCAACGCCCACGGCACTTCCACGCCGGTCGGCGACGTGGGCGAGATCGAGGCGGTGCGCCGCGTCTTCGGCGAGGGCAACACGCCCCCCGTTTCCTCGACCAAGTCGATGACCGGCCATGCGCAAGGCGCCGCCGGCGTTCTGGAATCGGTGTTCTGCCTGCTGATGCTGAAGGACGATTTCATCGCGCCCTCCATCAACGTGACCGAACTCGACCCGGCCCTGAAGCCGGAAGAGATCGCTACCAAGTTCGTCGAGAACGCAGGGCTCGACACGGTGATGACCAACAGCTTCGGCTTTGGCGGCACCAACGGCTCCATGCTCCTCTCAAAATTCGGCGGGTAACACCAGATGGCTAAACTGATGACCGGCAAGCGCGGCCTGATCATGGGCGTGGCGAACGATCGCTCCATCGCCTGGGGCATCGCCAAGGCAATGGCAGGCGCGGGCGCCGAGCTGGCCTTCTCCTACCAGGGCGAGGCCTTCGGCAAGCGGGTGGAGCCCCTGGCCGAGAGCCTCGGCTCCGACATCCTTGTCGACATCGACGTGACCAACGACGAGTCGCTCGACGCCGGCTTCAACCTGCTCAAGGAGCGGTGGGGCAAGCTGGACTTCGTGGTCCACGCCATCGCCTATTCCGACAAGAACGAGCTCGGTGGCCGGTTCATCAACACCACGCGGGAGAACTTCCGCACCTCGCTGACCATCTCCTGCTATTCGCTGATCGACGTTGCCCGCCGGGCCGCGCCGCTGATGCAGGGCGGCGGCACGATCCTGACGCTGACATACCAGGGCTCCAACCGCGTGACGCCCTATTACAACGTCATGGGCGTGGCCAAGGCGGCGCTGGAATCCACCGTGCGCTACCTGGCCAATGATCTCGGCCCCGATGGCATCCGGGTCAACGCGATCTCTCCGGGTCCGATGAAAACCCTCGCAGGTGCCGCGATCAGCGGTGCACGCAAGACCTTCCGCCTGACCGAGGCCAACGCGCCGCTGCGCGCCAACGCGACGCTCGACGCCGTCGGCGGCACAGCCGTCTACCTCGCCTCCGAGGCCGGCGCCTGCACCACCGGCGAGATCATCCATGTCGACGGCGGCTACCACGTCCTCGGCATGCCGCAGCCGGAAAACATCTGAGCCGACGCGCCCTGAGCGGCGCGTCGCACCAATCCGAGATCAGACCCGGTCCTGCATCAGACCGGGAAATTGTCCTCGTCCAGCTCCGCCTCGGTCACGTGGCGCAGATCCTCCGCGACAAGATCGTCGGTCGGGAAGACTGGCGTCAGAAGCCCGACAGGCGCCCCGCCGGCGTCGCTCACCAGAGCGATGCGCCCCACGCCCGCAACATCCATCGGCGCCTGCATCACCCGCCCGCCGGCAAAGCGCGTGCGTTCAAGCGCCGCGTCGATGTCATCCACCGCGATATAGGTGAACCAGTGCGGATCGTCGCCTTCGAACTCCTCGAGCCCGGTCACGTCCCGGATCCCTGCCACCGGCCGCCCGTGCGCGACCGCGACACGGTAATCCTCCTCGCCCGCCGGCAGGTCCTCGAAACTCCAGCCGCAAACGTCCTCGTAATATTTCACCGAGCCCGGCAGGTCGCGGGTCATCAACTCGCTCCACCAGATCGCTCCATGATTCAGGCTCATGCCGATATTCCTCCCTGAATGTCGCTCCAACCTACCTCTTCGCGCGCCCCATGATACCGCGTCGGCCCGCGTCGGGACATTGGACGCCGGGGCGCAGGGCCGCATCCGGATCGGCCATTTTCATCCGCCGGTCGTTATGCCAGTGTCGCCGCCGTAGGAGGCCCTCCATGACCATTCGCATCGCTGTATTCGACGCCTACGGCACGCTTTTCGACGTTGCAGCCGCCGCCCGCCGCGCAGCGGCCGAGTCCGGGGGCGCCGCACTTGCGGAGCACTGGCAGTCGCTGGCCGCGATCTGGCGCGACAAGCAGGTGCAATACACATGGCACCGGGCGATCACGGGGGCGCACACCGATTTCTGGCAGGTGACCTGCGATTCGCTCGACTACGCGCTCGAGGCGACCGGCCTGCTCGGCAACGCGGCGCTGCGCGACCGGCTGCTGGCGCTCTACCGCGAACTCGACGCCTATCCCGAGGTGCCGGAGATGCTGGCGCGGCTGCGCGAGGCCGGGATGCAGACGGCGATCCTGTCGAACGGCGCGCCCGGGATGCTGGCCGACGCGGTGAACTCGGCCGGCATCGGTGACAGCCTGGACGCGGTGCTTTCGGTCGAGGAGGTCGGGATTTTCAAACCCGACGCGCGGGTTTATGACCTCGTGGGCAAGCATTTCCCCGGCGACCGGGCAGAGGTGCTCTTCGTCTCCTCGAACGGTTGGGACGCCGCCGGCGCGTCGGGATACGGCTTCACCACGGCCTGGGTGAACCGCATGGGGCTGCCGATGGAACGCCTGCCCTGGACGCCGCAGCACGTGCTCGCGGACCTCACTCCGATCCCCGACCTGGCGACAGGCAAATGACTCAGTTCTTCCAGACCGACGACGGCCTGCGGCTCGCCTACGACGATCAGGGCAGCGGCCATCCGCTCCTGTGCCTCGCCGGGCTCACGCGCAACATGGCGGATTTCGAGCCGGTGGTGGAGCGTTTCGCCGACCGAGCCCGCATCATCCGGCTCGACAGCCGCGGCCGCGGCCTCTCGGACCACGATCCGGATTTCACGAATTACAACCTCGTCCGCGAGGCGCAGGACGCGGTTGCGCTGCTGGATCGCCTCGGCCTCGACAAGGCGAGCATCCTTGGCACCTCTCGCGGCGGGCTGATCGCGATGGGGCTGGCGGTCGGTCACCCTGACCGGCTGATCGGCGTGGTGCTCAATGACATCGGCCCGGTGATCGAACCGGACGGCATGTCCCAGATCATGGGCTATCTCGGCTTCCGGCCCGACTTTCGCGACTACGATGAGGCGGCGGACAAGTTGCCCGAGATCATGGCGGCCCAGTTCCGGAACGTCTCCCGCTCGCAGTGGCGGGACTTTGCCCGCCGCGTCTGGACCGAGGCCCCGGACGGGCTCGACCTGCGCTACGATGCGGCGCTTCGCCAGGCGGTGCTCGAGCACTCCGCCACCGACGACATGCCCGACCTCTGGCCCCTCTTCGACGCGTTGCAATCCCTGCCCACCGCGTTGATCCGCGGCGCCAACTCGAACCTGCTGTCGCGCGAGACCGCGGACGAGATGGTCCGCCGCCAACCCGACATGATCTTTGCCGATGTCCCGGACCGCGGCCATGTGCCCTTCCTTGACGAGCCCGAAGCGGTATCGGCGATTGAAACCTACCTGGAGCGTGCTACATGAATATCGGTGAAATCGAAGCTGCCGCGCAGCGCCTGGAAGGTCGGGCGCGGCGCACGCCGCTGCTCGGCTCGCCCTTCCTCGACGAGATCGCGGGCAGGCAGGTTCTGGTGAAGGCGGAATGCCTGCAGCACACTGGCAGCTTCAAGTTTCGCGGCGCCTGGTCGGCGGTCTCGACGCTGCCCGAAGACATCCGCGGCGTGCTCGCCTTCTCCTCCGGCAACCATGCCCAGGGCGTGGCGATGGCGGCGCGGCTGCGCGGGCTGCCCGCGGTGATCGTGATGCCCGCCGACGCGCCGCGCCTGAAACGCGAGAACACCGCCGCGCTCGGCGCCGAGGTCGTCACCTACGACCGCGCCACGGAAGACCGCGACGCGCTCGGCGAGGCGCTGGCTGCCGAACGCGGGCTTGCCCTGATCCGCCCCTTCGACGACCCGCGCGTGATCGCGGGGCAAGGCACCTGCGGGCTGGAGATCGCCGGGCAGGCGGCTGACCTGGGGATCGACAAGGCCACCGTGCTGACCTGCTGCGGCGGCGGCGGGCTGACCTCGGGGATCGCGCTGGCGCTGGAAGCCCGGGCGCCGCGGATGAAGGTGCGCACGGTCGAGCCCGAGGGCTTCGACGACACCGCCCGCTCGCTCGCCTCGGGCCATATCGAGACCAACCCGGCGATGACCGGCTCGATCTGCGACGCGATCATCACCCCTTCGCCGGGCCGGCTCACCTTCCCGATCATGAAGCGGCTCTGCGGCCCCGGCCTCGTGGTGAGCGACGAGGAATGCCTGCGCGCCATGGCTCTGGCCTTCCTGCGGCTCAAGATCGTGATCGAGCCGGGCGGCGCGGTGGCGCTTGCGGCGGCGCTGTTCCGGAGCGACGACCTGGACGACGGCCCGGTGATCTGCACCGCCTCGGGCGGCAATGTCGACTCGGAGCTGTTCCGCACCGCCCTCGAACGCTACGGCGACGCCTGACCAGCCCAACGGAGACCACCAGATGCAGATCGCAGATCTTGGCGACATCAAGCTTCACTGGCGCGAGGACGGCACGGCGGACGGCCCGGCGATCGTCTTTGCCAATTCGCTCGGCACCGACCTGCGGGTCTGGGACAAGGTGGTCGCCCGCCTGCCGCAGACCTACCGGATCATCCGCTACGACATGCGCGGCCATGGCCTTTCCGACTGCCCGCCCGCGCCCTATGCGATGGGCGCGCTTGTGCGTGACGCCGAGCGGCTGCTGGACCTGCTCGAGGTGCGCGACGCGGTCTTCGTCGGCCTCTCGGTTGGCGGCATGGTGGCGCAAGGGCTCGCCGTAAAGCGGCTGGACCAGGTGCGGGCGATGGTGCTCTCGAACACCGCCGCCAAGATCGGCACCAAGGAGATGTGGGACGACCGCATTGCCGCGGTCCGCTCGGGCGGCATCGAGAGCCTCGCCGACGGCATCATGGAAAAGTGGTTCACCCCCGCCTTCCGCGCCACCGCAGAGCTGGCGGGCTGGCGCAATATGGTCACCCGCTCGCCGCTCGAGGGTTATATCGGCACCTGCCACGCCATCGCGGGCACCGATTTCTACACCCCGACCTCCGGGCTCGGCCTGCCGACGCTCGCCATCGCCTGCTCCCATGACGGCTCCACGCCGCCGGACCTGGTGCGCGAGACCGCCGAGCTGGTGAAAGGCTCCGAGTTCCACCTGATCCGCAACGCCGGGCACATCCCCTGCGTCGAGGCGCCGGACGAATATGCCGACCGCCTGACGGAGTTCCTCACCGCCATCGGCCACTGACCGGCGGCCCCCGGGGCCAGCGTGCCAGGCTGGCCGCCAACAGCAGGTCCAGATGACCGAGACAGCCGAGCCCCTCCCCGCGTCCGGACGCCACCGGCTTCCGCTCACCTTCGTCCTGATGACGCTGGTGATCGACGCCATGGGGATTGGGCTGATCCTGCCGGTCATGCCGGAGCTGATCCGCGAGGTGAACGGCGGCTCGCTCGCGCAGGCGGCGGTCTGGGGCGGGATCCTCGCCACCGCCTTTGCCGCCATGCAGTTCCTCTTCGGCCCCGTGCTCGGCTCGCTCTCCGATGCCTGGGGACGCCGTCCGGTGCTGCTTATCTCTCTGGCCGTCATGGTGCTCGACTACCTTCTGATGGCCTTCACCCATTCGATCTGGGTGCTGCTCGCCGCGCGCGTCGTTGGCGGCATCCTCGCGGCCACCCATGCCACCGCCATGGCCTTCGTCGCCGACATCTCCCGCCCGGAGGAAAAATCCGCCCGCTTCGCCCTGACCCATGCCGCCTATGGCGTGGGCTTCGTGCTCGGGCCGCTGATCGGCGGGATGCTGGGCACCTTCGGGCCGCGGGCGCCGTTCTTCGCCGCGGCGGCTCTGGCGCTGCTCAACCTAGTGCTCGGGATCTTCGTGCTGCCGGAAACCGTGACCGACCGCATGCGCCGCCGCTTCACCTGGCGGCGTGCCAATCCGTTCGGCGCGATCGGCCACATCAGCCGCCTGCCCGGCGTCGGCCGCCTGCTGGCGGTGCTCGCGATCTATGAATTCGCGCTCTACGTCTACCCGGCGATCTGGGCCTATTTCACCCCGGTCCGCTTCGGCTGGGACACGGCGCTGGTCGGCGTCTCGCTCGGCGCCTTCGGCATCGGATACACCATCGTGCAGGCCGGGTTGATCCGACCGATCCTGAAGACCCTCGGCGAACACGGGACGATCCTGTTCGGCCTGAGCTTCGAGGTCGTGCTGCTGACCACGCTCGGCTTCATCACCTCCGGCACGGTGGCGATGATCCTGACGCCGGTCTCGGCCATCGGCTCGGTTGCGGTACCGGCGCTGCAGGGACGAATGTCGCGCGAAGTCGGGGAGGACGCGCAGGGAGAGCTGCAGGGCGTGATCACCTCGACCATCTCGCTCGCCACCCTTCTCGCGCCGCTGCTCATGACGCAGGTATTCTACTTCACCACCCGCGAGAACGCCGGCTTCCACCATCCCGGCACCGCCTTCCTGCTTGCCGCAGCGTTGATGGTCGTCTGCGTGCTGATCTATGTCGCCGGAGCACAAGAACGAGCGCGGGTTCATCGCTGAAGCTGCCGCGAAACACCTTGCGGAGCCACCCATGACCCGGATCCAAGCTGCCGTCTGCCGCGCCTTCGGTACACCACTCGAGATCGAGACGCTCACCCTCGCCGCCCCCGGCCCCGCGGAGGCGCAGGTGCGGATGGAAGCGGTGGCGGTCTGCCATTCCGACATCTCCTTCATCGACGGCGGCTGGCAAGGCCAGTTGCCGGCGGTCTACGGCCACGAGGGCGTCGGGCGCGTTACCGCGATCGGGGCGGAGGTGCACGGGCTGCATGTGGGCGACCGGGTGCTGGTGACGCTGATCCGGTCCTGCCACCATTGCCCGAGCTGCGCCACCGGCCACCCGGTCCATTGCGAGACCGCAACAGACCCGGCCGCCGGCCCGCTCCGCGACGCCGATGGCGACCCCGTGCTGAACGCGATGAACTGCGGCGCCTTTGCCGAGGCGGTCACCGTCCACCACAGCCAGCTCGTGCCAATCCCCGACGAGATACCCCCAGAGAGCGCCTGCCTGCTCTCCTGCGGGGTGATCACCGGCGTCGGCGCGGCGATCAACACCGCCGGGCTCCGTCCGGGCCAGACGGCCGTGGTGATCGGGGCCGGCGGGGTCGGGCTCAACGCGATCCAGGGGGCGCGGATCGCGGGGGCGGCGCGGGTCATCGCCATCGACATGTCGGAGAAGAAGCTCGCCGCCGCGCGGGACTTCGGCGCGACCGACGGTCTGCTCGCAAGCGATCCCGATGCGGCCGCAGCACTGCGCCGGATTGCCCATCGCGGCGCCGATGCCGTGCTGGTCTGCACCGGCGCCATCGCCGCCTACGAGAGCGCCTTGCGCCACCTCGGCCGACGCGGCCGTGCGGTGCTCGTCGGGATGCCGCACTCGGGGCAGATGAGTTCCTATGAGCCGGTGATCCTCGCCGCGCTCGGACAGGGCATCATCGGCTCCAAGATGGGCGACACGGTCCTCGCGCGGGATATCCCCTGGATGATCGACCTCTACCAGCAGGGCCGGCTGAAGCTCGACGAGCTGGTCTCCGGCTGCTGGTCCCTGGCGCAGATCAACGAGGCCATCGCCGACACCCGCACTGGCGGCGCCCGCCGCAACGTGATCCTGTTCCCGGCCTGACCGGCGCAGACCGGGATCCGGCTCCGAACAGGGAGGTCAGCGCAGGGCGGACAGGTTTGCGACCAGCAGGGTCCGGCGCCGATCCGTCTCCTCGTTGATCTGTTCGGCGACGCCCGTGGCATGGGTCAGGTGCTGTTCGACCACGGCGGCGTTCTCCTTGCAGCAGACCTCCATGGCCGCGTGCATGGCCTTGTCGATGGCGGCCAGGATCTCGGCTTCGTGGCCTTCGGTAACGCCCGTGCCCTCGATCGCCTTGATCTCTTCCAGCGCCTGATGCGCGATCGCGTTGAGTGTCATTGCTCGCTCCTCCTTGCCCGATATCTAGGCATGGCCGCGCGCCCGCCTCAAGAGCGTGCGACAGCGCGACACCGAGCTGACGTAGAGGCAAAACGCATGAAAAAGGCCGGGCACGTCCAAGGACCTGCCCGGCCTTGATCGGTATCAAGGAATGCCAGCGGTTCCACGACTATCCGGAACCGCGTGCGCCCCCTGTGCGAAAGGACCTCTCATGCTCCGCCTGACGCTGTTGCTTCACGCGATCACCTCCACCGTCATCATGGGCACCGGGATCGTGGCGGTGCTGGTGATGGGTTTTGTGTCGGGCGTGGCGATCCTGGCCTGCGTGCTGGCCGGGATTGTGCTCGGCTTCCCTTTGGCGTGGCTGATTGCGAAGAAACTGCGCGAGGGATGACTCGCCCGCGAGCGGGGTATTTGAAAACAACCTGATCTTGTGGGTCATGCGGATCCGCGCGCGGCCTCTGGATGAACCTTGATGAAATGCTGCAGGGTGCGGAAAAGTTCCTTGGCATGGCTCACGTCGTCGCGATGCATTGCGACACGCATGTCATCGCAGATCATCTGGTGTACCTTCTGCGGCCCCTTGGGCAGATGCATGAGGTACTCCGCCAGCATGGCGGCATCGAATTCCCCGATGTGCTCATGCTCGGCAAGCGCGGCGATCTCCGCCCGCGTCAGGCAGTTCATGTCCTCGATATCGTCGAGTGTGATCATCCTATCCTCCCCTTTCGGCTGACCCACCTGAGACCTTTCTAGCACGCAGTTTCCGCTGCGTCATTGATTCCGATCAAGCGGTCACCCGGCGAGGAAGGCGGCGATCGTGGCTTCGAACTCGCGGGGCTTTTCGGCGTGCAGCCAGTGGCCGGCACCGGGGATCTTGGCGAAGCGCGCTTGCGGGAAAAGCCTTTTTATATCAGCTCGGTATTCCGGCAGCACGTAGTCGGAGGCGCCACCCGAAAAAAACAGGGTTGGGCCGTTGAAGTGGCCGCCGGGGTCGGGCCAGCCGAGGATCTTGTCCATCTCCTGGGCCAACACGTCGAGGTTGAGCTTCCAGCGCGGCGGGGTGGACTTGAGGTCCAGCGACTGCAGCAGGAAGGCGCGGGTCTGGCTGTCGGGGACGATGCGCTGGAGGTCGCGGTCGGCCTCGCTGCGGCGGGTCAGGCCGTCGAGGTCGAGTTCCTGCATGGCTTCGACGAGGTGGAGCTGGGTGTGGCTGTAGGAAACGGGGGCGATGTCGGCGACGACCAGGCGGCGGAGCAGGTCCGGGTGGGTGAGCGCCAGCATCATCGCCGATTTGCCGCCCATGGAATGCCCGACGATGTCGACCATTCCTCCATTCTTTTCAATGACCTGGGCGAGATCATCTGCCATGTCGCGATAGCCGTTGGCCTCGGCGCGGAAGCTGTCGCCGTGATTGCGCATGTCCACCGTCAGCACGGGCCGGTCGACGCTGAGCCGTTTGGCGACGACGCCCCAGTTGCGGGCGGAGCCGAACAGGCCGTGGACGATGAGCAGCGGCAGACCCTCCTCGGGGCCGTGGCGGTAGGTGGTCAGCATGGTTTTTCCGAACGAATCCTCATGGTTGGGCCTGTTGTTGATTCCCTGTTTCCGGCGGGTGGGCAACGGGGTAGAAAGCGCCATGATGGAGAACTCGTTGCCGGAAACCAATGCCGCTCTTGCCCTGCTGATGCGGGAGAAGCTGGGCGTGCGGGGCGCGGACCGGCTGGAGGTGAAGCTCCGGCGGGCCGGCGGGCTGTTGCCAAGGGCGCTCCGGAAGGACGCCAAGTACTTGGTGGACATGGAGAAACTCTACGCCAACCCGAAGCTTCGACGGCAAATCGATAGCGCGCGGGTGAGCGAGGCGAGCGCCAACCTGCGGCGGCACCTCGAAGCGATCGACCCGCGCGACCGGCGGATCGGGTGGATGCTGGGGGTGGTGACGCCGCTTGCCTTTAACCTGTTGCTGATCGCCGCGGCCTTCATCACCTGGCTGGTCTGGACCGGCCGCGTCTGAGCCCGGGAACCGGTCGAAACGCGCAATCCGGGCCGCGAAACGACCGGACCCGCGGTCGTTTGCCGCCGATTTCCGTTCATTTCGGGTGCGCCTCCTGCCCTCCCGGCGCAAATCCGAGGAAAACGACCGAAACGATCGCCTCGAACGACCGGAAATCGGCGCAACACCCACCGCACGCCGCGCTTGCCATACGTTAACCGGATGCTGGTGGAATGGCGCCATGACCCGCATGATCCCCGCCCCCTACATCCGGACCGATATGATCTCGGTCACCAACTTCCGGACCAACATCGCGATGCTGCTGCCGCAGGTGGTGAACATCCCGTCGCGGCTGCTGCTGACCCGGCATGGCCGGCCCTATTGCGCCGTCGTCTCGATCCGCGACCTGGAGATGGTCGAACGGTTCGACGGGCATTCGCTGGCCGCTCTCCGGCGGGAACAGGACGACATCGCCTGCCGTCTCGCCGCCGCGCAGGAGGCCGGCGAACGTCCGCCCGGGCCGGCGCTGCGGAGCCTGTGAGAGCGGTTGCGCTGGTTCGCAAGCGGCCATAAATTGCGCCGCCAAGACCAAGACCGGAGACCTCGCATGAAACGCCTGATCCTGCCGCTGCTGCTTCTGACGCTCGGGGCCTGCGCCACCGTCGACGGGGCCGGACAAGACCTGTCCAAAGCCGGCGATTTCGTCTCCGACAGCGCCCGCTCCGTCCAGCAGAAGATGTGACCGCTCAGGCCAGCTGCCGCGCGACGAGGTAGCTGACCGGCACCGCGGCGAGAAAGCCCGCGGCGGCGGCCACGAGGATCGGCGTTTGGGTGTCGAGCCCGGCGACGAGGGCGGCAACGATGAAGATGCCGGCCATCGAGGCGCCGATCACGACGAAAAGAAGCATGGCAAGACGAAACATGGGACCTCCGGGCCTGTGCCTGTGAACGGGGACGTGCTGCGGTAAAGGAATATTTTCGATGCGCATTATCGTCCTTGACTCAGGTCAAGTGTAGCGGCGGTGGAACGCCGATTGCGCCCCGGCCGGAATTCCGCCCTTTGCCGACGCTGCGCTGCAGCGTAGAGTTTCGCCAGTTTCCGACGGACGGAGAGCCCCTATGGCCGGCAAGAACCCCTACATGAGCTGGTGGCTGAGCGAAGCGAACAAGGCGGCGAGCGCAAGCCGCGGCCTGTTCGCAGCCGAGATGAGCCGCCAGCACAAGGCGATGACCGACGCCTGGACCGAACAGGCGGTGGAGATGTGGATGGCGTTGTGGTTTCCGTGGCTGCCGCGCAACGGCAAGCGCCGGGGCGGCAGGTAGAGCCGCGCGGGGCACGCGCAGGCCGCCTTTCGACGCCACGGAGGCGCGGCCACCGTCCCTTGGGACAGGCGGCCGCGCGACGCGGACGTCAGCCGACGACGTTGTAGCCGCGGCCGCGCATACAGTTGCGGATGATCGCTTCCTTGTTCTGCTGCTGCTGCAGCGCACCACCGGCCACACCGGCCGCAGCACCGATCAGCGCGGCGTCGCGGGCGTTGGTGCCGCGGTTGTTGAAGACGGCCGTTGTACCACCGGCCAGCGCGGCGCCGGTCGCGGCGGCGGCGGCGGTGTTATTGTCGAAGGCGCCCTGCTGGGCGGCGATCGACTGGCAGGCCGCCAGATCATTGGCGTAGTTGGGCCCGATCGGACCATCAATCACCGGCTGGTAGCTGGACCCGGTATTCGCGCAGGCAGCAACGATGCAGATGAGCGGAATGGCGGAAAGATTCTTGAGACGACGCATGGGTAGCCCTTTCGGCACTTTGGTTCGCATTGGTCGGGTTTCGTCCGTGGACAGACCCCATTCAATTTCTAGCGAATAATCCGGAGAACGGAACCGGTTTGCTGCATATCTGCGCAGACTTCGTCCTCGCGGGCGCATGGAGGGAGCCGCGACCGGCGATGTTTTGCCGATCGCGTCCGGGCGGGTCTGACGTGCTGCGGCGGGGTCAGACCGTCGCCCCGCGGATTCGGACGAGGCAGCCCAGCACCGCGAATGCCGCGCCGACGCAGATGCCGATCACCAGCTCCAGGGGCTCGACCGCGGCCATGGAAAATCCCGCGAAGACCATGGTTTCGATGGCGCCGATCAGGACGCCGACCACCGCCGCGATGGCGAGGTTGCGCGTCATCATTCCTGCCGCGAAGCCGAGGATCCCCGGCAGGCTGAGAATGTTTGCGGCGATGGTTCCGAGAAGATCGAGCATGGATGGCACCCTCCCCTGTTGCTCGGGCGGAAGTATCCGCCAGCCGGATCGGCCGGTAAAGGCGCAATACGCCACGGGGGGATGCCCCGTGGCGTGATCGGTCAATAGCTGTAGGTGGTTCCGCGCACGATTGCGGAGAACAACGCGGCCTCGGCCCAGCTGCCTTCACCGCCGCGGGCGCGGATCTCGGTCAGTTGCGCGCGGGCGGCGGCTGTGTCGCCCTGCTCCACGAAGGCCTGGCCCATGTAGGAGCGGGCGAGCAGGTTGTCGGGGTTGGCGTCCAGCGCGGCGCGGTAGAAGGCCATTCCGCCCTCCATGTCGCCCATCTTGCGGGCGACGAAGCCGCGGTAGGTGGTGACGCGGTCGTCCTGCTGGTCGGCGATGGCGTCGAGCGCGTCGAGGGCGTGGCGGTACTGCCCGGCATAGGCGAACTCGCGCACCGCGCCGTGCAGCGTCTCGTCGTCGAGGCTGCCGCTTTGCGGGTTGACGCATTTGCCGGACTTGGCGTCCCAGACCATGCCCTTGTCGCAGGTCTGGGTGGTTTCGGTGGGCTTGGGGCTGGAGCTGTCATCGCTGCCGACCGCGAAGGCGGCGAACGGCAGGGCGAGGGCGAAGGCGGCGGTGAGGATGGGCAGGCTGAAACGCATCGGGATCTCCTGTCGCGGTTCGGAGAGCAGGGTAGCTCAGAATCGCACCCCGTCTGCATCCGGCGCCTTCACGGCCGCGTGAGCGGGGCGGAAAGGCGCCGGGGCCGGTCAACCGGGCGGTGTGTAGGCGGAGGCGATCTTGCCTGCCTCCTTCTGTATCTCGGTCAGTTCGGCGGAGGAGAAGGCCCGCTGGGTCTGCAGGTTGGAGGTGGCGCCGGAAGCCCCGGCGACCATCAGCCCGGCGAGAAGCTTGCTGACGTCATCGACGGTGACGATAAGCATGAAGTCCGTGGCGCCGGTGGTGGCGTAGTAGGCCTCCTGCGTGCCGCCCGCGGCCTTGACGAGCGCAGCCGAGGCGGCTTCGCGGTCGCTCGGGCTTGCGATCATGCCTTTCATGGCGGCCTGGGTGTAGCATCCGGTTACGATGAAACGTGGCATCGTCTGTCCTCCCTGAACAGGGCCCGGCACCCGTCCGCGTAGCACGGATCGTTTCCCGCCAGCAGCCCCATCGGAGGATGGTATCACAATTGCTTGACCTAAGGGAAAGAATCCGGGCGCGGCTTGACCCATGTCATGGACCGGGCGGGCGGGAACGGGGTCTGCTGGAGACAGGAGCCGGCCCGGGCGCGAAGGGGCGGCCGGGTCATCGGCACTTCAGGACCTTGGAGGAGACGCGATGACGACGGTAGGACAGATTCTCGAGACGAAGGGGCGCACGGTTCACCAGGTGGGCACGGACGCGATGGTGCTGGACGCGCTGAAGCTGATGGCGGAGGCGAACGTCGGCTCGGTGATGGTGATGGACGGCGAGACGGTCGCCGGGATCTTCACCGAGCGGCAATACGCCCGGCGGGTGTTCCTGATGGGACGCGCCGCGCCCAGCACGCCGGTGCGCGAGGTGATGGAAGCCAAGGTGATCTTTGTCACCCCGCAGGACAACGTGGACGCCTGCATGGCGCTGATGAGCGAGAAGCACATCCGTCACCTGCCGGTGATGGAGGGCGAGCGGCTCGTGGGCATGGTCTCCATCGGCGACCTGATGAAGACGGTGATCGACGAGCACAAGTTCCACCTGGACGAACTCGTCAAATACGTGAGCCGCTGAAGTGTGACCGGGCCTCGGGCCCGGTTAGTCGTTTTGGTGGGGTGGTGGGAGTGTCGGGTCATCGGAATTCGTTGGCAGGAAGGCAAGGCCCTTAGGGTATGCGTTTCTCTCAAAACGGTCCGAGAGTATCCTAATCAGAGACGATCCCATGACCCAGACCAGCAAGCGGCACGATTGAAACTCTCCCACGTTTACTTCGATTTAGCTCTTGATCGGCAGAAAGAATGGAGCAAGCTAGGGAGTCGGGAACCACCCAATTTGGTGGGTCCGCCCATTTTGTTGGAGGTGATTAAATGGTGCGTTACCGGTATTTCATCGGCGTCGTGGCTCTGTGTATGCTTTCTTCAGAGGCTTTCGCAGGGGCATGTGATTACCGTCCCAGCTATCTGCTTGGGGACCGCGGAAGTGACGTAGCTATCGGCGGAGCAGCGGCGGTTGGCGCAACAGGCGGTGCAGCGACAGCGGCAGGATTCTACACATTGGTCCACGCCTCAAGTGGTTTGACGATGTTGGGATCGACAATGGCGGGGACTTCCGCTGCGGGTACAGTAGGGATTATTGGAGGCACAGCCGGCGCCACGGGCACAGCCGCCGCGATAGTTCTGAATCCAGTGGTTTGGGTTCCCGCGCTTGCTGTAGGCCTTGGCGGTGCAGGTCTGGAGGGAGTGTGTGCCTATCTGGTCGACGAGAGAATCACCGATTACGAGCAAGTTCTTGAGATCATGCGTGACTTCAAAGCCCATTCGGATCCGAGGTATTTCGATCTGCAAGAAGGGACGCTGAACCCGTTCATCGTCTTGACCGACGAAAAAGACGAAAAGAAAACGTACAGAGTTGAAAAGCTCTACATCGTCAACGGCCTACTGCTTCATCGAGATCTGGGCCGCAATACCAAGCTTGGCCGTGTGTTATATGTATCTGATCCCAACGAAGACGAAAGCTCGACCGCACAGAATTAGACGGCGAAACCTAGGTCATACAGGACGGCGTCAGGCAACCGTTCGCACGGAGAGGCGTACCCGAACGATACCAACTGTTTAGCCGGTCGACTATCGACAGATCTCGGTCTGAGCACCGTAAGCGCTACATTTCTCAGGTCGTTCTCTATGACCAGCCCGGGCCGCGCCCGACCCTCCCCCCGGGAGGGCGCTTTGGCGGTGTCGGGTGCCGCTCGGAGCGCGGTCGGGGCTTTGGGATAAAGGGGGACCACACGCGTTGGGGCGCGCCCACCCAGGGTCGGGCGCGGCCCTTTGTGCGTCGGATGACCGGGGAGCGCCGGGACTGAGGCCCGAGCAAAGAATCCTTGCCGCAACGTCAACGAGGGGCGCATTCTTTCCCATCCGTTCAGGATCATTTCAGAAAAGGGAGAGAGACATGGCGATTTTCGACGTGATGAATGCGGCCGTTCAGAACAAGGACGCCGACGCCTACCTCGGGCTATACGCCGATGATGCGGTCTTCGTGCGCCACCAGAGCGGGACCACCATGAACAAGGCGGAATTCGACGCGCTGATCCGCAAGATGATGGCCTCGGACGCCATGGTCATGGGGCCACGCCGCAAGATCTACGAGAACGACGACATTCTCGTCATCCACTCGGTCAACGACTATCCGGACGGCACGCGCGAGGCGGTGCTGATGGCCTGCTCGCTCGACGGCGGCAAGATCAGCCGCGTCGAGACAGGGGCAACACCGCTGAAAACGTGAGACCGGGGGTCAGCTGTCCATCTTGAGGGCGTTGATGAATGCTTCCTGCGGAATATCCACCTTGCCGAACTGGCGCATCTTCTTCTTGCCCGCCTTCTGCTTTTCCAGAAGCTTCTTCTTCCGGGTGGCGTCGCCGCCGTAGCATTTGGCGGTCACGTCCTTGCGCATGGCGGAGAGGGTCTCGCGGGCGATGACGCGGCCTCCGATGGCGGCCTGGATCGGGATCTTGAACATGTGGCGCGGGATCAGCTCCTTGAGCTTCTCGCACATCGCCCGGCCGCGCATCTCGGCGCGGTCGCGGTGGACCATCATGGAGAGCGCGTCGACGGGCTCCTCGTTCACCAGCACCGACATCTTGACGAGGTTGTCGGTGCGGTAGCCGTAGAGCTGGTAGTCGAAGGAGGCGTAGCCCTTGGTCACCGACTTGAGCCGGTCGTAGAAGTCGAACACGACCTCGTTGAGCGGCAGGTCGTAGACGGCCATCGCACGGGAGCCGGCATAGGTAAGGTCGAGCTGGATGCCGCGGCGGTCCTGGCAGAGCTTGAGCACGTCGCCGAGGTATTCGTCGGGCACCATGATGGTGGCCTTGATCCGCGGTTCGTCGATGTGGTCGACGGTGGCCGGGTCCGGCATGTCGGCGGGGTTGTGCAGCTCGATCTCGGTGCCGTCGCGCATGTGGACCTTGTAGACCACGGAGGGCGCGGTGGTGATGAGCTCGATGTCGTACTCGCGCTCGATCCGGTCGCGGATCACCTCGAGGTGCAGCAGGCCGAGGAAGCCGCAGCGGAAGCCGAAGCCGAGGGCGGCGGAGGTTTCCATCTCGTAGGTGAAGGAGGCGTCGTTGAGCGCCAGCTTCTCGATGGCGGTGCGCAGGTCCTCGAACTCGGCGTTGTCGACCGGGAAGAGACCGCAGAAGACCACGGGCTGCGAGGGTTTGAAGCCGGGCAGCGGCTTGTCGCAGGGGCGTTTCTGGTGGGTGATGGTGTCGCCGACGCGGGTGTCGCGGACCTGCTTGATCGAGGCGGTGAGCACGCCGATCTCGCCCGGGCCGAGCTCGGCGATGTCGGTCATCTTGGGGCGCAGGACGGCGAGCTTGTCGACGCCGTATCTGGCGCCGGTCTGCATCATCAGGATGTTGTCGCCCTTGCGGATCACGCCGTCCATGACGCGGATCATGACGACGACGCCGAGGTAGCTGTCGTACCAGCTGTCCACCAGCATCGCCTTGAGGGGTGCTGTGCGGTCGCCGGTGGGGGCAGGCAGGCGCTTGACGATGGCTTCGAGCACGTCGGGGATGCCGATGCCGGTCTTGGCGGAGATCAGGCAGGCGTCGGAGGCGTCGATGCCGATGACGTCCTCGATCTGCTCGGCGATGCGCTCGGGCTCGGCGGCGGGCAGGTCGATCTTGTTGAGAACCGGGACGATCTCGTGGTTGGCGTCGATGGCGGTGTAGACGTTGGCGAGCGTCTGCGCCTCGACCCCCTGCGTGGCGTCGACCACCAGCAGCGAGCCCTCGACCGCGCGCATGGAGCGGGAGACCTCGTAAGCGAAGTCGACGTGACCGGGGGTGTCGATCAGGTTGAGCGTGTAGGTGCGGCCGTCCTTGGCGGGGTATTCGATCCGCACGGAGTTGGCCTTGATGGTGATGCCGCGCTCGCGTTCGATGTCCATCGCGTCGAGCAACTGCTCCTTCATGTCGCGTTCGGCGACGGTGCCGGTAAGCTGTATCAGCCGGTCGGCCAGGGTGGATTTCCCGTGGTCGATATGGGCGACGATGGAGAAGTTGCGGATGTGGCTGAGATCGCTGGTCATGGGCGGCATATGAGGAGAATCCGTGCAGTGGTCAAGCACGATAGAACGCCGCGGGAAAATGAGAAACGGGGTTTGGCACGGAACGGGATTGCCGGAGGTGCGGGAAAGTCATAGCGATGGGCTTGCGGCCCGGTACGGGACCACACGGCGGGGCGGCGCGCGGCTGGCGGCCCTGGGACGAACCTGGTGCGGGCCGCGAGGACGAGTGCATGGCGCGTTTCGAGACCACGGGCGATTTCAGCATCCGGAACCTGGATTTCCACCGGCTGTCCAATGGGCTGCGCGAGTCCGGCCTGGAGGAAGACGTTTTCATCGAGGCCGGGACGCGGACGTTGGAGGATCTCTATTTCACCAACTGGCTGATGGGCGGGCGGGAATACCTGACGATGTTTCTCGGCAGCGGTTTCGAGGTGAACCGCAAGGGGCAACTCGTGGCCGGCACGGTGGAGATGGTCTTTGAGGTCGATGAGCAGTCGGACGGCTATTCATGGGGGATCGACATGGTCGACGCCCCGCTCGACGCGGCGGCGCTCCTGGCCGCGATTCTGACCGAAGACACCTCCGACGACCTGGCGCTGATCGAGGCCGCGCTGAGCGGGCGGGACGTGATCCGGCTCGGGGCGGGCGACGACCGGATGAACGGTTTCGACGGCGGCGACCGGATCTTCGGCAGGGCGGGCGACGACACGCTGGGCGGCGGCGACGGCCGGGACGTGATCAAGGGCGGCCGGGGGACCGACCGGCTCTATGGCGACGGCGGGGCCGACCGGCTGTTCGGCGAGGCCGGACGGGATCGGCTCGACGGCGGCGCGGGCGACGACCGGCTGAACGGCGGGCGCGGGGCCGACCAGATGACGGGCGGCGCGGGGGCGGACAGCTTCGTGTTCTCCGCCGGAAACGGCCGCGACGTGATCGCCGATTTCGAGGACGACATCGACGGGATCGTGCTCGACAGCGGGCTCTGGAACAACGGCCTGACCGCCCGGCAGGTGCTCAAGCGGTTTGCCACCGACGCCGGCGACGACGTGGTGCTGGCGTTCGGCGACGATACGCTGCTGGTGAAGGACTTGGCGGACAAGTTCGACTTGGCTGACGACCTGACCCTGCTGTAAACGCGGCGGGTCTCGGCCCCGGGGGCGGGATCGCCCTGCCCTCGCGGCCACCCGCCACTGGCGCGTTCACAGAAAGAAGAAGTCGCTGCGGCTCAGGTCATCTGGCGAGACCCCCAGAAGGGTGATCGAGAAATCGGTGTCGTTGTCGACGCGGATGGTCGTATCCACATCGCCCTCGATGATCAGGTCCCGGTACTTCTCGCTGGTCCAGATCTTCTCCATCCCGAGCTGGAAATCGGTGACCACGTTATGGCCGAGCGAGCCGCGGAAGTAGAACTCGTCGACGCCCCTGCCCCCGGTCATGGTCTGCTTCCCAAAGTTCCCGTAGAGCCAGTCTTTGCCGCGGCCGCCCATCAGGACGTCGTCGCCCATACCGCCAGAGAGGCGATCGTTACCGCCGTTGCCGCGCAGAACGTCGTCTCCCCTGTCACCGCCAAGAACATCGTCGCCCTTGCCGCCGGACAGCCAGTCGTTGCCGTAGCCGGCGTTCAGAAAGTCGTCGCCTCGGTTTCCGAAGAAGCGGTCGTCGCTGGCATAATGTATGTAGGGATTCTCGTGCTCGATCAGCGTGTCATTCTCGACGCCGCCGCGGAGGGTGTCGTTGCCCTCGCCGCCGATGAGGTAGTCGCTGCCGCGCCCGCCGGAGAGCAGGTCGTCGCCCTCGCCGCCAATGAGCTTGTCGCTCCAGCCGCGCCCGAACAGGGCATCGTTGCCGGCACCGCCGGTCAGGACATTGCGGCCCTCGTCGCCGAAGAGCCGCGAGGCCTCGCTGCCGCCGATCACGTTCTCGATGCGGACCAGTTTGTCCCAGCCGGCCCCGGTCTGCTGGTGGGAGGTGATGGCGAGGTCGACCGTGACCGACCCGTGCGAGGAGTAATCGGCGACGTCGATCTTGATGCCGCCATCGAGGATATCGTTGCCGGGACCGCCGATCAGCCTGTCGTTCAGGGCGCCGCCGCGCAGCGTGTCGTTGCCAGCGCCGCCCCAGATCACATCCGAGTTCTGTTCGCCGAAAAGGATGTCGTCGCCCGCCATGCCGTAGAGCGTGTCCCAACCCTTGCTGGCATGCAGGATGTCGTCGCCGTCGGTTCCGACCAGAACGTCCGGGCCCAACGAGGGCGCATCCGGCAGAAGCGCGGCGGGGTCGACCGAGCGCACCTCGCCCTCGGGGGTGATCTCGTAGGCGAAGACCGTCGAATTGAGCTCACCGCTCGCCTCCAGTGCCGCCGCGTCCTGCTGGAAGTAGAACAGAAAGCCGTTGACCGCGTAGTCCACGTCGCCGGCACGCAGGGGTTCGACCGGGTCGGAGCCGGGCACCGTGACGACGGTGGCGGTGGGGAAAGACCGGCTCACCTCGGCTATCGCGTTGATCGTCGTACCGATGCGCGCGGTGCCGAACAGGGTGGCGGCGTCGGCACCGTCCAGGGAGTCGAAGGCCGAAAAAAGGAAGAAGCGTAGCAAGATGACCTCCACGATGCGGGGTCGGGGACGTTGGAGCGGGCCTGGCCCACCGGGAGGCTAGCAAGCGGCGGGCACGGCGCGCATCCGGGACGTCGGGTCACCTGGACAGGCGGGAAACGGCAACGAACCGCCAGCCCCGTTTGACAGGGCCACGGAGGCGTGGAAGGTGGGCGGAAAGAGCAGATGACCGGAGAGCCCGATGGCGAGCGTGAACGCGACCGACACATTCTACCAGCCCTATTACAACCTCAACGACGTATGGAAGGACGCGGTGTCCTTCGGTTTCTACGACGACGATCCGTTCGAGTATTCGGGCACGACCTATCGCGACGCCTTCGAGATCGCCTTTGCTGACGAGGGCTCCTACCTGCTGCTGCAACTCACCGGCCGAAGAATCACGGCGGAGAGCTCCGAGCAATGGAGCGCCGACAACGAGATGACGGGCGGCAAGATCCAGGGGATGCACCTGAGCTTTGACTCCGGCGGCGAACGGATCGACCTTTGGTCGATTCAGGACTTCGAGGTCTCGGCCAAGGACGTCAACGACGCGATGAAGACCAAGCGGACCGGCGATGACGCCCGGATCTTCAAGGCGATCTTCGCCGGCAACGACACCTTCGACCTGAGCCGTTACGATGACGCTGCAATCGGTTACGCCGGGGCCGACACGATGCTGGGCCGCGCCGGCGACGACACGCTGCTTGGCGCGGGCGGCAACGACACGATCAGCGGCGGCAAGGGCGCCGACACGATCGAGGGCGGCAAGGGCAAGGACGTGTTGTCCGGCGACAAGGGGGCGGACACCTTCCTGTTCTCGGTTGGCGACGACATCGACATCATCAAGGATTTCGCGGACGACACCGACCGACTGGTTCTGGATTCAGATCTCTGGAACAACGACCTGACGCGCCGCAAGGTGGTCAACAAGTTCGCCGAGGAGAAATCCGGCAAGGTGGTCTTCGACTTCGGGGACGAGACGCTGGTGCTGCGTGGCATCGACGACAAGACCGACCTGATCGACGACATCACCATCGCCTGAGCGCGGCGGGAGACGCCAGCCGCCAGGCCACGTCGCGCGCCGCTTCCGGGGCCCCGGCGCAGTGGTCCGAGGCGTCGGGATTGGCGCGGACCGCGTCACGCGCCTCTCCGACCGTCACGCAGGGACGCGCTGTCGCGCCGTGGCCGCGCTTGCGCGCCGCAATCCCCGGCACGAGGGAATTTGACCGGAGCCCGCAATGCTATACCCTGCCTTTACGGATGGGTGTCGTTCGGGGGGAGACTGGCATGCGCAAATTGCAGACACAGGGCGTGCACCACATCACGCTAACCGGTGCCGATCGAAAGACATCCATCGATTTCTGGGAGGGCGTGCTCGGCATGCCCTTCGTCTTCGATCAACCCAATCTCGACAGGCCCAGCGAAGGGCATCTGTATTTCGACCCCGGCGACGGGCGGCTGATCACCGTCTTCACCAACGAGAACCGGCGCCCCAACCCGGCGCGCACACCGACCGACGCGGGCTGCGTGCATCATCTGGCGTTCAACGTCAGCCGGGCGACATTCAGCCAGACCGCGAAGCGGCTCGACGAGCGCGGCATCCGGCATTCGGGGCCGAAGGACCGCGGGTTCATGGATTCGATCTATTTCACCGACCCGCTGGGTCTGCTGATCGAGCTGGCCTGCTACCGGTTCGAGCCGCCGGTTGGCTGCACCCATGCCGACGTGATGATCGAGGCGCACCGGATCCGGGTCGCGCGCGGCGATTACAACATTCAGGAGGTGCACCTGGCCGATGCGATCGAGCTGTTGGTGGAGCGGCGCCAGCAGACGCTTTCGGAGAGCCGGGCGCCGGCCGATCCCTATCGCGGGCGCTGAAGCGATGCTGGCGGTCGCGGTGCGGGTGCGCGGACGGGTGCAGGGCGTGGGCTACCGCGCCTGGTGCCGTGGCGAGGCGGCGGCGCGGGGACTCGCCGGTTGGGTCCGGAACGAGGCCGACGGCTCGGTCTCGGCGCTGCTCGAGGGACCCGGAGAGGCGGTCGATTCGATGATCGAGGCGATGCGGAGCGGCCCTCCGGCGGGCCGGGTGGACAGCATCGACTGGGAGGCGCGCGGAGTGACGGGAGCGGATGGCTTCCGGGTGCTGCGCGGATGAAGGTCTGTGGCCGGCGCCCGACAGGCGGGCGCTGATTTTCGCCCCGGCGTTCAGCAAACGTTGATATTTCCCGACAATTCTGGCACAAAGGAGGGATTGGACCATCGACCGCGGCAAGACGGCCGGTCCAGGCAATATCGAGGCAGAGCACATGAAAACCCTCACCACACTTCTGTTGGCGGCGGCGCTTGCGCTTCCGCTTGGCATGATCTCGGCGCCGTCGGCAGAGGCCGGCTCGACCATCGAGCGCGCCTGCATGAGTTCCAACCGCCGCGCGGCCTCCCGGCCGCTGTGCGATTGCATCCAGCGCGTCGCCGACCAGATGCTGACCCGCCGGGACCAGCGGATGGCCGCGAAGTTCTTCAAGGACCCGCACCGCGCGCAGGAGATCCGCCAATCCGACCGCTCCTCGGACGAGGAGTTCTGGAAGCGCTACAAGGCGTTCGGCACTACCGCAGGCAACGTCTGCAGCTGATAGCATTGGCGGCCGGGCATTTCGGCCGCTCTCACGGGGGCCCGCGCCCCCTGCCCGCCGGCCTGCGTCACCGCGGCCGGCGCAACTCTCCCAGAAGCCCCATCGCGGCATGTTCGATGAGCCGCAGGACGAGATCGAATCCGCCCTCGTAATAGGGGTCCGGAACATCGACACGCTCGGACGGGCCATAGGCCAGGAACAGCCGGACGGGCGTTTCGTTGCCCGGCGGGCGTTGCGCCTCGATATCTTCCAGATTCTGACGGTCCATCGCGACGATCAGGTCGAAGCGGGAGAAATCCTCCGGCACGAACTGCCGCGCCCGGAGGCCGGAAAGGTCGTATCCCGAGTCGCGTGCGGTGGCCTGCATCCGCCGGTCGGGGGGCTCTCCCACATGCCAGCTGCCGGTGCCGGCGCTGTCGAATTCCACCGCCTGTCCGGCACGAGAGGCCAGCTCCCGCGCCACGCCTTCGGCAGCGGGAGAGCGACAGATATTGCCAAGGCAGACGAAAAGGATGCGGGGCGGGGCGGCGTGGGTCGGCTCGGTCATGGCCCATGGGTGCGCCCGGGGCGTGGCCGGGTCAAGGCTGCCATTGAGACAGGTTGAGCGGGGTCCGCTTGCGATTCGCTGCCTTGCCCGGAGCCTGTCGCCTCTGCCCGCCCCATTGGCAGCGCTGCGCGGAATCCCGGCGTGCCGAGGCGGTTGCGGGCGCGGATCGCGACACGCCGCCTGTCTGCCGCGGTCTCTGACCTTCGACCGTTGCCTCTGGCGGCTGCCTGTTCCAGAAACGGGGTGAGTGATGCCCCCTGCCCCGCCCGGCCGCGAAACGGGGCACCGGGTCTGAAGGAGCGAAAGATGCGCAAGATCGTGATTCTGACCGGCGCGGGGATCTCCGCCGAAAGCGGGCTGGGGACGTTCCGGGATGTCGGCGGGATCTGGTCGCAATACGACCTCGAGGAAGTCGCCACACCCGAGGGCTTCGCCCGCAACCCGGCCCTCGTCCACGATTTCTACAACGCGCGGCGGGCCAATGCCCAGGCCGCCGAGCCGAACGCGGCCCATGCGGCGCTGGCGCGGCTGGAGCGGGACTGGCAGGGCGAGGTGGTGCTGGTGACCCAGAACATCGACGACCTGCACGAGCGCGCCGGCCACCAGCGGGTGATCCACATGCATGGCGAGCTGACCGGGGCGCTCTGTGCGCTATGCGGCGCCCACTGGACCGCGCCGCTGGTGATGCGGGCCGAGGATGCCTGTCCCGAATGCGGCGAGGCGGCGACCCGGCCGGACATCGTCTGGTTCGGCGAGATGCCCTACGACATGGACCTGATCGAGCGCCACGTGATCAGCGCCGACCTGTTTGCCGCCATCGGCACCTCTGGGCAGGTCTTTCCCGCGGCCGGTTTCGTGATGCATGCGAACGCGGCCGGGGCGGAGACGGTGGAGCTGAACCTCGAGCCGTCGGAGCTGAGCGGGATGTTCGACCGGCGCTTCGAGGGGCCGGCGACCGAGGTCGTGCCGGGCTGGGTCGAGGGGCTTCTGGCCGGCGGGCTCCGTCAGCAGATCTGAGCGCCTCGGCGGTGCGGGCGGAGGGGGGGCTGTCTGCCCCCCGCGCGGCATGGCCGCGCTCCCCCCGAGGATTTTTTCCGACAGAAGAGGCCGGGCGCCCCGGGGGCATGGCCCCCGGCCGGCGCGCGACGGCCGGCAGCGCCGGCCCGAGCGGGTCGGCGCCGCCGACGCGGTCCCGTCAGTTACTCATGCCGTGCTGCATCGGCTGGCCGGGCTGGCGCTGCAGGTCGACCGGGATCTCGACGGTGATGTCGCCGGCCTTCTCGAAGCTCAGCGTCACCGTGACCGTCTCGCCGTCGTTCATCGGACCGGTGAGCCCCATGAACATGACATGGTCGCCGCCGCGCTGGAGCATGTGGGTGCTGCCGGCGGGGATCGGGAAGCCTTCCTCGACCTGCACCATCTGCATCACGCCGTTGGCGTCGCCGATATGGGTATGCAGCTCGACCCTGGCGGCGATGTCGGAGGCGGCGCCGACAAGCCGGTCGTCCTCGCTGCCGGTGTTGTGGATTTCCATGAAGGCCGCACCGGACTTGGCATTGGCCATGGCGGCGCGGGCGTAGGCGTCGACGATCTCGATATCGGCAAGGGCCGGGGTGGCGAGAACGAGCGCGGCTGCTGCCGCGAAGAGGGGGTTCAGGGACATCTGGGTCTCCGTCTGATCTGTGTCTGGTCTGGGTGAGGCCTCGGCAGGCTGCCGGGGCCGGTCGGACAGGATCAGGCGGGAGGGGCGCGGGCGCCGCGGCCGTGCGGCACCCTGGCGGGGGCGATCGCGACGTCCTGCAACCGGTCGCCCCAGACCAGAGCCAGGTCTGCCGGGGCGGCTGTGGCCGGCGGCGCCGGCGGTTCGGCCCAGAAGGCCAGCGCGGCGTCGGGGCAGAGGCCGTGCGATTCGACCGGGTTGCCGTCGGCATCGAAGGAGACCGTGACCGCGCCGTAGCCGGTGCAGATCACCATTTCGCCCACGGCCGGCGCCCTGCCGAGCGCCATGCCGAAGCCCAGGGACGAGAGTCCGAGGCTCAGGATCAGCACGAAGGATAGCAGGCGGCCAGTCATCGGATGCACACTAGACAGGCATCCGGGAAACGCAACGCACAAAAGGAAGCGGCCCCGCCGGTCGGCGAGGCCGCGTCAGAAAGAGCCGGAGGCCGGATCAGGCGGCTGCCTGGGCCTTGGCGATATCCTTTTTGATCTTCAGCGCCTTGGCGGAGAGCTCTTCGTCGCTGGCCTTGGCGAGAAACGCGTCGAGACCGCCGCGGTGGTCGACCGACCGCAGGGCGGAGGACGAGATCCGCAGCTTGAAGGAGCGCCCGAGGGCGTCGGAGATGAGCGTCACGTCCTGCAGGTTCGGCAGAAAGCGGCGCTTGGTCTTGTTGTTGGCGTGGCTGACGTTGTTGCCAACCATCGGACCTTTACCGGTCAGTTCGCAGACACGCGACATTGGATGATCCTCGACGTTCGTATGACAAATGGGGCACAACCCGGGCCAGGGTGTCCGGCCGGGGCGCCCCGAATTCCGTCCGCGCGTTTAAGAGCATGCCGGAGCCGGTGTCAAGCCGATTCCCCCCTTTGCCTGCCCGGTCTACCGCCCCGGCCTGGTGCGCGCCCATCAGCGGCGGCGCAGCCCGCTTTCGCGCAGCATGATATAGAGGCCGGCGGCCAGGATGACGGCGCTGCCCGCAATGGTCATCGCGTCGGGGCGCTCGGAGAAGACGGCCATGCCGAGGCCGACGCCAAAGAGCAGCCGGGTGTAGCGGAAGGGCGTGACCGCCGAGACCTCGCCCATGCGCATTGCGGCGGTGAGCCCGGTGTAGGCTGCGACGCTGCACAGGCTGGCGAGGGCGGCATGGCCGATGCCGGTGGCCACGAAGGTGAGCGGGTTGCCGGTCACGACCAGCAGCAGCGCGCCGGTGGGTACCAGGATCGAGTAGCCGCAGATCCCGATCTGGGCGTTGGTGAGCCCTTTCGGCGCGGCGCGGGTGGCGAGGTCGCGGCCCGCGAAGCCCAGCATGCCCAGAAATGCCAGCAGCGCGCTGCTGTCGAAGCCCGAGAGCCCCGGGCGCAGGATCATCAGCACCCCGGCGAAGCCCGCGAGAATCGCCAGCCAGCGGCGCCAGCCGACCTGTTCGCCCATGAACATCGCGGCGCCGGCGACGACGACGATGGGGGTCGCCTGCAGGATCGCGGTGGCGTTGGACAGCGGGGCCATGGCGATGGCGAGGGTATAGAAGATGCGGCCGCAGGCCTCGAAGGCCGCGCGGAGCCACATCCGCGGGTGGATCATGCGGCGGTCGGCGACCGGCTCGCCGCGGACCAGGCCGAGCAGGACGAAGCCCGCGGTTCCGAAGAGGCCCAGCAGCATCAGCGCCTGCCCAACCGCCATGGTGACGGTGGCGGACTTGAGGAAGGTGTCCTCGAGCGCGAAGGCGGCCATGGCGGCGGTCATGAAGAGCGCGCCGCGGAGGTTGTCGGACAGCGCCGTCACCTCAGGGCGCCGCGTCGAGCAGGGCGAGCATCTCGTGGGCGGCGGCGGCCGGGGCGAGGTCGCCCTCGGCGACACGGGTGCCGAGCGCCTCCATGCGGGCGCGCATCTCGGGCGAGCCGGAGAGCCGGGCGAGCAGGCCGAGGCGAACCTCCTCCTCGAACCAGTGGCGGGACTGGCGGGCGCGGCGGGCCTGCCAGTGGCCGGTCTCGCGGCGCCAGGCGGCGAGGGTCTGCATCTCCTCCCAGGCGGTCTTCAGCCCCTCGCCCTCGACGGCGGAGACGGTCATTGCCTTGGGGAAGCCCTCCGGGTCCTCGGGGCGCTTGCGCAGCAGGTGCAGGGCGCCGGCGTAGTCGGCGCAGGTGCGGGTCGCCACCGGCTTCAGCGCGCCGTCGGCCTTGTTGACGAGGATCATGTCGGCCATCTCCATGATGCCGCGCTTGACCCCCTGCAGCTCGTCGCCGCCCGCCGGGGCGAGCAGCAGCAGGAAGATGTCGGACATCTGGGCGACCATGGTTTCGGACTGGCCAACGCCCACGGTCTCGATCAGCACCACGTCGAAGCCTGCCGCCTCGCAGAGCGCGACCACCTCGCGGGTGCGCCGGGCGACGCCGCCGAGCTCGGACTGGCTTGGCGAGGGGCGGATGAAGGCGTTGGGGTTGCGCGAGAGCGTCTCCATGCGGGTCTTGTCCCCGAGGATCGAGCCGCCCGAGCGGGCCGAGGACGGGTCGACCGCCAACACGGCGACGCGCAGTCCCTGCTCGGTCAGCATGTTGCCGAAGCTCTCGATGAAGGTGGACTTGCCGACGCCGGGCGTGCCTGAGAGGCCGAGGCGCAGCGCCTCGTTGCCGGTGTCGGAGAGCGCCTCGGCAAGCGCGAGCGCCTGGGCACGGTGATCGGCTCTGTTGCTCTCGATCAGGGTGATGGCCCGGGCGAGCGCGCGCCGTTCGCCAGCCTTCACCCGGCGTGCCAGGTCTTCGATATCCATGCGCCTGCGATCCTCCGCGTTGCCTCGGGGCGGGTTCCTCGGCGCCTGTCTTCCTCCTCCCGGCCGGAAATGTCCAGACGCCGCCACGGGCCTGCGCGCCGAAGGCGCGCCCGGCCCAACGGGCGCCCGACGCCCTGCGGGCGGAGGGCGTCGGCGGGAGCCGCCCGGTTTGGGTGCGGCGTGAAGGTTCGCTTCGACGCGCAGGCGGAGAGGTCGGACGGGGGGCTGTCTGCCCCCCTCACGCCCCGTGCCGGGGCTCCCCCGAGGATACTTCCCGACAGGGGAAGGCCATGGGCGGGAGCGCGCTGCTTCACCGGCTCGTGTGACGCCGTCGGTTGACCTGACGCGGGTTTTGCGGCCCTGTGACGGCATGACAGCCCCCAGCCGGAGACGCCGATGCGCCGCCTGACTGCCGTTCTTCCCGCTATCGCGCTCGCCCTTGCGATCCTGCCCGTACACCCGCTTGCCGCGCAGGAGGAGAAGGCGGTGTTCGACGTGAGTTTCGCCGGCATTCGCGGCGGCACGCTCTCGATTGCCGGCACCGAGAGCGGCGGGCAGTACAGCGCCGCCGCCGTCGCCGAGAGCAGCGGGCTGGTCGGCGGCATCTACCGGCTGAAGGCCGAGGCGAGGTCGTCGGGCCGGGTGTCGGGGAACCGATACACTCCCGCCGCCTATGACGAGGCGACCCGGGAGCGCGGCGAGAGCAAGACCAAGCAGATCCGCTTTCCTAGCGGCGTTGCCACCGTGACCCAGGATCCGCCCGACACGAGGCGCAAGGACTGGCATGCCGAGGGCAAGGATCACCCCGGCGTCGTGGACCCGATGACCGGGCTCTTCGCGCTGCTTCGGAGCCGGCCGGCGGGGCTGGCCTGCGACCTCGACATCTCGACCTATGACGGACGCGAGGTGCACCGGATCAAGCTCTCGGGCGGCCGGCAGGAGGGCGACCGTTTCGTCTGTCCGGCGCAGTACATCCGGGTGGACGGCTACAAGCCCAAGGATCTGGCCGACACCAGCTTCCGCAATTTCGAGGTCACCTACGACACCTCGCGCGGCGATCTCTGGCCGGTGGTGGAGGTTCGGGCACGCACAAGCTATGGCAGCATGGTGTTTTCCCGCCGCTAGGCCCGCCCATGCCCCCTGCCCCGCTTCCGATCGATGCCGTCCTGCCAGAGCTGGTGGAAGCGCTGAAACGCGCCGGACAGGCCGTTCTGCAGGCGCCGCCGGGGGCCGGCAAGACGACGCGGGTGCCGCTGGCGCTGCTGGAAGCGGGGCTGACGGAGGGCCGGATCCTGATGCTCGAGCCGCGGCGGCTGGCGGCGCGGGCGGCGGCCGAGCGGCTGGCGGAACAGCTGGGCGAGGTCCCCGGGGCGACGGTCGGGTTCCGCATGCGCGGCGAGACGCGGGTCGGGCCGGGCACGCGGATCGAGGTTGTGACCGAGGGCATCCTGACCCGGATGCTGCAGGCCGATCCGGAGCTATCCGGGGTCGGCGCGGTGCTCTTCGACGAGTTCCACGAACGCTCGCTGAACGCCGATCTCGGGCTGGCGCTCTGCCTCGAGATCCGCGAAGCGCTGCGCGACGATCTGATCCTGCTGCCGATGTCGGCCACGCTCGATGCCGCCCCGGTGGCCGAACTGATGGGCGGCGCGCCCGTCATCACCGCCGAGGGCCGCGCCTTTCCGGTGGAGATCCGGCACCTCGAGCGGCCGCTCGACAAGCGCGCGCGGCTGGAACAGGCGGTGGCCGAGCAGGTGCTGGAGGCGCTCGGCCAGACCGGGGGCAGCCTGCTGGTCTTCCTGCCCGGCGAGGGCGAGATCCGGCGCACGGAGGCGCAGCTCGCCCCGCGCCTGCAGGAGGGCGTGGCGCTGCATCCGCTCTTCGGGGCGATGCCGTTCAAGGCCCAGCGCGCGGCGGTCGCGCCGGCCCGCGACGGCCGCAAGGTGGTGCTGGCGACCTCGATCGCCGAGACCTCGCTGACCATCGAGGGGATCACCTGCGTGGTGGACGCCGGCCGGGCGCGCCGGGCGCGGTTCGACCCAGGCTCCGGCATGTCGCGGCTGGTGACCGAGCGCGTGACCCGGGCCGAGGCGACCCAGCGGGCCGGCCGCGCCGGGCGGCTGGCGCCGGGCACCTGCTACCGACTCTGGACCAGGGGCGAGGAAGGCGGGCTCGCGGCCTTCCCTCCGGCCGAGATCGAGGCCGCCGACCTGACCGGGCTGGCGCTCGAACTGGCGCTCTGGGGCAGTACGTCCCTGCCCTTCCTGACCCCGCCGCCGGAGGGGGCGCTGGCCGAGGCGCAAGCGCTGCTCGCGGGCCTCGGCGCGCTGGATGCCGCGGGGCGCATCACCGAACACGGCCGCGCCATGGCCGCCCTGCCGCTGCACCCGCGGCTCGCGCATATGTTGCTGCGCGCCGGCCGCGACGCCGCGCCTCTGGCCGCGCTGATGGCCGAACGCGATCCGCTGCGCGGCGCGCCCTGCGACCTGTCGCTGCGGCTTGCCGCGCTGCGCGAGCCCAGGAGCGCCCCAGTGCCGCCCGACCGCGGCGCGCTGGAGCGCATCCGCACCGAGGTCGTGCGCCTCTCCCGGCTGGCGCCGGACACCGACGCCGGGTTCTCGCCGGCGGAGGCTGCCGCCCTCGCCTATCCCGACCGGATCGGCCTGCGCCGCCCCGGCGATGCGCCGCGCTGGCTGCTGTCGGGCGGCAAGGGCGCGGTGATGAACGAGGCCGATCCGCTGGCCGACCAGCGGCTGATCGTGGCCACCGACCTGGACGGAGACGCGCGCGAGGCGCGGGTCCGCCTGGCCCTGCCGATCACCGAGAGCGAGCTGCGCGGGCTATATGGCGACCAGATCGGTTGGGTCGACGTCGCCGAATGGTCGAAGCGCGAGCGCCGGGTGGTGGCGCGGCAGCAGGAGCGCTTCGGCGCGCTGGTGTTGGCCGACCGGATCTGGCGCGACGCGCCGGCCGAGGCGCTGGCGCAGGCGGCGCTGGAGGGGGTACGCCAGCTCGGCCTGCCGTGGAGCGATGCCGCGCGGCGGCTGCAGGCGCGCGCCCTGCTCTACCGCGACGAGGGCGGCGAGATCGCCGATCTCTCGGAGGAGGCCCTGCTGGCCGAGGCCGAGAATTGGCCGCTGTCCTTCCTCGGCACCGCCCGCTCAGCCGACCAGATCCGCGGCCTCGACCTGACCGAACCGCTCCGCGCCCGGATCGGCTGGGACGCAATGCAGCGGCTCGACCGGGAAATGCCCGGCGCCTTCACCACGCCTCTTGGGCGCAAGGTGCCGATCGATTATTCGGGCGAGGCGCCGGAGATCGCGCTTCGGGTGCAGGAAATGTTCGGCCAGACCACCCACCCGACGGTCGGGCCCCGCCGCCTGCCGCTGCGGATCACCCTGCTCTCCCCTGCCGGCCGCCCGGTGCAGACCACGATGGACCTGCCGGGCTTCTGGGCCAGCTCCTACGCCGACGTCCGCAAGGACATGCGCGCGCGTTACCCGAGACATCCCTGGCCGGAGGACCCGACCGAGGCCGACCCGACCCTGCGCGCAAAACGCCGAAAACCCGGCGCCTGACCCGGTCTCTCCTGGTAAAAATACCCTCGGGGGGAGCTTCCCGGACCTGTCCGGGAAGCGCGGGGGGCAGACAGCCCCCCGCCACCGAACCGGTCCGCGGCTGCGCCGGATGGCTCAGAGCCCGAGGCACCAGCGCATGATCGCCTTCTGCGCGTGCAGGCGGTTCTCGGCCTCGTCGAAGATCACCGATTGCGGCCCGTCCATCACCGCCGAGGTCGCCTCTTCCTCGCGATGCGCGGGCAGGCAATGCATGAAGAGCGCCTGCGGGCCGGCGGCGGCCATCAGGCGTTCGTTCACCTGGTAGGGGCGCAGCTGGTTGTGGCGGCGTTCCTGCGCCGACTTGGAATCGTGCATCGACAGCCAGGTGTCGGTGACCACCAGGTCCGCCCCCTCGACGGCCTTGTGCGGGTCGCGCTCGATCTGAACCGAGACCCCCTGCTCGCGGGCGAAGCCGACGAACTCGGGCTCGGGGTCCAGCGTCGGCGGGCCGGTGAAGGTGAAGTCGAAGCCGAACTGGCCGGCGGCGTGCAGGAAGGAGGCGCAGACATTGTTGCCGTCGCCCGACCAGACCACCTTTCGGCCGGCGATCGGGCCGCGGTGCTCCTCGAAGGTCAGGATGTCGGCCATGATCTGGCAGGGGTGCGAGCGGTTGGTGAGCCCGTTGATCACCGGCACCGTCGCGGCTTCGGCCAGCTCCAGCAGGGTGGCCTCCTCGAAGGTGCGGATCATGATCATGTCGACGTAGCGCGAGAGCACGCGGGCGGTGTCCTCGATGGTCTCGCCATGGCCGAGCTGCATGTCGCTGCCAGAGAGCACCATTGTCTGGCCGCCGAGTTGGCGCACGCCCACGTCGAAGGACACGCGCGTCCGGGTCGAGGGCTTTTCGAAGATCAGCGCCACCATGTGGTTGGCGAGCGGCAGGTCGGCATCCGGGGTGCCCTTGGGCTGGCCGTTGCGGGCCTCCTTCATGGCGCGGGCGCTGTCGATCATGGCCCGGAGGTCGGCGGGGGCGGTCTTGTGGATGTCGAGGAAGTGGGTCATCGGTCGGTCTTTCTGGGCCGGGAGGCCGGGGGGCTGTCTGCCCCCCGATCGCCCCGGGCTTACCCGGGGCGCCCCCCGAGGATATTTGGAAACAGGAGAAGCAAGCGGCTCAGGCTGCCTTGGCAGCGCGCTGCGCCATGCGGTCGAGACGTGCCAGCGCCTCCGCGATCTCCTCGTCGGAGATGTTGAGGGCCGGCAGCAGCCGGATCGTGTTCTCGGCGGCGGGCACGACGAGGAGTTCCTCGGCATAGCCGGCCTGCACGATCTCGGCGGCGGCGGGGCGGCAGCGGAGGCCGAGCATCAGCCCTTCGCCGCGCACCTCGTCGAAGACGTCGGGATGGGCGGCGACGAGGCCCTCGAGGCCCTGGCGCAGCAGCGCGGCCTTGCGGTTGACCTCGGCCAGGAACGACGGGTCCGCCACGGTGGCGAGCACGGCCAGGGCAACGGCGCAGCCCAGCGGATTGCCGCCATAGGTAGAGCCGTGGGTGCCGGCGGTCATGCCAGCCGCGGCGGCCTCGGTGGCCAGCACCGCGCCGATCGGGAAGCCGCCGCCGATCCCCTTGGCCACCATCATGATGTCGGGCGTGACGCCGGCCCATTCATGGGCGAAGAGGCGGCCGGTGCGGGCCACGCCGCATTGCACCTCGTCGAAGATCAGCAGCACGCCGGCGGCGTCGCAGGCCGCGCGCACCTCGCGCAGGGCGGCGTCGCCGAGGCTGCGGATGCCGCCCTCGCCCTGGATCGGCTCGATCAGCACCGCGCCGACTTCCGGGTCCTCGAGCGCCTTGCGCAGAGCCGGGAGATCGCCGAACGGCAGGTGGACGAAGCCCGGCAGGACCGGGCCGAAGCCGCCGATCATCTTCTCGGTCCCCGCGGCGGCGATGGCGGCGGAGGAGCGGCCATGGAAGGCGCCGTCGAAGGTCAGGATCTTGACCCGTTCTGGCTGGCCCTTGGCGTGCCAGTACTTGCGCGCCATCTTGACCGCCAGTTCGCAGGCCTCGGTGCCTGAATTGGTGAAGAAGCAGGTGTCGGCGAATGTCAGCTCCACCAGCCGGTCGGCGAGCGCCTGCTGCCGGTCCACCTGATAGAGGTTGGAGGTGTGCCAGAGCGCGCCGGCCTGGTCGGTCAGTGCCTGCACCAGGCTCGGGTGGGCATGGCCGAGCGCGTTGACCGCGATGCCCGCGCCGAGGTCGAGAAAGCGTCGCCCGTCGCGCTCGATCAGCCAGCTGCCTTCACCCCTGGTGAAGTTGAGCGGTGCACGGTTGTAGGTCGGCAGGACGGACGGGATCATCGACGGAACCTTTGGTCAGGAGTGCGAAGGAGTGCCAGCGGGCGCGAGATGTGTCAATGCGACAGGGCGCTTGCGGGCTTTTCTTAGGGAAATGACGGCAGAACGGGCGCAGGCTGGCGGCCCGCGGGAGGCGGGGTCAGCGGCGACGTCGGATGCGTCGGAGCAGGGGCCGGGTCTGTGTCATGCGCGGCGTCTAGCGCAGAACGTGCCGCCGCGCCAGAGGTTTCCGGTCAGGGCTTGAGGCGGTAGCCGCGGCGCACCCAGTGCCAGCACCAGACGATGATGATCGCCGTGACCGTGGTCAGGATCGCCAGCCCGAGCAGCGGCGAGCGGTCGGAGATGCCGAGCACACCGTAGCGCACGCCGTCGATCAGGTAGAAGATCGGGTTCCAGTGCAGCAGGTGCGCCATAACCGGCGGCACGGCCTCGACCGAGTAGAAGGTGCCGGAGAGGAAGGAGAGCGGTGTGATGACGAAGTTGGAGATCGCCGCGACCTGGTCGAACTTGTTGGCGAAGATCGCCGCCAGCAGGCCGAGCCCGGCCATCAGCGCCGCACCCAGCGTGATGAAGAGCAGCGCCAGCAGCGGCGATTGCACGGTGATGCCGAGCACCGGCATCATCACCAGCCCGATCGGCAGCGCCACGAAGAGCCCGCGCCCGACCCCACCGGCGATGTAGCCGGCGACGATCTCGCCGGCCGAGAGCGGCGGCATCAGCGTGTCGACGATGTTGCCCTGCACCTTGGAGACCAGCAGCGAGGAGGAGGTATTGGCGAAGGCGTTCTGGATCACCGTCATAGTCAGGATGCCCGGCGCGATGAAATGCAGGTAGCTGAAGCCCATCACCTCACCCCGGCCGGGCCCGATGGCGATGGAGAAGATCGCGAGGAACAGGCCGGCGGTGACCAGCGGCGCCATGATCGTCTGCATCCAGATGCTGAGGAACCGCTGCATCTCGCGCCGGGCGAGCGTCTTCATGCCCAGCCAGTTGATACGCCCGAAGCGGCGCATGCCCATTGCCGATGGTTCGTTCATGGTGCTGGTCCCCCTGCCTTTGGCGCCCTCTTGCCGGGGTCGCTTGTAACCCCACGGCCCGCGTCTTAATATAGGGACGAGATGAACGTAAGGGCGGCGCCGTGGAGTTTCCGCGGGGGCGCTTTTTTCCATTGGAGATGGCTGGCAGATGTCCTGGACCGAAGAGCGCGTCGAGACCCTCAAGAAGATGTGGAGCGAAGGCCAGAGCGCCAGCCAGATCGCCAAGGAGCTTGGCGGTGTGACCCGTAACGCCGTGATCGGCAAGGTGCACCGGCTCGGCCTTTCGAACCGTAACGGCGGTGGCGGCACGGCGGAGAAGGCGAAGCCTGCCGAGGTGGAAGTGCCCGAGAAACCCGCCGTGAAGGCCGAGGCGCCGCGTCCGAAGCCGGTGCGCGAGGCGCCGGTGGCGGCCGAGCCCGTCGAGGAGGCGAAACCCGAGCCAGTGGTCGCGGCCGACCCCGAGCCCGTCGAAGCGCCGGTCTCTCCGGCACGCCGCCAGATTATTCCCGCCGGCCAGCCGTTGCCGCCGCAGCCTTCTGCCAACGAGATCAGCCCCGAGGCGCTGGCCTCGGTGCGGGAGATCGAGAAGAAGGCGCGCCGGCTGACGCTGATGGAGCTGACCGAGCGGACCTGCAAATGGCCGATCGGCGACCCAGCGACCGAGGATTTCTGGTTCTGCGGCCTGCCGGTGCAGGCGGGCAAGCCGTATTGCGAGGCGCATGTTGGCGTGGCGTTCCAGCCGATGTCCTCGCGCCGCGACCGCCGCCGCTGAGCGCTGCGAACTCACGGAATTCGAGGGGCGCCCGCTGTGGCGCCCTTTTTCGTTGCGCGAGCGCCGCGAAAGAAATGCGCCGCACCGTGGAGAGCGGTGCGGCGCTGTTTCGTGCCGTGGATCCGGCCAGACCGGTTACTCGGCGATGACCTCGCCTGTCGGACGCGGAGTCGATGCGGTCTCGGAGGGCAGCACCGGATAGACCACCTCGGGCATCTCACCCGTGAGCGAGTCGAGGAAGGCGACGATCTGGTCGATCTCCTCTTCCGGCATCTCGGTGCCGAGCTGCGAGATCGACATAATCTGCACGGCTTCCCGCAGGCCCCAGACCACGCCGGAGTGGAAGTAGGGAGCCGTCAGGGCGATGTTACGCAGGGGAGCGGCCCGGAAGACATACTCGTCATCCGCCGTCTCGGTCACGGCATAGCGGCCAACGTCGCCTTCCGGCAGGATGTCCGCGCCCGGCTTCTCGATCAGGCCAAAGGGGTAGTAGTCGTGCCCACCGACGTTGACGCCGTTGTGGCAAGCGACGCAGCCGTTATCCATGAACAGCTGAAGGCCGGCCTTTTGCGTCTCGTCCAGCGCGTCTTCGTTGCCGTTCAGGAAGGCGTCGAAGGGCGACGGCGTGGTGAGCGTGACCTCGTAGGCCTCGATCGCCTTGGCGAAATTGTCGAAGCTGACCGGGTCGGCTTCCTCGGGGAAGGCCCCTTTGAACCAGTCGACGTATTGCGGCATCGAATTGAGCGTGGCAACGACATTGTCGGGCGTGTTGGCCATCTCGACGCCGGCCTGCACCGGCCCCTTGGCCTGGGCCTTGAGGTCTTCCGCGCGGCCGTCCCAGAACTGGGCGACGTTGAACACCGCGTTCAGCACGGTTGGCGAGTTGCGCGGCCCCTTCTGCCAGCCATGGCCGATCGAGGTCGGCATGTTGTCGTCGCCGCCGGTTGCCAGGTTGTGGCAGGAATTGCACGAGAACACCCCCGAGGCGGACATTCTCGGATCGAAGAAGAGCGCCTTTCCGAGGTCGATCTTTTCCGGCGTGATCGCGTTGCCGGACGGCGCCATGAGGGTCGACGGCAACGGCTGGAAATACTCCAGCGCCGCGTCCCGAAGTTCGCTCGCGGCGGTCTGGCCGGCAACAGCGCAGACGAGAATTCCACTGGCTGCAAGTGTCCGACGCATGTTCAACTCCCTTTAGAATGATTCCACCTTTGCGGGAGTGGCGTCCAAAAGGCGCAGGCCGTCCTTGATCCAGATCAAGTCCTTGCAATCGGGCGGACGTTCCGCTACGTCACTGAAATCAAATGCGAATTTTCGCATTCAAGTTCACCAGGGCGACGCTGCGGCCTTCGGAAAACTACCTAGGGTTTGATACGCCAGCCGGTGCGGAAGATCGTCCAGATGACCGCGAGGCAGGCGGCGAGGAACACGGTGATCGCGGCGATCGAGAGGCCGACCGGCACGTCGGCGACGCCGAAGAAGGTCCAGCGGAAGCCCGAGATCAGGTAGAGCACCGGGTTGAAATAGGTGACCGTCTGCCAGCCCGGCGGCAGCATCGAGACCGAGTAGAAGGCGCCGCCCAGGAACACCAGCGGCGTGATCACCAGCAGCGGGATCAGCTGCAGCTGCTCGAAGTTCTTGGCCCAGATGCCAATGATGAATCCCATGAGCGCGAAGCTGACGGCGGTGAGCAGAAGGAAGATCACCATCCAGACCGGGTGCGCGACGTGCAGGTCGACGAAGAAGGTCGAGGTGATCAGGATGATGACCGCGATCATCAGCGCCTTGGACGCCGCCGCGCCGACATAGCCGATGACGATCTCGATGAAGGAGAGCGGCGCCGAGAGCAGCTCGAAGATGGTGCCGATGAACTTGGGGAAGTAGATCCCGAAGGAGGCGTTGGTGACCGATTGCTGCAGCAGGGTCAGCATCACCAGCCCCGGCACGATGAAGGCGCCGTAGTCGACCCCTTCCACGGTGTCGATCCGCGCGCCGATGGCGGCGCCGAAGACCACGAAGTAGAGCACGGTGGACAGAACCGGCGAGACGATGGATTGCGCGATCGTCCGGAAGGTGCGGTTCATCTCGTAGCGGTAGATCGCGGCGACGGCGTTCCAGTTCATGCCCGTTCCTCCTCCCGCCCTTCGCGGACCAGTTGCAGGAAGACCTCCTCGAGCGAGCTTTGCCGGGTGGAGAGGTCGCGCAGGCTGAGACCGGCAGAGGCGATGTCGCCCAGCAGCCGGGTCATGCCGGTGCGCTCGGCATGGGAATCGAAGGCGTAGCTCAGGTGCATCCGGTCCTCGGAGAGCGTGAGGTTGTGGTCGGCCAGCGCGGCCGGGATCGCGTCGAGCGGCTCGCCGAGTTCCAGCCGCAGTTCCTTGCGGCCGAGCTGGTGCAGCAGGCGCGCCTTTTCCTCCACCAGCAGCAGGCGGCCGCGGTCGATCACCCCGATCCGGTCGGCCATTTCCTCGGCCTCCTCGATGTAATGGGTGGTCAGGATGATGGTGACGCCGCTGGCGCGCAGCTCGCGCACCAGCTCCCACATCTCGCGGCGCAGCGTGACGTCGACGCCGGCGGTCGGCTCGTCGAGGAACAGAACGCGCGGTTCGTGGCTCAGCGCCTTGGCGATCATCACCCGGCGCTTCATGCCGCCCGAGAGTTGCTGGTTGCGGTTGGTGCGCTTGTCCCAGAGGGTCAGCGCGCGCAGCACCTTCTCGATATGCGCCTCGTCGCGGGACTTGCCGAAGAGGCCGCGGGAGAATCGCACGGTGTTGATGACTTTTTCGAACGGCTCAAGGGCGATCTCCTGCGGCACGAGGCCGATGAGGCTGCGGGCGGCGCGGTACTCGTGCTGGATGTCGTGGCCGCCGACGGTGACGCTGCCGCGCGTGGGGCTCACGAGGCCACAGATCGTGGAGATCAGCGTGGTCTTGCCGGCCCCGTTCGGGCCGAGCAGGGCAAGGATCTCGCCCTCCTCGATGTCGAGGCTGACGCCCTTCAGCGCCTCGAACCCGCCCTCGTAGGTCTTGGACAGGTCGGTGATGGAAATGATGGGAGCCAAGGGCCCTGCCTCCTTGTCGCGCAGACCCCTATGTAGTCCTGTCCGGCGGCCGCGCCAAGTCGCCCGACGCGCGGGAAGCCGGGCGGCGGCGCACAGGTCATGTGCCCCGGGCGCGAGTTGTTCCGGGCGGCGTCGCGCCCGACCGCGTCAGCGGCGGCCCTCGCGGAGCCAGGCGCCGAGGGTCAGGCCGATGGCCATCAGCAGGAACAGAAGCGGTGCGACCAGCGGGATCACGGTGACATCGGCGGTGCGGTAGGCCTCGCGCGGGGTGATGCCGATCCAGCCGCGGCCGGCGGCGCTGCGCCCCTCGCGGACCTGCCGGATGGAGGGCAGCCCCTCCTCGATCCGGAGGGTGCCGCCGCGATGGGCGTCGATGGCGCCGGCCAGCGGCGCGCCGGAGGCGATGGTCTCCTCGAACTCGCGCGGGGCCGCCGGGCCGAGAGCGACGACGCCGCTCAGCTCGTCCTGCGCCAGCCGGTAGAGGCCGGTCTCGGGCCCGGTGAACTGGCCCATGAAGAGGCCGGGGCTGGCTTCCCGAAGCTCCACGAGGCGGGAGGAGCCGTCGGGGGCGGTGACCTCGACCGGGCCGGGCGCCTCGCCCAGCGTGCGGCGGGTTAGGGTCACGTCGAGCCCCTCGGCGCTTGCGGTCAGCGCCTCTTCCTCCAGCTCGGGTTCCTTCATCATCCAGTGGGCCAGCCGGCGCAACAGTTCGAGCTGCGGGCCGCCCCCCTCGAAGCCGCGCGACCAGAGCCAGGCGTGATCGGAGGCGAGCAAGGCCACCCTGCCCTCGCCGACCCGGTCGAGGATCAGCAGCGGGCGGTCGTCGGGGCCGCTCATCACGGTCTGGCCGCTCTCGGGCAGCAGGTCGACGAGCCGGAACCAGCGGCCCCAGCCGGGGCCTTCGGCGCCGTCCTCGGGCGGCGGGGCGAGCGCCTCGAGCCCTTCGGTGACGGGGTGTTTGTGGCCGGTCTCGGTGATCTGCGGGCGGTAGCCCTGTTCGAGCACGCGGGCGGTCGGTTCGCCGGGCAGGATCTCGGACAGGGGCGAGCGGTAGATGCTCTCGGCCCCGGCGAAATCGGGCCCCGCGGCGACCAGCACGGCGCCGCCGCGCTCGACATAGGAGACGACGTTCTCGAGGTAGAGCATCGGCAGGATGCCGCGGCGCTTGTAGCGGTCGAAGATGATCAGGTCGAACTCGTCGACCTTTTCGAGGAACAGCTCGCGGGTCGGGAAGGCGATCAGCGAGAGCTCGGTCACCGGCACGCCATCCTGCTTCTCGGGCGGACGCAGGATGGTGAAGTGGACCAGATCGACCGAGCTGTCGGATTTCAGCAGGTTGCGCCAGGTGCGCTCGCCGGCATGGGGTTCGCCGGAGACCAGCAGCACCCGCAGCCGGTCGCGCACGCCGTTGATCTGCACCACGGCAGCGTTGTTGCGCTCGGTCAGCTCGCCCTCGGTGGCGGCGACCTCGATCTGGACCACGTTCATGCCGCCGTGGGGCAGCGTCAGCGGCAGTTCGAGATCCTGGCCCACCGGCACGGTGAAGGGCATCGGCTCACCGCCGTCGATGGCGATGGCGATCCGGGCGAGGCCGGACTGCGCGACCTCTTCCGGCACCGCGCCGCTGTCCTCGATCCGCAGGGTGAGCGTGAGCTGTTCTCCGACGATGGCGAAGGAGGGCGCGTTGCGGACCATCAGCCGGCGGTCCCAGTCGGTGTCGTGGCCGGTCAGCAGCAGGTGCAGCGGCGCCGGCAGGTCGGGCGCGCGCTCGACATCGTGGACCTGGCCGTCGCTCACCAGGATCGCGCCGGCGATGCGGCCGCGGGGCTCCTCGGCCAGCAGCTCGGAGAGCGCGGTCATCGCCAGCGAACCGGCGTTGTCGGCGCCGTCGCGCAAGGTGACGGTGCGCAGCTCGGTGTCGGGCAGGGCCGCGACGGCGGCGGTGATGCGCTCCACGGCGGCGTCGGTCTGCTCGGCACGGTCGGCGATCTGCTGGCTGGCGGTGCGGTCGACCACCAGCAGCACGATGTCGGTGAGCGGTGCGCGGTCCTCGACCTGGAAGGACGGGTTGGCGATGGCGACAAGCAGCGCCGCGGCGGCGAGCGCCCGGAGCCACCAGCCGCGCAGGCCGCGCCAGAGGCCGAGCGCCAGGAAGGCGAGCGACAGCGCGCAGGCGGCCCAGACGGCGGGCCAGGGCAGGAGCGGGTCGAAGAGGATGTCGGATGCGCCGTTCATTGGCCGAGCCTGTCGAGCAGTGCGGGCACGTGGACCTGGTCGGATTTGTAGTTGCCGGTCAGCACATGCATCACGAGGTTGACGCCGAAGCGCAGGGCAAGCTCGCGCTGCCGCTCACCGGCGAAGCCGCGGCCCACCGGGTAGAGCGGCATGCCCGAGGCGTCCACCGCCCAGGCCGAGGCCCAGTCGTTGCCGCCGATCACCACCGGGGTCACGCCGTCGTTGAGGTTGCGGAAGGGCATGCCCTCGACCTTCTCGGCGTCGGCCGGCGCGGCCTCGACCCAGACATCGCGGGAGGTGTAGCGGCCGGGGAAGTCCTGCAGCAGGTAGAAGGTGCGGGTGAGCACGTGGTCCTGCGGCAGCGGCTCCAGCGGCGGAATGTCGAGCGGGCCGGCGAGCTGCTGCAGCTTGCGCCCGGTGGGTGTGGCCGAGCCGAAGCCGCCGATATCGCCGTCGCGGGTGTCGAACAGGATCATGCCGCCCGAGCGCAGGTAGCGGTTGAGCCGGGAATAGGCCTCGGCGGAGGGGATCGGCTGGCCCTCGGTCACCGGCCAGTAGAGGAACGGGTAGAAAGCGAGTTCGTCGGTCTCGAGATTGACCGCCATCGGCTGCGCGGGTTCGACCGAGGTGCGGGTGTAGAGCGCTTCTCCGAGCCCGGTGAGCCCGGCCTGCGCGAGGCGGTCGATGCTCTGGTCGCCGGTCACAACGTGGGCGAGCACGACCTCGGTCGTGGCCAGCAGGGCGCGGGCCTCGTCGGCCTCCTGCGCGCTGGCCGGGGGCGCGGGGGCCATGAGCGCCAGCGCCAGCAGCGCGACCGCTCCGCCCTGCCCGCCGCGCAACCGTCCGGACAGCCAGAGCGAGGCGACGAGGTCGGCCGCGAGCAGGAGCAGCGCCAGCGCCAGGACCGGGCCGGCAAGGCGGGTCTCGCGGGCGATGGCAAGGCCCTCGACCGGGATGCGGGCCGGCCATGCGGCGGGCTCGAGCACGTCGTCGGCGGCGAGCACGTTGAGCGCGATGCGGCGGTCGCCGCCGGTGTAGAGGCCCGGCGGCATGTCGGGGCCGAAGGCGCGGGAGGCGAGGCGTTCGCCGGGCACGCCGGGCAACGTCTCGGCCGGCTGCAGCTCGCCGAAGCCGTCGAGCACCGCGTCGGCGGTCCAGGTGGTGCCGGCGAGATCCTCGGCCGAGGGGCTGGCCTGGCGGGTGGAGACGGCGAGACGTTCGAGCATCTGCACGAAGAGGCCGGAGAGCGGCAGGGTCGACCATTCGGCATTGGCGGTGACGTGGAACAGCACCACCTGCCCCGCCCCGATCCCGCGGCGGGTGACCAGCGGCGTGCCGTCGGCCAGCGCGGCGATCACCCGCTCGCCGAGTTCCGGGTCCGGCTGGGCCATGACCTGCGATTGAACGGTGACCTCTTGCGGCACCTCCAGCCCGTAGAAGGGCGAGCCCTCCGCGAAGGGGCGCAGGGTGCGCGGCTCGCCCCAGCTCATGGCGCCGCCGACGCTGCGGCCGCCTTCGCGCAGGCGCACCGGCATCAGCGGGTCGAGCTCGGTACGGCTGACCTCGGAGGATGCGAGCCGCGGGCCGGCGAAGCGCACCAGCAGGCCGCCCTCCTCGACCCATTCGGTCAGCGCCGCCTGCTCGGCCGGGGCGAGCTGGGCGACATCGGCGAGGATGATGGCGTCGGGATTGGCCGGCAGGATGTCGGTCAACCCGCCGTGCAGCAGCTCGGCGGTGGGGGCCAGCGCCTGTTCGAGGTAGTGCAGCGGCGAGAGCAGTTCCAGCCCCTCGCGGTCGTCACGCCCGGCGATCAGCGCGACCTCGCGGCGGCGCAGGCTGTCGTCGGTGAGGCTGACGGCGGCGGCGGAGCGATGGCCGGCGATCTCGAACCGGGTCACCCGGTTGCGCAGCTCGTGCGGCAGGGCCAGCGCGGTCTCGGCGCCGGCCGCGCCGGGCTCGAAGGTCAGCGTGGCGGCCGCGAGCGCGCGCTCGGTGCCGGCGGGGTCGAGGCCGATGGCGGAGACGGCGACATCCGCCTCGCTGGCGGTGATCGCGCGCAGGCCCGAGAGCTTCACCTCGCCGTCCTCGTAGAGCACCGGGGCGAGGCCGAGCGCCGGGCGGCCGCCCTCGATCACCCGGACGTCGCCGCGCGCCTCCAGCGCCTCCAGCAGCGGAGCGCGGCTGCCGCGGGCCAGCCCGTCGGAGAGCCAGACGGTGTCGAACCGCGCTTCGCCGAGGCCCGTGAGCCAGGCTTCCTGCGCCTCGGGGTCGGGCTGCCAGGGCTGCGGCGCGAGGCCGGCGATGCGGCTGACCCAGCGGTCGGCGGAGAGGAACTCGGGCGGGCCTGGCGGCAGGTCGGTCAGCTGCACCAGCGCCACCGGACGGCCGGAGCGCCCGGCCTCCTCGAAGAGCGCGGCGAGCCGCTCCTGCCGGCGCGACCAGTCCGGCGCGTCGGCCCAGGTGGCATCGACCACCGCGAGCAGCGGGCCGCTGCCCGTCTCCTCGACCTGCGGGTTCAGCACCGGGCCGGCGAAGCCGACGATCACCGCGGCGGCGGCCAGCATCCGGAGCAGCAGCAGCCACCAGGGCGTGCGGTCGGTCTGGGTCTCGTCGTCGGTCAGGCCGAGCAGCAGCGCCACGCCGGGAAAGCGGCGGCGGATCGGCGCCGGCGGCACCGCCCGCAGGATGATCCAGAGGACCGGCAGCGCGATCAGCCCCAGCAGCAGCAGGGGCGCGGTGAATCCGATGGGGCCGAGCATCCACATCAGCGGGAGCGCTCCAGGGCAGCGTAGAGCCAGAGCAGCGCCGATTGCGCGCTGTCTCCGGTGTGATGGCAATCGTAGAGCCAGCCGGTGACGCGGGCCAGATGTTCCAGCCGGTCCTTGCGCTCGGCGAGGCGCTGCAGGTAGCGCTCCTTGAGCTCGCCGGCCTTCAGGGTTTCGTGGCTGAGGGTGCCGCCCATGCTCTCGAAGATGGTGCGGCCGTCAAACGGGAACGTCTCCTCGACCGGATCGAGGATCTGGAAGAGCGCGCCGCGCACGCCGCGGTCGGCGGCCTTGGCGAGCGCGGCCTCGACACCGGCGATATCGCCCATGAAATCGGAGAGAAAGACCGCGCGGGCATGGGCCGGAAGGCCCGGCGTCTCGGGCGTGCCGTAGTCGTCGGCGGACAGCTCGCCGGTCAGCGCCTCGGCGAGCCGCACGAGCTGGAGCTGTCCGCCGCGCGGCGGCGCGCCGGTGTTCGCCAGCCCGACCCGCTCGCCCGCGCGCACCAGCAGCACCGAGAGCGCCAGCGCCAGCAGCCGGGCGCGGTCGGACTTGGCGGCGCGGTTGCGGTCGCCGGAGAAGCCCATGGAGCGCGAGCCGTCGACCCAGATCACCACGCTCTGCGCGGCCTGCCATTCTTTCTGGCGGATGAAATGCACGTCCGAGCGGGCCGAGCGGCGCCAGTCGATCTCGCGGGCCTCGTCGCCCTGCGAAAGCGGACGGTATTGCCAGAACTCGTCGCCCATGCCGGAGCGCCGCCGGCCGTGCGAGCCGAGCAGCACCGTGGAGGCGAGGTGCTCGGCCTGCGCCAGCAACGGCGGCAGCGCGGCGGCGAGCCCCTCGGCCCGGGTCCGAAGCTGCGGGCCGGCCTGCGCGGACTGAGCTGAGGCGGGAGGCTGGCTCACGCCGCGGCCTCGCTCCGGCTCACCTGCGCCGCCACTTCATGGATCAGGTCGCCGAGGTTCTCGCCGCGGGCGCGGGCGGCGAAGGTCAGCGCCATGCGGTGCAGCAGCACCGGCTCGGCCATCTGCACCACGTCTTCGGTCGAGGGCGCGAGGCGGCCGTCGAGCAGGGCGCGGGCGCGCACCGTGAGCATCAGCGCCTGCGCGGCGCGCGGCCCCGGGCCCCAGCTCACGTTCCGCGCGACGGCCTCGGGTACGCCGGGCTCGCCGGGTCGGAAGGCGCGCACGAGGTCGAGGATCAGCTCCACAACCTTCTCGCCCACCGGCATCCGCCGCAGAACGACCTGCGCGGCCAGAAGCTCCTCGGGGGTAAAGACGGCGTGGGCCTTGTCCTCCTCGATGCCGGTGGTGGCGAGCAGGATGTCATGCTCGGTCTTGCGGTCCGGGTAGGGCACGTCGATCTGCACCAGGAAGCGGTCGAGCTGGGCCTCGGGCAGCGGATAGGTGCCCTCCTGCTCGATCGGGTTCTGGGTCGCCAGAACGTGGAACGGGCTGCCGAGCGGGCGATGTTCGCCGGCGATGGTGACTTCCTTTTCCTGCATCGCCTGCAGCAGCGCCGACTGGGTCCGGGGGCTGGCGCGGTTGATCTCGTCGGCCATCAGGAGCTGGCAGAAGATCGGCCCCTCGATGAAGCGGAAGTCGCGCCGGCCGCTCTCGCCGGTCTCGAGCACCTCGGAGCCGAGGATGTCGGCGGGCATGAGGTCGGGCGTGAACTGGATCCGGTTCGTGCCGAGCCCCATCACCGTTCCGAGCGTATCGACCAGCCGGGTCTTGCCGAGGCCGGGCAGACCGATCAGCAGCCCGTGCCCGCCACACAGCAGCGCCGACAGCACCAGGTCCACCACCCGTTCCTGCCCGATGAACCGCCGGGTGATCGAGGCTCGGGCCTCGGCCAACTTGTGCCCGAGGGCTTCGATTTCGGCGACGAGTTCGGTAGGATCGGACATGACGGAAACCTCGGGCTTTTCTCTCGGGACCAGTAAGGCAGATATTCCGGACGGAACAAATGACAAAAACGGGATCGGGGACAGGGCGGGCCACCGCCACGGCCGAAAGCCTTGCGGCCGCTGCGGGAAAGGCCGCGAAAAGCGGCGGTCTGCCGCCGGTGCACCTGTGGGATCCGCCTTTCTGCGGCGATCTGGACATGGAAATCCGGCGCGACGGCACCTGGTTCTACAACGGAACGCCGATCGGCAGGGCGCCGCTGGTGCGACTCTTTTCGACGATCCTGCGCAAGGACGGAGACGCCTATTTTCTGGTCACACCGGTGGAGAAGGTCGGGATCCGCGTCGAGGACGCGCCCTTCGTGGCGGTCGACGCCAACGCCGCCGGCGACGGCGACAGCCAGGTGATCAGCTTCACCACGAACGTGGGCGACAGTGTGACCGCGGGGCCGGAGCACCCGATCCGGGTCGAGCGCGATCCCGCCACCGGCGAGCCGGCACCCTATGTGCTGGTGCGGGTCAATCTCGAGGCGCTGATCGACCGGAAGACCTTCTACCGGCTGGTCGACCTCGGCGTGCGACATCCGCACAAGGGCGAGGAATGGTTCGGCCTATGGTCTGGCGGCGTGTTCTTTCCGATGATTCCCGCGGCCGAACTGCCCTGATCCGGCAAGAGCCCGCATGGTCCCGGCAAGGGTGCACAGCGGGCCTGCGCGGATGCGGCTTCCCGGACGCGCGGTTTCGGCGTAACGGTCGGGCGGAGCAAACGAGGCCCGAATGATTCCCGCACGTTACGAACATTACCTGTTCTCGCTCGTCCTTTCGGGGATGATGTCGCTGATCGTCTCCGGCGTGTCGACGCTGCGCGCCATCGGACTGGTACAGGGCTTCCTGCCGATCTGGCTGTCGAGCTGGATCGCCGCCTGGGCGATCGCCTTTCCGGTGGTGATCTTCGTGGCCCCGCTGGCGCGGCGGATCGTGCACCGGATGGTAAGACCCGCGCCGCGCCCGGAATAGCTCCGAAGGTTGCGCAGGGGCGGAGAGGCTCCCGCGCGTCGTCACGGCATCGAAGATGCCGCTCCTCCCCTTGGGCCGGGCCGCGCGCAGGCGCGCGGCTGCCCGGCAGTCTTCATTGATAGGACGGGCGGCGGTTCTGCAGGTTGGCCATCACCGCCTCGAGCTGGTTGGGGGTGCCCATCAGACCGGCCTGCAACTCGGCCTCCAGCCGCAGCTCCTGCTCGGCATCGCCCTGGTACATCCGGTCGACCAGCCGCTTGGCGGCGCGCAGCGCATCGGGCGAGCGGGTAGCCAGCGCCTCAGCGAAAGCGCGCGCCTCGGTCAGCGGGTCGTCCGACAGTCGCGTCACCAGCCCAATGCCCTGCGCCTCTGCGCCCGTGAGCACCCGCGCCGTCATCACCAGTTCCTTGGCGCGGTCCGCGCGCAGCAGCCGGGGCAGGCTCTGCGAGATGCCCATGTCGGGGATCAGACCCCACTTGCCCTCCATGATCGACAGCCGGCTGTCGGGCCGCGCGATGCGGAAATCGGCGCCCAGCGCGATCTGCAGCCCGGCCCCGAGACAGACGCCGTCCAGCGCCGCGATGACCGGCGCAGGAACCTCCGACCAGATGGTCGCCGGAAGCTGGAACCGGTTGGCGGCGGAGCCGTCGGGCGGCGCCAGCATCTCGGCCTTCACGGCATCGAGCTTGCCCGCCATCGCAGCGAGGACCCCGGTGTCGAGACCGGCGGAGAAATCCCCGCCCTCGCCCGCGAGGATCACCGCCCGCACGCCGGGCGCCGCGGCCAGCTCTCGGCCGACCTCGACCAGTCGGTCGAGCATTTCCAGCGTCAGGGCGTTCTTCTTGTCGGGTCTGGCCAGCCAGACCTCGGCCACCGGCCCTGACGGGCCGACAACACGAACGTGGTGTTGGGACATTTATCTCTCCTCCGGGTTCCGCCGAGGAAACGCCACGCTTGCCCCGCACGTCAAGCATGACCGAGGGTCGCGGGCCTGGTGGCGCGGAGTTCGGCGTTGCGGCGCGGCTGTACCGGTTGCGAGCCGGCCCGCGGAACGTGGGAAAAAGCCCCGAAGGTCTGGAATTCCATACCTGCCGCGATGCAAGGTTTACGTTAGGTTAGAGCATGTGAATTGACGAAGATGACACTCTCCTGACCGGCCAACGCCCGAAATTCATGCGGGCAGGATCGGAAGCCCACAGCCCGGGCCTCTCCGGAGGCCCGACATACGAGACGGACCCGACCCACCGGTCGAGACCGCCGGAAAGGTATTGCGACGACGCGCTCATTCCCGGGCCCCGACCCATCGTTTCGGGCGAGGCCAGACATCGATTATCGGACGACCATTATGATTGACCATTTTTCCCTGCCCGCCCATGTGCCGCTCCTTTTGCAGATCTGCGGCGTCATCGGTTCCGTCATTTACGTTGGCGGCTTCGCCCTGGTGCAATGCGAGCATGTCTGCGGCAATGGAACGGGCTATGCCGTTTCCAAGATCATTGCCGCGATGCTCGTCCTTTTGAGCCTGATCGACGCGTTTAACCTCGGCTCATTCCTGATCCAGATCGGGTTCATCACCTTCGGGTACTGGGGGCTGACCCGGCGACGGCCCGGCACGGCCGAGATAGCTGCCGCAGAGAGCGACGCGGTCGCGGGGGAGACCGAAGCGGGGCGCGCGCCCTTGCCGGTCGCGACGCCGCGCCGGGCGGGCACGCCTGGCGTCAGTGAGCTTCGGCCCAGTTTGCCCCCTGCCCTGCATCGACGACCAGCGGCACATCGAGCTTCACCGCCGGCTCGGATGCGCTTTCCATCACCGTCCGAACCCGTTCAATGACTTGATCCACCGCGCCTTCGTCCACCTCGAAGATCAGTTCGTCGTGGACCTGAAGCAGCATCGTCGCGGGCAGCCCGGCGATGGCGTCCTCCATCCGGATCATGGCCCGGCGGATCACGTCGGCGGCCGTCCCCTGGATCGGCGCGTTGATCGCTGCGCGCTTGGCGAAGCCCGCGCCCGGCCCCTTGGCGTTGATCTCCGGCGTGTGGATCTTGCGGCCGAACAGGGTCTGGACGTAGCCGTGCTCCTTCGCGAAGGCGACGGTGCCGTCCATGTAGTCTCGGATGCCTGGAAAGCGTTCGAAGTAGCGGTCGATGAAGCCCTGCGCCTCCGCCCGCGGAATGCGCAGGTTGCGCGCGAGCCCGAAGCCGGAGATGCCGTAGATCACCCCGAAGTTGATCGCCTTGGCCTGGCGGCGAATGTCGGGCGTCATCTGCTCCATCGGCACGTCGAACATCTCGGACGCGGTCATGGCGTGGATGTCCTGCCCCTCGCGGAAGGCCTGCTTCAGCGCGTCGATCCCGGCGACATGGGCGAGGATGCGCAGTTCGATCTGGGAATAGTCGAGGCTGACCAGCACCCGGCCCGGCTCTGCCACGAAAGCCTCGCGGATGCGCCGGCCCTCCTCGGAGCGGACGGGGATGTTCTGCAGGTTCGGATCGGTCGAGGCGAGCCGGCCGGTGTTGGCGCCGGACTGGATGTAGGAGGTGTGGACCCGCCCGGTGTCGGGATTGATGTGGTCCTGAAGCGCGTCGGTATAGGTCGACTTGAGCTTCGAGAGCTGCCGCCAGTCGAGCACGCGGGCGGGCAGTTCATGCTCTGTGGCGAGGTCCTCCAGCACGTCGGCGGGGGTGGAATACTTGCCGGTCTTGCCCTTCTTGCCGCCTTCGAGGCCCATCTTCTCGAACAGGATCTCGCCGACCTGGCTCGGTGAGCCGACGTTGAAGCTCTCGCCGGCAAGCTCGTGGATCTCCGCCTCCAGCGCCGCCATCTTCTGGGCGAAGGCGTTGGACATGCGGCTCAGCGTGTCGCGGTCGACCTTGACGCCGGCCATCTCCATCCGCGCCAGCACCGGCACCAGCGGCCGTTCCAGCGTCTCGTAGACGGTGGTGACCCGGGCCCGGTGGAGCTGCGGCCGGAAGGTTTCCCACAGGCGCAGGGTGATATCGGCATCCTCGGCGGCGTATTTCGCGGCCGTGGCGATCTCCACCTTGTCGAAGGTGATCTGGCTCTTGCCGGAGCCGATGAGTTCCTTGATCGGGATCGGCACGTGGCCGAGGTAGCGCTCCGACAGCGCGTCCATGCCGTGGCCGTGCAGGCCCGCGTGCATGGCGTAGGACATCAGCATGGTATCGTCGAAGGGCGCCACGTGGATGCCGTGGCGGGCAAGGATCTTGGCGTCGTATTTCATGTTCTGGCCGATCTTGAGGACGGCCTCGTCCTCCAGCACCGGCTTGAGCAGCGCCAGCGCCTCGTCCATCGGCATCTGCCCTTCGGCCAGCGCCTCGTCGGCGAAGAGCCCGTCGCCGCCTCCGGCCTTGTGGGCGAGCGGGACGTAGGCCGCCTGCCCGGCCTCGACGCTCAGGCAGATCCCCACCAGCCCGGCGGTCATCTCGTCGAGCCCGGTGGTCTCGGTGTCCACGGCGACATGGCCGCGGGCGTTGATCCGGTCGATCCAGACCTGCAGCGCGGCGGCGTCGCGGACGATCTCGTAGGCGTCATGGTCGAAGGGCCTGGCCTCCGGTGCCTCGGCCGTCTCGGCGGCGGGCGCGGTCTCGGTGATCGCCGGGGCCTCGACGCCGAGCTGGTCGGCGATGCGCTTGGAGAGGGTGCGGAATTCCATCTCGGCGAGAAAGCCCAGCAGCGTCTCCGGGTCGGGTTCCCTGACCTCGAGATCGTCGAGCGTGAAGCCCAGCGGCGTGTTGCAGTCGAGCTGAACCAGCCGCTTCGACAGCTCGATCTGGTCGCGTTTCTCGATCAGGGTCTGGCGACGCTTGGGCTGCTTGATCTCCTCGGCGCGGTCGAGCAGAGATTCGAGATCTCCATATTCCTGAATGAGTTGCGCGGCGGTCTTGATGCCGATTCCGGGGGCGCCGGGCACGTTGTCGACCGAGTCGCCGGCCAGCGCCTGCACGTCGACCACCCGGTCGGGGCCGACGCCGAACTTCTCCTCGACCTGCTCGATCCCGATGCGCCGGTTCTTCATCGCGTCGAGCATCTCCACCCCGTCGCCAACGAGCTGCATCAGGTCCTTGTCCGAGCTGATGATGGTCACCCGGCCGCCGGCGTCGCGGGCCTGGCAGGCGAGTGTGGCGATGATGTCGTCGGCCTCGAATCCCTCGATCTCCTCGCAGGCCACGTTGAAGGCGCGGGTCGCCTCTCGGGTCAGCGGGAACTGCGGCACCAGGTCTTCCGGCGCCGGCGGGCGGTTGGCCTTGTAGAGGTCGTAGATCTCGTTGCGGAAGGACTTGCCCGAATAGTCGAAGATTACCGCCGCATGGGTCGGCGCGTCGGGGCCAGTGTTGCCCTCGATATAGCGGTGCAGCATGTTGCAGAAGCCCGCCACGGCACCGATCGGCAGACCGTCGGACTTGCGCGTCAGCGGCGGCAGGGCGTGATAGGCGCGGAAAATGAAGGCCGAGCCGTCGATCAGGTGCAGGTGATGTCCCTTGCCGAATGCCATTGCTGCGCGCTCCCTCGTGACTGCCCGACAGACCTACCTCGGCTTTCCGCGACGGTCCAGCGGAAGGCACTTGCGGAGCGGCGATGGCGCGCCCATCTGAGCGGTGCCGCACCCGGGGGCCCGACGGGCGGCACGCAACAACCGGGCCCTCGGACAGACAGATGGATCTACTTCTCGTCGCGGCCGGCCTTGCCGCGCTCTTCTTCGGTGGCGACCGGCTGGTTTCCGGCGCCGTGGCCCTTGCCGGACGCGCGGGCCTGCCGCCGCTGGTGATCGGGCTGACCATCGTCGGCTTCGGCACCTCGATGCCGGAGCTGGTGACCAGCGTGCAGGCCGCCCTGCAGGATGCGCCCGGCATCGCGGTCGGCAACGTCGTGGGCTCCAACATCGCCAACATCCTGCTGATCCTCGGCGCGGCGGCGCTGGTGGCGCCGATAGCCGTGGCGCCTGATGCCCTTCGGCGGGACGGCACGGCGCTCGCCGTCGTCACCCTGCTGGCCGCGGCGCTTCTGCTGCCCGGCAGCCTCGGGCGCGCCGGTGGCGCCCTGCTGGTAGCGGGGCTCGGCGCCTACCTGCTGCTGGCGCTGCGGGGCGCGAGAGCCGAACCGGAGCCTGCCTATCCGGTCGAGATGGAGCTGGCGCCGCAGACGATGTCGCGCGCGGCGCTGGAGTTCGGCTTCGGCCTGCTGCTGACGCTGGCCGGCGCGCACCTGCTGGTGCGCGGGGCGGTATCGCTGGCCGCCGGGCTCGGTGTGCCGGACGCGGTCATCGGGCTCAGCATCGTTGCCATCGGCACCTCGCTGCCCGAGCTGGTGACCTCGGTCACCGCGGCGCGGCGCGGCCATTCCGATGTCGCCCTCGGCAACGTGATCGGCAGCAACATCTTCAACCTGCTGGGCATTCTCGGCACGACCGCACTGGTGCGGCCGATCGCAGGGCTGCGCCCCGAATCCGTGATCGACCTCGGCGTGATGATCGGCGCCACCGCGATTCTGCTGCTCGTCGCCTTCACCGGGCGCAAGGTCACGCGCACCGAGGGCGCGGTGCTCTGCGGCCTGTATGCGGCCTATCTCGGCTGGCTGGCGGTGCAGACGCTCTGACCCGCCGGGTCAGTGCGCCTTGGCGTCCCTGGCCAGCACGAATTTCTTGTCGCAATAGGGGCACTCGACCTCGCCGTTCTCGCCAAGGCTGAGCCAGACCCGCGGATGGCCCAGCGCGCCTTCGCCGCCGTCGCAGGCGACGCGGTTCGTAGTGACCACTTCGGTTTCGGGCGGCTCGGGAATCACGCTCATGAACAAGGCTCCTGCGGAACTTTCGGGCGGCCGGCTTGTCGCGCCGGCCGGCGCGTCTTAGGTTCCCGGCATCATAGGGAACGCCCGGTCGCGGGCAAGTGCCGGAGCGCCACATATGAGCCAGTTCGCCATCGAGATCGAGGGTCTCACCAAGACCTACGCCGGCCAGCGTGGCGTGGCCCCCAAGACGGCGCTCGACGGGGTGGACCTCAAGGTGCCGCAGGGCAGCATCTTCGGCCTGCTGGGGCCGAACGGCGCGGGCAAGTCGACGCTGATCAACATCCTCGCCGGGCTGGTCCGCAAATCCGCCGGCACGGTGCGAATCTGGGGATTCGACCAGGACGTGAACCCGCGCCAGAGCCGGGCGGCCATCGGGGTCATGCCGCAGGAGCTGAACATGGACCCGTTCTTCACGCCGCGCGCCTCGCTCGACGTGCAGGCCGGGCTCTACGGCGTACCAAAGGCGCAGCGCCGGACCGACGAGATCCTCGCGATGATCGGGCTGAGCGACAAGGCCGATGCCTATTCGCGCACCCTGTCCGGCGGGATGCGGCGGCGGCTGCTGCTGGGCAAGGCGCTGGTGCATGGCCCGCAGGTGCTGGTGCTCGACGAACCCACCGCCGGCGTCGACATCGAATTGCGCCAGATGCTGTGGCAGAACGTGCGGCGGCTGAATGCCGAAGGCATGACGATCATCCTGACCACCCACTACCTCGAAGAGGCCGAAGAGATGTGCGACGAGATCGCCATCATCCACCAGGGCCGCAAGATCGCCCATGACAAGACCTCCCGCCTGATCGGCCGGCTTGACGCAAAGACGCTCGTGATCCAGCCCGCCGAGCCCGCGCCAGAGGCCCTGCCCCTGCCCGAGGGTGTCGAGCTGGATCGCCGCGCCGACGGGGCGCTGGCGCTCTCCTATCGTCGGGGCCGGACCTCGGCCGAGGATGTGCTCGACGCGGTGCGCGCCGCCGGCATCCGCATCCAGGACGTCGCCACCGAGGAGCCGAACCTTGAGGACGTGTTCCTCGCGCTGACCCGCAGCGAGACCGAGGCGGCCTGAATGCGGCTCGCTCCGCTCGACGCCGCCCGGGCCGGCGCCGTCCCCTACCTGCGCGCCCTGTCTGAAGCCGCCGAGGCGCTCGGCGGGCGGCTCGAGCTGGAGACGGAGCATGCCTTCATCGGCCGCTACACTCCGCCCGGCCGCTCGCCGCGCCCGATCTTGGGCCGGTCCCTCGGGCTCAATGCCGATGCCCCCGCCGCGCTGGCCGGGGACAAGGATTACACCGCGCGCTGGCTGGCCGCCGCAGGGCTACCCACACCCGAGGGGCTGCTGATCTTCTCGCCCGCATTCCGCGGCCGGATGGCGCTCAAGAACGCCGCCGTGGCCGAACACCTGCCCGGCCTGGAGGCCGCGCGGGCCTTCGCGGCGGCCCATGGCTTCCCGGTGGTGCTCAAGCCCAATGATGGTGCGCAGGGGCGTGGGGTCCGGGTCGCCGCCGATGCCGAGGAGCTTGAGCAGGACATCGCCGCCGGCTGGGCCGAGGACGACAGGCTCCGCCTCGAGGCGCATGTGCGCGGGCGCGATTACCGCCTTCTGGTGCTGGAGGACCGCGTGCCGATCGCCTACGAACGGCTGCCGCTGTCGATCACCGGCGACGGACGGCGCAATGTCTCCGCGCTGATCGCCGACACGCTCGCCAGGATCGCCGCGAGCCACCGCGGCGCCAAGGTCGCCGCCGACGATTCTCGCCTGCTGCGCCGCCTCGCCGCCGAAGGGCTGGAGGGGGCGAGCATCCTAGCCGAGGGCCGGTGCCTGCCACTCCTGTCCAGCGCCAACCTCTCCACGGGTGGCCGGCTCCGCGACTTGAGCGGACAGCTTCCCGAGGCGGCCGAAGCTCTCGCCGTCGCCGCCGTGCAGAGTCTCGGCCTGACCTTCGCCGGGGTCGACATCCTTGCCCCCGATCTCGAAGCCGGTACGGAAGGTGCGGTGATCCTCGAGGTCAACGCCTCTCCGGGGCTCGACTTCTACGCCGCCGAGGGCCCCGAGCACTTCGCCCGCACCCGGGACGTGCTGCACGCCGCGCTGTCGCGCCTCGGCTGAGCCGGGCGCCCATCGCCCGAAGGGCTCAGGAGGAATGCGCCGCAGGCGCGCAATCTGACAACCGGCCCGCCTTCAATGTAGGACAAGCCCTATTCGGCCGGTGCCAGCATCCGGCCGAGCATCCGTCCTCCCAGAATGTGCACATGCAGATGCGGCACCTCCTGCACGCCGTGGACACCCGCATTGGCGATCAGCCGGCAGCCGTCGCCCGCCGCGTCGGCCTGCACACCGAGCATCTTGCAGATCTTGCCGACCGCGCGGGTGAAATCGAGGATCTCCGCGTCGGAAGCGTCGAGCGCGAAATGGTCGTAGCAGACATAATGGCCTTTCGGGATCACCAGCACATGCACCGGCGCCTGTGGCGCGATGTCATGGAAGGCCAGCGAATGCTCGGTCTCCAGCACCGTCCTGTTGGGGATCTCCCCGCGCAGGATCTTCGCGAAAACGTTCTGGTCGTCATAGACATAGGCCATGGGAGCCCCCCTTCGATCTGGTCAATCCGCAAACAGGTCCTCGGCAGAGGCGATCTCGCGTGCCGTTTCCATCGATATAGACAGGAATTGCGCCAGCCGCATCGCGTTCTCGTCCACCGAGGCGCTTTGCCGTATCCGCAGGTGGCGCGAGAAGCCCGCCGCCTGCATCCTCTCGGCCTCGTGACGGATCGAGTTGCGCACCGCCGGCAACACCTGCTCCATCGCCTCCCGCGGCGCCGACTGGCCCAGCAGCCCGACCCGGCGGGCGTGTCCGAGCAGATAATCGTCATCGAAATCGCAGTCGATCTCGAGGATGCGGGTGGTCGAGGGGTCGGCGTCGAAATCCTGCATCATGTCGAGCATCGCCGGATCGAGGCAGAGCGCCAGCCGCTGTGTGTCCAGCGTGCCGAACAGCATGTTGACCAGCACGCGCCGGTGCCGCATCCGCTTTTCCAGCCCCCGCTCGATGCCGCCGAGATCCGGCAGCGGCGTGCTCTCCTCGTTGAACAGGTATTCGATGCCCGGCAGGCCGGTTTGGTGCCGGATCAGCCCGAGCAGCCGCTTGGCGACGTGCCATTTCTTGCAGACCACGAGCAGCAGTTCCTTGTCGCGTCCGAGGCTGCCCTCGCTCTCCCAGAACCGCGGGGCGAAGCGCTGCCCTTCCCGCCCCCGTCCGGTGAGGAAGGCGAAGAGGTTCCGCCCCTCGTCGGAGATCTCGAAGCTCCGGCCGGTCTCGGCATAGAGCCGCCCCAGCCGCTGCCGCAACTCCGTGGCCTCCGGGCTGATCTTGCGGGCAAAGAGCGCGTCCTGCCGGAGCAGCAGGTCGTAATGGTCATTGTAGAAGGTCACCGGCATTCCGTAGTCGGTGAACATTAGGAAGGTCAGGGTGCGCGAGCGGATCTCCTCGCGGCGCACGAGGTGGCGCACGAGGGTCTGGAAAAAGGTCTCGTCCGGGATCCAGGTGGTGGAGAAGAAGCGCAGCACGTCGGGCCGCTCGGTACAGAAGGCCAGAACCGCCTCGATGGTCGACCGGCGCAGGCACCACCATTGTGAGCCGATCATCACCTGCAGATCCGGGGGCACCTCCCGGGTCAGCCCAAGACGCTTCTGCAGTTCCAGCGAGGCATAGAAGAGCCGCTTGCGCTTGCGCTCGTTGAACAGGTGGCGATAGATCAGCCGCTCCTCCCGGAAGCCTGTCTTGATCCAGCCACCGTCGTGAAAGTCGACGGATTCGATGTAGTCCACGTCCTCGGCGGCAAGAAAGGCATGGGCGTATTCCGCCGACTTGACCGGCAGGCAATCCCCCGAGAGCATGTAGAAATGGCTGGCTTGCGGAAAGGCCGCGACGGCCGCGCGGACGGCCTCGAGCGTCGCGGCCACCAGCGACCATTCTCCCCATCCGCACTTGAAGCGCCGCGCGGCGAAGGTGACATTGGGATTGTCGTCGAGCTCCGTTCGGATCGCCGCATCGAGCGCGCGTGGCGCCCGCGCGTCGAAATGGATCGAGACGCAATCGCCCGCCGCCGTGAGCCGCCGCGCCTGCGCGACAACCGCGTCGGGGTCCTTGTGACAGAGCAGGATATAGGCGATCTGGACCATTGGGTTCTAGTTCGTTGTAGTTCTGTCGCTGGTTCAAGGGGATATCTTGATCGGCGATTGAATTGACAGGGTTTGTTTGCTTTTTTGTGCGCATTTCCGCGCCGAGCGCGGACCGGCGCGAGGGGAAGGACGCACGCGATGGGATTTCCCGGGATCTGGATGACCGAGAGCGAGAGCATGGTCTATCGCGTGGTGCCGAAATGCGCCTGCTCCACGATCGGGCAGATCATGTATTTCTCCGATCACGGCCGCTTCTACGAGGGCGACATCCACGACGCGCAGGAGGGGCTGCACAAATGGGCCCGCGAGGAGAGCCAGGGTCCGATCGAGGCCAACGTGCAAGCGCATCGCTCTCTCGCATTCACCTGCGTGCGCAACCCCTACGCGCGGATCCTGTCGTCGTTCTTCGACAAGATCTGCGGCATCCAGCGCAACGGCCGTAGGTATCGCGGCAACCTGGTGCCGCTGCTGATCCAGAAGTACGGGATCGAGGTGGGCGACCCGGAGCGCGGCTTCGAGTTCGACCAGGTGCGCAGCTTCCGCCGGTTCCTGCTGTTCGCCCGCGACACCATCCGTTACCGCCGCCCGATGGATCCCGACATCCACTGGTCGGCCATGTCCGGCCACATCTCCACCTTCATCTGCAACGGCGGCCGCTACGACCGGATCTTCTGGACCGAGCGGTTCAACGACGGAATGCAGTCGGTGCTCGACTCGGTGGAAACACCGCACCCGGTGGTGCTGTCTGAGATCCCGAGGTTCAACGAGAGCGAGGGGCACGGACCGAAGCGCGCCCACCCAGTGAGCGCCTATTTCGACGACCTGTCGATGCATCTGGTCTACGAGATCTACAAGCAGGATTTCGAGCTGTTCCGGTATGATTTCGACAATCCCGACAACAAGATGCCGACTGGCGAGATCGACCTCGACGAGGTCCACGCCAAGCTCGGCGACTGAGCGATGCCCAAGCGCCGGCCAGCGGCCGGCGCCAACCCCAACGCCCGGCAAGCGCGTCAGCGCGCAGACCCGGGGGGCGGGAGGCTCCCGCCGCTCGTTGCGGCATCGGGGATGCCGCTCCTCCTGTTGGGCCGGGCCGCGCGTTCCGCGCGGTGCGATCTTTCGGCCGAAAGATCGTGCCTCCGGCGGGGATACTTTCGGACAGGTGAAGACGCGGGCCGGCACACGCCCGGGCGGGTCAGTCCTTGCCCTTGGAGTCGAGACGGACAGTGAGTTCGTAGCCACCGTCGGTTTCGCGCCAGGTCGCCCCGTGCCTGGCAAGGGCGCGTTCCAGCGCACGGACTGTGGAATACCCTGCCCCGGCGCCCCCTTCGAGGCGCTTGAGGGTCTGGACATGGACACCGGCCGCGGCGGCCAGTTCCTTCTGCTTCAATCCAGCGGCACGACGTGCGCGGGATATCACCTCGCCAATCTTCATTGCGGCCGAATGGCACCTCAAGGTGCGAAAATCAATCGCAAAGCCCGATAACGCTACGCAAGGTACAGGATATGTTTCCTCGCGCCCGCCCGTCGCGGCGGGTGCCCGCGTCAGACGAGGCCGGCCTGGCGAAACAGGTCGTAGGTATCGGTCTCGGGGCGCGGGCCCATGTGGCCGATCACCTCGCCGGCGCAGATCACGCCCATGCGCCCGCAGGTTTCAAGGTCGCGCCCGGTGCTGAGGCCGTAGAGGAAGCCCGCTGCGAACTGGTCGCCCGCGCCCGTGGCATCGACCGGGGTCACCCGGTGGACCGGCACTTCGACCCGCTCCTCGCCGCGGATCAGGATCACGTCGTCCCCCGACCGGGTGCAGACCACGAGCCCGCAATCGGCCGCGGCGTGGGCCAGGGCGGCCTCGAGGTCCTCGGTCTGGTAGAGCGAGGTCCATTCGTGGACGTTGCCGATGACATAATCCATCTGCTCGGCCACCAGCCTGCGGAAGTCGTCGCGATGGCGGTCGACGCAGAACGGGTCGGATAGCGCGATGCCCGCCTGCCCGCCCGCGGCCTTGCAGAGCTGCGCCGCCTTGAGGAAGGCGTCCTTGCCCTTGTCCTTGTCGAAGAGATAGCCCTCGAGGAACAGGGTCTCGGCGCCGGAGGCGACCGTGTCGGGCACGTCGTCGGGCCCCAGCTCGGCTGAGATTCCGAGGTAGGTGTTCATCGACCGCTCGCCGTCGGGCGAGACGAAGATCATCGAGCGCGAGGTCGGCAGTTCGCCGTCCGGCACCGGCGCGTTGACGAAATCGGTGCCGCCGGCGGCCAGCGCATCGGCGTAATAGCGGCCAAGCGCGTCGTCGTGCACGCGCCCCATGAAGGCGGTCTTCAGCCCGAGATGCCCGAGCCCCGCGAGCGTGTTGGCCACCGAGCCGCCCGGCGCCTGCTTGCGGTCGTTCATCGCGGCATAGAGGATCTCGGCCCGCTCGCGCTCCACGAGCTGCATGATCCCCTTCCCGATGCCCATGATGTCGAGGAAGCTGTCGTCGGAATGCGCCAGCACGTCGACGATGGCGTTGCCGATACCGGCGACCTTGTAACTCGGGCTCATTCGACACCTTCCTTCGGGCAGAGATCGGCGATCACGCAGACCGCGCAATTGGGCTTTCGGGCCTTGCATACGTAGCGGCCGTGCAGGATCAACCAGTGATGCGCGTGGCGGGCGAAATCGGCCGGGACGTTGTCCTCGATGGCGCGTTCCACGGCGATCACGTCCTTGCCGGGCGCGATCCCGGTCCGGTTGGCGACGCGGAAGATGTGGGTGTCGACGGCCTGGGTCGGCATCCCCCACCACATGTTCAGCACCACGTTGGCCGTCTTGCGGCCCACCCCAGGCAGGCTTTCCAGCGCGGCGCGGGAATTGGGCACCTCGCCGCCGAACTCCTCCACGAGGATGCGGGAGAGCTTCATCACGTTCTTCGCCTTGTTGCGGAACAGCCCGATGGTCTTGATGTGCTCTATCAGGGCCTCCTCGCCCAGTTCCAGCATCTGCTGCGGGGTCGAGACTTTCTCGAAGAGCGGCCGTGTGGCGCGGTTCACGCCCTTGTCGGTCGCCTGCGCCGAGAGCGCGACGGCCACCAGCAGCGTGTAGGCATTGGTGTGCTCCAGCTCGCCCTTCGGTTCGGGCTCGCTCTCGCGAAACCGTTCGAAGACCTGCCGCATCGCGGAATAGGGAAGTTGCCGGACCATCTGAGCCTCCGCTGCCACCGCACCGGTTTAGCCCGATCGACGGCAGATGCAACGCAAGGCGCAGGAAACGGGTCGCGCACGGCGTCGGGGCGGCCTAGGTTTCGGTCCAGCGGGAAGGAACCGAGATGAACGTCCCTAGCAACAACTACCATTTCCAGGTCATGCGCCGGGCGCTCGACGAGATCGACGCGGCGGCGGAGGCCGGCGAGGCGCTGTCGCTCGAAGCACTGGCTGCGCGGATGCAGATGAGCCCCGCGCATTTCCAGCGGCTGTTCAGCAGCTGGGTCGGGGTTTCGCCCAAGCGTTATCAGCAATACCTAGCACTCGGACAGGCCAAGGCCATGCTGCGCGAGCGGTTCACCACACTGGAGGCGGCGGACGCGGTGGGGCTGTCGGGCAGCAGCCGGCTGCACGACATGTTCCTGCGGTGGGAGGCGATGACGCCCGGGGAATATGCCAAGAGCGGCGCGGGGCTGGAGATCTTCTGGGGCTGGTTCGAGAGCCCCTTCGGCCCGGCGCTGGTGATGGCGACCGAAAAGGGGATCTGCGGCATTGGCTTTGCCGCCGAGACCGGCGCGGAGGCGGCCATGGAGGACATGCTCTCGCGCTGGCCCGAGGCCAGCTTTACCGAGGACCCGATGGCGATCCGCCCCTGGGTGCAGGCGGCCTTTGGCGAGACGACCGGCGAGGCTCGGCTGTTCCTGATCGGCGCGCCGTTCCAGATCAAGGTCTGGGAAGCGCTGCTGGCGATCCCCACGGGCCATGTGACCACCTATTCCGAAATCGCGGACGCCATCGGCAACCCGCGGGCGGTTCGCGCGGTCGGCACGGCGGTGGGACGCAACCCGATCTCCTGGCTAATCCCCTGCCACCGGGCGATCCGCAAGTCCGGCGCGCTTGGCGGCTACCACTGGGGGCTGCCGGTCAAGCGCGCACTGCTGGCGTGGGAGTCGGCGCGGGCCGACGCCCGCTGACCGGAACGTCTGCCGCGCCGCGACCCGGTGCGCGAATCCTCGCTCTCTCGGCGATAAATGGCTGCAATTGCAGGTCGCGTGGCATAGAATCGGGCCAGACAAAAAAACCAACGCGAGGCAAAGAGCATGATCCCCCTCCGTCTGACGGCCGTGGCCCTGTGCGGCACGCTGGCCCTGACCGCCTGTACCGATCCCGCACAACTCAATCCCGATGCCAACTACACCCAGCAGGGCGCGCTCACCGGGGGCCTCCTCGGCGCCGCGACCGGGCTCGCCGTTGGCGGCGGCGGCGTGAAGAACGCGGTGGTCGGCGCGGCGATCGGCGCCGGGGCCGGCGCGCTGGCCGGCAACCAGCTCGACAAGCAGGCCGCGGCGCTGCGCCAGTCGATCGGCAACCCGAACATCATCATCAACCGCCAGGGCGACGTGCTGGTCGTGACCATGCCGCAGGACATCCTGTTCGACATCGACAGCACCGAGGTCCGACCGGCGCTTGCCGGCGACCTGGCCGCGCTGGCCGCGAACCTCAACCAGTATCCGGACACCACCGCCGAGATCGTCGGGCACACCGACAACACCGGCGAGGCGCAATACAACCAGGACCTCTCGGTGCGCCGTGCGCAGGCCGTGGCCGGGATCGTAATGGCCAAAGGTGTTCCCGCCTACCGGGTAAGCTCGATCGGCCGCGGCGAGGATGCGCCGGTTGCCTCCAACCTCACCGAAGAGGGCCGCGCGCAGAACCGCCGCGTGGACATCCTGATCCGGCCCACCGGCGCCTGAAATCCGGACTGACAACCGCGCCCCGCGCCGCCGCGCGGGGCCGCTTGCCGTTGCCGGCGAAAGGTGGTCAATTTACCTGACCAATTTCCGCAGGCCGGCTCATGCCCTTCACACCCGTCGATTCCGAGAAACTCAGCCAGGCGGTGGTCCGGCAGATCGAGCTGCTGATCCTGCGCGGCGTGCTGCGGCCGGGCGAGCGCCTGCCGGCGGAGCGTGACCTGGCTGAACGGCTCGCGGTCTCGCGCCCGTCCCTGCGCGAGGCGCTGTCGGAGCTGGAGGAGCGCGGCCTGATCCTGCGCCGCGCCAGTGCGGGGATCTTTGTGGCCGACGTGCTGGGGCCGGCCTTCTCGGAGCCGCTGATCCGGCTGTTCTCGGCCCATGACGAGGCGGTCTTCGACTTCATCGCCTTTCGCCGGGACATCGAAGGGCTGGCCGCCGAACGCGCCGCCCGGCTCGGCTCCGATACCGACCTCGCGGTCATCGCCGAGATCTTCCGCCAGATGGAAACCGCCCACGAGAGCCGCTCCGGAAGCGAGGAAGCGCGGCTCGACGCCGAGTTTCACATGGCGATCATCGAGGCCGGACACAACCTCGTGACGCTTCACATGATGCGGGCGATGTACCAGCTGCTGCAGGAGGGCGTCTTCTTCAACCGCAAGGCGATGTTCCGGCAGCGAACCACCCGCGTCGCCCTGCTGGACCAGCACCGCGCCATTCACGATGCCATCCGCCAGCGCGATCCGGCCGCCGCGCGCAACGCGGTCGAGGCCCATCTCGACTATGTCCAGCAGGCGATGCTGGACCAGCGGCGGGCCGACCATCACGAGATGGTCGCGCGGCAGCGGTTGCAGCACGCCAGCAACTCCTGAGTTCCTCGGGATATTCCCCGACGGTTGTGTTAGGCTGTTTCAAGGGCAGTGAAGCCGGCGCAGATCGGAGCGACAACCGAAACGGGAGGACACCGACATGTATGCACGCATCACACCCTACAAGCTGAAGCCCGGCTCGCGCGAAGCGGCGACGAAGATCGTCTACGAGTTGAAGCCACGGATCATGGCCCTACCGGGGATGCAGAGGTTCACCAACGTGCTGGCGGCGGACGGCAGCGGCTATGTCGTGGCGCTGACCACCGAGCCGGAGATGACACCGGAGGTGCAGGAAAAGGTGAAGGCGCTCTGGGGCGCGCTCGGCGAGCACCTGGAAGCGATCCCCGCCGCAACCTCCTGCGAGGTCATCGTCGACTGGGCGACCTGAGACGGCCCTGACCCGGCGGCGCGGGGCTCAGGCGAGCCTGCCCCGCGGATTCTCCACCAACCGCGCCGCCAACAGTGTCATGCTTGTCGAAGACACGTGCGGCACCCGGCGCCCTCCTGGATGGACGCAGGCCGGAAGTACTCATTGGCCGTCGGGTTTCCGAACCGCCGGCAACCAATGAAAAAGGCTCCGGAATGTATCCGGAGCCTTTTGGGTCTTGAGAAAAGGAGAGACCGTCACGCTGTGGCACGCCGTAAAGCGCCTCAGTGCAGCTTGGCCTCGACGACCTTGATACTCTCGTCGATCATGGCGGTGGCATCGGCATCGGACATGCCCTTGGCCAAAACGTCGGCCGCCGCGGCGACTGCAACGCTGATCGCGGTATCGCGGACTTCCTTCACGGCACTCGCCTCGGCCGAAGCGATCTGGTCCTCTGCGGCCTGAAGCCGGCGGGCGATCGACTTTTCGAGATCGATCTTGGCCTGCTTGGCGGCGGCGTTGGCATCGGCCTTGGCCTGGGTGACGATCAGTTCCGCCTGCTCAGCCACGTCCTTCTGCTTGCGCTCGAACTCGGCCAGGATGGTCTGGGCCTCCTCGCGCAGGGCGCGAGCCTCGTCCAGCTCGGAGCGGATGGTCTCGGCGCGGTTGTCGAGCATCTTGCCGAGCATCCCGGGAACCTTGAAGTAGACAAGGATCCCGATGAACACGAGGAAGGCGATCAACACCACGAAGTTGGTGTTGGCCAGCGAGAAGAAGGGACCGGAGGCCGCGAAGGCCGGCGCGGCAGCACCGGCGAGGGCGACGGTCAGGGCAAACTTGCGCATCATGCGCCTCCCTTCAGACGGGCGTCCACCGAGGCGGCGACGGCGGCCGCATCGACCGGTCGACCGAGCGCCGAGACGATTTCGCCCGCGGTTTCCTTGGCGACGGCCTCGACGGCGCTCATCGCGCTGTCGCGGATCTCGGCGATCCGGGCCTGCGATTCAGTGGTCTTGGCGGCGATCTCGGCATCGGCCTTGTCGGTGGCGATGTCGAGTTCCTCCTTGATCGAGGCGCGGGCCTCGGCGGCGATCTTCTGCGCCTCGCTGCGGGCCTCGGCGAGCGCCTTCTGGTAGGCCTTCTCCGCCTCCACGGCCTTGAGCTTCAGCTCTTCGGCAGCGGCGATGTCATTCGTGATGGTGCCCCGGCGTTCGGCCAGCACGCTCGCTATACGCGGCAGGGCGACCTTGGACAGGACATAGTAGATCGCGAGAATGGTCACGATCAGCCAGAAAATCTGGTTCGGGAACGTCGAGAAGTCCAGCTGCGGCATGCCGGCGCCTTCCGCTGCATGCGCAGCGTCGGCGGCCCCGTGCGCGGCGTCCGTCGCGTGTTCCATAGCTGTGGTAGCTTCGCTCTCGCCTGCCATGCGTTCCTCCTGGATCTGAAAGTTCACCAAGGGGGCCGAGCGGGTCGGCCCGCCCCCCTGGCGGCAAGGATCTCGGAAGAGGTCTTAGACGGCGAACATCAGCAGAAGCGCGACCAGGAACGAGAAGATGCCCAGGGCTTCCGCAAACGCGATACCGATGAAGAGAGTGGCGGTCTGACCGGCAGCGGCGGTCGGGTTGCGCAGCGCGCCCGCCAGGAAGTTGCCGGCAACGTGGCCCACGCCGATGGCGGCCGCGCCCGAACCGATGCCTGCGAGGCCGGCACCGATGAATTGACCCATGCTTGCGATATCGCCTTCCATTTTCGTATCTCCTTGCGATTGGAAGTGAAGTTTCGTGGTGTGTCGGGTGTCCTGCGTCCGGCTGGCCCGTCAGTGCGACGGATGCAGCGCGTCCTTGAGGTAAACGCAGGTCAGAATGGTGAAGACGTAGGCCTGAACGAAGGCCACCAGCAGCTCCAGCCCGTACATGGCAGTAATCGCCAGGATCGAGAAGGGCGCCACGGCGAGGATCGCGGCGAATCCTGCGAAGACCTTGATCACGGCGTGACCGGCCATCAGGTTGCCGGCAAGACGAATGGAGTGGCTGACCGGGCGGACGAAATACGAGATCAGCTCGATGATCGCCAGGATCGGCCGCAATGCCAGCGGCGCCGACTTGACCCAGAACAGCTCCAGGAACTTGGCGCCGTTCTTGACGAAGCCCACGACGGTCACGGTGATGAACACCGCCAGCGCCAGCACGGCCGTCACGGCGACGTGGCTGGTGGTGGTGAAGGACATCGGCAGCAGGCCAAGGATGTTGGCCGTGGCGATGAACATGAACAGCGTCATGATGTAGGGGAAGAACTTGAGCGCGTCCTTGCCGGCCACGTCCTCGACCATCTTGTAGACGAAGCCATAGGCAAGCTCGGCGATGGATTGGCCGCGGGACGGGATGATCGCCCGACCGCGGGACCCCACGACCAGAAGCAGGATAACGACCAGAACGGTCAGCGCCATCCAGAGGGTGACGTTGGTGGGCGTGTACCAGTGCACCGTGTCGCCCCCGAACAGGGGTTTAACCACGAACTGATCCATCGGATGGATCTGGATGCCGCCGCCGTGCGCTTCGTCTGCCACGCTTCAGTCCCTCTCGTCCTTGGCGGCCTCGGCCACCTGCTTCTTTTGGATATCGGTGGCGGTCCGCATCATCACGCGCACACCGGCCACGAAACCCAGCAATATGAACAGCACCAGCATGATGGGCTTCGTGCCAAGCAGCGCGTCCAGCCCCAGTCCGATACCAAGGCCGAGCACGATGCCGGCCACAAGCTCTGTCACCATCCGCCAGGCAGTGTTCGCCTGGGAATACTTGTCGGAGGCCATCGAGCCGCTCTTGTCGTCTCCGCCCTTGGCGCGTGCGATCTTCTCGTCGAGCTGCCTGAGCCGCTCGTTGTCGCCGTGGTTCGCCAATGCGGGCAGTCCTCCAACAGTTGCGGCGGACACTAGGCAATCCGGACGCCCTGAGTCAATCCGCGATTCTGCGTCTGCGAAGGCGGTTATTTCGTTGATTAAAAATAATATTTTTCGGAGGCACGAATCCGCGCCCTGCCCTGCGCTCAGGAATCCGACGGATTGGCAAATTCAACCATTCGGTTGATGATCTTCCGGGACCGCGGTGCGGGCGCGCGCAGGGAGGGCCTGCCCGGCTACGCGGCAGCCCGCCGGAAACGTCTCAGGACGCGGCCGTCGATCGCCAGCAGACCGAGGAAGATCATCGCCATGCCGAGCAGGTGCGAGGGTGCGATGGTGTCGCCGAGCACGAGGTGGCCGAGCAGGACGGCGGAAACCGGCGCGATGAAGGTGACGGTGGACGCGTTGGTCGCGCCGATCCGCGGCACGATGGCGTAGAGCACGATGAAAGCCAACCCGGTGAGCACCACGCCCAGCCCCAAGACCGAGAGCCAGCCTGAGGCCGTCGCGATGCGCGGCACGCCTTCGACCGCCAGCATCACCGGTGCAATGGCAAGCGCGCCGGAGGTCAGCGCCATCGCCGCGATCACCGCGGGGTCGATCCCCTTGAGGCGACGCAGGTAGTTCATCGCGATCGCGTAGCAGACCGGCGCCAGCAGGGTAAAGAGGATGGCCCAGACCTCGTTTTCTGCCCCACCCCGGAGTGCGGGCAGGGTCAGCACGACGATCCCGGCAAAGCCGAAGAGGATGCCAAGCGACTTGGCCGCTGTCGCCCGCTCGCCTCCCGGCCAGAAATGCGAGACGATCACGACCATGATGGGCATCATCGCGTTGACAATACCGGCAACGCCGCTGGTGATGTATTGCTGCGCGAACGGGTAGACCGCGAAGGGAATGGCGTAGTTCACCACGCCCAGCACCAGTGCCTGTCCGGCCAGCACCGCCCCCCAGGGCACACGCTTGCCGCTGGCGAGGACCCAGGCCCAGCAGGTCGCCGCGCCGAGCGCGATGCGCAGGAACGAGACCGACAGCGGCCCGACCTCGCGGAGCAGCACGGCGTTGAAGATGAACGCCGCGCCCCACCCAATTCCCAGCACGACAACGATGAGCCAATCCCTGATCGACATGCCGGACTTCCTTCGACTTCTCTTGTGCCCGGCCTCCATGCCATCCCGCGCCACAGCGCGCTATCCGTTTCCTGCGCAATTGTCGGGCGGTTTCCGACGGCCAACGCCCGATCACGCAGCGCGGCATGTTGTCGCCATGCGCTTGCTGCAATGCGGCATTGATGGCGCCGGCGGTTTCGCCGTTAGCGATAACGACTTACCTTGATCTCGGAGGTGGAAAAGACGCGAACAGTGAAAGGTTTGAAACATGAAACGCTCTGAAATGACCAGCTTTGAACTTCTGCAACTCGATCCGGCCGAACCGGTGGATTTCCTCGAGGTCGAACGCCGCGCTCACAAGCTGCGCGCCGAAGCCGTTGCCGAAACCGCATCGGCCCTGGGCCGCGCTTTTGCGCGCCTGTTCAGCCGCAGCGCCGGCGCAAGCGAAGCTTCGCTCTGATTTACGACACCGGCGGCGGGGCGCCTGACGCCCTGCCGCGGTTCCGCCCTGCGCCCTGAAGCGCGGCGCCCCCTGGCCTCCGGGCCACGCATCTGGCCAGCGACATCGGTCGGCTCCCCCCTCTCTCCAGATATTGTCGAGACCGAAACCCGGCGCGCGGCCCCCGGTGCGAGTCGGCCGATCTGCCATGCACGCAAGGCAAGACGGCCTTGCCAAGGTTGCGGGTGGTGCAACCACCGCCGGAGACATAGCTCCCTGCCCGCAACAGAGCATACGCGAACAACAGGACGCACAGGCAATGAACCGCTTCGACAAGCGCAGCCCCCGGGCTGCTTTCTCCGCTCCGACACGGGAGATGGACCACACCGAGCTGCATCTCCATGCATCTCAATACCGGGCAAAGGTGCTCGGGGAACTGGGTCGGGAGCTGTGCAACCGCATCGCCGCCGTCCTGAACCCCGGCGGGTATTTCGCGCTCCCCAATCCCCTCACCTAACGATCTCGCGGACGCAGGCCCCGTGTGACGGGCGCCCGCGTCCCCTTCCCCGCCCCTCGGCAAGCGCGTAGACTTCGGCACATGCAGCCTTCGCTCGATGCCATCTTTGCCGCGCTGTCGGACCCGACCCGTCGGCAGATCCTGTCGATGCTGCTCGAGGACGATATGGCCGTGACCGACGTCGCGCATCCGTTCGAGATGTCGCTGGCGGCGATTTCCAAGCACCTCACGATCCTTACCCGCGCCGGGCTGATCAGCCAGGAAAAGCGCGGTCGGGTGAAATGGTGCAAGCTGGAGCCTGACGCGCTGCGCGACGCCTCGGTCTGGATGCAGGGGTTCGGGCAGTTCGAGCCGGTCAACCTCGACGCCTTCGAGCGTTTCCTCGAGATCGAGCTGGGCGAAGAGCGGGAGCTTTCGGAAAGCACTCCGGCCGACCGGATCGCCTGAGACCGGGCTTCAATCCCCTTCGACGAGCAGCACCAGCGCCAGCACGGTGAGCCCCACGCCCGCCATGACCAGCAGCGGGGGCATCGGCTGCCCGAGCGCGACCTCCCATCCGATCACCCATGTCGGCACCAGGTAGGTGTAGGCCATCACCTTGGAGGCCGGCAGCCGCATCGCGGCATACTGGACCAGCACGAAGGTCACCGCCGCACCGATGGTCGCGACATATATCAGCGTGATCCAGACGATCGCGGGTAGCGCCGCCCAGTCGGTCGCCATGATGTCGGTCCAGCCATAGACAAACAGCAGCAGGCAGGAGGCGAGCAGCGTGCCGAAGGTGAACACGACCGGCGGCTCGCCCCGGTTGAGGCGCGGCACCATCGGGGTATAGGCCGCGTGGGCGACGCAGCCCCAGAAGAAAATCTCCTCGCCGCGGCCGATCTCGAACGCCAGCAATGCGCCGATATCGGCGCGGAAGATGACCCAGAGCGCCCCTGCCGCCCCGATTGCCAGCGCCAGGGCGATCCGCCCGGTCATCCGCTGGCGCTCCAGCATCCAGCCGAACCCGGCGGCGATCAGCGGGGTCAGGGTGAAGACGGCGGCCGAGGACACCGGCGGGGCCGTCTTGAGCCCCTCGAACATGGTCACGAAGTAGATCGAGAACAGCCCACCGAGCACGAGGTAGCGCCACGGCGCCCGGAAGGCGGAGCGCGGCAGGCCGGTTGTGGCCAGCGCGGCAACCGCAATCAGCGCCGCGGCGATGGCGAAGCGCGCCGCGTTCAGTGCGGTTGGCGCGATCTCATCGGCCGCAAGCGCTCCCAGGCTGAAGGACCCGGCAACCAGCGCCGAGAACAGGAGCATCGCCAGGTGGCCGCGGCGGCCCTCGCCCTGAACCCGGACACCGCTTATCGAACGTCCCAATCTCCGGCCTTCTTCTTGAGGAAGTCCACCAGGGTCTGGACCTTGGCCGTTCGGTGCAGGTCCACATGGGTCACCAGCCAGATTCGGCTGACCCATTCTTCCCGCGGCGGCATCATCTCCACCAGGGTGTCGTCGCCGCGCGCTTCCTGCACTGGCATGAATCCGATGCCGGCGCCGGCACGAATCCCGTCGAGCATCACCCGGTGCTGCGAGGTGCGGAACTGGATCCTGTCATGGGGAATGGTCTCGAACATCCAACGGAAGAACGGCGCCCGCGTCGCGGGCTCGTCGGGCCCGACAAAGCGATGCCCGTTCCACGCGCCCTCGGCCAGCATCCCGAAGCGTTCCACATAGTCGCGCGATGCATAGAGTGCGTGGTGTTCTTCGGCAAAGGCCTGGACGATGTTGTCGGGCTGATCCGGCTTGGCCCCGGCACGGATCGCCAGGTGCGCTTCGCCGTATTCCAGCTTGAACAGGCGGTGATCGGTCAGGAACCGCACCCGGATCTCGGGGTGGAGATCCATGAACTCTACCAGCATCGGCGCCAGCCGCGAGGACAGGACAGGCAGCGAAGTCACGATCACCTCGCCCGCCACCTCCGAGCCGCGCCCGCGAATGCGGCCGACGAGTTGGGTGAACTGGTCGTCCGTCGCGCTGGCGACCTGCAGAAGATCCAGCCCCGCCTCGGTCGGCGTATAGCCGCGCGCGTGTCGCTGGAACAGCTTGGTCCCCAGCCGCGCCTCCAGGGAATCGACATGCCGGATCACGGTCGCGTGGTGCACGCCAAGCGCTTCAGCCGCGCCGGAGACGGTGCCGAGCTTTGCCACGTGAAAGGATGTCCTGATCTCGTCCCAGGTCTCTACCGTCATGAACTCGAACCTGTACCTTAAAATTGACGCTCCAATGTGCATATCCGAACAGATTGCACCAGAGCAGAAAAGTCATTTTTCCATGACCCCCCGCGTATGGCTGGGAAAAACGACCCTCGGAGGTCGTGCTGCAAAATAATTTGGCCCCAGCGACGGAACCTCCGGCAATCGACGTATCTAAGGCATAGGTTTCGAAAACCAGGATGGAACAGCCATGAAACGCACCGCCTTTACCGCATTCGCCGCCGCCCTGATCACGGCCCCGGCATTCGCCCAGCAGGCACCGCAGCAGATGCCGGCTCCGGGCGAGAACTTCCTCACCACCTGGGATCTCGACGAGGATGGCCAGGTCACACTCGAGGAGATCCAGATCCGTCGCACCGATATCTTTGCCGGCTTCGACGGGGACGAGAACGGCGTGCTGAGCGCCGAGGAGTTCGACGTCCTTGACGCCGCCCGGATGGACGGGATGCAGCGGCCCGAGGGGCGCGGGCAACAGCTCGGACGCGGAGAGCAGCCGTTGCGCCGTGAAGCGCTCGACACGAATGCCGACGGCAGCATCACGGCAGAGGAATATGCCGCAGGGGCCGAGGCCTGGCTTCGGGTCATGGATGGCAACGGAGACGGCGTGCTGACCATCGACGATTTCGGCCGGGGTGCGGCGCGGGCCGGCATGGGTCAAGGCCAGGGGCGCGGCAATAGTCAAGGCATGGGCCAGGGCCAAAGGCAGGGGCAGTTTGCCGGCCAAAGTATGGGGCAAGGCAATGGCCAATTCGCCGGCCAGGGGAATGGCCAGGGCCGCGAGATGATGCAGGGGCACGGTGGGCAGCGGATGGCCCGGGACGACATGCAGCGCGACGGAAAGTGGCGTGACGACATGGGCCGCGGCGGCCGCGACCGTGACGGCAAGGGCCAGCGTCAGGCCGACCGGCCGGCCGCTTCCGGCGCCTTCCCGACCGCGGACGGCGGGCTCTGGATCGTGGATTCCCGGACCGGCGACATCCTGTTCTGCCGTTCTTCGGTCGACAGCGGTGCGCCGGCCGGATTCACGCCGGTTTGCGTCGAGGCGAAGATCCAGCCGGAATAAGGCGCCGCGCACAAGGAGATACTACGGGAGGGCCGTCCGGGAGACCGCGACCGCCCTCCCAGCTTTATGCGCATTTTCGCACATTAAATTGACTATTGTCGAAGATTGATCGCACAATCGAACAGACACATCTTCCTCGAGACGAAACGAACATCATCCTCATCCTGCTCGAAGGAAGACCCGACATGACCAAGAAATCCATCCTCCGTATCGACACCTCCGCCCGCCGCCAGGGCTCCGTCAGCCGAGATCTCGCCGACGCGGTGATCGCCCGCTTCCCGGAAGCGGAAGTCGTGACCCGCGACCTCGCCGCCGATCCGCTGCCGCATATCGACGAAGGCTTCGTCACCGTCACCAAGGGCTCGGCTCAGGACACGCTGAGCGACAAGCAGCGCGCGATGCTGGCGCTCTCCGACACGCTGATCGACGAACTGCAAGCCGCCGACACGATCGTTATCGGGCTCCCGGTCTACAACTTCGGCGTGCCCTCCGGCCTGAAAGCCTGGATCGATCTGATCGCCCGCGCCGGGGTGACCTTCCGCTATACCGAGGCCGGCCCCGAGGGACTTCTGACGGGCAAGCGCGCGATCATCGTGATGGCTTCTGGCGGCACCGAGGCCGGCTCGCCCGTCGACTTCGCCACCCCCTACCTGCGTCACGTGCTGGGCTTTGTCGGGATCACCGAAGTGGAGCTGATCCACGCCGACAAGCTGGCCTTCGACGCCGAAGCCACGATTGCGGGCGCGCGCGAGCAGGTCGCCGGCATCGCCGCCTGACCGGGGCTGTCAGCAGCCCCCCGTCTCCGCGGCCGTCGTCCATCCGGGCGTGAGGGGCCGGCGGTCGGAGATCTGAAAGACATGCGTGCCGAACATGGCGCGCATGCCGCAGAAATTGCGGCACCCGGCCTCGACCCCGGCGGTGAAGACGAGCATCCCGCCCTGCTGGACCAGCCGGAAGGTACACCCGCCGGAGATGGCGGCATAGCCGTCTCCGGTCCGGGCCGCCCGGACCTTTCCCGTTCCGCAGCTGTGCCCCCCGCCCTGAAAGCTGAGCATGTCGAAATCCACGACGTTGCCGTGATCCTCCACCAGCATCATGTCGTCCCCGGCACAATAGGTGCCGCTCAGGCCCTTCGACGCGGGCGCGACGGCAGCCTCCGACGCCTGCAGCACCAGAAGCCGGTTGCGCATCTGCGCCTCGAGGCAGGCCGCGTCGGCCCCGCAGCTGTCACGCACCCCGATCCAGGCGATCTGGTCGCGCCGGACCGCCTCCGCCTGCGCCGAGGATACACCGCTGCGTGCGGCCCCGTAGCTGTCGGCCAATTGCCGATCCAGTTGCGACAGCACCGGCGAGGCGCAGATCGCCTTTTCCGGCGCCGTCGACGCCCTGGCGCAGTCGAAGCTCGGCTGGGCCGACGCGGGCCCCGCGAGGAAAAGGGCGGCAAGTGTTGCGCTGAGGCGTGTCCATCGCATGGCGGCACCTTATGAAATGGGTTTCCTGGAAATGATCTCGCCGTGGAAAATACCACGCCCCCGGCAACCGGGCAAACCCGGCGAAGGCCCTTCCGGGCTTGACTCACGGGAGTCACGGGCCTAGAGACCCGGCCAATACCCGGAAGTGCGAACTTCCGGTCCTTCGTCTTGTCGGGGGATCGCCACCAGTCAGCGCGTTGCGCCCACTGGTGCGTTTGTCGTTTGGAAACCGGCTCCCTACATCGGAGCCACGTGCAGCAACAGAGGCCGCAGGAGGGCCGGGGCATGTTTGAAAATCTGTCAGAACGCCTCGGCGGAGTCTTCGACCGGCTGACCAAGCAGGGCGCGCTTTCCGAGGACGACGTCCGCATCGCCCTGCGAGAGGTCCGCGTGGCGCTGCTCGAGGCCGACGTCTCGCTGCCCGTGGCGCGCTCATTCATCAAGGCCGTCGAGGGCAAGGCGACCGGACAAGCCGTAACCAAATCGGTCACCCCCGGTCAGCAGGTGGTCAAGATCGTCCATGACGAGCTGGTCCATTTCCTCGCCGGCGACAACGAGACCCCGGGCGATCTGAAGGTCGACAGCCCGCCCGCGCCGATCCTGATGGTCGGCCTGCAGGGCTCGGGCAAGACGACCACCACCGCCAAGCTCGCCAAGCGGCTGACCGAGAAGAACGGCAAGCGGGTGCTGATGGCCTCGCTCGACGTCAACCGCCCCGCTGCCATGGAGCAGCTGCAGATCCTCGGTGCCCAGGTTGGCGTCGACACGCTGCCGATCATCAAGGGCCAGAAGCCGGTCGAGATCGCAAGGCGGGCCAAGCAGCAAGCGACGCTGGGCGGCTACGATGTCTACATGCTCGACACCGCCGGGCGCCTGTCCATCGACGACGAGCTGATGGCCGAGGTCGAGGCGGTCCGCGACGTGACCAGCCCGCGGGAGACGCTGCTGGTGGTCGACGGCCTGACCGGCCAGGACGCCGTGCACACGGCGGAGAATTTCGACCAGCGCATCGGCATCTCCGGCGTCGTGCTGACCCGGATGGACGGCGACGGCCGCGGCGGCGCGGCGCTTTCGATGCGCTTCGTCACCGGCCAGCCGATCAAGTTCGTGGGTCTCGGCGAGAAGATGGACGCGCTCGAGGAATTCCACCCCGAGCGGATCGCCGGCCGGATCCTCGGCATGGGCGACATCGTCTCGCTCGTCGAGAAGGCGCAGGAGACGCTCGAGATCGAGCAGGCCGAGCGCATGATGAAGCGCTTCCAGAAGGGTCAGTTCAACATGAACGACCTGAAGGCCCAGCTCGAGCAGATGCTCAAGATGGGCGGCATGGAAGGTGTCATGGGCATGATGCCCGGCATGGCCAAGATGAAGAACCAGGTCGCCGAGGCCGGGTTCGACGACAGCATCCTCAAGCGCCAGATCGCGCTGATCCAGTCGATGACCAAGAAGGAGCGCGCCGCGCCGCAGATCCTGCAGGCCTCGCGCAAGAAACGTATCGCCAAGGGCGCTGGCCTCGAGGTGAGCGAGCTGAACAAGCTTCTCAAGATGCACCGGCAGATGTCGGACATGATGAAGAAGATGGGCAAGAAGGGTCTGCTCAAGCAGGCCATGGGCTCGATGTTCGGCAAGGGCGGCGGCATGCCCAAGGACCTTGCCGACATGAACCCCGCCGATGTCGAGAAGGCCGCCAAGGCGCTCGGCCGCATGCCCGGTGCGGGCGGCGGCCTGTCCGGCCTCGGCGGCGGAATGCAACTGCCGCCCGGCCTCGCCGGCTTCGGAAAGAAGAAGTAAGCCCATGCGCAGCCCCGTTCTCGAGACCGACCGCCTGTTCCTCCGCCGCCCGAGCGCATCCGACATCGGCAGCCTGCTGGCGCGTCTGCGCACGGATGCCCCGCGCCTCGCGACCGCGCCGCTCAGCGGAGCGCGGGCGCTAGCGCAGACCGTGCCGATCGTCTGCCACTGGGATCTCTGCGGTCTGGGGCTGTTTGCCGTGGTCACCAAGGGCTGTGACGAGCCGATCGGGCTCGCTGGCCCCTGGCATCCGACCGGCTGGCCGGAGCCCGAGCTGGGCTGGCTGTTCTGGGACACGCCCGATGCCGACACGCTGGCCCCCGAGGCGCTGCGTGCGGCGCGGGATTTCGCGGTGCGCGGCGTCGGCTGGCGCGAGGTCGTGAGCCTCGTCGCCCCCGAGGATCGCCGCTCCGCCGCCCTGCTGCGCGGCGTCGGCGCGATCGCCGACCCGTTCAGTGACGGCCCCTCCGAGGCGCTTACCTTCCGGCATCCGGTCCGCATCATGGCCGCCCGCCCGGCGACGGGACGCCGCGCCGCGTGAAACACCAGCCGCATATCCTCCTTGCCAGCCCCCATGGCCGGGCAAGCGCGTTGTCGACCGACGCGCCGCTCCGCCGTGCCGTGGCGCCGGGAGATGCGGCATGATCGAGCGGCTGGAAACCGAACGGCTGGTCCTGCGCCGGCCGACGCCGGCCGACATGGCCGCCTACCAGGACTATTACGCTTCGGACTGGCGGGCTACGCATGGTCCGGTGGCCCGGGACCGCCAGTCGCGCGGACGGTTCGAGGCGATCCTGGCCCATTGGCAGCAGAAAGGCTTCGGCCGCTTCGTTGTCGAACTCAAGGGCCAGCCCGGCGGGATCGGGCTGGTGGGGCCGCATTTCCCCGACAGCTTCATCGAGCAGGAGATCACCTGGCAACTCTGGCGCGCGGACGTGGCAGGCTACGGCTATGCCTATGAGGCCGGCATCGCCACGCGCCGCCACGCCTTCGAGACGCTCGGCTGGGCCACTGCGGTCACCTATATCCATCCGGAGAATCGCAGCGCGATCCGGCTGGCGCTGCGCATGGGCGCGACGCTCGATCCGGAGGCAGTCTGCCCGGCTTCGATCGGTCCGCACGACGTCTATCGCCACCCTGCCCCCGCCGGTGCGGCCCGCCTCGTGCGCACGCCCACCCGCCGTCGGCGCCGGAGCCAGCAGGCGCCGACCCTGCACACGCCCCGCACCGTGCTGCGCCCCTACCAGGTCGAGGATTTTGACGCCTACGCCGCGTTTCTTGCCTCGCCCCGCGCCGCAAGCCTGCACGGCCCCTATTCCCGCGCCGAGGCGTGGACCTGGTTTACCAACGAGATCGCGCAATGGCATCTGCACGGCTTCGGCGGGCTGATGATCGAAGTGGACGGCCGGCTGGCCGGCCGCGTCGCGGTGACGCTCGGCCCCGACCAGGCGGAGCCCGATCTCGGCTGGGCGCTGTTCGATGGCTACGAGGGCAAGGGCTATGCCGCAGAGGCGGCGCTGGCGCTGCGCGAACACGTATTCTCCCACGCCAGCGTTGTGGGCCTCGTCAGCTTTCTGCAAGCCAACAACGCGGCCTCGATCGGCGTGGCCGAGCGGCTCGGCTGCACGCCGGACACCGGAGTGCTGCGCCCCGAAGGGATCGACTGCCTGGTCTACCGCCACCCGTCAGCCGACAACGACGGCAGCCCGGAGGCCTACGCATGACGCCGGCCGGCCTGACCTTCACCATTCCGACGCTCGAGACCGAGCGGCTAGTCCTGCGCCTGCCGCGGGTCGCCGACTATCCGGATTTCGAGGCCTTCATGCACTCCGACCGCTCGCGCTTCGTCGGCGGCCCGCAGACGGACCGCTGGCAGAGCTGGCGTGCATTCGCGCATCTGACCTCTATGTGGCTGCTGCGCGGCTACGGGATCTTTGCGATGGAACGGCGCGACACCGGCGCGGTCATCGGCAGCGTCGGCCCCTGGGAGCCGATCACTTGGCCGGAGCGGGAGCTTTCCTGGTCGATCTGGTCGGCAGCGGACGAGGGCCGTGGATATGTCACCGAGGCGATGCGCGCTGTGCATGCCTGGGTCTTCGACGGGCTTGGCTGGGACACCTGCGTCTCCTATGTCGATCCGGAGAACCACCGCTCGGCGGCGGTCGCGCAGCGCCTCGGCGCCGTGCTCGACCCGGACGCGCCGCGCCCGGCCGAACCGCTCGACGACGCGCCGCTGCAGATCTGGCGCCACCGCAGGGGGACCGCCTGATGGGACATCGCGACATCCCCGTGCTGCAGACGGAACGGCTGATCCTGCGCGGGCCGGAGCCGGGGGATTACCCGAACTTCAAGGCCACCTTCGCCTCCTACCGCTCGCGGTTTATGGGCGGACCGCTCAATGCCTACGAGACCTGGATGCTCTATGCCGCCGAGATCGGCCATTGGGAGATCCGCGGCTTCGGCATGTGGATGATCCACTCCAGGGAGACCGACGCGACGCTCGGCATGGCCGGCGGCTGGTTCCCGCCCAAGTGGCCGGAGCGCGAGATCGCCTGGTTCATCTGGCCCGAGGTCACCGGCCGCGGCTACGCGCTGGAGGCCACGCATGCCGCGCGCCGCTATTTCTACCAGAAGGCCGGCTGGGAGACCGCCGTCTCCTATCTCGACCCGAAGGATCTCGACTCGATCCGTCTTGCCGAGCGGCTGGGCGCGACCAAGGACAAGGACGCGCCGTCGGTCGACGGCAACGACGTCGTCTATCGCCACCCCTCGCCGGCCCGCCTGCGGGACGGGCAGCTGCGCGACGGCATCGAGATGGAGATCCGCTCCTATTGCGACCCGCTGTTCAAGCCGAAGGGATATGCCATTGACTGACGCAACCGAACGCGCCGCCGAGGTGCTCAAGGAGCACCGCGAGAGCATCGACCGGCTGGACGCGATCCTCGTCTACACGCTCGCCGAGCGTTTTGCCCATACGCAGGCCGTGGGCCGGCTCAAGGCCGCGCACGACCTGCCCCCGTCCGATCCCGCGCGCGAGGCGCAGCAGATCGAACGGCTCGAAAACCTGGCGGACCGGGCCGGCCTGGACCCCGACTTCGCCAAGGCTTTTCTGAATTTCATCATTCAGGAAGTCATCCGACATCACAAGAAACACCAGGAATGACAGCCGGCCAACCGGCTGAAACCATGCCATTAAAGGAGAAAACACAATGGCCATGAAAATTCGTCTCGCCCGCGGCGGCTCCAAGAAGCGTCCCTTCTACGCCATCGTCGCCGCCGACTCGCGCATGCCGCGCGACGGCCGCTTCATCGAGAAGCTGGGCACCTACAACCCGCTCCTGCCGAAGGACTCGGAAGAGCGCGTGAAGATGGACATGGAGCGCGTTCAGTACTGGCTCGGCCAGGGCGCTCAGCCGACCGACCGGATCGCCCGCATGCTCGAAGCTGCCGGCGTCAAGGAAAAGGCCGAGCGCAACAACCCGAACAAGGCCAAGCCGGGCAAGAAGGCAACCGAGCGCGCCGAAGAGAAAGCCGCCAAGGCCGCTGCCGCCGAGGAATCTGCGAATGCCGAAGCCGAGGCGCCCGCCGAGGAAGCCGCTGCCGAGTGATCGGCAGCCTGAGGCGCGGCGGGCATGATCCGGTTGATATTCTGGGCCACGCTCTTCGGGGCTGGCTTCTGGTTCGGCATCAAGGTGCACGGGAACGTCATGGACGACCGCTGCCTTGATGCCGGCGGCCGGATCGGTGCCCTCGGCCTCTGCGAGGGAGTGGCAGCTGATGGCTGATCGCGTTTGCGTCGGCGCCATCGCCGGCGCCTTCGGCGTCAAGGGGGAGGTGCGGCTCAAGAGCTTCTGCGCCGTCCCCGAGGATATCGCCGCCTATGGCGCGCTGTTCACCGAGGACGGCGCGCGCTTCTTCACGGTCGAGATCACCCGGCCGGTCAAGAACGGGCTGGCGGTGCACCTTTCGGGCGTCGCCAGCAAGGAACAGGCGGACGCGCTGAAAGGCATCCGCCTGTTTGCCGACCGCAGCCGCATGCCGGCGCTGCCGGAGGACGAGTTCTACCATGCCGACCTGATCGGCCTGGAAGTGCGCGACACCGGCGGCACCCTGCTCGGCACGGTCCGCGCGGTGCAGGAGTACGGCGCCGGCGACATGCTCGAGATCCACGGCCCCGGCCTCAAGTCGACGGTCCTGCTACCCTTCACGCGAGAGGCCGTCCCCACGGTTGACATCGCTTCGGGCCGCATCGTCGTCGACCCGCCCGAGGGGCTTTTCTGATGAACCGCTGGGGCCTCGGGCTCTCCGGGGCCCTGTTCTATGCCGCACCGATCGGGGCCGGCGCGACGGGCGCGTCCTATTTCGCCGTGCTGCCCTTTGCCGGGCTGTTCCTGCTCTGGGTGCTGATCATGCGCGTGGAGCCGTTCCGAGACGGGCTGGCGATGCTGGTGCCGACGTTGATGGTCCACCTCGCGCTCGCCTCTCTCTGCATCGGCTTCGGACACATGATGCGGGCCTTGCTGGGCATCGAGGCCACCACCGGGCTCCTGCCGTGGCTGGTGATGGGGCTCGGCGGGCTGGCGCTCGGCCGCGTGCTCTGGCAGCCGCGAAAGGAAGCGGAGGCGGAAGCCTTTGCCGAGGCCGCTCTCAGGAAACTCAACGAATTCGCCGATGAGGCCGAGGAGATCCTCGACAGGCCGCCGGACCTGCCACTCAGCCACCCGACCGGCGCGGAGGCGGCGGCGCTGGCCGTGGCCTATGGCGCGCTCGACGCGATGCCGGCCGACGCCCCGGAAGAGGCGGCGCTGTCGGCGGTCGTCATGCCACTGGAAGCGGAGGTGCGCGCGCCGATTCTGCTGGAGGCCTTTCTCAACCGCGCCGAGCGCACCGGCACCCGGCGCGACCGCCACGCGGCGCTGCTGCTGGCGGCCGACGGCGGGCTCGCCTGGCGGCAGCTGGGTGAGGGCCGCATGGCGCAGGCCTTCGACCAGATCGTCGCCGCGGCCGACACCGTGACGCTGGCGCATTTCCTGCGCCTCGCCAGCGCGTTGCTGGACGGATTCCCGACCACCCGCAACGACCTGCCGCAGGTTTCCCGCCTGCTCGACATCGCGGCGCAGATCGAGCCGGGGCATCCCGAGCTGTCGGACGCGCTGGTGCATCTCGCCAACAGGATCGAAGACATCGACCGGGATCTGAACACCAATGACTGACACACCGAAATCCCATGGCCGCCTGTCGATCTCGGCGAGCCTGATCCCGCGCGACCTGATGACGCCCACGCCGCGGATCAAGGGCGCCTGGACCGCGAAGATAGTCACGCTCTTCCCCGACGCCTTCCCGGGCGTGCTGGGCGAGTCGCTCACCGGAAAGGCGTTGCAGGACGGGCTCTGGGCGCTCGAGACGCTGGACCTGCGGCTCTTCGGCGAGGGACGGCACCGCAACGTGGACGACACGCCAACCGGCGGCGGCGCCGGCATGGTCCTGCGCCCCGATGTTGTGGCCCGCGCGCTCGACGAGGCCGCAAAGGGCACGAACCCGGACCGCGCCCGCTGGCCGCTGGTCTATCTTAGCCCGCGCGGGCGCCGGTTCAGCCAGGCCAAGGCGCGGCAATGGGCCGGGGCGGAGGGGCTGACGTTGCTCTGCGGCCGGTTCGAGGGGGTCGACCAGCGGGTGATCGACGCCTACGGGATCGAGGAGGTCTCGCTGGGGGATTTCGTCCTGACCGGCGGCGAGATCGCCGCGCAGGCGATGATCGACGCCACCGTGCGGCTGCTGCCCGGCGTGCTGGGGAACCAGGCCTCGACCGAGGAGGAGAGCTTCTCCGACGGATTGCTGGAGCATCCGCAGTTCACCCGGCCCAACGACTGGCAGGGGCGCGCGGTGCCGGAAGTGCTGCTCTCCGGGCATCACGCGAAAATCGCGGAATGGCGGCGGGAGCAGGCCAAGGCGCTGACGCGCGCGCGGCGGCCCGATCTTTGGGATGCCTGGGTCGCACGTCACGGCGAGGGGTAGAGCCTCCTCTCCGCCGCGGCGCGCGATGGATCAGTTAGTGATGACGTGGCGGATGACGCCGATCTGAGCGGCAAGAGAATCCTTGTCGTCACCGCAGGCATACCAGTTGCCCTGTGCGGAAATGTGCATGTCGCCGCCGACATAGAAGCTTGTGCCCAGTTTCGTGGCTTGGGTCGAGGTGCCGGACGCCAGATGAGCATCGCCGACGATGTAGAAATCGACGTTGTTGGTTTCCATGCCGGCCGGAACGGACAGGTCGCCCTTGGTCATCACGACGACCTTCTCGGTCGAGGGGCAGGTCATCTCGCCGGAGCCGATCCGGGCCTTCGAGCTGGCGCTGATCGACTGGTTGGAAGTCGAGGTGGTGGCGATGATCGAGTTCTGGATGTAGGACGCGTCGCCAAACTTAACCTGGCAATCGGTGACGATGGCGACGTCGGTGATGCTCGACCCGCTGGTTGTCTCGAAGTCGAGCGTCTTCACGTTGCCATTGGAGGAGCCGGAATTGCTCTTCTTCCCCTTGCCGCTCGAAGAGCTCGATGGGCTCGGCGAGATGGCGCCGTAAGTGCTGAGCGGCGAGGAGCAGTAGACGGCGTAGATCAGGCCGCTGGGAACCGTGGCCATGGATTCGAAATCGCCGCCCGAAATCGAGATGATCGAACCCTTCTTGATCTTGGCAGTGTTGTATTCGAGATCCGCCAAAGGACTCAGATCCGAGACCTCGCCGACGTTGGCGAGGAAATCGTCCGTCGGGCTGGTGTCGTAGCCGGTGCCGAGCAGCGAATAGACGACGGTGTCGACATGCGTCTCGACATCCTCGAGTTGCATGTTGGCCTCGAACAGCGCGGCCTGGACACCCGGGTTATGGCTGTCGGTGCAATGGCTGCAGTTCGCCGTGTCCGGCATTCCGATGGCCGATCCGGGCAGGAAGTTGTTGTGGTTGGACATCTCCACGACGTCCTTGGAATAGATGCAGAAGCCCGCACCGATCTCGGATGTCGAGGTCATCTTGATCTCGCCATGGGCGAAGATCCCGTCGTTGGCGTTGCACTCCCCCGCCTCATCCATGACGGCGGCGCTGGTGGTCGCGATGTTCCAGGAACTCAGGCCGATCAGCTTGAGCAGGAAGGTCGGCACCGCGTTTCCGAGGGTGGTATTCTGTTGCAGCGTGACCGCGACGGCGTTGTCCGCGGCGGTGTTGCTCGGGGCGATCGAGCCATTCTGGTAGTGGCCGATGGTAATGGTGTTCGACGCCGTCCCGATCGTGTTGCCGAAGACGGTCTGCGGCATGTTGGTCTCGACGCTGGAGGCGACGGCCGAGCGGATCTCGTCATCGCTGCCACCACCGATCAGTTCGATCAGCCCGGCGTGCGAAGCAATGTCCGCGGTCGCCTGAAGGTGCTCGCGGGCCCGCATGGCATTGGTGCCATCCACCGCCAGGCCGGCGACGATTGTGCAGGTAAGGAAGATGAACAGGCTCCAGATGCCGGCGGCACCGTCTTCGTCCCAAAACAATTGGCGAGCACTCACGACAGGAAATCCTTTTGGATCAGACCGGCTCGAGTTCGTAAACGACTGTTGCGGTCAGTTGGGAGTTCTGCAGGAAGGACAGGAAACCGAATTTCGCCATCGCGCTGATCGGCGCGTTGATGGTGACGGACACGTCGGAATTGCCCTTCTCGACCTCGACCTGCGCCGCAGCATTGCTCAGCTCGGCGATTCGGGCCACGGCGTAGCTCTCGGCCGAATCCTCGGTCATGCCGTGACGTGACACGATCCGGGCGGTGTCGCGGGCGACGCTGTAATAGTTGGCCTGGTCCACATAGACCCGGCTGAGATCCACCACACCGGAGACCATCGCCACGAAAAGCGGGACCATGACCACAAACTCGATGGCCATCATGCCATCCTCGCGGCGGCGGAAATGGCGGAGTGCAGTGGAGATCGCGCGAATTTTCATCTTCTTGCTCCCGAGGATTCACCAATTAACATTTGTATTTGATGACACTACCTGAGAGCGAATTCGTGGCGTCGGCGTGGAATTTACGTAGGGTTCGGCATAGGAAGGACACCATTCCGCCCAAGTTCCCTTTGGTCACAGGCCACGGTTTTGTCCGGTTTCATGCCCTGGAACCCCTTTCGGCCCTTTCTTCAAACCGCGCCCTGCGGGTTGCAATGGAAACCCGCTTGCCCTAGACACCGCCCATCCTGAGCGGGAAACCGACTCGGGTGGTTTCGTTATATGGCATCGGACCAACGGGCGGGCCTTCTTCGGCCCCAACCTGCCGCTGACCGGAATGCGACCATTCAAGGAATGACGACCTGACCTCCGGCGGGCGCTGTGCGGCAAGCACGGACGGACCCGATGAAGACCAGGAGCTCCGGGGCGCGAGAAACACTTTGCGGGTCCACCGCAAGCAGTCAGAGGAGCGTTCAGATGGACCTGATCGCAGAACTGGAGGCCGAACAGATCGCCTCCCTTGGGAACGAGATTCCCGATTTCAAGGCCGGCGACACCATTCGTGTCGGCTACAAGGTGACCGAAGGGTCGCGCTCGCGGGTGCAGAACTACGAAGGTGTCTGCATCTCCCGCAAGAACGGCACCGGGATCGCCGGCTCGTTCACGGTGCGCAAGATCTCCTTCGGCGAGGGCGTCGAGCGGGTGTTCCCGCTGCACTCGACCAATATCGAAAGCATCACCGTCGTCCGTCGCGGCCGCGTTCGCCGCGCGAAGCTGTATTACCTGCGCTCCCGCCGCGGCAAGTCTGCCCGGATCGCGGAAGACAGCACCTACAAACCCAAGGGCTGAGGAGCGCCGCGATGAAAAAGGATCTGCATCCCGACTACCACGCCATCGACGTCAAGATGACCGATGGCACCGTGGTGAGCATGAAATCGACCTGGGGCAAGGAAGGCGACCAGCTGTCGCTCGACATCGACCCCTCTTCGCACCCTGCCTGGACCGGCGGCTCGCAGAAGCTGATGGACACCGGCGGGCGCGTGTCGAAGTTCAAGAAGAAATACGAAGGCCTGGGCTTCTGAACCAAAGGCTTACGGACAGTGCAGAACGCCGCTCCCACGGGGGCGGCGTTTTTCGTTGCGGGACGCGGTGAAAGGGGGCTGCCTGCCCCCGCGCCGGCCGGACGCTGTCCGCCCCTCCCCGAGGATATCCTCGGACAGGTGAAGAAGGCGCCGCTTCGCGGTTGAATGTCTGGCGCGGCCGGCACTAGGGTCGCGGGCAAACAGGATTGTCGAGGCGGGATATCATCATGAACACCGAATTGCTGAAACGGCTGTGCGAGACCCCGGGCGTGCCCGGCCACGAGGAGCGGGTGCGGGACCTGATCCTGTCCGAGCTCGAGGGGCTGTTCGATCACGTCGAAGTGGATCCGATGGGCTCGCTGCTGTGCCGCCGCGACGCGCGCGGCGGGGCAGAGACGCCGCAGAAGGTCATGCTGCTCTGCCACATGGACGAGATCGGCTTCATGGTCAGCCATGTCACCGAGAAGGGTTTCCTGCATCTTCAACCGGTTGGCGGCTTCGATCCGCGCACGCTGTTCGCGCGCCGGGTGCTGGTGTGCACCGAAGACGGCGACCTCAAGGGGGTGATGAACCCGGCCGGGCCTGGCGTGCACATCACCAAGCAGGAAGATCGCAAGAAGGTGCCGGAGGTGCACGAGTTCATCGTCGACACCGGCCTCGGCGAAGCGGCGCGCGAGCGTGTGAAGATCGGCGACATGGTGGTGATGGACGAGCCCTTCCTCGAGATGGGCGAGAAGTTCGTCTCCAAGGCGCTCGACAACCGGGTCGCCTGCTGGCTGGGGATCGAGGCGATCCGCGGGCTCGGCGATGCGGCGCATGCGTCCGAGATCCACGTGGCCTTCACCACCCAGGAGGAGGTCGGACTGCGCGGGGCGCGCACCGCCGCCTTCCGTGTCCAGCCCGACATCGGCCTCGGGATCGACACCACGCTGGCCTGCGACACGCCCGGCGTGCCGGAGCAGGACCGGACGACCGAGCAGGGCAAGGGCTTCGGCCTGCACGTGCGCGACAGCTCGTTCATCGCCGACAAGGCGCTGGTAGCAGAGATGGACGCCCTCGCGACAGCCGAAGGCATCCCCTTCCAGCGCACCATGCTGCGCGCTGGCGGCCAGGACGGCGCGGCCGCCCAGCAGGCCGCGGCCGGGGCGCGGGCGGTCGGTATCGTGGTCGGCACCCGCTACATCCACACCGTGACCGAGATGATCGACCGCAGGGATCTCGCCGCCGCGCGTGACATCCTCGTGGCCTATCTTTCCAAGGCAAAGGCCTGACCGGGCGGGATGGCGCGCAGGTCGCGCGTTCCGCGCGCGGAACGCGCGCGGCCCAGCCCAACGGGAAGAGGCGCATCCTCGATGCGCCGACGACGGGCGGGAGCCCCCGGCCGGAATTGCCGTGGCTTTCCTTGACGCTGGCCCGGTTCACATCCATGTCGTATAAACGTGAACAGGTGGGTCGAAGGGGGCAACCACATGCGAATCCTCATGTCTCTCGCTTTGGCGTTGGTCGTCATGATCGCATTGGTGGTCGGGATCGCGCTGGCCGGGGCCGCGCTCGCCGGATCGGCGGGAAAGGCGTTTGACCAGGGCCCCATGGCAAGCGGGCTGGTGCCGCGGATCGCCTTCATCCTGCTATGGGTGCTCATCTTCGGCGTCTCCCTCGGCATGATCGGAGGCATGTGATGGCCCAGCGATACGGCGGCAAGTACTCACCGGACGCAGGGACCACCGGCAACGGCGCATCGTCCGCGCCGTCCCGTCCCACCACCGCGCAAAGAGCCCGGGGCGCCGCGCGCGTCAATCTGCTCTATCTCGCGCCGATCCCGCTGCTTTTCTCCGCATTCGGCCATGGCCCGGCCGGCATGGCGCTGGACCTGGCGGCCGCGGCGGTGCTCGTGTTCTCCGTCTTCACCCTGTCGGAGGGCCTCAAGGCCGAGGCCGCCTATGACGCCCGCAAGGTCGCGCGCCGCCCGGCCCTGCCCCGCAAGATCATCGCCGCCGTGCTGACCGGCTTCGGCCTCGTGCTGGCGCTGATGGCTGGCGACGGCGGCAACCTCGGGCAGGCGCTGCTCTACGGGGCGATCGCCGTCGTGCTGCATCTGACCGCTTTCGGCATCGATCCGCTGGCGAACAAGAACGTCGACGGCGTGGACAGTTTCCAGCAGGACCGCGTCGCCCGCGTCGTCGACGAGGCCGAGGAACAGCTCGCCCGCATGGGCGCCGCGATCCAGCGCGCCGGCGACCGTGGGCTGGAGCGCCGGGTCGAAGGTTTCCAGGCCACCGCCCGCCACATGTGCCGCACCGTCGAGGAAGATCCGCGCGACCTGACCGCTGCGCGCAAGTTCCTCGTCGTCTACCTGCAGGGCGCGGCCGAGGCGACGATCAAGTTCGCGGACATCTACGCCCGCAACCGCGACCAGCAGGCCAAGGCGAACTACGTCGCCCTGCTGGACGATCTCGAGCGCAACTTCAGCGCCAAGACCGAAACGCTGATGGTCTCCGACCGAACGGCGCTCGACGTCGAGATCGAAGTGCTGCGCGACCGGTTGCAGCGCGAAGGCGTGAGAATGGATTGAAACGGAATTTTGAGGAGGCACCGACATGTCGCAGGAAGTTCAGAAGAAAGCCGCCGAAGTGCTGACGCAGGTGGAAGAGGTTACATCCGTGATACTGCCAGAGCCGGCACCCGCTGCCGACATCGTGCCTCTAGAGGCCGCCGACGCGCCGGTCTCGGCCGAGATCCGCAAGCGGATGCAAGAGATCGACATGAGCGACACGAATTCGATCGTGTCCTTCGGTTCTGCCGCCCAGGCCGAACTGCAGGAGATCTCGCAGGCGATGCTCGCCGACGTCAAGAACAAGGACGTGGGCCCCGCCGGAGACAGCCTGCGCGACATCGTGAGCACGATACGAGGTTTCTCGGTTTCCGAGCTGGACGTGCGCCGCGAGCGCACCTGGTGGGAGAAGCTCCTCGGTCGCACCGCGCCCTTCGCCAACTTTGTCGCCCGCTACGAGGACGTGCAGGGCCAGATCGACCGGATCACCGACAACCTTCTTGGCCATGAGCACAAGCTGCTGAAGGACATCAAGTCGCTCGACCTGCTTTACGACAAGACCCTCAATTTCTACGACGAGCTGGCGCTCTACATCGCCGCTGGCGAGGCCAAGTTGCAGGAGATGGACAGTTCGGTCATCCCGGCCAAGGAGGCCGAGGTCTCGGCGGCGCCGGAGGCCGATCAGGTGATGAAGGCGCAGGAGCTACGCGACATCCGCGCCGCCCGCGACGATCTGGAGCGCCGGGTGCACGACCTGAAGCTGACGCGCCAGGTGACGATGCAGTCGCTGCCGTCGATCCGGCTGGTGCAGGAAAACGACAAGTCGCTGGTGACAAAGATCAATTCCACGCTGGTCAACACCGTGCCGCTGTGGGAGACGCAACTGGCGCAGGCCGTGACAATCCAACGGTCTGCCGAGGCCGCGACCGCGGTGCGCGAGGCCAACGACCTGACCAACGAGCTGCTGACCGCCAACGCCAAGAACCTGCGTGAGACCAACAAGGTCGTGCGCGAGGAAATGGAGCGCGGAGTCTTCGACATCGAGGCGGTGAAGCAGGCCAATGCGGACCTGATCGCCACCATCAACGAGAGCCTCGCCATCGCCGACGAGGGCAAGGCGCGCCGCGCGGCCGCGGAGGAAGAGCTGATCAAGATGGAACACGAACTGCGCGACACGCTGGCCTCTGCAAAGGCCCGCAAGACCGGTCTGGGCGACACCGCCTCGACCGCGGTCCCGGCAGGTTGATCTTGCGGAGCGGGGCGGCAGCACGGAACGGCCTGCTGGCGATGTCGCTGGCATTGCTTGCAGCCTGCGAGGCGACAGCGCCGAGCGGGCCCGTTCCCGCTCCGCCGCCCCGTCCCGAAGCCACGGCGACCACGGGCGACCTGTCGGCCTCCACCCGGTCGCGCGCATCCTACGATCTCGAACAGCATTACGCCCGGGTGCAGGCAGACCTCCTGGCTCAGGGCTTGCTGCGCACCGACGGTGGCGGGCCGGACACGCCCTTCGCGGCGCATACACTGGCCAAGAACTTCATCCGCATCGCGCTTTACGACGAATATGTCTCCCGCGCCGGCACCCTTGTGGCGGAGCAGACGGAAAGCCAGCTTCGCCGTTGGGAAACCCCGGTGCGGATGCAGATGGTGTTCGGAGAGACCATTTCGCCGGATCAGCGCAGCAAGGACACCGCGTCGCTGCAATCCTATGCGCGGCGGCTCGCCATTGCGTCCGGGCACCCGGTCTCCGTCACCTCCGGCAACAACGCCAATTTCCACGTGCTGATGCTGCATGAGGATGAGCGCCGCAATTACGGCCCGCAACTGCGGGCCATGATCCCGGGGATCGGGGAGACCGCGGTGCGCACGGTGGAGGATATGCAGCGAGACACCTTCTGCCTCGTCTTCGCCTTCTCGCAGGGCAGCAACCCGGCCTATACCCGCGCGGTCGCCGTCATCAGGGCCGAACATCCCGACCTTCTGCGGCTCTCCTGCATCCACGAGGAGCTGGCGCAGGGCATGGGGCTGGCCAACGATAGCCCCGCCGCCAGGCCCTCGATCTTCAACGACGACGAGGAGTTCGCCCTGCTGACCCGGCATGACGAGCTTCTGCTGCGCATATTGTACGACCGCCGTCTCAGCACCGGCATGGACGCCGCCACCGCCCGACCGATCGTGACCGAGATCGCCAACGAGCTTCTCGGCGGCGAGAGTTGACAGAATTCATCTAGGAGGAGCGCCACGATGGGCATCTTCGATTTTCTTTCCGGCCAGTTCATCGACGTCATTCACTGGACTGACGACACCCGCGACACGCTGGTCTGGCGGTTCGAGCGCGAGGGGCACGAGATCAAATACGGCGCCAAGCTGACGGTGCGCGAGGGCCAGGCAGCCGTGTTCGTGCACGAGGGGCAGCTCGCCGACGTGTTCACCCCCGGTCTCTACCTGCTCGAGACCAACAACATGCCGATCCTGACCACGCTCCAGCACTGGGATCATGGGTTCAAGTCGCCCTTCAAGTCGGAGATCTACTTCGTCAACACGACCCGCTTCACCGATCTGAAGTGGGGCACCAAGAACCCGGTGATGCTGCGCGACCCGGAATTCGGCCCGACCCGCATCCGGGCCTTCGGCACCTATTCGATCCGAGTCACCGACCCGGCGAAGTTCATGACCGAGATCGTCGGCACCGACGGCGAGTTCACCACGGACGAGATCACCTTCCAGATCCGCAACATCATCGTGCAGGAAAGCAGCCGGGTGATGGCGGGCTCCGGCATTCCGGTGCTCGACATGGCCGCCAACACCGCCGACATGGGCAAGCTGATCGCCGCCAAGGTCTCCGAGGTGCTGGCGGATTACGGCATGATGATGCCCGAGTTCTACATCGAAAACATCTCGCTGCCGCCGGCGGTGGAAGAGGCGCTCGACAAGCGCACATCGATGGGGCTGGCGGGCGATCTCGGCAAGTTCACCCAGTATTCCGCCGCCGAGGCGATGACCTCCGCGGCCCGCAACCCGGCCGGTGGCGGCATGGCAGCAGGGCTCGGCGCCGGCATGGGCATGGCCATGGGCGCGCAGATGGCGAACCCTGGCTACGCTCAGGGTCCTTGGGGCGCCGCCCCACAGTCACGAGGCGGCCCGGCCGCGGTGCATCCGGCACCGCCGCCGCCTGTCGAACATGTCTGGCACATCGCCAAGGCAGGCCAGACCTCCGGCCCGTTCTCCAAGGCGGACATGGGCCGCATGGCGGGCGCCGGCGAGCTGACCCGCGAGAGCCTGGTCTGGACGCCCGGGCAGGATGGCTGGAAACCGGCCGAGGACGTGCAGGAGCTGGCGCAGCTCTTCACCATCCTGCCTCCGCCCCCGCCGCCGGGCGCCTGAACCGGAGGCAAAAGTGTCCGACACGCTCTGGACAGACGACGACGCGGCCGGCTCGGCCACTGAAGCCGTGGCCGAGCAGCACCGCTTTCCCTGCCCCGCCTGCGGGGCGGACCTGCGCTTCTCGGCCGACCGGGGCAGCCTCGTCTGCGACCATTGCGGGCATGTGGAGCATGTGAGTGCGGGCGGTCGCGGCGAATGGGCCGAGGCGTTGCAGGAGCTCGACTACGAGCGCGCCCTGCGCCGCGAACTGCCCGCCGGCGAAATCGTCTCTGCCCGCACCGCCCATTGCGAAAGCTGCGGCGCGAGTTTCGAGATGGGCGAGGCGGAACAGGCGACGGAATGCCCGTTCTGCGCCTCTCCCGTGGTCACCGACACCGGAATCCAGCGGCATCTCAAGCCCACCGCCGTCCTACCCTTCGCCCTGACAGAGGAGACCGCCCGCAAGGCGATGTCCGACTGGCTCGGCCGGCTCTGGTTCGCGCCCGGCGGGCTCAAGGACTACGCCCGCAAGGGACGGCGGATGAAGGGAATCTACGTCCCCTTCTGGACCTACGATTCCCGCACCCGCACCGAGTACCGGGGGCGGCGGGGCGACGATTACTACGTCAACGAGACCCGCGTCGTAAACGGAAAGCGCCAGAACGTGCGGGTGCGAAAGACCCGCTGGCGGGCGGTGCAGGGCCGCGTGGCGCGGGATTTCGACGATGTTCTTGTGCTGGCCGCCGACAGCCTGCCCCGACAATATGTCGATGCGCTCGACCCGTGGGATCTGGCCAAGCTCGTGCCCTTCCGGCCCGATTACCTCGCCGGCTACATCGCAGAGGCCTATACCGTCGACCTGGAACCCGGGTTCGGCTATGCGCAGCGCAAGATGGACGCGGTAATCGCCGCCGACATTCGCCGCGACATCGGCGGCGATCACCAGCAGATCACCAAAGCCCACACCCGGCACGGCAACGTGACCTTCAAGCACATCCTGCTGCCGGTCTGGCTCGCCGCCTATCGCTTCCGCGGCAAATCCTATCGCTTTGTGGTGAATGCGCGCACCGGCGAGGTGAAGGGCGAACGGCCCTACTCGGCCTGGAAGATTGCGATCACTGTCCTTGCCGCGCTCATCGCTGCGGCACTGCTGCTCTACCTCGGGCAGGAGCAGGGCGGTTTCAGCACCACCCTGCCCCAGGGGTTCTGACCCAACCTACCCGGCGTTGATCTTCACCCGCTTGGACGGATCGACCGAGGGCGTCCGCTTCGGCACCGTGATCGTCAGCACGCCGTCTTTCAATTTGGCGTCCACAGCCGCGCCGTCGGCATCGGGTGGCAGGCGGAACGAACGGCTGAACGAGCCGTACTGGCGCTCGCTGAAGAACCAGGTCTCGCCCTTCTCCTCGCGCGAGGTGCGTTTCTCGCCGGTCAGAGTGACCACGCCCTCCTCCACGCTCAGGTCAATGTCCTTTTCCTCCACGCCGGGCAGTTCCACGGCGATCCGGTAGGCGTTCTCGGCGCCGGACGCTTCGGCAGCCGGGGCGACCCACTCGGACACCCGTTCGCCGAAGCCGCGGAACGGCTCGTAGAGGCTCGGCCAGAAGCCGCTGGTGTGGGATTTCTCGACCATTTCCTCCTCCTAAGACTGCGATTCCCCAACGGCTGGATCATACCACCCGTGCCCCCCGCCCGCCTTGACCTGACGCAGGATCGGCGGCGGCTGTGGACCTTTTCCGAGGACGGCGCTAGGAGATGAAAACGGTAATCCGGGATGGGAGGGACACGATGATCCTGTGCGCTGGCGAGGCCCTGATCGACATGCTGCCACGCGTGTCCACCGCATCGGAGCCCTGTTTTTCTCCCGTCGCGGGCGGGGCGGTTTTCAACACTGCGATCGCGCTCGGTCGCCTCGGCGCGCCGTCGCGCTTCTTCACCGGGCTTTCGACCGACCTTTTCGGTGTCCGGCTCGAGGCCGCGCTGCAGGCGAGCCAAGTGGATTACGCGCTCTGCGCCCGCTCCGACCGGCCGACCACGCTGGCCTTTGTCGAACTGACCGAGGGCCACGCGAAATACGCCTTCTACGACGAGAACACCGCGGGACGAATGATCACCCCCGCCGACCTGCCGGCGCCCGAAGCGCTCAACGGGGTCGAGGCGCTGTTCTTCGGCGGCATCTCCCTCGTGGTGGAGCCCTGCGCCTCGACCTACGAGGCGCTTGCGCTGCGCGAGAGCGGCAAACGGCTGGTAATGCTCGACCCCAACATCCGCCCCGGCTTCATCAAGGACGAGGCCGCCTACCGCGCCCGGATCGACCGGATGATCGCCGCCGCCGACGTGGTAAAGGTCTCAGACGAGGATCTGCACTGGCTCGCGGGCGACGGCACGCTGGCCGACCTGGCCGGGCAGTTGCTCGCCAAGGGGCCCAAGGTGATCTGCGTCACCGAGGGGGCCAAGGGCGTGACCGCCTTCATGGAGGGCCGCCAGCACAGCGTGCCGGCCAACCGGGTCGAGGTCGTCGACACCGTGGGTGCTGGCGACACGTTCAACGCGGGCTTCCTCGCCGGTCTCAAGCGGGCCGGCCGGCTGAGCAAGGCAGGGCTGGAGGACATCCCCGAGGCCGATCTGGCCGCGGCGCTCAAGCTCGGAGGCGATGCCGCCGCCGTCACCGTGAGCCGCGCCGGAGCCAACCCGCCCACAGCCGCCGAACTGGGCCTGTGAGGGCGCTGATCCAGCGGGTCACCCGCGCCTCCGTGACGGTCGATGGCGAGGTGATCGGCTCCATCGGCCCCGGGGTCCTGGCGCTGGTCTGCGCGATGCGCGGCGACAGCGAGGCCGAGGCCGAGAAACTCGCGGCCAAGCTCTCCAAGCTGCGGATCTTCGAGGACGACGCCGGCAAGATGAACCGCGCCCTGCCCGACATCGGCGGCGCAGCCCTCGTGGTCAGCCAGTTCACCCTCGCCGCCGACACCAGCCGCGGCAATCGCCCCGGGTTTTCCGAGGCCGCCGACCCCGAAACCGGGCGCCGTCTCTACGAGCATTTCGCCGACCACCTGGCCAGTCTCGGCACCCCCGTCGAACGCGGCCGCTTCGCCGCCGACATGGCCGTGGAACTGGTCACCGACGGCCCGATCACCATCTGGCTCGAAGTCGCCCCATCGACCGCCTGAATATTGTGCAACGGTCCAAAAAACTGTCGCAATACACCACCGGTTCGTGAACACTTCGACAGAAGAGTGCGGACATGAAGCCGCAAAAGAAAACAGCCAGTTGCGGCCGCCAGCGGGCGCAGTCAAGGTGATCGCATGAGCGAGACGGGTACGTTTTTCAACGAATTGCACGGCCCAACGGGGGACCCCCGGCGGCCGTACAAGGAATACAGCAAATGGTTCGAAGGCGAGGATCTCTCTCGGCTTCGCAAGAAGTCCCAGGAGGCGGAGCAGTTCTTCCGCCGCACGGGCATCACATTCAACGTCTACGGGCAGGACGAGGCCGACGAGCGGCTGATTCCGTTCGACATCGTGCCGCGCGTCCTGTCGGCACGCGAATGGGACAAGCTGACCCGCGGCATCGATCAGCGGGTGCGGGCGATCAACGCCTTCCTGCATGACATCTATCACCGGCAGGAGATCCTCCGCGCGGGTCGGATCCCGGTCGAGTTGATCGCCAACAACGACGCCTTCCTGCCGCAGATGATCGGCGTTTCGCCCCCGGGGAACGTCTATACCCACATCGTCGGCACCGATCTCGTGCGCACCGGCGAAGACCAGTTCTACGTTCTGGAGGACAATGCGCGCACGCCCTCGGGGGTCTCCTACATGCTGGAGAACCGCGAGACGATGCTGCAGATGTTCCCGGAGCTGTTCAGCAAGATCCGAGTGCGCCCGGTGCAAGATTATCCGACGCGCCTGTCGCGCTCGCTCTCGGCTTGCGCGCCGCCGGCGACGAGCGGACGGCCGGTGCTCGCCGTGCTTACGCCCGGCATCCACAACTCGGCCTATTTCGAGCATTCCTTCCTGGCCGACAACATGGGCGCCGAACTGGTCGACGGCACCGACCTGCGGGTCGTGGATGGCCGGATCGCCATGCGCACGACCGAAGGGTACAAGGCAATCGACGTGCTCTATCGCCGCGTCGACGACGATTTCCTCGATCCGCTGAACTTCCGTCCGGATTCGATGCTCGGCGTGCCTGGCATCATGGATGTCTATCGCGCCGGCGGCATCACCATCGCCAACGCTCCCGGCACCGGCATCGCCGACGACAAGGCGATCTATTCCTACATGCCGGACATCGTCGAGTTCTACACCGGCGAGAAGGCGCTGCTCGAGAACGTGCCCACCTGGCGCTGCTCGGACCCCGACAGCCTCGCCTACGTGCTCGACAACCTGAAGGAACTGGTGGTCAAGGAAGTGCACGGCTCGGGCGGCTACGGGATGCTGGTCGGCCCCGCTGCCAGCAAGAAGGAACTGGCCGCCTTCCGCGACAAGCTGGAAGCCCGGCCCGCGAACTACATCGCCCAGCCCACGCTGGCACTCTCCACCGTCCCGATCCTCACCAAGGCCGGCCTCGCGCCGCGCCACGTCGACCTGCGCCCCTTTGCGCTGGTCTCGCCGCAGGGAATCGACCTGACGCCCGGAGGGCTGACGCGGGTTGCATTGAAGAAGGGATCGCTGGTGGTGAACTCGAGCCAGGGCGGCGGCACCAAGGACACCTGGGTGCTGGAGGAATAGCGGAATGCTCGGCAAGACAGCAGGCGGTCTCTACTGGATGTACCGCTATCTCGAACGCAGCGAAAACACGTCGCGCCTCATCGAGGCCGGCTTGCGCAACGCGCTCACACGACCGGCGAGTTCGACTGACGAATGGTCGAGCATTCTCGACGCCACCGGCGTCCGCCAGACCTATCTCGAGAGCAACGAGTCCTTCGATCAGCAGAAGGTTGTCAACTTCCTGCTGCGCGACACCGCAAACAGCTCCAGCGTGCTGTCGATGATCGAGGCCGCGCGCAACAACGCCCGCATGGTCCGCACGGCGCTCTCCCGCGAGGTCTGGGAATCCGTGAACGAACTATGGATGAACATCCGCACCGCCCTGTCTCGGCAGGTGAGCGACCGCGATCTGCCGGCCGTTCTCAGCCTGATCCGTCAGCAGAACGCCCAGGTCCGCGGCGCCACCCATGGCACCATGCTGCGCAACGACGTGTTCAACTTCGCCCGCGCCGGCACCTTTCTGGAGCGCGCCGACAGCACGGCGCGGATCCTCGATGTGAAATACTACGTGCTGCTGCCATCGGTCAGCCACATCGGCTCCGTGCTCGACAACGTGCAATGGGAGAACATCCTGCGCGCCGTCGGAGGGCAGAGCTCCTATCGCTGGCTGAACGGGCCGGACATCAGCGCCATGGGCATCGCGGACTTCCTGATCCTCGACAGCCGGATGCCGCGGTCTCTGGCCTTCTGCGCCGCCAAGGCGCGTGCCAACCTGTCCTACATCGAGAAAGAATACGACACGCGCCACGCCTGCCACGAACAAGTGGAAGCGCTCGTCGGACGCCTCGCCTCGACCACGACCGAGGAGATCTTCGACGCCGGCCTGCACGAGTTCATCCAGGATTTCCTGTCCGACCTTGCGCGGCTGGGCTCCACCATCGAATCCGATTACCGCTTCTATGGATAAGCCATGCGCCTGACGATCCAGCACCGGACCACCTACACCTACTCCGAGCCCGTCCCCTTCGCGCTGCAGCAACTCCGGCTGACACCGAAACAGGGCATCGGCCAGAACGTCGTGACCTGGCAGACCCAGGTCTCGGGCGGCAAGAAGGAGCTGGAGTTCGTCGACCACAACGCCAACGACGTGATGCTCATGTCCTTTGGCGGCGAAGGGCACGAGATCGTGGTCACCAGCCAGGGCGAGGTGGAGACCTCCGACACCAACGGCGTGATCGGCCGGCACAGCGGCTACGCCCCGCTGTGGTATTTCCAGCGCCAGACGCCACTGACCAAGCAGGGCATGGCGATCCGCTCGCTGGTCAAGGGTTTGTCCGGGGACTATGACGACGACATCGCGCGCTGCCATGCGCTCTCGGCCCGCGTGATGGAAGCGGTCAAGTACGAGACCGGCACCACAACCACCGCGACCACCGCGGAAGAGGTGCTCCAGGCCGGTTCCGGTGTTTGCCAGGATCACGCCCATGTGTTCATCGCCGCGGCCCGGCAACTCGGCTTCCCGGCGCGTTACGTCTCCGGCTACCTGCTCCTGAACGATCAGGTGTCGCAGGAAGCGAGCCACGCCTGGGCCGAAGTCCACATCGACGCCCTCGGCTGGGTCGGTTTCGACGTGCCGAACGAAGTCTGCCCCGACGAGCGCTACGTGCGCGTCGCCACCGGGCTGGATTATTCCGAGGCCGCCCCGATCTCCGGCCTGCACTCCGGCCATGCCGGAAGCGAGACGTTGGGCGTTGACATACAGGTCCAACAATAGGCTCTTGCCATTGCGGCAACCCGGAGCACGCCCATGACCTATTGCGTCGGCCTGCGCATGAAGCGCGGCCTTGTTTTCATGTCCGACACGCGAACCAACGCGGGCGTGGACAACATCTCGACCTTCCGCAAGATGCACAGCTGGTGCGTGCCGGGTGAACGCCTCATCACCCTGATGACCGCGGGCAACCTCGCAACCACGCAGGCCGTCGTGAGCGTTCTGGAGGAACGCAGCAAGGCCATCGGCGAACGCAATCCCTCAATCCTCGAGCAGCCCTCGATGTTTCAGGTTGCCCGGCTGGTCGGCGCTACCCTGCGCGAGGTCATTTCCGAGCATTCCCAGCAGGGTCAGGCCGCCGATTCGGCTTTCGGGGCTACGATCATCGTCGGCGGGCAGATCGATCCGGGCCCACCGCGGCTCTTCATGATCTACTCCGAGGGAAATTTCATCGAGGCCTCGGAGGACACGCCCTTCTTCCAGATCGGCGAGACGAAATACGGCCGGCCGATGCTGCTGCGCGGCTTCTCCGAGGATCTCACCTTTCCGGACGCGATCAAGCTGCTGCTGGTAAGCTTCGATTCCACGCTCAAGGCGAACCTCTCGGTCGGCATGCCTTTCGACCTGCAAACCTATGTCGCGGACAGCTACCAGATCGGTCACGAAGACAGGATCACCCGGGACAACCCCTACTACAACGAGATCTCCGAAGGTTGGGGGCGCGCCCTGCGCGACGCACTCGGCCAACTCCCTCCTTACGACATGGACTGACGTCTCGGAGGAACAGGCATGCGCTGATTCCCGTCCGGTCTCCGGAGCGGGGCCCGTCCGCATGGGGAATGCTCGACGCCCATGCATTTCCGATTAAATTAATCGGAATTGACAAACCAAAGTGTTTTAGTAAGCTATCCGCATTCAAGGAGAGCCCGATGCCAGGTGCCACGCCCCACAGGTCCCAGACGGTCGCCCTGTCGCCGAACGCCCCGGGCCTTTGCCACGGGCTCGAGCTCCATGCCTCCCCCATCCAGACCAAGAGCGAGTCGCACCGATGACCATGATGAACACGATCAGCCTCACCGATTCCGCCGCCCTTCCCGGCCGCCCGACCTTCGACGCCCGCGCCATGACCGGCGAGAACGGCCTCGCCCAGATCGTCCTGAACGAAAAGGTCTACACGCTGCGCATCACCAAGGCCGGCAAGCTCATCCTGACCAAGTAGCGCCCGCTTCAGCTTCTTCTGTCCGAAAATATCCCGGGGGGCTCCGGGGGGCTGCCCCCCCGGCGCCGACCACGGTGTTCAGGCCGCCGGCAGAACCGGCGCCGCCGCCAGCAGCGTTCGCGTATACTCATGCTCCGGCGCGGAAAACACCGCCTCGGTGGGCCCCGCTTCCACGATCCTGCCCGCCCGCATCACCAGAACCCGGTCGGTGATCGCCCGCACCACCGTCAGGTCGTGCGAGATGAACAGGTAGCTCAGCCCAAAGCGCGCCTGCAGGTCGGCCAGCAGATCGAGGATCTGCGCCCGGATCGAAACATCGAGCGCCGAGACCGCCTCGTCCAGCACGATCAGCTCCGGCCGAGTGATCAGCGCCCGCGCTATCGCGATCCGCTGCCGCTGCCCACCGGAGAACTCGTGCGGAAACTTCTCCGAGTCTTCCACACGCAACCCTACGTCCCGCAGCACCTCGGCGATCCGCGCCTCCGCATCCTCCGGCCGCCCGGTCAGGTGAAACGGCTCCGACAGGATCCGCCCGACCCGGTGCCGCGGGTTGAAGCTGCCGTAGGGGTCCTGGAACACCACCTGCATCCGCCGCCGCAGCTCCGCCGGCATCCCCGGAGAGACCTCGGCCCCGTCGAGCCGGATCTCGCCCCCCTGCAGGGCCTCGAGCCCGAGGATCGCGCGGGTCAGAGTCGACTTCCCGCAACCGGATTCGCCCACCAGTCCCAGGCTCTCGCCCTGCGCAAGGGTGAAGTTCACCCCGTCCACCGCGCGAAAGGAAGGCCTCGGCCCGAAGAGTCGCGTCCGACTCAATGGATAGTCCCGCACCGCCTTTCGCACCTCGAGCAGCGGCGCGCCGGTATCCCGCACGGCCCGCTCCGGCCGGTGCCGCGAGGCCTCGAAGAGCGCGCGGGTGTAGGGATGGCGCATCTCGCGTAGCAGGCGTGCGGCGGCGCCGTGCTCCACCACTTCGCCCGCCTTCATCACCGCCACCTCGTCGGCCATCTCCGCGACCACGGCGAGGTCATGGGTGATGAACAGGCAGGCCATCCCCTCCTCGCGCACCAGTTCGCGTATCAGCGACAGGATCTGTGCCTGCGTGGTCACGTCGAGCGCGGTTGTCGGCTCGTCGGCGATCAGCAATTTCGGCCGGAGCGCGACGGCCAGCGCAATGCAGACCCGCTGCCTCTGCCCGCCGGACAATTCGTGCGGATATCGCCCGAGCGGGAACCTGTCCGGCGAGAGCCCGACGCGGGCCAGCCGCTCCCGGGCGATCGACGCCGCTTCCGACCGGCCGGCGGCGCCATGCACCAGCAGAGTCTCGGCCACCTGGTCGCCGATGCATTGCACCGGGTTCAGCGCCGTCATCGGCTCCTGGAAAATCATCCCGACCTCGGCGCCGCGCACCGCGCACATCTGCCGCTCCGAAAGCGCCGTCAGCTCGCGCCCGTCGAGCAGCACCCTGCCCCCGAGCGCGGCTCCCTGCGGCAGCAACCGCATCACCGAGAGTGCCGTCATCGACTTGCCCGAACCGCTCTCGCCGACCAGCCCGAGGATCCGCCCGGCCTCCAGAGCGAGCGAGACATCGCGCAGGATCGGCGCGCCGCCAATCCCGACAGAGACCCCCTCCAGTGCGATCACCGGACGTTCCTCCGAAGCCGCGGGTCGAGCAGGTCGCGCAGCCCGTCCCCCATCAGGTTCAGCCCCAGCACTGTCAGCACGATGCAGAGTCCCGGCAGGATCGCGAGCCGCGGGTAGCTGTAGAAAAAGGTCTGCGCATCGGCCAGCATCCGCCCCCAGGAGGGAGTCGGTGGCTGCGCGCCAAGACCGACATAGGAGAGCCCGGCCTCGGCGAGAACGCCCATCGAAAACTGGATCGTTCCCTGCACCACCAGCAGATTGGCGATGTTGGGCAGGATATGCTCGGCCGAGATCAGCGCCGCGCCCTTGCCCGCCACCCTTGCCGCCAGGATGAACTCCCGCGGCCAGACAGTCAGCGCCGCTCCCCGCGCCACGCGGGCGAAGACGGGGATGTTGAAGATCCCTATGGCCAAGATCGCGTTGAGCGCCGAGGGGCCGAAGACCGCGGTGATCAGGATCGCGATCACCAGCGAGGGAAAGGCGAAGATCAGGTCGTTGCCGCGCATGATCACCTCGTCGAGCAGCGAACCGCGCCGCGCCGCAGCCGCCAGCCCAAGCGGCACGCCGAGCAGGATGCCGATGCCGACGGCCACTAGCGCCACGGCGATCGAGGTGCGCGCGCCGGCCATCAGCATCGAGAGCATGTCGCGCCCGAGGTGATCGGTGCCGAGCAGGTGCCCGCCCCCCGGAGGAGCCAGCTTGGCCGCGATGTCGAGATCGGTCACCGGGAAGGGTGTCCAGACCAGCGACAGGAGCGCCGCGCCGAGGAACAGCGCGAAGAGCGTCGCCCCGAGAACCAGCTGCACCGGCACCCTCATCGCCCGTGCCTCAGCCGCGGGTCGACCGCCGCGTAGGCGAGATCGACGAGGAAGGTCACCACGATCACCGCGAAGACCAGCAGCATCACCACTGATTCCACCACCACCAGGTCACGCTGCGTGATCCCCTGGAAGATCAGCAGCCCGAGCCCGGGCAGGAAGAAGACCTTTTCGATGATGATCGCCCCGGCCAGCAGGAAGGAAAACTGCAGCCCGATGATCGTAAGAACGGGGATCAGCGCGTTGCGCACCCCGTGGTTGCGGATCGCCTGCCCTTCCGACAGCCCCTTGGCCCGCGCCGTCCGGATATAGTCCTGCCCCAGCGTGTCGATCAGCGCCGAGCGCATCACGCGGGCGAGGATCGAGGCCTGCGGCAGCGCCAGCGCCACCGCCGGCAGGGTGAGCGCCCGAAGCGCCGGCCCGACCCCGGCGTCCCAGCCGGGAAAGCCGCCGGCGGGAAAGACCTGCCATGTGATCGCCAGCAGCACGACCAGCAGCATCGCGAACCAGAAGTTCGGCACTGCGATGCCAAGCTGCGTCACCCCCATGATGCCGTAGTCGACAGCCCGCCCCCGCCGCGCTGCCGCCAGCATCCCGATTGGCAGGGCAATCAGGGTCGAGAGCGCGAGCGCGTAAAGCGCCAGCGGCAGCGAGACGCCGAGCCGCTGTACCACCAGTTCGGCCACCGGCACACGATAGGTGTAGGAGGTGCCGAAATCACCGCGCAGCATCCCCCCCGCCCAGGAGAGATAGCGCTCGACCAGCCCCCCGGTCAGCCCGAGATCCCGCCGAAGCGCCTCAACCGCCTCGGGCGAAGCATTGAGCCCCAGCATGTAGGCGGCGGGATCGCCGGGAATGACTTCCACCACCGCAAAGATCACCAGGCTCGCCGCGATCAGCGACAGGGCGAGCGAGACAAGACGCGTGGCGGCATAATGGACCATGCGGCGGAGCCTAAGGATTTCGGAGCATCATTCAAACGCCGCGTGAGCCGGCACGGTCGGATTTGGGTATTTTCGCCAAGAAGATAAAGCCGCGCCCTCTTCTTGGATCAAATACCCACACCCCGCGCCGCAAGCCCGCGCGGGCCACCCCGAACAGGCGCGACCGCCCCGCAGGCGCCTCATGCGCCCGCGTCCGGCAGGAGCAGTTCGGCCAGGGTCAGCGCCATCACCGTGGCGCTGTCCACCATGTCCTGCACGCCGACCCACTCGTCGGGCTGGTGCGCAAGGTCGAGAATTCCCGGGCCGTAGGCGATGCAGTTCTTGAGCCGGCCGATGCGGTCGATGTGTTTCTGGTCGTAGGTGCCGGGGCTGACAACGTATTCGGGGCGCGTCGCGAGCACCTTCTCGATCGCCCGGGCCACCGTTCGAACCACCGGGGCGTCCTCTGCGGTCATGCTGGGCTGGACCTCGAAGAGATCCCGGATCTCGTAGTCGAAACTCGGCCGTTCCGCCTTGACCCGTTCCAGCATTGCGCTCACCTCGGCCTTCACCTCGGCAATGTCCTCCTCGATCAGGAAGCGCCGGTCGATGGTGATCCGGCAGCGGTCGGGAACACAGGGCGCCGGCAGGCCCGTGTAATCAGGGTCCTGCTCCGGTTCGCCGCCATGGATGGCGTTGATGTTCAGCGTGGATTGTTTGGCCCCATCGGGCACGACCGGCATCGCCGTCCGCTTGCTGGCGAGCAGCGGGAAGAGCGTCGCCTCCATCTCGGCGAGGACCGCCCCCATGTGGCGCACGGCGCAGTCGCCGAGGAACGGCATCGAGCCGTGAGCGATCCGCCCCTTGGTCTCGATCTCCGCCCACCAGACACCGCGATGGCCGAGGCAGATCCGGTCCTTGTTGAGCGGCTCGGGGATGATGACGTGCTGCACGCGCGACGGGTGGAACCAGCCCTTCTCCGCCAGGTAGGCGACGCCGCCGTAGCCCCCGGATTCCTCGTCGGCGGTGGCGGAGATCTCCACTGCACCGGCGAAATCCGGGCAGGTCGAGATGAAGGCTTCGGCAGCTATGATTGACGCCGCCAGCCCCCCCTTCATGTCGCAGGCCCCGCGGCCATAGACGCGCCCGTCGATCAGGTCGCCGCCGAACGGGTCGACCGACCAGCCGTTGCCGACCTCCACCACGTCGTGGTGGGAGTTGAAATGGACCGTCTCGCCCGCCCGCCGACCCTCGCGCCGGGCGATGATGTTCCAGCGCGGATGCGCGTCGCTGTCGGCCAGCGCGCCCTCGGCCCGGATCAGTTCGACCGTGAACCCAGATCCCGAAAGTCGCCCGTCGAGATAGTCGCAGATTTCCCGGTAGTTACGCCCTGGCGGGTTGAGCGTCGGGATGCGGATCAGGTCCTGCGTTAGGGCGATCAGGGAGTCCCTGCGCGCGGCGATTGCAGCGACCAGTCTGGTTTCGATGTCTTGAGCCATGGGCGGAGGCTAGTCCCGGCCCGCGCCGTCGACAATGGGGCATGTGGGGCGACGCGCCCCTGCAGAGTCCCTGCCGCGGGGACAGCCCAGATCGCCGATGACCTTCCCCGGGGCGCAGGATATGGTGCCGGCCGGAACTGCCCCCTGCGAGGACAGATGAACTGGAAGCAGAAGGCCCTGAGCGGGCTCATGGCCGGGGGATTTGGCCTGCGCTGGCTCGCCGGGCACCATGTCGGCGCGGACGACCCGGCCCTCGCCGCGGCGCTCCATGCCGTCGACGTGGCCCTGGGCTGGATACTGGCGGTGAGCCTTGTGCTGGCGTTGCGCTGGCTCTTGCTCACGCTGCGACGGTTGCTCGCCCGCGGACGGCGTTCTGAAGGCTAAGACAGCCTGCCTTTTGGGAAATCCGGTATCGCGCAACGGCCACAAGCGCGGTATCAGGGAAGAAACGGGGCCCGATGCGCCCCCGGGATCGACCACGACGGGAAGGTGGGACAAGAACCGAATGGCTGCGCTGGCAAAACTCCTGCTGATCCTCTTCGTGGCGCTGACCGTGGTTTATGTCAGCCTTTCGCTCTACTCGCGCTCCGTCCGGCGCGAGAAGCTGGAGCGGGAATGGGACGAGGAGATCGGCGAGGGCGACCGGGAGGCCTTCGTGCGGGACGGGCTGGAGGCCTACGACTCGTCGCTGCGCCGCAAGCTCATTCTGGGCGTCTACATCGTGCCGATCCTGCTCATCGGCACCATCATCTACTTCACGAATTACAGATGAGGCTACCCCATGTGGTACTACATCAAATGGACCTTCTGGCTGGTGATCCTCGCCATTGTCGGCTCCTTCCTGCATTACACCCTGCCGCGCAATGACGTCGTGCGGATCGTCGATACCGAGGTGCGCCGGATCGACTACGGCGAGAACTCGATCTTCTGGGCGGATTCCAACACCGGCGACGCCACCGGCATTCCGAGCCGCGATGTCCATTTCATCAATGCAAAGAAGCCGAGCGGCAAGGACATGGTCTATCGCAACGAGGACACCGGCTGGGGCTGGCCGCCCTATTTCAAGTTCAACACCTCGAACCTGCACACAAGGGCAACCGACCTGCGCTCGACGCAGGAGACCCCGAAGTGGGTGGCGATCAAGCGATACGGCTGGCGCAACCAGTATTTCTCGATCTACCCCAACGCGATCAGCGTGAAGCCGGTCGAGGGGCCCGATGTCCGGATCATTCCCTGGGTGTCGATCTCCATCCTCGTCGTGCTGGGCTGCCTGTGGCTCGCGATCTGGTCGCGCTGGCGCAAGTTCAGGGCCAACCGGATCGACCCGCTGCTCGACGGCGAGTGACCCTTCCGGCCGGCGGCGAGAAATCGTGGCCGGCCTCCCAAGGATCGGCGTCCGGGCCGCGTCATACCTGGTGACATGCGCATGATGACCGATGACGAAGCCTTGGCCCGGGCCGCCGCAGGAGGCGACCGCGATGCCTTTTCCGCCCTGCTCGGGCGGTATTACGACCGGCTTTTCGCGTTTTCGATGCGCCTGACCGGGCATCGGGCCGAGGCCGAAGACCTGACCCAGGACATTTGCCTTGCGCTGCCCGCCAAGTTGCGCGGCTTTCGCGGCGAGGCTCGGTTCACCACCTGGCTCTACCGGGTCGCGGTGAACGCCGCCCACGACCGCCGCCGACGCTCCGCAAGCCACGCCCGCGCCGCCGACGGCTGGGGCGACTGGGAAGTCGCCCGCCGCGCTGCCGACAGCGAGAGCCGCGCCGCCACCGACTGGCTGGCCGAGGCCATGGCCACGTTGAAACCCGACCTGCGCGACACCGCCGTTCTGATCCTTGCCGAGGAGTTGACCCAGGCCGAGGCCGCCAGCGTGCTCGGCCTCTCCGAGGGCACTGTCGCCTGGCGCATGTCGGAGGTGAAGAAGGCTCTGCGCGCCCGCGCCGCGGAGGATATGGAATGACCGACGATCTCGACCGCCTGCGCAAGGCCCTCAAATCCACGCCCGCCCCCGAATCGGCCCGCAAGGCCGCCGATCTCGGTGCGGCGATGGCCCGTTTCGACGCGGAATTCGACACCGGGTTTGAAACCAGCCGCCAAGAAAACGCCGCCTCTGCCCGTCCCACCTCCGAGCGCGGATGGATCGCGCGACTGATCGACGGAGGTGAGACGATGTTCCATGCAATGACCACGCGCGCCGGGCTGGCCGCGACGACCGGACTGGTAACGGCCGGGCTCGCGCTGTTCCTCGTGCTGCCGCCGGAAACGCTCAGGCAGCCGGTGCAGCTCGGCCAGCCCGAACAGGAGAGCGAAGCCCTTGCGGAGAGCGACGCCCTCGCGCGCCGCGGCGCCGCACCCGAACCCGCGCCCCCTGCCGACACGATCGGGCTCGCCCCGCTCGCGGACGAGGCCATGCCCGCGCCGATGGCCGAAGTCGCCGCGCCGATGGCCGCGACCACCGCCTTGCGGGCGGAAGCCCCCGCCGCGGCCAAGATGGCGGCGGATATGGACGCAACCTTACGGCTCGCGCCGGCGACGGACACGGAAGCCTTCGCGAATGCCGAGGCGAACCCGGTCAAGGTCACGACGGAGGAGCCCGTCTCGACCTTCTCGGTCGACGTGGACACCGCCTCCTTGTCGATCGTTCGCTCCTCGCTGATGAACGGCCAGTTGCCACCGCCCGACGCCGTCCGGATCGAGGAGATGGTGAACTACTTCCCCTATGCCTACCCCGCCCCGTCGCCCGGCGGCGCTCCGTTCTCCGTCTCGACGTCGCTCAGCCCGACACCCTGGAACCCGGACACGCGGATCCTGCAGATCGGCCTGCAGGGCGTGATGCCCGAGACCGAGGCCCGGCCGCCGCTGAACCTGGTGTTCCTGATCGACACCTCCGGCTCGATGCAGGGCCCGGACCGGCTGGGGCTGCTCGCGCAATCCTTCCGGCTGATGCTGGGCCAGCTCCACCCCGAGGACCAGGTGGCGATCGTGACCTATGCCGGCAGCGCGGGCGAGGTGCTGGCGCCCACGCCAGCAAGCGACCGCGCCGCCATCCTCGGCGCGCTGGACCGGCTCGAGGCCGGCGGCTCGACCGCCGGGCAGGCTGGGCTCGACCAGGCCTACGAGGTCGCGCGCGGCATGGCGGGCGAGGGCGAGGTGACGCGGGTGATCCTTGCGACGGACGGCGACTTCAACGTTGGTCCCTCGGACCCGGAGTCGCTCAAGGCCGACGTGGCGCGCAAGCGTGAGGACGGAATCTACCTCTCCGTCCTCGGGTTCGGGCGCGGCAACCTGAACGACGCGCTGATGCAGGCGCTGGCGCAGAACGGCAACGGGCAGGCCGCCTATATCGACACCATCGCCGAAGCCCAGAAGGTGCTGGTGGACCAGCTGACGGGCCAGCTCTTCCCGATCGCCGAGGACGTCAAGATCCAGCTCGAGTTCAACCCCGCCGAGGTCGCCGAATACCGGCTGATCGGATACGAAACCCGCGCGCTGCGGCGCGAGGATTTCAACAACGACCGCGTCGATGCCGGAGAAATCGGTGCAGGTCACCAGGTAACCGCGCTCTACGAGGTCACACCCGTGGGGTCGCCTGCCGTGCTCAACGATCCGCTGCGCTATGGCGCGGAGACGCCAGTGGAGGCAGCCGACGGCGAGCTGGGCTTCCTGCGGCTACGCTACAAGGCCCCGGGCGAGGCCGCGAGCCAGCTCATCGAGACCCCGATTGCGGCAGAGGCGCAGGAGGCCGACGCCGAGGCCCGTTTCGCCATCGCCATCGCCGGCTTCGGCCAGCTCCTGCGCGACGGGCTCTATACCGGCGATTGGTCCTGGGGCGACGCCATCGCCCTGGCCGAGAGCGCCCGCGGCGAGGACCGGTTCGGCTACCGCAGCGAGGCGCTCCGGCTGATGCGGCTGGCCGAGACGCTGGACGCGGCGCGGTAGCCCCCAGCGGGCCGCTTGCATCCCCAGCGGCCCGCTCGTTTAAAGGAGCGACGCCGACACAGGATTCGCCGCCATGGTCATTCCCGCCCTGCTCCAGCAGAACTCTCTTCCGACGCGCCTGCGGCGCCAGCGCATCGAGGCGGCCGGCAAGGCGGCGAACGCCAAGCCCTGGCAGCGGCTCGCACGTTTGGAACTGCTGGCCGAGACCGACCCCGAGGCCGCGATAGCGGGGCTCGAGCGCGAGCTGGAGGACAGCCCCGCGAAGGCCGGCATCCTCCAGGCGCTGCTGCGCCTGCAGGTCGAGCGGGGCGATGCCGCCGGGATCGACGCCATCTGCGACCAACTCGAAGCGGCCGGTGTCGCCTCGAACGGGCCGATCTGGATCGAGCGCTTCCTGGAAGCCTGGAAGGGCGGCAGGATCGCCATGGATGGCGTGACCCTCGCCGTGCCGCGTGCGGCCGTCGAACCGCGGGTGCTGCGCGGACTGGCCGGCGGCAGCTACGAATCCCACGAGGTCGCGATGGCCCGCCACGCGCTGCGCCCGGGCGACCGAGTGCTGGAACTCGGTGCAGGGCTTGGCTACGTCGCCTGCGCGACGCTCTCGGGGCAACAGGGCATCCAGTGGCGCTCGGCAGAGGCAAACCCGCGCCTGATCCCGGTGATCGAGCAGAACCGCGCACTCAACGGTATCTCCTTCGAGCTCGAACATGCCGCCTACGGGGCAAGCGACGGGCCGGTGCGGCTCGCCCTCAGCCAGCGCGGTTTCTGGGCCGCCTCACTGCTAGACGAAGGCGACGCCGGCAGCGTCGAAGTGCCGGGGGTCGATGGCGCGCGGGCCATCGCCGCTTTTGCGCCGAGCTTCCTGATCATGGATATCGAAGGCGCGGAATACGACATCCTCGCCCGGCTCGACCTCGCGGGGATCGACCGGCTGCTGGTCGAGTTCCACCCGTCGTTGGTCGACAAGGCCACCCATACCGCGATCCTCGGGCGGCTGATCTCCGAAGGCTTCGTGATCGACACCGATTGCGGCATGGGCCAGGTGCTGCTCTTCGATCGCAGCGCCTGACAGGCCCGAACAGAAAGGGCGCGCCGCCCGCTGGCGACGCGCCCCGAAGGTCGTTCTGTCTGATTCGGAGGGATCAGACCTCGACGGTCTCGGCCTCGATGGCCTTCTTGCCGTTGGTGATCTCGATCCGGCGCGGTTTCAACGCCTCAGGCACTTCGCGCACCAGGTCAATGTGCAGCATGCCGTCCACATGGCTGGCACCAGAGACACGGACGTGGTCGGCCAGCTGGAAGCGGCGCTCGAAGGCGCGGGTGGCGATGCCGCGATGCAGGAACGTCCGCTCCTTGTCGTCCTCGGCCTTGCGGGCAGAGACGATCAGGGCGCCTTCCTTCACCTCGACGTTGAGTTCGGATTCAGCGAAGCCCGCCACGGCAACCGAGATGCGATAGGCATTCTCGTCGATCTTCTCGATGTTGTAGGGCGGATAGGTCGGGGCGGAAACCTCGGTTTCCATGACCCGGTCCATCATGTCGGCGATACGGTCGAAGCCGACGGTGGCACGGTAAAGCGGTGCAAAATCAAGTGTACGCATCTGGTCATCCTCTCTTGAGCGATGTCTGTGTGGTGCGCCCTCCGGTGTGTCGGACGGACGCCGATTGGAGTGTCCGGACCCGACGTCGGCATCCGGACGAGAGAAATGTGTGCACCCTCCCGCGGCATTTCAAGACCTCGGGCCGCCGGGAATTATCTCAGGGTTTCAGGAACCTGGCGCCGGTGTCGTGGTTGCGCTGGAGCGTCCCGCCGGTCGGCGCCGTGAGCCGGCGCGCCACGAAACCCGTCTCCGGCCAGACCCCGCGCCCCTCGCGCAGGGCCCGGCGCACTTCGGCCAGCGGCGCCGCGATCTCCGGACCGAAGACCCGGATCTCTCCGTTCTCCCGGGAGCCGCGCGAGACCACCGACACGATCCGCGCGCGTCCCGAGGAGGTCTCGAAGACCGGAGCTCCCGACGAGCCGAAATTCGCGTCGCAGGTGAAGAGCAGCGCGCCCTGCCCGCGCCCCAGAACCGCGCAGGCGCGCTGCCAGCTCAGCGCCTCCTCCCGCCCTGTGGCAAAGGAGACGAGGCTCACAGTACCGCCCGCGCCGACCGTGGAACCCGTCACGAAGGGCGCCGCGGTGGCGGCCGGGATCGGGCGTTCCAGCTCGAGCAGCGCCACGTCGGCAAGGAGCTGCCGCAGCCCGTCGCGATCCTGCGGATCGTATCCGGGATGCAGCACCGCGCGGGCCCCGGCCCGCACGGCGATGGCCTCGCCGTCGCGCAACCCGGCCCGAAAGGTCAGCTGCCGCGGATCGCGCCGCGCGCCGGTGGCCCCATCGACAAGGCAATGGGCCGCCGTCAGCACCAGATCGGTTTCGATCAGCACCCCGGTACAGAAGCCGCTGCCGCCGAGGTCGAGCCGGCCGACCGCCTCCCAGCCGAGGCTGTCCTGCCGCAGGGTGAGGCGCTTCAGCCCGGTATCGGCCACCGCGACACCGCCCGCGGCGGCCAGCGCGGCCGCCACCAGCAGGGTGCGGAGCCCGCCCCGCATCACGGCTTGACGAACTTCGCGCCGAGCCGCCCGTCATCGCGCCCCGTACCCAGCGCATTTCCGCGATTCATCACGTTGTCGGGCGAATCCTGCAGGGCCTCGCGCAGTTCCTGGATGGAGGGGCGCAGCTCGCCAGCCAGCGCCACCGGTTCGCCCTTGGCCTCGGCCTTGGACGAGACCACCGAGACGATCTGCGGTTCGCCGTCGACATCCGCGAAGATCGGCGCGCCGGAGGAGCCGAAATCGACCGAGCAGGACAGCATCACCACCCCGCCGAACCGTTCCAGCACGTGGCAGACCTGCTGCAGCGACGGCGCCTCGGAGCGGTGCTCCGCGTAGGAGACGATGCCGACCTCCGCGCCCTTCTCCAGTTCGAAACTGGTGGCAAAGGGTTTGATGCGCGCGCTGCGGATCGGCCGGTCGAGCTGCACCAGCGCCAGATCCCGAGCCACCCGCGCCACGTTGCGCGGCTCGCCGAAATCGTAGTCCGGATGCACCGCCGTCCGCCGCACCCCGCGATAGGCCTCCGCCCGGCCGTTGCGCCAGCCGGCAAGGAACTCGATGCGCTCCTCGGGAATGCGCCGGCCGGTGTCGGCGTCGAACAGGCAATGCGCGGCGGTGAGTACGAGGTCGGGCGAAATCAGCGCCCCGGTGCAGAAGGTCCCCGGCCCCATGTCGAGCCGCCCCACGGCCTCCCATCCGCGAGTCGCATCCGCGGTGGAAAGCTCGGTCAGCCGACTCGCGCGCTGAAAGGCGTCCTGCGCCTGCAATGGCGCGGAAAGGGTCAGGAATGTCAGGGCAATCAGGCAAAACAGCGAACGCAAAACCATCTCTCCAGTAACCTGCGGCGACGCTACCCATCGGGTCTGGCGAGAATATGGCACGGTTCGCGCCCGCGTTTCAGCCCCCGATCTGTGTCAATGCCGGAGGCCGCGGCCCGCCGGTTGCCCAGTCGAGCAGCTCGACCGTATGCACCACCGGAATCCCGGTGCCCGACCCGATCTGCATCATGCAGCCGATGTTCCCGGCCGCGATCACGTCCGGCGCCTTTGCCTCCAGCGTGCGGACCTTGCGCGCCTTGAGTTCTGCCGAGATCTCCGGTTGCAGCAGGTTGTAGGTGCCCGCCGAACCGCAGCAGAGATGCGAATCCGCGGGCTCCACCACCTCGAAGCCCGCCGCCTTCAGCAGCGTCTTGGGATGGGTCTTGATCTGCTGGCCATGCTGCAGCGAACAGGCGGCGTGATAGGCGACCCGCAGCGGCGCCGGCGGTTCGGCCTCGACCCCAAGCTCCACCAGCAGCTCCGATACGTCGCGCGCCAGCGCGCTCACCCTGGCAGCCGGCTCCGCCATCGGGTCGTTTCGGAACAAGTGGCCGTAGTCCTTGACCGTCGTGCCGCAGCCCGAGGTGTTGATGACGATCGCATCGAGCCCGCCGTGCTGGATCTCCGCCATCCAGGCGTCGATGTTCTTGGCCGCCGCATCCATCGCCGCGTCGGCCTTGCCCATGTGATGGGTCACCGCCCCGCAGCAGCCCTGCCCGCGCGCTACCACGACCTCGCAGCCCAGCCGCGTCAGCAGCCGGATCGTGGCGTCGTTGATGTCGGTGTTGAGCGCCCGCTGCGCACAGCCGGTCATCAGCGCCACCCGCTTGCGCCGCTCGCCCTTCGCCGCAAAGACCTGCGGATCGTCGTTGCGGCTCACCGGCGGGATGCGCTTCGGCGCCATCGCCAGCATCGCCTTGAGCCGGGCATCCGGCATCAGGAAGGAGAACGGCCGCCCGATCTTGGCTCCCAGCAGCGCCAGCCGGAACCGCCCCGGATATGGGATCACCCGCGCCAGCACCGCGCGCAGCATCCGGTCCATGAAGGGCCGGCGATAGGTCTTTTCGACATGCTCTCGCGCATGGTCGATCAGGTGCATGTAATGCACGCCCGAGGGACAAGTGGTCATGCAGGCAAGGCAGCTCAGGCAGCGGTCGAGATGCTTGACCGTATGCGCATCCGCGGGCCGGTCGTTCTCCAGCATGTCCTTGATCAGGTAGATCCGCCCCCGGGGCGAATCGAGCTCGTCGCCCAGCACCTGGTAGCTGGGGCAGGTCGCCGTGCAGAACCCGCAATGCACACAGGCGCGCAGGATCTCGTTAGCCCGGGCAATGCCGGGATCGCTCAGTTGCTCGGCCGTGAAGTTTGTCTGCATTCCGCCTGTCCTGTCCCGTCGCGCCCGCGCGCTGTCATCCCATCAAGCCGGGGTTGAGCACCCCGCGCGGATCGAACTTCGCGCGCAGCCCGGCCGCGAGCGCCGCCACCGGCGCGGACTCCGGATGAAACACTGTCAACCGCGCGCGGGTGTCCTCCGACGCCCGTACCAACGTGGCATGGCCGCCGATCCCGGCCAGTGCCGCCCGCGCGTCCGTTCCCTCCGGGGTCAGCGCCCAGACCAGCCCGCCGCCCCAGTCATAGATCACCTCGGCCCCGTCCAGCGCCTCGGCCACGGCCGGCCCGTCCGAGGGCTTAACCGAGACGCGCCAGACGTCCCCGGGCCGTTCGGCAAAGGCTTCCACATCCCGGATGGCGCGCCATGCGGCCGCCACGCTTTCCGCGTCCCTGTCGATCTCGCCGTCCCCGAACGACCCCAGCAGGGCCTGCAGCCCGCCCATCCGGTACGCAACCGACTCGGCGAACCCCTCCAGCCGCAGCATCGTCACTGGTCGCCCGTCCGCGCCCCTGGGCAGATGCGCGGCTCCCGATACCTCGCAGGGCGAGCCCAGCGCCGCTGACATCGCCGCGACCGCATGCCGATCGTCCAGACCATAAAGCCGCAACGTCCCGAACGCCTCAGACGCCGGCAGCACCTTGAAACTGACCTCGGTCAACACGCCGAGCGTGCCGTAGCTCCCAGCCATCAGCTTCACCAGGTCATAGCCGGTCACGTTCTTCATCACCCGTCCGCCGTTGCGCAGCACCCGCCCGGCGCCGTCGACGAACCGCACTCCCAGCAGGCTGTCCCGGCAGGCGCCGACCTGGATACGGCGCGGTCCGGAGACATTCGCCGCCACGACACCGCCGATGGTCGGCGTTCCCGTCGTGCCGAGCAGGCCACGATGATCCATCGGCTCGAAGGCCAGCCGCTGCCCTTCCGCCGCCAGAGCGGCCTCGATCTCGGCCACCGGCGTTCCGGCCTGCGCCACCAGCGTCAGCGCGCCCGGCTCGTGAAGCGTGATCCCGGAGATCTCCGCCACCGACAGGGTCTGCCCCGGCAGGGCCCGCCCGATCGGCCGCGTACCGCCGCCACGCACCGTCACCGGTGCGTCGGTCCCGGCGATTGCCTCTGCCAGTTCCTGCTCGCTTTTCGGGGTCATCATCCGCGCAGCACCTCGTGCGTCTTCTGTCCAGAAGTATCCTTGGGGGTGAATTTGCCGTCAGGCAAAGAGGGGGCAAACGGCCCCCTCACGCCGCGCGCCGCCCTTGCGACGCCTGCAGCGGAAAGACCTTGGCCGGGTTCAGCAGCCAGTGCGGGTCGAACACGTCCTTCACCGCCATCTGGATCTCCAGATCCTCGGCCCCGTACTGGTGAACCATCAGGTCCCGCTTCTCGATCCCCACGCCGTGCTCGCCGGTCAGGCAGCCGCCCACCTCGACGCAGAGCTTCAGGATCTCCGCCCCGAAACGCTCGCACAGCTCGAGGTCGCCGGGCTTGTTGGCATCGTAAAGGATCAGGGGGTGCATGTTGCCGTCGCCGGCATGGAACACGTTGCCCACGTCCAGCCCGAACTCGCGGCTCATCTCCCCGATCCGGCGCAGCACCATCGGCAGCGCGCTGACCGGGATCGTGCCATCGAGGCACATGTAGTCGTTGATCTGCCCCATCGCACCAAAGGCCGACTTCCGCCCCAGCCAGATCCGCGCGGACTCCTCCTCCGAGCCGCTCTCGCGCAGTTCCACCGGGTCGTGCTTGCGGGCGATCTGCGAGATCATCCCGAGCTGCGCGTCGATCTCGGCCTCCGATCCCTCGACCTCGACGATGAGCAGCGCCTCGCAATCCGGGTAGCCCGCATGGGCGAAGGCCTCGGTGGCGCGAATGCAGGGCCGGTCCATGAACTCGATCGCCACCGGCAGCACCCCGGCCTTGATGATGTCGGACACGCAATGGCCGGCCACCTCGTTGCTGTCGAAGCCGATCAGCACCGGCCGGGCGCCCTCCGGCTTGTGCAGGATCCGCAGCGTGGCCTCGGTCACGACGCCAAGCTGCCCCTCGGAGCCGCAGACCAGCCCGAGCAGGTCGTAGCCCGCCGCGTCGAGATGCGCCCCGCCCAGTTCGACCACCGTGCCGTCCATCAGCACCATGGTCACCCCGAGCAGGTTGTTGGTGGTCACCCCGTATTTCAGGCAATGCGCCCCGCCCGAGTTCATCGCGACGTTGCCGGCGATGGCGCAAGCGAGCTGGCTCGACGGGTCGGGCGCATAGAAAAATCCCTCCTCCTCGACCGCGCCCGACACGCTCAGGTTGGTGCGGCCGGTCTGCACCCGGATGAACCGGTTGGCATAGTCGGTCTCGAGCACCTCGGTCATCCGCGCCACGCCGAGAATCACGCAATCGGCCGTCGGCAGCGCCCCGCCTGCAAGCGAGGTCCCCGCGCCGCGCGGCACCACCGGAACTCCCTCCTCGTGACAGATCCGCAGCACCGCCGCGACTTCCTCGGTCGAGGCGGGCAGAACCGCTGCCAACGGCGGGCAGCGATAGGCCGTCAGCGCGTCGCACTCGTAGGCGCGGGTCTCTGCGGGGTCGTGAATGACTGCATCCGGCGGCAGGACCGCCTGCAGGCGGCGCACCACGGCATCCTTTCTGGACAGGATCCTCGGATCCGGCGCGGGCATTTCCATGATGCGTCCTCCCTGGCGCAATTGGTCAGTTTTTAGAACCAATTTTACCGTATTGCAAGCGCCCATCAGAACGCTAGGGTCCGCCTATGTTGCTCCAAGAAACCTTGAGCCTGTTTACCTGGCTCGACGCTGCGGCGCTGGCGCTGCTCTTCGTCGCCTGGATCGGTATTGGCTGGCGGATCGAGCATCCGATGCGCGATCGAGAGTCCATTTCCAACATGATGGGTTCCTACCGCGAGGACTGGATGCGCGAGATGGTGACCCGCCAGCCGCGGATCTTCGACAGCGCGATCCTCGACTCGCTGCGGCAGGGCACGATCTTCTTCGCCTCCTCCTCGATGATCGCCATCGGCGGCGGACTGGCGCTGATCGGCAACCCGGAGCCGCTGCGCGACGTCGCCACCGACCTGACCCTCGGCCAGGCCCCGGAACTGGTGTGGGAAATCAAGATCCTGCTGATCCTGTTCTTCCTCACGAGCGCCTTTCTCAAGTTCGTCTGGTCGCACCGGCAGTTCGGCTATTGCGCGGTGCTGATGGCCTCGGTTCCCAACGACCCCGAGGACCCGCGCACCTATCCGCGCGCTCAGAAGGCCGCCGAGATCAACATCCTCGCCTCCCGCAGCTTCAATCGCGGCATGCGCTCGATCTACTTCTCGCTGAGCGCGGTCGGCTGGCTGGCGGGTCCAATTGGCCTGATGATAGGCGCACTCGCCGTGCTGTTCGTGATCTGGCGCCGCGAGTTCGCCTCACACAGCCGTGACGTGATCCGCCGCGATGATCTCGACCCCGCCTCGCCCGAGCCGCGGGCAAAGCTCACGGAGTGACGTGATCGTGACCCGTCAAATGCCGCCGACATGGCAGGATGACCCAATGCATTCCATCCTCCCCCTCTCCCGCGCCGCCGCGCTCTTCCTCGGCCTAGCCGCCGGCCCCGCCCTCGCCGACCCCGCCGTGATCGAAGCCGTCGAAGCCCGCCGCTCCGGCCCCGCCTGGACCTTCTCGGTCACCCTCCGCCATGCCGATACCGGCTGGGACGATTATGCCGACGGCTGGCGCGTCCGGGCGCCGGACGGGCGCATCCTCGGCACCCGCGTCTTGGTCCACCCGCATGTGGAAGAGCAGCCCTTCACCCGCAGCCTGTCCAACGTCACGATCCCCGACGGCATCACCGAGGTCGCGATCGAGGCCAGCACCCTCACCGGAGGCTGGGAAGGCACGCTGTTTCCGGTGAGTCTCGCCGACTGAGCGACTGGCCCCTTCCCCGGACGGCACGCCACGGCTATATGCGCCAGCATGTCCAGCAACCCGCCCGACCTCCGCCCCGACCTGGCACGCGCCCAGGTGACCCAAACCGCCCGTCCGGGCCAGCCGACCATCGGCATGGTCTCGCTCGGCTGCCCGAAGGCGCTGGTCGACAGCGAGCGCATCCTGACGCGCCTGCGCGCCGAGGGCTACGGCATCTCGCCCGACTACGCGGGCGCCGACGCGGTGATCGTGAACACCTGCGGCTTCCTCGACAGCGCCAAGGCCGAAAGCCTCGAGGCGATCGGCGAGGCGCTGAAGGAGAACGGCAAGGTGCTGGTGACCGGCTGCCTCGGCGCGGAGCCCGAATACATCACCGGCGTGCATCCCAAGGTGCTCGCGGTGACCGGCCCGCATCAGTACGAACAGGTGCTGGACGCGGTGCATGCCGCCGTGCCGCCCGATCCGCACCCCTTCATCGACCTGATGCCGGCCAGCGGGGTGAAGCTGACGCCACGCCACTACAGTTACCTCAAGATCTCCGAGGGCTGTAACCACAAGTGCAAGTTCTGCATCATCCCCGACATGCGCGGCCGCCTTGCCAGCCGCCCCGCCCACGCGGTGCTGCGCGAAGCCGAGAAGCTGGTGGAGAACGGGGTCAAGGAGCTGCTGGTCATCAGCCAGGACACCTCCGCCTACGGCGTCGACCGCAAGCACGACAGCCATCCCTGGAAGGGCGGCGAGGTGCGCAGCCACATCACCGACCTCGCCCGCGAGCTGGGGCAGTTCGGCGCCTGGGTGCGGCTGCACTACGTCTACCCCTACCCCCATGTCCGTGACCTGATCCCGCTGATGGCCGACGGTCTCGTGCTGCCCTACCTGGACATCCCGTTCCAGCACGCCCACCCCGACACGCTGAAGCGCATGGCCCGGCCCGCCGCGGCGGCCAGGACGCTGGACGAGATCGCCGCCTGGCGCGCGATCTGCCCGGAGCTGACGCTGCGCTCCACCTTCATCGTGGGCTACCCAGGCGAGACGGAGGCCGAGTTCGAGACCCTGCTCGACTGGCTCGACGAGGCTCAGCTGGATCGCGTGGGCTGCTTCCAGTACGAGAATGTCGACGGCGCGCGCTCCAACGACCTGCCCGACCATGTGCCAGCAGAGCTCAAGCAGGAGCGGTGGGAGCGCTTCATGGAGAAATCGCAGGCGATCTCGGAAGCCAAGCTCGCCGCCAAGGTCGGACAGCGCATGGAGGTGATCGTCGACCTCGTGGAGGACGACGCTGCCACCTGCCGCACCCGGGCGGACGCGCCGGAGATCGACGGCAACCTCTTCATCGACGAAGACCATGCAGCGCTGTCTCCGGGCGACATCGTCACCGTCGAGGTCGACGAGGCCAGCGAATACGACCTCTGGGGCCGGCTGGTGCCGTAGCGCTCCGGAAGGGCGCGTGCTCTACCGCACCGGCACCGAATACAAGACATAGCCGCCCACCCGGTCGACCTCGACCCCACCGGTGTCTATGGCGAACACACCGAGGTTCTCCATGTCTTCCGGACAGGCGACCAGATCGGCCGCGTCATCGAGGAACTGGTTGGTGTAGGCGCTCTCCCCGACACGGCGGCATTGATCGCCGTCGGCGCGGTATCCATCGCCGAAGAGGGGAAGTTCGATGGTGGTCGTCTCGGGCTCGGATGTGCAGGCAAGAAGAAGCGGGCTCAGGGCGAGCAGCAGAATCGGTCGCATCGGGTCCTCCGGGTGGCTGATTCCGCCAGCCTAGCACGGAAAGCGCCGCTGTCCGCGCTCAGCCCCGATGTTCCAGGTAGTAGCGCACCGCGTCCTGCACCCGGCGGAACCTGTCGCCGCCGAGCTTCACCCCGCCGTACCAGCGCGTCACCACCACGATGTGCCGCTGCAATCCCTCGCGCTCGAGCATCCGCAGGATCACCATCCCCGCGCCGCTCTCGCCGTCGTCGTTCTTGAGCGGCCCGCTGTCGAGCAGCACACCCCAGCTGTTGTGGGTGGCCTTTGCGAACTTGCGGTTGCGGCAGAGCTCCGAGACAAAGGCCAGCGCGTCCTCCCGGCTCGCCACCGGTCCGCCGGAGACCGCGTATTTCGACCCGCGGTCGCTCAGGATTCCCACGAAGACCTCCAAACCGGCACTCCCGACTGACAGGCCGGCACCCCATCACATCCGGACAGCAGGCGCCACCCTTCGACAGTCCGGATCAATGCGGCCGCAGCGCCTCGAGATTCCGGGCGTTGCGGCAGAACGCCGGCGGTTTCGACCGCCCCTGGGCACCGCGCTGACAGCCCAGCCAGGTCTGGCAGTTCTCAACCTTGTCGCAGCCGCGGCAGGCGCGGACGAGCCCCATGTAGTCGTCGAGACTGAGGCGTCCCTCGTCCATCGCGGCACTGAAGTTGAGCCCGATACACCGACCGACGCTGCGTGTGAGCCAGAAGTGAAGGTCGGTGTCGCCCGGCATGCTCATCTCGCCCTCCGCTGGCTGGTGTCACTCGGCGCCGTCGAGGCGCCCTGCGTCCTCTTCCTGCGCGGCCTTGAGGGCGGCAAACAGGCGCGCGTTCACGCAGGCCTGCGGCGCCTCGTCGATCGTTCCATGCTCGCGCAGCCAGCTCGGGCAATCCTCGCCCCAGTCACAACCACGGCACTTCTGAACCGTGCTTGCCCATTTCTCCTGGCTAAAACGTCCGGCCTCGATGGCCGCCTGCAGGTCGACGCCTGCGGCCTTGGCCATGCCAAGCGCCATCCAGTAGTGATCGCGTTCCGGGCCCAGAGGTTTCATGGCATTGGTCCTGTTCTGACATACTGCCGTCAGGTTGCATGCCGTCGGGGCCGCGACATTGACCCATGTCAATCCGCACCGGCCTCGCCGGAGCTGCAAGGCGACCATTCCAGATCTGCAGCGATGTTGCCGTATTTTTGTGCAGATCGCGAACGCGCTCGCCGATGCGTCGTCCCCGCGGCCGGCGCGATTCCATCTTCGATCCGCGAGGGTTTCGGCTGACAGCGTGATCGGCAACCGCTACGCTCGCCCCATGTTTACCATCGAGCATGACTTCGACGCGACCGTGATCACCCTCGTTGACGAGGGCCCCGCCCCGCACAGCGAGGATATCACCATCAACGCCTTCGAGGATTGCGTGACCGTCGAACAACTCGACGCGCGCACCGACCAGGTCCAGAAGATCACCCTGTCGATCCAGCAGCTGATGGATCTGACAGCGGCCCTCGACCTGCCGGAAGGGATCTACCGGATCAGTCCGCAGGAGGGGTAACGCCGGTCCAGCCGCCCGCGATCGCCTGCGCAAGCGCATCCGACCACCGCATCTCGTGATCGAAGCGACCGGTCTCCAGGAACGTCAGCGTCTGCGCGATGACCAGCGGGTTGTTCATCATGAAGGTGTGAGAGGCCGTCACCACAACATGGTCCGCCATACCCGTCAACGCCGTCGCCGCGACCGAGACCTTGCCGTCATCCGTACCCGGGATGATCGAGGAATAGATCGGGTTGAGCGAGGCCTTGCCGGCGATCACGCCCACCTCGAATCCCACAGGCCCGAGCGCGCGCGGCACGCTCCCTGCCCCGGTGCCGAGCTGCGCCCCGGCGGGGCCGTTCACCCAGTCGAACGGAGCCAGCCCCGAAAGCGCATCGACCAGCTCGCTGCCCGCGTTCGGCGGCCCTAGCATCACCGCGCGCCCGATCCGCCCGGGATCGCCGGTCTCGCTCCAGGCCCGCAGCAAGATGCCGCCCATCGAATGGGTGACGAAATCGACCGGACCCTCCTCGGGGCAGAGCGCCAGCGCGGCGTCGACCTCGGGCAGCAGCGCCTCGATTTGGGCCTCGGTCGAAGGGTAACCGCGGTTGATCACGCGGTATCCGGCCTGTTCCAGCGCCAGTCCCATCAGCATCATCGAGGCCTCGCCCCGCGCCAGCCCGTGCAACAGCACAACGCAGCGCGCCTCGGCCGCGCCCGCGCCCGCCGCCAGGGCCAGAAGTGTCAGCAATGCCATGCGCATGGCCGACAGATAGGCGTTGCAGGCGCGAGTTGCGAGGCTCTTGTTGCACGCCGCCGCATCGCAGGTCAGGAATGACCCCATGACACTTCGCCCCGGTTCCTCCCCGCGCCTCGCCGTCCGCGCCGTCCTGCTACACGAGGACCGCCTGCTGCTGGTCAACGCCTGGCCAGGCGGGGTCAGCGACCTGTGGTGCGCACCGGGCGGAGGGGTCGAGCTCGGGCAATCGCTTCCCGACAACCTCGCCCGCGAGGTCCATGAGGAGACCGGCCTTGCGATCGAGGTCGGCCTGCCCTGCCTCGTCAACGAGTTCCACGAGCCCTCCCGCAGCTTTCACCAGGTGGAGATCTTCTTCCGCTGTCACCTCACTGGCGGCGCGTTGGACGACGGCTGGCAGGATCCGGAGGGCGTCGTCACCCGCCGCCGCTGGGTCGCCCGCGACGAGATTGGCGGCTTACGCCTGAAGCCTGGCAAGCTCGCCGAGATCGCCTGGGGCGGCGGGCCGGCCTACGATCCGCTCGAACTGCTGGTGCGCTGAGCCGCGCGCCGCGGCACCAGCACTCCGACGGCGATCCCGCCCAGCACCAGCGTCGCCGCCAGCACGAAACGCAGCGTCAGCGCCTCGCCGAGAAAGATCATGCCGCCCGCCATCGCGATCACCGGCACCGAGAGCTGCGCCAGCGCCGCCACCGTGGGGGCGAGGCGCGGCAACAGCATGTACCACAGCGCGTAACCCAGCCCCGAGGTGACCACGCCCGAAACCACGGCCAGCCCGACGCCGGCCGCGGTCAGCTCCACCGCCGGATCGCTCCCCGCTTCGAAGAGAGGGGCCGCCAGCATCAACGCCAGCGCAATCGGTGTGGCTAGCGCAAAATTCGCCGCCGTCGCGGGCAGCGGCGCGCCGGCCTTTGCGCCCGCCAGCGAATAGATCCCCCAGCCGAGCGCGGCCGCCAGCATCAGCGCCGCATGCACCGTTGACGGGGCCGCGCCGCCCGTGGGCCAGAGCAGCCAGCACAGCCCGCCAAAGGCGAGCGCCGCGCCCAGCCATTGCGCCGGGGGGATCGTCTTGCCCGCCAATATTGCGCCGCCGAACATCGTCACCTGCACGCCGCCGAACAGGATCAGCGCGCCGACACCGGCCTCGATCCCAACATAGGCCACCGAGAAGCCGGTCATGTAGAGCGTGAGCGACGCAACCCCGATCCAGCGCCTTTGCGCGCGGAACGGCACCTCCTTGCGCTGGAGCATCACCAGCGCACAAAGCACCACGGCGCCGGACGTCAGCCTCAGCGCCGAGAAAGGCAAGGCCCCGATCAGCCCGTCGGCCAGCGCCAGGCGGTTCAGGATCGAATTGGCAGCGAAGGCCACCATGGTCAGGACGACGAGAAGAAACATCTGCATCGGGCCTGACTACTCCGATCCGCGCCGGCCGTCAGCGGCAATTGCGCAGCATCAACCACGCGTGAGCGACCCGCCGGCGCGCTTCGCCGTCGCGCCGGGAGCGCCCGCAGCGCGCGCCCGCGCGCTGCCCGGCCCAAGCGGGGAGTCGGCATCTTTGATGCCGGCGCCCCGCGCGGGAGCCCCCCGCGCCCCGGACCCGCGCAAAAAGAAAGGGGCCGCGAGAGGCGACCCCTTCCCGATGTCTGCAGGCAGACGGCTGATTACATCATGCCGCCCATGCCGCCCATGCCGCCCATGTCGGGCATGCCGCCGGCCGCACCTTTCGGCTCCGGCTTGTCGGCAACCATGGCCTCGGTGGTGATCAGCAGCGAGGCAACCGAGGCGGCGTCTTCCAGCGCGGTGCGGACGACCTTCGCCGGGTCGATCACGCCGAACTTGAACATGTCGCCATATTCCTCGGTCTGGGCGTTGAAGCCGAAGTTCGGATCTTCGCTTTCGCGGATCTTTCCAGCGACGACCGAACCGTCAACGCCCGAGTTCTCGGCGATCTGACGGAGCGGAGCTTCCAGCGCCTTGCGGACGATGGCGATACCGGCGTTCTGGTCGGAGTTCGCACCTTCGAGACCGGCCAGCGATTTGGCGCCGTGCAGCAGGGCGACACCGCCACCAACGACGACACCTTCCTGAACCGCGGCGCGGGTCGCGTTCAGCGCGTCATCGACACGGTCCTTGCGCTCCTTCACTTCCACTTCGGTCATGCCGCCGACGCGGATGACGGCAACGCCGCCGGCCAGCTTGGCAACACGCTCCTGGAGCTTCTCACGGTCGTAGTCCGAGGTGGTTTCCTCGATCTGCTGACGGATCTGGGCAACGCGGGCCTCGATCTCGGCCTTCTCGCCATGACCATCGACGATGGTGGTTTCGTCCTTGGTGATGGAGATCTTCTTGGCCGAGCCGAGCATGTCGATGGTGACGTTCTCGAGCTTCATGCCGAGGTCTTCCGAGATCACCTGGCCGCCAGTCAGGATCGCGATGTCCTGCAGCATGGCCTTGCGGCGGTCGCCGAAGCCCGGAGCCTTGACGGCAGCGATCTTCAGGCCGCCACGCAGCTTGTTGACCACCAGCGTGGCCAGCGCTTCGCCTTCCACGTCCTCGGCGATGATGAGGAGCGGCTTGGACGACTGGATGACCGACTCGAGGAGCGGCACCATCGGCTGCAGCGAGGAAAGCTTCTTCTCGTGCAGCAGGACCATGCAGTCTTCCAGGTCCGCGATCATCTTGTCGGGGTTGGTGACGAAGTAGGGGCTCAGGTAGCCGCGGTCGAACTGCATACCTTCGACAACCTCGGTCTCGGTCTCCAGGCCCTTGTTCTCCTCGACGGTGATGACACCCTCGTTGCCGACCTTCTGCATCGCGTCGGCGATCTGACGGCCGATTTCGGCCTCGCCGTTGGCGGAGATGGTGCCGACCTGGGCGACTTCGTCGCTGTCGGTCACGTCACGGGCGGAGGCCTTGATCGACTCGATGACCTTGGAGACGGCGAGGTCGATGCCGCGCTTCAGATCCATCGGGTTCATGCCGGCGGCAACCGACTTGAGGCCTTCGCGGATGATCGCCTGGGCAAGCACGGTGGCGGTGGTGGTGCCGTCGCCGGCCTCGTCGTTGGTGCGGGAAGCAACTTCCTTCACCATCTGGGCGCCCATGTTCTCGAACTTGTCTTCCAGTTCGATTTCCTTGGCGACCGAAACACCGTCCTTGGTGATGCGCGGGGCACCGAACGACTTCTCGATGACCACGTTGCGGCCTTTCGGGCCGAGGGTCACCTTGACCGCGTCGGCCAGGATGTTGACGCCCTTGAGCATCTTGTTGCGGGCATCGGAATTGAACTTGACGTCCTTAGCAGCCATGTCTTGCTACTCCTGAATTTGTGTGTGTCGTGAACGGGAAGCGATGGGCGATCAGGAAATGATGCCCAGGATGTCGCTTTCCTTCATGATCAGCAGTTCCTTGCCGTCGAGCTTGATCTCGGTGCCCGACCACTTGCCAAAGAGGATCTTGTCGCCTTCCTTGACGTCCATCGCGATGCGATCGCCATCTTCGTCCTTGGCGCCGGCGCCGACAGCAACAACGAGACCTTCGGCAGGCTTTTCCTTGGCGCTGTCAGGGATGATCAGGCCGCCAGCGGTTTTCTCTTCGCTCTCGACTCGCTCGACCAGAACCCGGTCATGCAGCGGGGTAAATGCCATATCGGAACGCTCCTACGTTCTTGGTGTTTCGACTTTTATCACTCACGCTAGGCGAGTGCTAACGAACGGTGAGATAGGCAACAGCCCGAGTCGTGTCAACCGCTCTTGCGGCATGAAAGTCGCACCGGGCGGCATCAGGAAGATAAGGGCTGAAACCAGCGATTGAACGGCTGGTCATTTGGGGCGAACCGTGCTAGGTGCGCGCCACCGCGTGAACCCCATGTGGAGGATCCTGAATGATGAGCCACCTTACCCGCGCCTGCTGAACAGGCTCCAGCTCTCCGGCCATGCGCCCGTCGCAGGCTGACCTCCGCCCTTTTCATTCGCTTCATCGGTGAACTGCCTCCGCCATACCGCGGATCGCGTCCTGTGTGCCTCTGAAAATCCGTCGCGAGTCCGGCCCACCGGAGACCCATCCCCTTTCAACCGGCGTTCCGTTCGCGGCAGCGCCCCTTTCCTGCCGACCAAACCTTTCGAAAGGAGTCTTTCATGACTGCCAATTGCCTCTCGCTCCGAAGCGCATCGCTTCTGCCCATTGCCACCGGCGCCACCGCCGGCCCCAGACCCATTTCCATTCCATGCGAGGCCGACAATGCCCCATCCCTTCATCGACAGCGCCCACCTGCGCGACATCCACGCTGATCGTTTCCGGCAGGACGCCTTCCTGCTGCACGGCAGCGTCAACCTGCCCGACAACCCGGCCGTCCGCGCCGAGATCGCGGCGATGCTGCGCGAGATCGCCGCGGACCCTCCGCCTCAGCGCCCCCCGGCCCGACCGGTGATCGCGCGGCTGCAGAACTGGGGTCCACGCTGGTTCGGCTGGCTCCGCGCCATGCCGCTGCCGTGACCGGCGCAGGCGACAGAACGGAAAAGGCCCGGGCAGTCCTCTGCCCGGGCCGTGTTGGGAAAGCACCTGTTCCCTAAAAGAAGAAGCCGAAATCGTCGAAGCTCAGGCCGGTGAGCGGGCCGAGGTCGTTAGCGTCGAGATCCTCGACGAAATCGTCGCGGCTCAGGCTCTTCGGCGCGATGTTCTTCACCACGGCGATCTCCTGCGTCGCCGTCGAGATCAGCGTGTTCTTCCCCTGCTTGCTGAAAATCAGGTCGTCTACCCCGAAGGACGAGTCGAGCGGCGAGACCAGCCCGATGAAATCGGTGCCGTTCTTGAAGTCGGTGATGATCAAGGGCGCTTCCATGCCGGTCGGAAAGGCGAATGCCGGCGGAATCTCGATGGCGAACAGGTCCTTGCCGGACCCTCCGGTCAGCACGTCCGCCACCTGGCCGGAATAGCCATAGGCCGTGCCGGCGAACAGGATGTCGTTGCCTGCGCCGCCGACGACCTTGTCCTTGCCGGTCCCGCCGACAAGGATGTCGTGCCCATCGCCGCCAAGGACGGTGTCATTGCCCTCCCCTCCGTCGAGCATGTCATTGCCGCCACGCCCTCCGACGATGTCGTTGCCGCCGCCGGCATAGATGAAGCTGTCGCCGTTGCTCAGGCCCGGCTTCAGCTTGTCCGCCTTCTGGGTGCCGTAAATGCCGTCCACATTCGTCAGCGTGTCGGTGCCCAGGTCGCCTTTCTCGATCAGCACAGCCCCCTTGTTCCCCTTGGTCAGGGTCAGGCCGACCTTGATGTCGCTGTATTCCACCCAGTCGACCCCGCTCTTGCCGCGGATCTCGTCATCCCCGGAGGACGCCTTTACCCAACTGCCGCCCTTGTTGAGCACAAAGGTGTCATCATGGCGCGTCCCGGCGAAGTAGGAGCCGACATCGTTGGGCCAGGGATAGTCGGCCATGTCCTTGCCCACGAAGGTCGGCACGAAGGCATCGAGCGAGCGCGTCGCATCACCGGAGTCGCCGCTGGTCCGGTAATGCGCGTCGAAGCCGTTCTTGAGCGCCTTCAGCCCCGGCTTCGTGCTGTTGAACTCCACCGTCAGAACGTCGGCGTATTTGTGCGCGCCGTCGATGTTGGTCCAGGAGGACACGGTCAGCTTCGAGACCTTGCCGCCGCCGGCCGTGATCTCGACCTTGGCTTCCGACCATATGTCCTCGTAGGTCCAGTTCGACCCGTCCCTGGTGACCTTCACCGCGCCGCGCAGGATGTCGTTCACCACGTCGATCCAGGTTTCAAAGAAACTGTGGACCGCAAAATATCCCTTTTGCGCTGTCACCGTCATGGTTTTGGGCATTGAAATCGCTCCCTGCAAAATTCTTGAAAGGATGAGCTTGCGGCTCATCCGTTCCGGAAGCTTGTCGGCCAGCCTCTCGTAAGGTCAAGGATTCTGTTGCAGAGCTGCAGGCGTGCGTAATCGCCTCATGACAGCCCCGCCGCGGCCCCCTATAAGGGCCGCGATTTTCAGACTCTCAAGGACGGACCGCTTCCATGACCATCAAGGTTTTCGGCCACAAGGCCCCCGACACCGATTCCACCGGCTCGCCGATCATCTGGGCCTGGTACCTCTCGGAGATCAAAGGCACCCCGGCCGAGGCCAAGCTGCTGGGCGAGCCCAACACCGAGGCCGCCTTCGTGCTGGAGCGCTGGAACCTCGACAAGCCCGAGATCATCGCGCAAGCCGGCGCCGGTGCGCCCTGCGTCGTGGTCGACACCAACAACCCCGACGAGCTGCCGGCCGACATCAACGAGGCCGACCTGCTCCAGATCATCGACCACCACAAGCTCACCGGTGGCATCGAGACCAAGTCGCCGATCGACATTACCATGCGCCCGCTCGCCTGCACCGCCACCATCATGTACGACCTGATGGGAGACGACGCGGCCAGGATGCCCGAGGCGATCAAGGGCGCGATGCTGTCGTGCATCCTGTCCGACACGCTGGAATACCGCTCGCCGACCACGACCGAGACCGACAAGGCGCTGGCAGAGAAGCTGGCCGCCGAGCTGGGCCTGAACGTCGCCGACTATGCCGCCGATCTCTTCGCCGCCAAGTCCGACGTCTCGGCCTTCTCGGATGCCGACCTGATCCGGATGGACAGCAAGATCAACGAGGTCGACGGCGTGAAATTCCGCGTCTCCGTGCTCGAGACCACCGCGCCGCAGATCCCGCTCGACCGCAAGGCGAGCCTGATGGAGACCATGAAGACCGTCTGCGCCGAGGATGGCGTCGATCACGTGCTGCTCTTCGTCGTCGACATCCTCAAGGAAGAGGCGACGCTGCTGGTGCCGAACGACGTGGTCAAGGGCGTGGCCGAGAAGAGCTTCGGCGCCTCGGTCTCCGGCGACGCGGTCGTCCTGCCCGGCATCATGAGCCGAAAAAAGCAGATCATCCCGAACCTCAAGGTCTGATCCGGCCGCACGGCCCCGACCGTCGAAATGCCCGGCCATTCGCGCCGGGCATTTTGCGTTCTGCCCCCACGTCACACCGCGACCGGCGTTGACCGGTCCCATGCGGCTCTCCACCTTCTCGGGCAGGTTCAGACGGAGGAACGGACCATGCCCGACGGCGCTCCCAGCACCGATCCGACCGGCGGAGCGGCCGAGTTGCTGGCCCGCCAGCGCGACGCCTTTCTCGCCCACGGCACGCCCGACCTCGCCCACCGCCGCGATGCGCTCAAGCGCCTGCGCGACGCGATCGTGGCCAGCCGGGAGACCTTCGAACAGGCCGCGATGGCCGATTTCGGCAACCGCCCTGCCACCGAGACCGCGCTGATCGATCTCGGCCCCACCGTTCAGGCAATCGACCACATGCGGCGCCACCTGCGCGGATGGATGCGGCCCGAACGGCGGCGCGTCGGGCTTCTGATGCAGCCCGGCCGGGCGGAGCTGCGTTACCAGCCGCTCGGCGTGGTGGGAATCCTGTCGGCCTGGAACTACCCCGCGGGCCTCGCGCTGGTGCCGCTGGCCACCGCGCTCGCCGCCGGCAACCGGGCCATCGTCAAGGCCTCCGAACTTGCCCCCGCCACGGCCGAGGTGCTCAAGGCGATGCTGGGCGGGATCTTCGAACCGACCGAGGTCGCCGTGGTGATCGGGGACGCGGAGCTTGCCGCCGCCTTCACCGCCCTGCCCTTCGACCACCTGTTCTTCACCGGCTCCACCGCCGTCGGCCGCCACGTCATGCGCGCCGCCGCCGACACCCTCACCCCGGTGACGCTGGAGCTCGGTGGCAAGTCCCCGGTGATCCTGCAGGACGACGCGGATATCGACCTCGCCGCCGGTGACATCGCCTTCGGCAAGGCCGCGAACGCCGGCCAAACCTGCATTGCGCCGGATTACCTGCTCGCTCCCACGAAACTCATCCCGGCCTTCAGGGAGGCCTTCACCGGCGCCGTCCGCGCCTCCTATCCCGGCGGGCTGGCCGATCCGAACCTGACGACCATCGTCAGCGACCGCCACCATGCCCGCCTGCTCGGCCTGCTGGAGGACGCCCGCGCCCGCGGCGCCGAGATCGTCCCGGCGCTCACCGAGGGCGGCAACAGCGCCCATCCGCGCGCGGTCTCTCCGACGCTGGTGCTGAACGCCACGCCCGACATGGCGATCATGCAGGAAGAGATCTTCGGGCCCTACCTGCCGGTCGTCGCCGCCGAGACCCGGGCCGAGGCCATCCGCTTCGTCAACGTCCGCCCGCGGCCGCTGGCGCTCTATGTCTATGGGCGGGACCGCGACGGCATCGCCGAGGTGCTGGACCGCACCACCAGCGGCAATGTCACCGTGAACGGCATGATGCTGCATTACGCGATCGAGGGGCTGCCCTTCGGCGGCGTCGGCGACAGCGGGATCGGCGCCTATCACGGGGTCGAGGGCTTTCGCCGCCTCAGCCACGCCAAGGGCATCTACCGCGCTGGCCGCTGGCACGGATCGCGCCTGATCCGCGCGCCCTACAACCGCGTCGCCCGCCTCGCCGCCCGGCTGTTGCTGCGCTGAGCGCCCCCTGTTCGGCCCGCCCCCGCTGCGCTATAGCGCGGGGGACCGCGTAGAGGACGCGCATCCCCAGGCTCCGGAGACCCCATGACCCGCATCATCGAGCATTTCGCCGAGATTTCCGACATGTACGACGCAGCCTTCGTCGATCTCTGGGGCTGCATGCACAACGGGATCGCGGCCTTTCCCGACGCGGTCGAGGCCTGCCGGGCGTTCCGCGCCAGGGGCGGCAAGATCGTCATGCTGACCAATGCGCCGCGCCCGCGAGCGACCGTGGCCGAGCAGATGGCCCGGCTCGGCATCCCCGACGACGCCTGGGACACCATCGCCACCTCCGGCGATAGTGCCCGGCTGGCGATGTTCACCGGCGCGGTGGGCAGCAAGGTCTACCACATCGGCGAGCCCAAGGATGAGCCGTTCTTCGAACCGCTCAAGATGCTCGACGACCCGGTCGAGATCACCCGGGTGCCGCTGGAAGAGGCCGAGGGCATCGTCTGCACCGGCCCGTTCGATCCCCATGCCGACCCGGAGGTCAACCGCCCGGCCTTTCTCTACGCCAAGACCAAGGGGATGAAGCTGCTCTGCGCCAACCCCGACATCGTGGTCGACCTCGGCGAGACCCGGCAATGGTGCGCCGGCGCGCTGGCCCAGCTCTACACCGAGATGGGTGGCGAGAGCCTCTACTTCGGCAAGCCCTACCCGTCGATCTACGACCTCGCCCGGCGGCGCCTCGCCGAGGTCGGCTTCGTCCAGGACGACCGAATCGTGTGCATCGGCGACGGGATCGGCACCGACATCAAGGGAGCGGTCGGCGAGGGGCTCGATTCGGTGTTCATCACCGGCGGCCTCGCCGCGCAGGAGACGATGACCAAACGTCACCCGGAGCAGGTCGCGCTCACCACCTACCTCGAGGCGCACGGCATATCCGCGCCCTACGCCATGGGCTTCTTCCGCTGATCCCCGCGCAGGGCGCGTTTCAGCCCTTTTTGCCGGATGTTAGCGCCGCAACGCAGCACGCAGGACGCTGCTTCGCGGCATTGCGCGATTGCTGAGAAATGCCCACTTGGCACGAAACAAAGTTGCCGTAATTGCATATCAGCTTTGCGCTTTGTTTCTTTCTGCATTGCAGCAGGACGTGATTTCCGCTAGATAGGCCGGCAAGAAACCAAAGGATTGTCATGATGCTCGACAACGATACCGGTCACACGATCTTCCTTGAAGATCTGGAAATCGGCATGAAGCGTGATCTGACGAAACTGATCACCGATGAGGATATCCAGAAGTTCGCCGAGGTCTCGACCGACCACAATCCGGTCCACCTCGACGAGGAATACGCCAAGGAAACCGTGTTCGAGGGCCGCATCGCCCACGGCATGCTGACCGCCGGCCTGATCTCCGCCGTGATCGGAGAGCAGCTGCCCGGCCACGGCACGATCTACCTCGGCCAGACACTCAAGTTCATGGCCCCGGTGCGCCCCGGCGACATCGTCCATGTCGAGGTCGAGGTGGCCGAGATCGATCACAAGAAGCGCCGGGTCCGGCTGCTGACGCAGGCCAGCATCGGCAAGACCGTGGTGCTGCGCGGCGAGGCGAACGTGCTGGCGCCGTCCAAGAAACTGGACTGATCGTCGCCCCGCTTGCGCTCTCCTGTCCTCGCGGCTAGGGGAAGCGCATGAAGCGGATCACCTCCCTGGCCGACATCACGGACTCCGACCGCGGCGCCTTTGCCGCGATCGGCAATTTCGATGGCGTGCACCGGGGGCATCTGACCGTTCTTGACCTGACCCGCGATGCTGCCGCCCGCAGCGGCGCCCCGCTCGGCGTTCTCACTTTCGAGCCGCATCCGCGCGAGGTCTTCATGCCCGACGCGCCGCCCTTTCGGCTGATGAACGCCGAGGCACGGGCGCACAGGCTGTCCAAGCTCGGGGTCGACCTGCTCTTCGAGCTGCCCTTCGACGCGCAACTCCACGGCCTGACCCATGACGCATTCTGCCGCAATGTGCTGTCCGACGGGCTAGGCCTTGCCGGCGTCACCGTCGGGGCCGACTTCTGCTACGGCAAGGGACGGGCCGGCAATGTCACCACGCTGCGCGACGCCGGTCGCGACATGGGGTTCGACGTGGTGGTGGCCGAGCTGATCGGCAACGGCTCCGGCGAGCGCGTCTCCTCCACCGCGATCCGCGAGGCGCTCTCCGCCGGCGAGCCGCGCAAGGCGGCGAGCATGCTGGGCCACTGGCACCGCCTCGAAGGCCCGGTGGAACACGGCGCCAAGCGTGGCCGCACCCTCGGCTATCATACCGCCAACATGAGCCTCTCGGGCCTGCACCAGCCGCGGTATGGTGTCTATGCCGTGCTGGTCGAGGTGGTGACAGGGCCGCACGCGGGCAATTACCGGGGCGTGGCCTCCATCGGCATGCGCCCGATGTTCGACGAAACCGTTCCCAACATCGAGACCCACCTGTTCGACTTCTCGGGCGACCTCTACGACGCCCACCTCTCGGTCGGCCTCGTCGCCTACCTGCGCCCAGAGATGAAGTTCCCCGGCGTCGATGCCCTCGTCGCCCAGATGGACGCCGACAGCGCCCGCGCCCGCGAGATCCTCTCCGAGGTGCCGCTCACCGGCTTCCCGACCGCCGCCATCCAGGCCGAATGACCGCCCGCGCCCCCAGGAAACCGCGCCGGCCCGGCGCCACGGCCAAGACCTCGACGGAGCAGTTGCGCCCGCGGTTCTGGGAGCGTGTGCCGCTCGAGAAGATGAACACGGCGGAATGGGAGGCGCTCTGCGACGGCTGCGGCAAGTGCTGCCTCAACAAGCTCGAGGACGAGGATACCGGCGAGGTCGCCTTCACCCGCATCGCCTGCCGCCTGCTCGACGACGACACCTGCCGCTGCACCCATTACGAGATCCGCCACCAGTTCGTGCCCGATTGCGTGACCCTGAGCCCGCAGAACATCGGCAGCCACGCCTATTGGATGCCCCGCACCTGCGCCTACCGGCTGCTGGCCGAGGGCAAGCCGCTCTATTCCTGGCACTATCTGATTTCCGGCGACCGCGAGAGCGTGCACCGCGCCGGCGTCTCGATGCAGGGCATGACCCTGTCGGAATTCGACGTGCCCGAGGAAGACTGGGAAGACCACCTGCTCGACGGCGATCTCTGACGCGCGGGCGCGAAATCGGCCATTAAGCCGACGTTATTCCCTGTCGTCTAGGAAGAGCGGGACTTCAGGGGAATTGGACTTCCCGATGCTACGCTCCCTCCTCTCCCGTCTTTCCACCCGTATCTACGGAATCGTCGCGCTCGCGGCCCTGCTGATCTTCGTTCTCGCCGAAGTGCTGCTATCGATGGCGGTCGACAGCGCCTTCGAGATGCGCCAGCAGCACCTGAGCGACGTGGTCGAAACCGCAACCAACCTGCTCGACAATTACGCCGCCCATTTCGAACGCGGCGAACTGACGCTGGAGGAGGCGCAGGCGGAAGCCCGGGAAGCCTTGAGCCTGGCGACCTATGGCACGGACGGCTATTTCTTCGCCTTCACGCCGGACACCGAGATTCTGGTCCTGCCCGCCAAACCCGAGTGGGTCGGCACCAACCAGGCCGATTACGAGGACGCCAAGGGCCTGAAGCTCTACCAGGCGCTGCGCGACGTGGCGCTGAAGGAAGGCGCGGGCTCCGTGACCTATCACTTCATCAGGCCGGATACGACGGTGCCGGAGGAAAAGATCGGCTTCGTCGTCCATTACGACACCTGGAACTGGATTGTCGGCACCGGCTCCTACGTCTCCGACATCCACACCACTTTGTCTGGCCTGCGGACCTTCAGCCTGATCGCGATGGCGGTCAGCATCGTCGCCATGGTCGGTGTCTCGACCCTGCTCGTGCGCAGCGTGACCCGCCCGCTCGCCGCCCTGATCGGCCGGATGCGCGGGCTCAAGGAAGGCGATGTCGAAACGCCGGTTCCGCTGATCGACGCGCGGAGCGAGGTCGGCGACATGGCCCGCTCGATCGACGTCTTCCGCACCGCCCTGGTCGAACGGACCCGGCTCGAGGCCGAGCAGGCCGCCAAGGACAAGGAACTCGCCCGGCAGCGCGAGGCCGCGCTGGAGCAGGAGAGCCTGATGCAAAAACGCGAGGCCGAGGCCGCCACGCATCGCCAGCAGGAGGAGGCCCGGCAGGCCGCCGAACGCGAGGCCCAGCGGGCCGAGGCAGAGGCGGAGCGGGAGCGCGTGCGCGCCGAACAGGAGCTGGTCGTCAGCAGCCTCGCGCAATCGCTCAACGCGATGTCCCAGGGCGACCTGTCCACCCGCCTGACCCAGACCTTCCCGCCCGCCTACGAGGCGCTGCGGAAGGATTTCAACAACGCGGTGGAACGGGTCTCCGAGCTTGTCGGCTCGATCGTCGAGGGCGCAGGCCACATCAAGTCCGAGACAAGCAGCCTCAACGCCGCCGCGGTCGAACTTGGCCGGCGCACCGAGTCGCAGGCCGCCTCGCTGGAGCAGACCGCCGCCGCGGTGACCGAGCTGACCTCTTCGCTGGAAAGCTCCACCCACGGCGCCCGCGAAGCCGCCGGCACGGTCTCGCGCACCCGCGACCGCTCGCGCGCCGGCAAGGAGGTCGTACACCGCACCATCGACGCCATGACCGAGATCTCCGAGAGCTCGGGGCGGATCTCCAAGATCACCGGCGTGATCGACGACATCGCCTTCCAGACCAACCTTCTCGCGCTCAACGCGGGCGTCGAGGCCGCCCGGGCAGGCGATGCCGGCCGCGGCTTCGCCGTCGTCGCCTCCGAGGTGCGTGCGCTGGCGCAGCGCTCCTCTGAAGCCGCGCGGGAGATCGCCCAGCTGATCGCGACCTCGGGCCACCAGGTGGAGACCGGCGTGCAGCTCGTCAACGAATCCGGCACCTCGCTCGAGGAGATCGAGAAGCTGGTGGCCCAGCTCGACGAGTTGGTCAGCGACATCGCGGAATCCTCCGCCCAGCAGGCCACCGGGCTGAACGAGATCTCCTCGGCGATGAACCAGCTAGATCAGGTCACGCAGCAGAACGCCGCCATGTTCGAGGAAACGAACGCCGCCGTCTCCGCCCTGCAGGCCCAGGCCACCGCCCTCGAACGGGACAGCGCCAGCTTCACCCTCGCCCGGCAGGAGACCGACGCCCTCCGGATCGCCTCCTGACCGCATGAGCCGCCGCGCACCGCTCCTGCCGGTGCGCGGCCCCTTCCCTTGCCCGGGCTGCGGGACTAGACCGGGGCCATGTATTTTGCCTCCGACAACACCGGCCCGATTCACCCCAGGATCCTCGACGCGCTCGCCCGGGCGAACACCGGCTACGCGCCGGCCTATGGCGCGGACCCGCTGACCGTCGAGGTCGTTCAGACGCTCCGCGAGATCTTTGAAGCGCCCGAAGCCGCGGTGCATCTGGTGGCGACCGGAACCGCGGCGAACTCGCTCCTGCTCTCCACCGGCACCGCCCCCTGGCAGACGATCTTCTGCTCCCGCGTCGCCCATATCCACGAGGACGAGTGCAACGCGCCCGAGTTCTTCTCCGGCGGCGCCAAGCTGACCCTGGTTGAGACGGTCGATGGCAAGATGACCCCGGAGGGCCTCGTGGCGGCCATCGAGGCCGAGGAGACCCGCGGCGTCCATGGGCCGCAGCGTGGGCCGGTCTCGCTGACCCAGGCCACCGAGAAGGGCACGCTCTATACGCTGGAGGAACTCCGAGCGCTTTCCGAGGTCGCCCACCGCTTCGGCCTGCCCGTCCATATGGACGGCGCGCGCTTCGCCAATGCGCTGGCAAGCCTCGGATGCAGCCCCGCCGGGATGACCTGGAAGGCCGGCATCGACATGCTGAGCTTCGGCGGCACCAAGAACGGCCTGATGGGCGTCGAGGCCGCGATCCTCTTCGACCCGGCCCGCTCGATGGAATTCGAACTGCGCCGCAAGCGCGGGGCGCATCTGTTCTCCAAGCACCGCTACCTCGCCGCGCAGATGCAGGGCTACCTGGAAGGCGGGCTCTGGCTCGAGATGGCCGGCGCCGCGAATACCGCCTGCCAGCGCCTCGCCGACGGGCTGCGCAACGCGCCCGGCGCCAACCTGATGTTCCGCCCCGAGGCCAACATCGTCTTTGCCCGCCTGCCCCGCGCCACCCATCGCAGGCTGTTCGAGGCAGGGGCGCAGTATCACTTGTCGGACGACACACTGGACGGCGGCCCGGAGGACGCCCCGCTCGCGGCGCGCTTCGTCACCGACTGGTCGGCCGAGCCCGCAGAGACCGACCGCTTCCTGTCCCTGCTCTGAGGCCGACCGGCAGCACACGGCGCCTGGCCGGCTGGAGCCGGGGCGCCACCAACCCAGGCGGGGCACCCCGCCAAGCGACGAGGAAGCCATGGGCAAACGAAGCCGTTTCTGGGACCTGATCGCGCGGCGCTACGCCCGGATGCCGGTGCGCGACGAGGAGAGCTACCGGGAGAAACTGGCGATCACGCGCTCCTACCTGCAGCCGGACTGGGATGTGCTGGAGATCGGCTGCGGCACCGGCACCACCGCGCTGGGGCACGCGCCCCATGTGCGCCGCTTCCGCGCCGTCGATTCCTCGCCGAAGATGATCGAGATATGCCGCGAGAAGGCCGCCGCGGCCCCGACCGAAAACATCGCCTTCGACTGCGCCGATTTCGACGAGATCGACCAGCCCGTCGGTAGCCTCGACGCGGTGCTGGCGATGAGCATCCTGCACCTGCTCGAGGACCCAGACGCGGCATTGGCCCGGATCCACGCCATGCTGCGCCCCGGCGGCATGTTCTTCAGCAGCACCACCTGCATCGCCGATATCGACAATGCCATCGCCCGCTACCTGCTGCCTGCCGCCGCGGCGCTCCGGCTGGTGCCACGAATGACGCAGCTCGGCCGCGCGGAACTGCACCGGCGTATCGAGGCCGCGGGCTTCGAGGTCCTGCGAGACTGGCAACCGGGCGACGATCCGGCCAAGGCCGTCTTCATCGTCGCCCGCAAGCCTGCGCCGTAAGGCGCGCGCTAAAGACGCCCGGCCAGATGGGCGTCGAGATCTTCGAGCCGGTCATGGCCCCAGAACCGCTGGTCCTCGCCGGTGATGTAGAAAGGCGCGCCGAAGACGCCCCGGTTCACCGCTTCCTCGAGGTTGGCGGCATAGGTCTCGGCCCCGGTCAGGAGACCGGAATCCGCGAGGCTCGGATCGAAACCGCAATTGCCGAGGCACTCGCGCACCACCGCGTCGTCGGCGATGTCCTTTTCCTCGGCCCAGACGGCCCGCAGGAAGGCCTGGGCCAGCGGCCCCACGTCGCCACCGGACTTCTGGGCCGCGATGATCGCGTAGGACGAGGGCGCGGCGTTGGTCGGGAAATGCGCCGGCTTGAAATTCATCGGCATCCCGGCCTTCTTCGCGCCGCGTTGCAGCTCCTGCATCCGGTATTCGAGCCGCGCGGGATGCCGGTCCTTCACCGGAATGCCGCCGGTGCGGGGAAACAGCGCGATGATGTCCAGGGGCTTGTAGGCGATGGCCGCGCCGTGCCTGGCGGCGATTTCCTCGAGCCGGTTTCCGGCGAGATAGGTGAAGGGCGAGATGGTCGAGAAGAAATAGTCGATCTGGGTCATGTGGGCCTCCTGGGGTGCGTGGCGGAGCCTAGCCTCCGGAATGTGGCGGGCAAGCCCTAATCGGGTGTCGAAAACCGCACTCGGGGGCCTGTCGGGCCGACACGGTGTTTTCAAGCCGCGCCCCATGCGTTACGGCGATCACGTCACATCCCTGTCACGATTCCGTTCACTCCGGAGCCTGCTGCCATGCCAAACCACACCCAGCCGAAGCTGATCTCCGGCAATGCCAACCTGCCATTGGCGCAGGCGATCTCGCGCCGCGTCTCGATGAGCCGCGGCATGTCCGTCGGGCTCGTCGACGCCCGCGTCGAGCGGTTCAACGACCAGGAAATCTTCGTCGAGGTTTACGAGAACGTCCGCGGCGAGGACATGTTCATCATCCAGCCGACATCGAACCCGGCCAACGACAACCTGATGGAGCTGCTGATCATGTCGGACGCGCTGCGGCGCTCCTCGGCCGCCCGCATCACAGCAGTGATCCCGTATTTCGGCTATGCCCGCCAGGACCGGCGCACCAAGGCACGCACCCCGATCTCGGCCAAGCTCGTGGCCAACATGATCGACGTGAGCGGGATCGACCGGGTCCTCACGATGGACCTGCACGCAACCCAGATCCAGGGCTTCTTCGACATCCCGGTGGACAACCTCTACGCCGCGCCGGTCTTCGCGCTCGATATCCGCCACAAGTTCAAGAAGAAGCTCGACAAGCTCACCGTGATCAGCCCCGACGTCGGAGGCGTGGCCCGCGCCCGGGAACTGGCGAAACGCACCGGCAGCGCGCTGGCCATCGTGGACAAGCGCCGCGAGAAGGCCGGCGAGGTCGCCGAGATGACCGTGATCGGCGACGTGAAGGGCCAGACCTGCATCATCGTCGACGACATCTGCGACACCGCCGGGACACTCTGCAAGGCGGCGGACGTGTTGATGGATGCCGGCGCCAAGGAAGTCCATTCCTACATCACCCACGGCGTGCTGAGCGGCCCGGCGGTGGAGCGGATCACCAAGTCGTCGATGAAATCCCTCGTCATCACCGATTCCATCGAGCCCACGGAAGCCGTGCAGAAGGCGGAGAACATCCGGATCGTGCCCACCGCGCCGATGTTCGCCCAGGCGATCCTCAACATCTGGAACGGCACCTCGGTGTCGTCGCTGTTCGACCACGAGGCGCTGGCGGCGATCTACGAAGGCACCTACTGACCGCCCCGCAGCGTACCCGGTCCCAAGGGGCCCGCGCTGACGCGCGGGTGCCTCCGGCGGGGATATTTCAGGACAGAAGAAGCAGAGCCGGCGCGCCCCTGCGCTAGAGCTTCCAGTCGTCCTCGTGGGGCAGCTCGCCAATGGCGAGCCACGTGGCGCGGACGCGGGCCACCTGCGTGTCGCCCCAGGTGCGGAACACCAGATCGAAGCCGGTTTCGCTGACATTCTCGGCCGAGATGTCGGCGCGCTGGTTGGAATCGCGGTCGATGTCCCACATGGCGAGACCGGCGTGCACCACCGGTGGCTGGCGGAAGGGTTCGGAAAACCGCACCACCTCGCGAACCTCGCGGGGTCCGGTTCCGGCCCACATCGGGCCGCCATCCTGGAAATCGGAAAACAGGACGCTCTGTCCCTGATCGACCCCGATGAGATAATTGCGCATCCGTTCCATCAGGTTGCGATAGCAGCATATTCCGGCATGAATTGGAACGCCTTGCGAGGCCGTGTACGCCCAGAGACGAAAAGGGCCCCGCGTCCGGAGACGCGGGGCCCTGGAATTTCCGAATGGCGCGGGATTACTCCATCGCTTCCATCAGGTGCACCAGGTCGGCAACGAATTTCTCCGCCACGTCCCGCGTGTCGCCGGTGGCCTCGGCGGCGCGCTTGCGCGCGTCCTCGAGGAAGCCTTCCAGCGCCGCACGGGAGTCCGCCGCGCCGACATAGGCCCGCTCGGCCAGGACCGACATGGATCCGGCGTTGATCTCGGCGAAGCCGCCGGTCACCGCGAAGCTGGTCTCGGAGCCGTCGGCGCCGGTGACCTTCACCAGGCCGGGGCGCAGGGTGGTGATGACGGGAGCATGCTCCGCCATCACCGTCATGTCGCCCTCGGAGCCCGGGATCTGGACCTGGGTGGCCTCAAGCGACGCCAGCCGCTTTTCCGGGCTTACCAGATCGAACTGCATCGTGTTGGCCATGGGCCCTCCTTATGCGGCGTCCGCAGCCATCTTCTCGGCCTTGGCAACCGCTTCCTCGATATCGCCGACCATGTAGAAGGCGGCTTCGGGCAGGTGGTCGTACTCGCCGGCGACCACGGCCTTGAAGGACGCGATGGTCTTCTCGAGCGGCACCTGCACACCGGGGAAACCGGTGAAGACCTGGGCCACGTCGAAGGGCTGCGACAGGAAGCGCTGGATCTTCCGGGCGCGGGCCACGACCAGCTTGTCCTCTTCCGAGAGCTCGTCCATGCCGAGAATGGCGATGATGTCCTGCAGCGACTTGTAGCGCTGGAGGATACCCTGCACGTCACGGGCCACCTTGTAGTGCTCCTCGCCGAGGACCGCCGGGTCCATCAGGCGCGAGGTGGAGTCGAGCGGGTCCACGGCCGGGTAGATGCCCAGCTCGGAGATCGCACGCGACAGCACGGTGGTGGCGTCGAGGTGGGCGAAGGACGTGGCCGGCGCGGGGTCGGTCAGGTCGTCCGCAGGCACATAGATCGCCTGCACCGAGGTGATCGAGCCGGCCTTGGTCGAGGTGATGCGCTCCTGCAGGGCGCCCATGTCGGTGGCCAGCGTCGGCTGGTAACCCACGGCCGAAGGAATACGGCCGAGAAGCGCCGACACCTCGGAGCCCGCCTGGGTGAAGCGGAAGATGTTGTCGACGAAGAACAGCACGTCGGTCCCGGACTGGTCGCGGAACTGCTCGGCCAGGGTCAGGCCGGACAGGGCGACGCGCATCCGTGCTCCCGGCGGCTCGTTCATCTGGCCGTAGACCAGCGCCACCTTGGAGTCCTCGAGGTTGTCGGGGGTGATAACGCCCGATTCGATCATCTCGTGGTAAAGGTCGTTGCCCTCACGGGTCCGCTCACCAACACCGGCGAACACGGAAAAGCCCGAGTGCACCTTGGCGATGTTGTTGATCAGTTCCATGATGAGGACCGTCTTGCCCACGCCGGCGCCGCCGAACAGGCCGATCTTGCCGCCCTTTGCGTAGGGGGCGAGCAGGTCGACGACCTTGATGCCGGTCACGAGGATTTCAGACTCGGTGGACTGTTCCTTGAACTCCGGCGCCGGCTGGTGGATGGCGCGGTGCTCGTCGGCTACGACGGGCGCGCCTTCGTCCACCGGCTCACCGACGACGTTGAGGATCCGGCCGAGGGTCGCGTTGCCCACCGGAACCATGATCGGGCCCTCGGTGTCCTTCACCGGAGCGCCGCGCACGAGGCCCTCGGTCGCGTCCATGGCGATGGTCCGCACCGTGCTCTCGCCAAGGTGCTGGGCCACTTCCAGCACCAGGCGCTTGCCGTTGTTTTCGGTTTCCAGCGCATTGAGGATTTCGGGCAGGTCGCCGTCGAACTGAACGTCGACGACGGCACCGATGACCTGGGTCACTTTGCCGTTGCTAGCCATGTGTTATGTGTCTCCGGTTTCTCAGAGCGCCTCGGCGCCCGAAATGATTTCGATAAGCTCGTTGGTGATGACGGCCTGACGCGAACGGTTGAACTCGATCGTCAGCTTGTCGATCATCTCGCCGGCGTTGCGGGTCGCGTTGTCCATCGCGGACATGCGCGCGCCCTCTTCCGATGCGGCGTTTTCCAGCAGTGCGGTGAAGATCTGCGTCGAGATCCCCCGCGGCAGCAGGTCGGCAAGCACGCCTTCCTCGCTCGGCTCGTAATCGTAGAGCGCACCGCTGTCGGCACCCTCTTCGGGCGCGTCGAAGGTCGCGGGAATGATCTGCTTGACCTGGGGTTCCTGCGTGATCACCGAAACGAACTTGTTGAAGAAGATGGTGCAGACGTCGAACTCGCCAGCCGTGTAGCGGGCCATCAGGTCGTCGGCGATCCCGGCGGCATCGTCATAGCCAACCTTCTTGACGCCGCTCATGTCGACATGATCGACGAAGTACTGCTTGTACTCCCGCTTGAGCTGTTCGCGGCCCTTCTTGCCGACGGTGATGATCTTGACCGTCTTCCCCGCGGCCACCAGCGCGTCGATCTTGAGGCGCGCGGCCCGCACGATCGTCGAGTTGAAGCCGCCGCAGAGGCCGCGTTCGGAGGTCATCACGACCAGCATGTGCACCTGATCGGAGCCCGTCCCGGCAAGGAGCCGGGGCGCGCTGTCGCTGACGCCGACCGCGGCGGCGAGGCCGCTCATCACGGCCTGCATCCGCTCGGCATAAGGCCGTGCGTTTTCGGCTGCTTCCTGGGCCCGCCGCAGTTTTGCGGCGGCCACCATCTGCATGGCCTTCGTGATCTTTCGCGTCGACTTGACGCTATCGATCCGATTTTTGAGATCCTTGAGGCTGGGCATCTATGCGTTCCTCAGCCTCACGCGAAGCCTTTGGCGTACTCTTCCACCACGGCCTTGATACGGTCGGCGGCATCGCCCTTCACCTTCGGATCTTCCTTGGTGATCCAGTCGAGAAGATCGGCATGCTTGGTCCGGATGAAGGTCAGCAGGCCCGACTCGAAGCGGCCGACATCCCCCACCGGGATCTTGTCGAGGTAGCCGTTCACGCCGGCGAAGATCACGCAGACGATCTCGGCGTTGGTCAGCGGCGAGTACTGCGGCTGCTTCATCAGCTCGGTCAGGCGCGCACCGCGGTTCAGCAGCTGCTGGGTGGCGGCGTCGAGGTCGGAACCGAACTGGGCGAAGGCGGCCATCTCGCGGTACTGCGCGAGTTCCAGCTTCACCGGACCGGCGACCGATTTCATCGCGTTGGTCTGGGCCGAGGAGCCCACGCGCGACACCGACAGACCGGTGTTCACGGCCGGACGGATGCCCTGGTAGAACAGCTCGGTCTCGAGGAAGATCTGGCCGTCGGTGATCGAGATCACGTTGGTCGGAATAAACGCCGACACGTCGCCGCCCTGGGTTTCGATGATCGGCAGCGCGGTCAGCGAGCCGGAACCATGCTCCTCATTGAGCTTGGCCGAGCGCTCGAGAAGCCGCGAGTGCAGGTAGAAAACGTCGCCCGGGTAGGCTTCACGCCCCGGCGGACGGCGCAGCAGCAGCGACATCTGGCGGTAGGACACGGCCTGCTTGGAAAGGTCATCGTAGATGATCAGGGCGTGGCGGCCGTTGTCGCGGTAGAACTCGGCCATGGCGGTCGCGGAATACGGAGCCAGGTACTGCATCGGCGCGGGGTCCGAAGCGGTGGCCGCGACGATCGTGGTGTATTCGATCGCGCCAGTCTCTTCGAGCTTCTTCACCAGCTGCGCAACAGTCGAGCGCTTCTGGCCGATCGCGACGTAGATGCAGTAGAGCTTCTTGCTCTCGTCATCGCCGGCGGCATCGTTGTAGGACTTCTGGTTCAGGATCGTGTCGAGCGCCACGGCGGTCTTGCCGGTCTGACGGTCGCCGATGATCAGCTCGCGCTGGCCACGGCCGATCGGGATCATGGCGTCAACCGACTTGAGGCCGGTTGCCATCGGCTCGTGCACGGATTTACGCGGGATGATGCCGGGAGCCTTCACGTCCGCCACGCGGCGCTCGGAGGTCTCGATGGCGCCCTTGCCGTCGATCGGGTTGCCGAGGCCGTCGACCACGCGGCCGAGCATGGCGTCGCCCACCGGCACGTCCACGATGGCGTTGGTCCGCTTGACGACGTCGCCTTCCTTGATGTCGCGGTCGGAGCCGAAGATCACGACACCGACGTTGTCGATCTCGAGGTTCAGCGCCATGCCCCGGATGCCGCCCGGGAACTCGACCATCTCGCCGGCCTGGATGTTGTCCAGTCCGTGAACGCGGGCAATACCGTCACCGACGGACAGCACGCGGCCGACTTCGGCGACTTCGGCTTCCTGACCGAAGTTCTTGATCTGGTCCTTGAGGATTGCGGAAATTTCCGCAGCTTGCAGTGCCATTACCCGACCTCTTTCATAGCGTTCTGGAGATTGGCGAGTTTCGCGCGGACGGACGTATCGACCATCTTCGAGCCCACCTTGACGATGAGACCGCCGATGAGGCTTTCATCCACGGTCGTGTTCAGTTTGATGTCCTTGCCGAAGCGCGACTTCAGCATCTCGGCTACGGCGCCGGATTGTTCGGCAGAGAGCGGGACGGCGGAGGTCACCTCTGCGGTCACTTCGCCCTTCTCGTCGGCGATCTTTGCGCGCAGCGCCTTGAGCACCAGCGGCAGCGCGAACAGGCGGCGGTTGGACGCCATCAGGCCGAGGCCGTTGCGGGTCACGCCATCGAGGCCCATCTTGTCGGCGACCGCGGTGATCGCGGCGGCCTGTTGTGCGCGGCTGTAGACCGGGGAACCGATCATCGCCTTCAGGTCGTCCGAGGTCTCGAGCGCTTCCGACAGGGAGTCGGTATCGGCTTCAAGAGTGGCAAGCTTGCCCTCGTCCTTGGCCAGTTCGAACAGCGCCTGCGCGTATCGCGCGGCAATGCTGGAGGAAATCGAAGCCGTTTCTGACACGTCCACCCCTCTTGTTGTCGCGCACCGATACACGGCTGTCCGGGCGCATCCTGTTTCGGGCGGCAACCATCGTTCCCCCCATAAATCGAAGAGCGATGTAACAGACCCGTTTCGGCGTCGCAACTCTCTTGACCAAAGCAATTTACCGCTCTTCTCCGGTCGCCTCTCGGCAATTTCCGGCATCAAATTGATCCGATCACGCCCCAAAACTTGCGAAGCCCCGAGAATCCCGTTCCAATTGTGTGCAATTGCATACAGAAAATGCCGCAGCGCGGCAAACCACCCCATTCTGTGCCTCTGCGGCAGATTGCCCTCGTATCGACGCTAACATGGCCGCTGGCGCCCGCGAACAGCGCTGCACCGGCGTCAGGCACGGAGATAGGGCCCCATCGGCGGTCGGCGAGGAGAATCACCGCAGGCAGGGCGCGCTCAGGCCGGTTTCGGCCCCGACGGCGCGTTCACCGCATCCAGCACGCGCAGCGGATCGCGCACCATGTCCTTGACCGCCGCCCCGCCAGGCGTCTGCATCTGCTTGGCGGCCTCGAACAGGAACACCCCGCCCGCGAGCGACGAGGACAGCCGCCGCCCGTACTGCTCCAGCAGCCCCGATGAGCGCAGCCAGAACCGCCGCTCGGAGGGCGGGCCATAGAGCGCCGCGGCGTGGCGCTCGGTGCGGAAGGCGTGGCGCAGGAGCTGCGTCTCGAGCTGGCCCAGAGAATAGGGCCGGCCATAGCCGAAGGGCGTCGCGTCACGCCGCGCCCAGAGCCCGGAGCGGTTCGGCACCACGAAAACAACGCGCCCACCCGGCCCCAGCACCCGGTGGATCTCCTCCAGCAGGTCGGAGGGCCGGTCGGAGGTCTCCAGCCCGTGCATCAGTACCAGCCGATCGACGCTGCCGGTCTCGAGCGGCCAGAGCGTCTCTTCGCTCAGGACCGAGACATTGGGCATTCCCGAGGGCCAGGGCATCACCCCCTGCGGCGCCGGCATGAGGGCGATCACCCTCCGCGCAACGGCGAGGTAGGGACGCAGCAGCGGCACGGCAAAGCCAAAACCCACCACTGTCTGCCCGCGCACCTCGGAGGCCGGCCAGAAGGTTTCCAGCTGATCGCGCACGGCGCGCTGCGCGACACGGCCCAACCGAGTCCTGTAGTAGAATTCCCTCAGGTCCAGCACATCCAGATGCATTGCGCCCGGCCTGCTCCATCTCCATCTTGAGAGACAACCATAACGGCTCCCGAAGAAAAGGAAACGCCATGCCGCTCGAAATCGTCACCGTTCCCTGCCGGGCCGACAACTATGCCTACCTGTTGCACGACGCCGAAACCGGGGCGACCGCCGTGGTGGACGTGCCCGACGCCGCCCCGATCCGCGCCGCCCTCGCGGAGCGCGGCTGGTCGCTCACCGACATCCTGATCACCCACCACCACAACGATCACATCGACGGCGTGGCCGAGCTGAAGGCCGAGACCGGCGCCCGCGTTGTCGGCGCCGCCGCCGATGCCCACCGCCTGCCGCCGCTCGACCTCGCGGTGCGGGAAGGCGACAGCGTCGCGGTGGGAGCGGAGCAGGCGGAGGTGCTCGACGTCTCCGGGCACACCCTCGGCCATATCGCCTTTTCCTTCCCCGGCGCGGTCTTCACCGCCGACAGCCTGATGGCGCTCGGCTGCGGCCGACTCTTCGAGGGCGACGCGCGGACCATGTGGGCCTCGCTCTCCAAGCTCGCCGCCCTGCCGCCGGAGACGCTGGTCTATTCCGGCCACGAATACACCGCCGCCAACGGCGCCTTCGCGGTGACCGTCGACCCGGACAACCCGGCGTTGAAAGAGCGCGTGGCCGACGTCGCCGCCGCCCGCGCCGCCGGCCGCCCGACCGTGCCGTCGGAGCTGTCGCTGGAGCTGGCCACCAACCCGTTCCTTCGCGCCACCGACCCGCAAATGAAGGCGCGCATGGGGATGGCCGGCGCGCCGGATGCGGAGGTCTTTGGCGAGGTCCGACGCCGCAAGGACGCGTTTTGATCGCCTTCCGGGCGAGTGGCCCGCGGCGGTGCCTCGACTCATCGGGCAACGCGGGGCATGCTGGCATCCCGCGCCGCCCTGCCTCTGCGTCAGCGGCCTTCCAGTGCTGCGCCGGACTCTGCGGAGAACCGATCACATTTTGTGCATATGCAGCACGAAGCGGCGTTCGCCGAGAAAAAAGACTTGAAGCCGCGCCAACACCAACCAAACTTTAATATCAAGAGCACAGGCTGGCTGCGGTCCTTCCTCCGCGCATGGCCTACAGGAAAAGGAGCGCGCCCCGTGCCGTCATTTTCGAACACCCTCGAGCAAGCCATCCATGCCGCGCTTGGATTTGCGAATGCCCGTCGTCATGAGCTGGCAACCCTGGAGCACCTGCTCCTTGCGCTGATCGACGAGCCCGACGCAGCCAAGGTCATGCAGGCCTGCGATGTCGACCTCGAAGAACTCCGCGGGAAACTGATGGAGTATATCGAGGAGGACCTGGCGACGCTCGTCACCGAGGTGGAAGGCTCCGAAGCCGTGCCCACCGCCGCCTTCCAGCGGGTGATCCAGCGCGCCGCGATCCACGTTCAATCCTCCGGTCGCACCGAGGTGACTGGCGCCAATGTGCTGGTCGCGATCTTTGCCGAACGCGAGTCGAACGCTGCTTACTTCCTGCAGGAGCAGGACATGACGCGCTATGACGCGGTGAACTTCATCGCCCACGGCGTCGCCAAGAACCCGAGCTTCGGCGAGAGCCGCCCGATCACCGGCGCCAACGAGATGGACGAGGACAGCTCCCGCTCCGAGGACAGCGGCTCCGGCGAGACGGAGCAGAAGGAATCGGCGCTCGCCAAGTATTGCGTGAACCTGAACGCCAAGGCCGAGAAGGGCGATGTCGACCCGCTGATCGGCCGCGACCACGAGGTCGAGCGCTGCATCCAGGTGCTGTGCCGCCGCCGCAAGAACAACCCGCTTCTGGTGGGTGATCCGGGCGTCGGCAAGACCGCCATCGCCGAGGGCCTTGCCCGCAAGATCGTCGCGGGCGAGACGCCGGAAGTGCTCTCCGGCGCCACCATCTTCTCGCTCGACATGGGCGCGCTGCTGGCCGGCACACGCTACCGCGGCGATTTCGAGGAGCGGCTCAAGGCCGTGGTGACGGAGTTGGAGGACCATCCCGACGCCGTGCTCTTCATCGACGAGATCCACACCGTGATCGGAGCCGGCGCCACCTCCGGCGGCGCGATGGATGCCTCCAACCTGCTGAAGCCTGCGCTTCAGGGCGGCAAGCTGCGCTGCATGGGCTCCACCACCTACAAGGAGTTCCGCCAGCACTTCGAGAAGGACCGCGCGCTCTCCCGCCGGTTCCAGAAGATCGACGTGAACGAGCCCTCGGTCGAGGACAGCGTCAAGATCCTCAAGGGCCTCAAGCCCTATTTCGAAAAGCACCACGACATCAAGTACACCGCCGACGCGATCCGGACGGCGGTGGAGCTGTCGGCGCGGTACATGAACGACCGCAAGCTGCCCGACAAGGCGATTGACGTGATCGACGAGGCCGGCGCGGCGCAACATCTCGTGCCCGAAAGCCGGCGGCGCAAGACCATCGGCACCAAGGAGATCGAGGCCGTGGTGGCCAAGATCGCCCGCATCCCGCCCAAGAACGTCTCCAAGGACGATGCGGAGGTGCTCAAGGATCTCGAAGGCACACTCAAGCGCGTGGTGTTCGGCCAGGACAAGGCGATCGAGGCGCTCTCCGCAGCGATCAAGCTGGCGCGCGCCGGCCTGCGGGAGCCCGAGAAGCCGATCGGCAACTACCTGTTCGCCGGCCCCACCGGCGTCGGCAAGACCGAGGTCGCCAAGCAGCTTGCCGACACGCTCGGCGTGGAACTGCTGCGCTTCGACATGTCGGAATACATGGAGAAGCACGCGGTCTCCCGCCTGATCGGCGCGCCTCCGGGCTACGTCGGCTTCGACCAGGGCGGCCTGCTGACTGACGGCGTCGACCAGCACCCGCATTGCGTGCTCCTGCTCGACGAGATCGAGAAGGCGCATCCGGACGTGTTCAACATCCTGCTGCAGGTCATGGACCACGGCACCCTGACCGACCATAACGGCCGGTCGGTGGATTTCCGGAACGTGATCCTGATCATGACCTCGAACGCCGGCGCCTCGGACATGGCCAAGGCCGCTATCGGCTTCGGCCGCGACAAGCGCGAGGGCGAGGACACCGCCGCCATCGAGCGGACCTTCACGCCGGAATTCCGCAACCGCCTCGACGCGGTGGTGAGCTTCGCGCCGCTCGGCAAGGACGTGATCCTGCAGGTGGTCGAGAAGTTCGTGCTGCAGCTCGAAGCCCAGCTGATGGACCGCAACGTCACCATCGAGCTGACCAAACCGGCGGCCGAATGGCTCGCCGACAAGGGCTACGACGACAAGATGGGCGCCCGCCCGCTCGGCCGGGTGATCCAGGAGCATATCAAGAAGCCGCTGGCCGAGGAACTGCTCTTCGGCAAGCTGACCAAGGGCGGCATCGTCAAGGTCGGCGTCAAGGACGGCGAGCTGGAACTCACCGTCGAGGAACCGGGCAAGCTGCGCCTCTCGGCGCGCAAGCCCCCGCTCCTCACCGCGGATTGACCGGCTTGACCCCAGAAACACGGACAGGGCGCCTCCGGGCGCCCTTTCTGCGTGCGGCCCTCGCCTGCGCCGCCACTGCCCTGCCCGCCAGCGCCGAGCCGCCCGCGCTCGGCCTGCCGATCGACTGCACCTTCGGCGAGACCTGCTACATCCAGCAATATGTCGACCGTGATCCGGGGCCGGGCCAGCGGGATGTCGGGTGCAACGGGCTGGCCAACGACGGCCACAAGGGCACCGATTTCGGAATCCCGACGCTGGCGGACATGGCCGCTGGCGTGCCGGTGATCGCCGCCGCCCCCGGCGTCGTGCGCGGGGTGCGTGACGGTATGCCCGACATCGACACCACCGATCCCGCCGCGCCAAACGTCTCGGGCCGCGAATGCGGCAACGGCGTCGCGATCGACCACGGCGACGGCTGGGAGACCCAGTATTGCCACATGCGCAATGGCAGCCTCGCCGTGAAACAGGGCCAGCAGGTGGCGCGCGGCGAGGTGCTCGGTCTCGTCGGGATGAGCGGCGAGGCGACCTTCCCGCATGTCCATTTCTCGGTCCGCGAGGGCAACGCCGTCATCGACCCCTTCAACCCGGACATGACCCGCGACTGCGGCGCCGCCGACGACGGGCTTTGGCTCGCCGCCCCGCCCTACCGCGACGGCGGCCTGCTCGCGGCGGGCATTCTCGACCGGGTGCCGAGCTACGAGGAGGTCAAGGCCGGCCTGCCACTCCAAGCCCTGCCCGAAGGCGCGCCCGCGGCGCTCGTCGTCTGGGGCTATGCCTATGCGGGCCTCGAGGGCGACGTGGTGGAGATCGTGCTCGACGCCCCGGACGACGCCCCGCCCCGCAGCCACAGCGAGGCGCTGCCGCGCTGGCAGCCGTTCTTCTATCGCGCCTGGGGCATTCGCGCGCCCGAGGGCGGCTTCGCGCCCGGGGCCTACCGCGGCGAGGTGGTGCACAGGCGCGGCGAGAATGTGCTCGACCGCCGCGAAATCCGCTTCGAGCTTCCCGCCCCCTAGCGTTCGGTCAGCTTCAGCTCGATCCGCCGGTTCTGCGCCCGCGCCTCCGGCGTGTCGGCCGGGTTGATCGGCTGGAACTCCCCGAACCCGTTGGCCGCCAGCCGCTCCGGCGGGAAGCCGAGCCCCTGTGTCATGTAGCGCACCACCGAGAGCGCCCGCGCCTGGCTCAGCTCCCAGTTGTCGCGGTATTGCCCGCCCAGCACCGGCGTGTCGTCGGTGTGGCCGTCGACCCGGATCACCCAGTCGATGCCTTCCGGAATGTCGCCGGACACGTCGGAGAGGATGCCGGCGACGCCGGCGATCTGCTCGCGGCCCGCAGCGCTGATCTCGGCCGAACCCGGCTCGAACAGCACCTCGGAGGAAAAAACGAACCGGTCGCCCTCGATCCGCACGCCTTCGCGCCCGCCGAGAATCCGGCGCAGCTCGCCGAAGAACTCGGAGCGGTAATTGGCGAGGTCCTTCTTCTCCTCTTCCAGCCGGAGCTTCTCCTCCTCCAGCCGCTTGCGTTCCGCCTCTTCCAGCCGCACCCGCGCATCCTGTTCCAGCGCAAGCTGCGCCATGGCGCGGTTCAGCCGGGCGCCGAAATCCTGCACCTGCGCCTGCGATTCAACATCGCGGGCCTCGGCGGCGTCCAGCAGCCCCTGCAGCTGCCCAAGATCGCGGCGCAGGGCGGCGACCTGCTGGTTGAGCAGCGTGACCTTGCGCTGGCTCTCCTCCGACTGCGCCTCCTCCTGGCTGAGCTGGGTGCGGGCGGCGGCGAGCAGCGCGGCGCGGCGCTCGGCCAGGCTCTGCGCGTCCTGCGCCTCGGTCTCGGCGGCGAGCTTGGCGGCCAGCGCGGCGGCAAGGCGGTTGCGGATGTCCTCGGCATTGCCGTTGGCGTCGCGCAGGCTCTCGTTCTCGGCGGCGAGCCGGGCCAGTTCGCTGCGCAGCCCGGCAAGGTCGTCCGACAGCGTCTCGATCGTCCGCTGCGCCTCGGCCAGCGCCTGCGCACTGCCGGCGCCGTCGGCCACCGCCGTGTCGCGTTCCTCGGTCAGCCGCGCCACGGCCGCGCGCTCGGCTTCCAGCTCCTGCGTGCGGGCGGCCAGCGCCGCCTCGGCCTCGGCCAGCGCAGCGGTGTCCGCCTCGGCGGTCGAGAGCCGCGCCTCCAGCGCCGCGCCCCGCGAGCGCAGGTTGGTGAGCTCGCTTGCCAGCTGGGCTATCTGTGCCTCGGCCGCAGCCAACGCCTCCGCGTTCGAAACCTCGCCACCCCGCGCCTGTTCCAGCGCCGCGGTCAGCCGGGCGCGCTCCGCCTCTGCCGCGGCCAGCGCGTCGCGCATCCGGGCGGCTTCCGCCTGCGCCTCGGCCAGCGCGGCGGCCCGGGCCTCGCCCTCCTCGGTGCGGGCCAGGAGCTGGCTCTCGAGATCGGTCCCCGACAGTAGCGCCGCCGCCAGTTTCTCGTTCAGTTCGGCTTCCGCCGATTCCGCCGCCGCCAGCAAGGTCAGAGTCTCCTCGGCGCGCCGGCGCTGCTCCTCGAGCGCCAGCGTCATCGCGGTCAGCTCGTCTTCCGCGCCCGCCAGCTTCTCACGCAGCGCCTGCGCCGCGGCCGCCTCGGCCAGCCGCGCGGCCTCCTCGTCGCCGAGCTCGGCGCTCAGGCTGTCGCGCTCGGCCTCCAGGTCGGCCACCAAGGCCTCCAGCGCCTCGCGCCGCGCTGCCGCCAGCCGCGCCGCCTCGGCGCTCGCGTCGATCTCGCTCCGAGCGCTGGCCAGCGCCGTCTCCAGCGAGCTGCGGGTCTGTTCCAGGTCGGCCACCTCGCCGCGGGCGTCGTCGCGCTCGATCAGAAGCTGCGCCACCTGCGCCTCGAAATCGGTGATCCGCGTCGCCGCCTCGGCCAGCGCGTCCTGCTGCTCGCCCACCTGTGCTGTCAGCGAGGCGATCAGCGCCGACTGCGCATCCGCATCCTGCTGCGCCTGCGCCAGCGTGTCGTCCAGCAGGCCCACCTGCCGCTCCAGGTCGGCGCTGCGGTCCTGCTCGAAGCCGAGCGCGTCGGCGAGCTGCGCCACCTCCTCGGTCAGGATGTCGAGCTCGCTCTCCTGCCCGGTGATCGTCTCGCGCAACATGAACTGCACGATCATGAAGATCGACAGCACGAACATCAGCACGAGCAGCAACGCCGTCATGGCATCGACGAACCCGGGCCAGATCGAGGCCGAGAAGCGGTCCGTCCTGCGGCTTCGGAGGGCCATACGCTACTCCCGAGGCTCGCGCGGCTCGCGCTGGATGACCCGGGACGAGCCCTGTTCCGGCTGCGGATAGACGAGGTTGCGCAGCTTGCGTACCTCGCGGGTCAGCGTCGAGATGTCGGCGCGCAGGTCGGCCACGGTTTCCTGCCGGCCCGCCGCGATCTCCTCGAGGATGCGTAGCAGCTGCACGTCGATCGAGCGCAGGCGCATCCGGCTCTCGGCATCGGCGCCGCTGTCGATCATCTCGCCTTCCTGGGTCCGGCCGCTGGCGGTCCGGTGCAGCACCTGCTGCTGGGTCTCGACCATGCGTTCCTGCCCCTCGGCGATGCGCTCCAGCAGGTCGGTGCTGCGGTCGCCGTGCTGCATGGCGCGGGTCAGCGAGGTCACCGCGACGGCCACCTCGGACAGCCTGTCGTCCACCATCGCCCGGCTGACATCGGACTGGGTGAACATCTCGCGCATTGCCTCCATCTGCTCGGCCATGTGGTCGAGCACGGCGATCAGCGCGCCGGCCTCTCCGCTCACGTCACCCTCGGCGCCGGCAAAGCCGAGCCGGGTGATCGAGCTGAGCCATTCCTCCAGCTCGCGGTAGAACCGGTTCTGCCCGCGCGAGGCAAAGAGCTCCAGCAGCCCCACGACGAGCGAGCCTGCCAAGCCCAGCAGCGACGAGCTGAACGCGGTGCCCATGCCCCCGAGCTGCGCTTCCAGACCGCTCATCAGTTTCTCGAAGACCTCGACGCCGGTCTCGCCCTCCTGCGGGGCGAGCGAGCGGATGGTCTCCACCACCGCCGGAACGGTCGTGGCGAGGCCGTAGAAGGTGCCGAGAAGACCAAGAAAGATCAACAGGTTGACGATATAGCGGGTGATGTCCCGCCCCTCGTCGATCCGGGTCGCCACCGATTCGAGGATCGAGGAGGCGGAGGTCGAGGAGATCTGCCGGTTGACCCCGCGCGAACGCAGCAGCGCCGCCAGCGGCGCCAGCAGCCTCGGCGCCGGGCTGTCCGCTGCGGACTGGTGGTCGCGGGCGAAGGCCTCGATCCAACGGACAGAGGAGCTGAGCTGGGCCACCTGCAGGAAGCAGGCAAGGATGCCGAAGAGGAAAACCAGCCCGATCGTGCCGTTCAGCCATGGGTTGGCAAGGAACACCGGCTTGACGCTGGGAAAGATGATCCAGCCCCCCGCGCCGACGAGGCCGCAGACCACCAGCATCTGGACGATCTGGCGGACGGGCTGCGAGAAATGCGTATACGCGGAGGAATCACTCAACGTCGGTCTTCCGGGACTGTGGCAACATCGCCCGCACGATAGGAGTGCAGTCGCAGAATGCCAATGACCCGCACGCGATCAGCGGCGGGGCGATGCGGTGAGGGCACGCACCCGCGCGGCCAGCCAGTCGAGGTCCGGATCGGCAAGGCCCAGCTCGGTCAGGTGCTCGGCGGTGTTGTAGAGATAGTCGCAATTGGGCCCGCGGTCGCCGCAGGCGCGGGCGATGATCCGGGCCTGCGCCTCCAGCTCCAGCGCGCCGCAATACTGGACGTGGTCTCGGTCGACCACATAGGCCAGCGCCGTCACCACCCGCCCGTCGCGCAACCGCAGGGTGACCAGCTCCTCCAGATAGGCCGAGGAAATCAGCTCGCGCTCGCGAAGGGCGGCCAGGGTCTCGGCCTCCTGCCCTGGCACCACCCGGAACGCCAGCCCGTCGCATTGCCCGCCCTCGGCGGCGTCGAGCGCCAGCACCAGCCCCGGCGAGGCCTCGGTGCCGCGATGGTGGATCGAGGACATGCAGAACGCCCGGTGATAGCCGGTGAGCCGCGCCACCGCCTGCTCCTCCACAGCGAAGCCCGGATGCCAGATCAGGCTGCCGTAGCCGAAGACCCAGAGCGGTTTGCTGAGATCGATTTCCTGAAGCATGGCTGTTCCCTCGCGCGTCGGAGGGTGTAAACCGCAATTCGGAGCGAAGCGAAAGGGGCCGAGGCAGCACGATGAAACCGATCCGACTTCTGTGGCTGACGCTGCTGGTGGCACTTGCCTGGAGCGCCTGGTGGGGCTGGGGCGCGTGGCGGGCGAAATCCGATCTGGTGGGCTGGATGGAGGCGCGGCGGGCCGATGGCTGGCAAGCGGAATGGGCCGACGTCTCGGTCGCCGGCTACCCGACCCGGATCGACCGCACGATCACCGACATCACGCTGGCCAACACCGAGGCCGGCTGGGTCTGGAACGCGCCCTTCGTGCAGATCCTCGGGCTGAACTACGAAAAGGACCACGTGATCCTGGTCTGGCCGGACAGCATGACGCTGCAGACACCCCGGGAGCGCATCGCCATTGGCGGCGAGGAGCTGCGCGGAAGCCTGACCTTCCGGCCCGGCCCGGCGCGGGAGCTCGACGAGGCGGTGCTGGTGTTCCGCGACCTCACGCTCGCCTCCGATGCCGGCTGGACCTCTGCCGTCGCCGAGGCGCGGCTGGCGACCCGGCCGGTGGAGAGCGAGAGCGTCGCGCAGCAGATCGGCCTCGAGATCACCGGCCTGCGTCCGCGTGCGCCGATGATGCAGCGGATGGCCGAGCGCGGGCTGGTGCCCGGCACCATCGAGACGCTCTCGGCCGATCTGGTGGTGACCTTCGACGGCCCTTGGGACCGCAGCGCACTGGAACAGGCGCGCCCGCAGCCGCGCGAGATCGAGGTTCGCAACGTCGCAGCAAACTGGGGCCGGCTGGAACTGCGGGTCGCGGGCGATCTCACGGTCGGCCCGGACGGGCTGGCCAGCGGCGACCTGCTGGTGAAGGCGACCAACTGGGAAGAGATCCTCGAAGTCGCCCGCGAAAGCGGCGCCCTGCCCGACGGGATCGCCGATACCGTGGAATCGGCGCTGAGGCTGGTGAGCGGCCTCGCCGGCAGCTCCAGCACGCTCGACATTCCCGTCACCCTGTCGGACGGGCGGATGCGGATGGGGCCGGTGCCGCTGGGCGCGGCGCCGCGGCTCCGGATTCCCTGACCGGCGGGCGAACGCCCGGCGAAACGGCCTTGCAGGAGTCGCGTGGCTACTTGCAGTAGCTGCCGCTGCGGTAGCGGGCGGTGTCGAAGTGGAAATGGTCTTGGTGGTAGCGGTCGGCATTGGGGCCGAGCACCGTGCCGAACGGGCCGCAGGCTGCCTTGTGCAGCTTCTTCATGGTCTTGCCCCATTGCCGGCTGTTCCAGTTGCCGAGCAGCGGGACCTTGGTTCCATTCTCCAGCTCGAAGCCCGACACGTCCACGGCATGGCCGCGCGCATGTTCAGAGAGCTTGCCGCCGGGGATGTTGTTGCGGGTACGGCAGGCGTAGGAGGCCGCGACCGTCACCTTCTCGACGCCGCCGCCCTTGCGCCCGACGGCGGGCTTGAGCGCATCCGCCACCCAGGTGTTGAGCGCCCGCGCCGTGGTGCAATCCACGGTGATCGGGGTGGAGAGCCGGACCCCGGACATCTCGGTGATGCGCACCGGGTTCTCGATGCCGCAGCCGCTCGAGGGCCGACCGACGGTGGGAATGGCGACGCCCTTGATCGCGTTGACCTCGCAGACGGCGCCGGCGGCGGAATAGCGGTCCTTGCGCTTGAAGAGCTTGGCGAAGCCCGCGGGCCGCGCCTCCGGATGGGGGCTGTCGGGGGTCAGCGGCACCAGCAGCGTCGCCGAGGCCAGCTCGATGCCGGCCAGCGGATGCTCCGGGCGCGGCGTCGGCCGGCCCTCGGCGCCGAAATGGATCCGCGTTGTCTGCCGGCTCACCTCGACGAGGCTGTCGGCCGGGATCTCCCAGCGGGCAAACAGCCCGTCGCGCGGCTGCGGGCGGATGTCGGGGCCGGCGGCCTCGGCGGGTTCCTGCCGAGACACCGCCTTGCGGGGCGCCGGAACCGCTGCGGAGGCAAGGATCGCGGCCTCTCGCGCGGCGGTTTCCGTGGCGAGCGCCGGGCGCTGCACGGGCTGGATCGCCGCGGTTGCCTGCCGCAGATGCGGGCGCTGGCTGTCGGTGGGTGCGTTGGCCCATGTGGCCGTCGCGCAAAGAAAAATACCCAGAGTCGCGCCCAGCTTCGTTCTCATCCCTTGCTCTGTCCCTGCCCGTGACCGCGTCCGAAATCCGGCGCGGATGTGTCCTGACCAGCTTGGATAATACCACGGCGGATCGCGCGGGTTCGAGTGAAATACTCGTGGAGCAGGTCGCCGTCGCCCTTGCGGATCGCCCGCTGCAGCCGCATCAGCTCCTCGATGAACCGGCCGAGGATCTCCATCGTCGCCTCGCGGTTGTTGAGGAAGACGTCGCGCCACATCGTGGGGTCGGAGGCGGCAATCCGGGTGAAGTCCCGGAAACCGGCGGCGGAGTACTTGATGACCTCGCTGTCGGTCACCCGGCGCAGGTCGTCGGCCACGCCCACCATCGTATAGGCGATCAGGTGCGGCGCGTGCGAGGTCACCATCAGCACCAGGTCATGGTGCTCGGGCTCCATCAGCTCCACATGCGCGCCCATCCCGGCCCAGAAACGCTCCAGCCGCGCCAGCGCCTGCGGGTCGGTGTCGCCTTCGGGCACGATCAGCGTGTAGCGGTTCTCGAACAGCTCGGCGAAGCCGGAGCGCGGCCCGGAATGCTCGGTGCCCGCCAGCGGGTGCGCAGGGATGAAATGCACGCCCTCGGGCAGGTGCGGCTTCACCGCCTCGATCACCGCGCGCTTGACCGAGCCCACGTCGCTCACCGTGCAGCCGGGCTTCAGGTGCGGGCCGATCTCCTCGGCAACCGCCCCCATCGCGCCCACCGGCACGCAGAGCACCACGAGGTCCGCGTCCTTCACCGCCTCCGCCGCCGTCTCGGCGACCACGTCGCAGAGCCCGTCTTCAGCCGCTATGGCGCGGGTCTCGGCCGAGCGCGCGGTGCCCACGATCTCGCCCTGCAGCCCGGCGCGGCGCCCGGCGTGGATCATCGACGAGGCGATCAGGCCAAGCCCGATATAGGCGACGCGGTCGTAGACGCGGCTCATTGCCGGGCCTCCTGGAAGCTGCGGATGCCGTCGACCACACGCTTGCAGCCGGCCTCGTCGCCCACGGTGATGCGCAGGCAGTTCGGCAGGCCGTAGCTCGCCACCCGCCGCACAATCACACCGCGCGACTTCAGATGCGCGTCCACCGCCTCGGCCTCGGCCACGTCGGCGAAACGGGCGAGCACGAAATTGGCGAGGCTGGTGTCGGAGGGCACGCCGAGCGCCGCCAGCTCCCGCGCCAGCCACGCCCGCATCCGGGTGTTCTCGGCCCGGCAGAACTCGGCGTAGTCGCGGTCCCGCACCGCGGCGATCGCGGCGGCCATCTGGATCTCGGAGAGGTTGAACGGCTGCCGGATCCGGCTCAGCACGTCGATGATCTCCTTCGGGCCATAGCCCCAGCCGATCCGCAGCCCGCCAAGCCCGTAAAGCTTGGAGAAGGTGCGGGTCATGAAGACGTTGTCGCGCGCATCGACCAGCGACACGCCGCCGTCATAGCCCTCGACGAACTCGGCATAGGCACCGTCCAGCACCAGGATCGCCCCCTCCGGCAGGCCGTCGGCCAGCCGGGCGATCTCGTTGCCGCCGATCATCGTGCCGGTTGGGTTGTTGGGGTTGGCGATGAACACCAGTTTCGTGCGCTCCGTGCAGGCCGCCAGCAGCGCGTCCACGTCGGTCACCCGCTCGCGCTCCCTCGCCACCACCGGCGTCGCGCCGACCGCGTGGGCCAGGATCGGGTACATGGCGAAGCCGTGCTCGGTGTGCACCACCTCGTCGCCCGGCCCGGCATAGGCCTGGCAGAGGAACTGCAGCACCTCGTCGGAGCCGACGCCACAGATGATCCGCTCCGGGTCCAGCCCGTGCACCTCGCCGATCGCCTCTCGCAGCGGCGCGTGGTCGGTGTTCGGGTAACGATGCACCTCCGCCACGGCCTCCGCGATAGCCTGTTTCGCCTTCGGGCTCGGGCCGAACGGGTTCTCGTTGGACGAGAGTTTCAGAACGTCCGAAACGCCCTCGACATGGCTCTGCCCGCCCACGTAGAGCGCGATCTCCATGATGCCGGGCTGGGGTGTGATGGGTGCCATGGTCTTCTCCGTTTCCGAGCGCTTCTAGACCACAATCGCGCCCGGTGGAACAGACCCGTTGACGCTCCGCAGATGCCGCAGGAAGCAGGTCCGGCAAGGCCGGGATCGCCGCCGCGCACCCCAATTACCTTACTTATTCAATTTTTGATATATACATAATTAATTTCCAGAAAGTCCTGTGAAATTGCCACAAATCAATGAAATCCAGATAAGTCGGATATAGTATATTTCTATTCGCGGGCCGCAAGGTCCGAGGCGACACGTCGCCGGAGCGATCCGGAGATCTTCGCCGGCATGAGCGGCCCTCGGATAAACAAGGGGGAGATCGGTCATGAAAAACGCGGACAAATTCACTGAACTGATCACTGACGTCATACCCGAAGTGGTCAAGGGGCCAGGAGGCGGAATCCCCGGAGGTAGCGGCGGCGGAGGCGGCCGTGGCGGTGGTGGAGGGCCGCCGGGCGGCGGAGGCGGAGGCGGCGGGTCGCCGGGGGGCGGGCCCATGAAGGGCGAGCTCTACGGTGACCAGATCGTCGTGCTGCGGGATCTCGACCCGACGGACGGCGGTGGCGATGGTGAGCCGTTGCTCGATGTGAACGAGCAGCTAATCGCCGTGGGCTTCGACCCTGCCAACCTGCATCCGACCGACGTCGACACCCTGTTCCCGATCTTCTTCGAACTGGTCGAAGGGGAGGAGGACGATTACGAGATCCCGTCCGTGCTGCAGCCCTATGTGCAGGAAGTCGAGCTCGAGCGGGCCAACGTCGCGCGGGCTCCGTCCAGTGTCATGGAAAAGGCGCTGGATGCCGCGGTCGAAAAGCTGCTCACCGCTGACGTCGTCGACACCGACGCCGCCGGACGGCTGATCTACAGCACCGACGACGGCGCGAGCTTCCTGACCATCGACGCGCCGCTCGAGAACCTGGCGCTCTACCAGGAGCTCATGACGGCCGGGGCCGACAACACCTGGACCTCCGTGACAGAGGCCTGGCCCGAGTTCTTCCAGGAGCTGGAGAACTGGGATCCTTCGGCCCTGCTCGGCGCGGCCTGGAGCAAGGAGGGCGAGATCACGCTCGATGCGATGCTCTACGAGAACACCACGCTCGGTGTGAACGTGGTGACCGGCGGAGACTCGTTGGTGATCGACTACTTCTCGTTCAACGAGAACGGCACGGAAGCCTATGACTACGTGCGCTCCGATCGCTATGCCGACACCTGGATCCGCTGGATCGAGATCGAGGACGGCGCACCGGTCTACAAGGAGGCCACGGTGATGGAGGCCGTGTTCGACAACGAGGAGTGGGGCGTCGAGGATGACGACGGCGTGCTCGAAGCCAACGAGGACGTCTACCTCGCGCTGGCGCCGAACCCGGACGAAGACCCGCTCGATCCGTACGACGACTTCCTGTTCGTCTACGAATCCGCGGCCAACGACGGGGTCAACGACTTCGCACAGGCGGCCGACGATTCCCGCGCGGTCATCGAATTCATGCACGAGTTCATGGCCGTCGAGATCGCGCCGCCAGAGGTGCCGGAGACCATCGCATGACGCGATGCCTCGGCTCGTACCAAGGGAACCGGCGGGCAACCGCCGGTTTCGCCTTTCCGGGGCCATGGCCAGGTTTGATCGAGGTCATCGCCCGAGACCGCACTGAGTGGTAACATATTGGGAAGATGCGGCATTTCCGGAAAGGAGGCCGGCAATGACAAGGCTCAACGCTTACATCCCCGTGGACATGACAATCCTGGACCTCAACAGGATCTGGGGGGAGGCCTATCGTACCGAACTGGTGCCTGACGCAAGCGACATCCCGGAGATCCGCGACTGGTTCTCGGTCTTCTCGGAACTCGACGGCGACTATTACTGGAGCGTGATTGCCGGGCCATCGCTTGAGCTCATCAACGACAGGATCCCGACCGGGACGGCCACCGCCTATTGCGAGTTCATGTATTGGGGCGACCGCTACGTGCCGCTCTGGGAAATCTGGGACGCGGAGTTCTCCGCCCGGGCGCTCTACGAAGCGGCCGGCACCTCCTCGACCGATGACGACCTCGCCCTGATGCGGGAAGTCCTCGCCGGGGACGACCTCATGCTCTTCAGCAACGGCGACGACGTCGGGCTCGGCTACACCGGCAGCGACGAGCTGCGCGGCTTCGACGGGAACGACGTGCTGCGCGGCGGGTCCGGCTCGGACCTGCTGATCGGCAACGCCGGGGCCGACAGGCTCTTTGGCGGCGACCACAAGGACACGCTGAGCGGCAACAGGGGCGCCGACAGTCTCTTCGGCCGCGCTGGGCGCGACGTGCTGCAAGGCGGGGGCGGCAACGACGTGATGATCGGTGGCAGCCATGCCGACCGCTTCGTCTTCAACGACGGCGACGGAAGGGACGTGGTCCGGGACTTCACCGACGACGTCGACACCCTGGTGCTAGACAGCGATCTCTGGGTGGGCGACCTCTACCGGATCCAGGTGATCAACCGCTACGCCGAGGTGGTCGACGGCGCGACCCTGCTCGACTTCGGCGACGAGCAGATCAAGCTCGCCGGCTTCGACGATCTCGACGCCCTGCGCAACGACATCGAAATCGCCTGACAGCCGCCGAAACAGGCAAGGGGCCGCGCCGGTGCATCCCGACGCGGCCCCTTTGTAGTCAGCCGACCAGCACGTTGCGGAAGGCCCAGGGTTCGTCCTCGATCAGATCCTCCGGAAACTGGCTCTGGCGATCGGTCAGCGGCGTCCAGTCGGTGTAATGCGCCTCGACCGGGCCGAGATAGGGCCGCTGCACCTCGAGACACCGGGCGTGGTCCATCTCGTCGGTCTCCACGATCCCCGCACCGGGGTTTTCCAGCGCCCAGACCATGCCCGCAAGCACCGCCGAGGACACCTGCAGCGCCGTCGCGTTCTGATCCGGCGCCAGGTCCTTGGTCTCCTCGTTCGACAGCCGCGAGCCGAACCACAGCGCGTTCTTCTCGTGGCCGTAAAGCAGCACGCCCAACTCGTCGATCCCGCTGGTGATCTCGTCCACCTCGAGGATGTGATGGGTCTCCTGAATCGCGTTGGAGCCGAACATCTCGTGCAGGCTCAGCACCGCGTCGTCGCAGGGGTGATAGGCGTAATGGCAGGTCGGCCGGAACTCCGGCGCGTCCGGGGCGCCGACGGTGTAGTAATCGGCGATCGAGATCGCCTCGTTATGGGTGACCAGGAAGCCGAACTGCGGCCCCGGCGTCGGGCACCAGGTGTTGACCCGCGTGTTGGCGCCCGGCTGCTCCAGCCAGATCCCGGCGCGGCAGCCGGTCTCGTGGCGATGGCCGTTCTCGGGGAACCACGGCTCGAAGGTGCCCCAGCCCAGCTCCGCCGGCTGGAAGCCCTCGGCGATGAAGCCCTCGACCGACCAGGTGTTGACGAAGGCGCCCAGCGGCCGCGGCTCCAGCCGCACCTGGGTGTCGCGCTCGGCGATATGCACGCCCTTCACGCCCAGGTCCCGCATCAGCGCGGCCCAGCCGGCGCGGTCGGCCGGCGTGGTGGCGTCGCGGCCGGTGTCGCGCGCCAGTGTCAGCAGCGCCTCCTTTACAAACCAGCTCACCATGCCCGGGTTGGCGCCGCAGCAGCTCACCGCCGTCGTCCCGCCCGGGTTGGCGGCCTTCTCGTCGCGCACGGCCTGGCGCAGGGCATAGTTGGTGCGCGCCGCGTTGTCCTCGGTGCCGAAGTAATAGCCGGCCCAGGGCTCGACCACGGTGTCGATATAGGGAACCCCGATCTCACGGCAGAATTTCATCAAGTCGAGCGACGAGGTGTCGACGCTCAGGTTGACGCAGAAGCCCTTGCCCGGCTCCAGCAGCCGGCCCAGCACCTCGCGGTAGTTCTCCGGCGTCAGCGAGACGGCCTCATGCGCATATCCACGCGCCGCAATCGCGGCGGCATGGCTCTCCGACGGCTCGATGATGCTCAGCTTGCTCCGGTCGAAGCTGAAATGGCGCTCGATCAGCGGGAGCGTTCCACGGCCGATCGAGCCAAAGCCAATGATGACGATGCGGCCGTCGATCCGGCCATGGTTGGGGTGGTTGGTCATAGGGAACTCCTCGAAGTTTGCACGCGTGATAGGCAGCGTGCGCGGGAATGCAAGCGCCGCCTTTGCTGCCTCAGGCAATCGGCCGAAGCGGCCGCAAAGTCACGCCGGACCAGGCTTTCGGTCAGCCCTGCGAGATCGACACAGGAAAGCCATTCACCACGGAACCGGAGATCGTCGATTCGCGCTCCGCGTGTTCGAGCAGCCGCGCCTTGTCGGCCTCGCTTCCCTCGACCGCCAGCCGGACATCCACCGTGGCGCCGGCAACGCGCAGCGGATCGCCGTCGAAGTCCACGCGCACATCCACCTCGGCATCGGAAATCTCGATCCCGAGCGCCTCCGCACTGAAATGCAGCTGGTTGAAGTAACCGGCCCCGAGCGCCAGCGCCATCAGTTCGCCGCCACTGAGGCCAAGCCCAAGGCCACCGGCGCTGCCTGCGCGCCTGTCAGCGACCACCGTCCTCGATCCCGCCCACCCCAGTGCGGCCCCGGTGCCCGCAACCTTTCGAAACGAAACTTCCAACTGCATACTGGCCCCCTCCTCGCGGCTCGCCCGGGTCGACAGAACCCGTTGAGTCAGAAGATAGCAGATCGCGCCGAAGCCCGGTCCTCCCCCACGCAACGAAAAAGGCCGCGACGGTTTCCCCGTCGCGGCCCTTTCTGTCTCGGACGTCCCTGAACCTTAGTTCTGGGCGTAGAATTCGATGACGAGGTTCGGTTCCATCTGAACCGCGTAGGGCACGTCGGCGAGGCCGGGCGCGCGCACGAAGGTCGCGGTCATCTTGGAATGGTCGGCATCGATGTAATCGGGCACGTCACGCTCGGCCAGGCCAACGGCCTCAAGCACGACGGCGAGCTGCTTGGAGCGGTCGCGCACCTCGATCACGTCGCCTTCCTTGACGCGGTAGGAGGGGATGTTCACCCGCTGGCCGTTCACCAGGACGTGGCCATGGTTCACGAACTGACGCGCGGCGAAGATGGTCGGCACGAACTTGGCGCGGTAGACGACGGCGTCCAGGCGGCGCTCCAGCAGAGCGATGAGGTTCTCACCGGTGTCGCCCTTGACCCGCTCGGCATCGGCGAAGATGCGGCGGAACTGCTTCTCGGTCAGGTCGCCGTAGTAGCCTTTCAGCTTCTGCTTGGCGCGGAGCTGCAGGCCGAAGTCGGACATCTTGCCCTTGCGGCGCTGGCCGTGCTGGCCCGGGCCGTATTCGCGGCGGTTGACGGGGGATTTGGGGCGGCCCCAGATGTTCTCGCCCATGCGGCGATCGAGCTTGTACTTGGCAGAGGTGCGTTTGGTCACCGTCTGATCTCCTTCTTTCGTGCGGCGCCCCCGCATCGCTGCATCAGGGCACCTATGAAGGGCGTTGTCCTTTCCCTGAGCGGGAGACAGGCATCCCCTTGCGGGGGCCACCAACACCAATGAATTTCCTGGCCGCCGCGCAAGACGCGGTGCCGGGATGGCGCTCCTTAGAGGGTCAGGCGCAGGCTGTCAAGCAACCGCCCGGAGACTGCCACGCGCCAACAGCAACGCCGCCTCGCCCCGGCTCAGCCGCCGCCCCGCCACCGGCCCATAGCGCGACGGCTGCGCCAGCACCTTCGGATCGAGATGCTTGAGCAGGTCCGGATCGACCAGCCCCTTGCGCGGCATGACCGCCGCATCGGGGTGGAAGCTCTCGCAGCCCATGCCGTCGGCCACCACAACGCCGTGGCGATCGAGCAGGAGCTGGACATAGGTCACCTCCTGCATCACCGGATCGACGCAGACGCCCGGATGGTCCAGCAGGTCGCCCGCCCGGACCAGCACCGCGCTCCGGCCGAACAGCGCCCGCCCCGCGGGCCCGCCAAGCTCAAGCGTCTGGTCCGGCGCAAGATGCAGGTCGCGCCCGGTCCAGCGCGGGCCTAGGGCCGCCTGCGAGAACCGGATCGGCCGGTGCGCCGGCACATGGCGCAGGTCCGCGGAGGTCAGCCGCAGCTTGCCGGCGAAGCGCACCACGCAAGTGTTGCCGCCCCGCGTGAGCACCTTGTCGCCCGGCACCAGCCGCTCCACCGGCCGTGGCCCCTGCGGCGTCGCAACCCGGCTGCCCGCCACCAGCCCGGTGACCGGCGGCGGCGGCGCCAGCCGCGCCCGCGCCTCGGCGCGCCGGTTGGTGACGATCCGCGCGATCCACAGGTCGCGATCCTGCGGCGGCGGCGCGCCCACGAAGAGGACCAGCGCCGGCCGCCCGTCACCGGGCTCGATCCGGCTCGCGGCATAGCCATGCCGCCCATCCGTCACCACGAAGCCCTGGTCCAATAGGTGCTCGCCGCTCACGTCGATCCGCCCAGGCGCACCCATCGGCACCACCGTCGCGCACATCCGCCGCGCCGTCCGCGCCGCCCGCTCGTGCAACTCCGCGCTGCCAAGCGCCTGCCCCAGCAGCGCCGCGCCCGAAGGCCCGTCCACCCGCATCGCCTGCCCGGCCCAGCGCCAGCTCGCGCCCACGCGCAATTCTCCCGGCGACGGCGAGGCGTTCCCCTCGATGACCGTCTGTGCCCAGGAGATGACGAAGGCCGCATCGGTCCCGTCTGTCATCCTTGATTGCCTGCTCGATGTTTTCTCTATTTTGCCCGATGGTTTACCACATGTTCCTCATCTGGCAAAGCCTGTGATTCGCGAGCGTCTTCCGGCGCACCGACCTCCCCATCGCCCGCCGTCCGTTCGCCCGCCTTCGCACGCCCCACCCCCTGCGCCCCCTGCCGCGCGCTTGCGCGCGGCCCGGCCCAACGGGAGGAGATGCATCCCCGATGCATCGACGACGGGCGGGAGCCATACCGTCTCAGGCCGCACGCCCGGCAAACAGCCGGCTCCCCGGCGCGTGCACCCGGGTCGGCGCCAGCGGCTCGCATACAGCCCCGCTGCCGAGCTTGAAGCGCACCAGCCCCGGCGCGGCGTGGCTGTCCAGCAGGTCCAGATCGAGCGTCCGCACCCCCTGCCCCGCGAGCCACTGCATCGCCCCCCAGAGCAACAGGTTGTGCGCCCCAGCCGCCCGCCCCTCCGGCCCCGACCAGCCGACGTGGTAACTCGTCCCCGGCGGGTGCAGCAGGAACAGCATCGCCGCCACCGGCTCATCCCCGCGCAGAGCCGTGAAGAGCCGCGCCGACCCTGGCCCGCCCACAGCCACCCATGCCGCGGTAAAGGACGCCGGCAGCGCGCGGTAGCCCCGTGTCCGCGCCTGCGCCGCCTCCCTGCGCAGCAGCCAGTGGCCCGGGTCCGCCGGCATCGGCCCCGCCGCGACCACCAGCCCCGCCGCCTCCGCCCGCACCAGCCGGTTCCGCCACTTGCCATGCATCCGCCCGCGCAACGCCTCCGGCCCGCCCTCGAGCGACAGCCGGGCGAGCGAACAGGCGCTGACCGCCGGCAGCCAGCCGCTGCCCGCCATCGGATCCACCCCGCCCACGCCGGGTTCCGGGGTCACCACCACGCAGCGATGCTCCCGCCGCAGCCGCTCCAGCAACCCGCGCAGCCCCGCCACGCGCCGCGCCTCCGGCACCGACCTCGCCCAGACCGGCCCGCGCGACAGCAGCGCCGCCGTTCCCAGCAACGGCCAGCGCCGCACCAGCACCTGCGCCGCGCCTTCCACCTGCCCGTGCCGCCGCATCACGAAGCGCCGCGCGCCGGCTCCCAGGCTCCGGCAGGCTGCGCCGTAGAGCCCGTGCTGCTGCATCGGCAACGCCGCCAGCCCCCCGGGCAGGCGCATCGGCGCGGTCTCTTCCCAATCTGCGTCCAAGCGGCCTTCCTTTCGCGCCGCCATTAACGCCCCCGCAACCTAAGGCGTGGTTAACACGGGGCCATGAAACGCTCCCCGCCGCCCGTGATGGGCATCAAAGCCCCGCCGCCCCGCCCCACCTTCCGCAGCGCTCTCTGGCTCGCCTGCTCGCTCTCGCTGCCGGTGTTCGCCCTCCTCGCCCTTGCCGAGGCGGCCTGGCGCTGGCTGCTGTGATCGCGCCGCGACGGGGCGCGGGCCGCAATCGCACCGGGGGCGGTTTTGCCCTTTTCCTCCCGCCCGTCCGGCATTAGTGGCACAGGCTCCGGTCGCACCCGCCGCGCCCCTGTCACATCGCCGTGGCAGAACCCGCGGCACGGTTCCTGGGGGAGCCGCGGCCACCAGAGAAGTCTGCAGTCGGAGAGCGCACCTTGGCGCATATCATCGTCGTCGGTAACGAGAAGGGCGGGTCGGGCAAGTCGACCACCTCGATGCATGTGGCAACCGCGCTTGTGCGCATGGGCCACCGGGTCGGCACGCTGGACCTCGACCTGCGCCAGCAGAGCCTTGGGCGCTACATCGAGAACCGCCGCGCCTTCTGCGAGAACGAGGGTCACGATCTCGCCATCCCCGCCTACATGAACCTGCCCGACATCCCGCCCGAGCAGGTGCCGCAGGGCGTCAACATCAACGACCACCGCCTGTCGCTCGCGGTGCAGGAGCTGCGCCAGGACAACGACTTCGTCCTGATCGACTGCCCCGGCTCGCATACCCGGCTGAGCCAGCTGGCCCATTCGCTGGCCGACACGCTGATCACGCCGCTCAATGACAGTTTCGTCGATTTCGACCTGCTCGCCCGCACCCGCCCGAAGGACGGCGCGATCCTGGGCCCGTCGGTCTATTCGGAGATGGTCTGGGCGGCGCGGCAGACCCGGGCCGAGGCAGGGCTGAAGCCGATCGACTGGATCGTCACCCGCAACCGCCTCGGCTCGCAGCAGATGCACAACAAGCGCAAGGTCGGAGAGGCGCTGGGCAAGCTCTCGCGCCGCATCGGCTTCCGCGTGGCGCCCGGCTTCAGCGAGCGGGTGATCTTTCGCGAGCTGTTCCCCCGCGGTCTCACCCTGCTCGACCTGCGCGACATCGGCGGCGACCGCCTGAACCTGTCGAACATCGCCGCCCGGCAGGAGGTCCGCGACCTGATCAAGACCCTCGCCCTGCCCGGCGTCACCGTCCGCTTCTGATCCCGCCCTACAAAAGGAAAGGCCAGCCGCAAGGGCTGGCCATTCGCTCCGAGGTATGGCGGAAAGCCGGGGAAGCGCGACGGATCAGCTGATCCGCGCCAGCCGCTTGACGAAGGGGTCGGCCTCCAGCCGGGCCTTGGCGCGCGGCGACAGGTCCACGTCCTGCGCCCAGTTGTTGCCGAAGTGGACCGCGCAGGCCAGCGAGGCGGAGGGCGTCCGGCTGCGTGTCGCGGCAGGCTGCGGCTGGGCCTCGGCGCGATGCGGCGCCGGAGGGAACAGGCGGACATTGTTGCCATAATGGGTTTCGAGCGGGGCGTTGGAGGCACGGGCAACGGCGCGGGCGCGGGCGACATTGGCGCGGCGCGGCGGCGCGCTGTGCCGTTCGCCGGCCGGCGAAAGCACCGCGTTCAGCGCCGAAACGCCGTTCGAGCCATCGGCCATGACCGGGCGATACGGGGCAATGCGCTGGCAGCTCATGCGGCGGGCCTTGGCGGCGCGGGCCTCGCAGACCTGGCTGCGCAAAAGCATCAGCAGGCCGGCCAGCGCCAGCGCCGGACCGGCGATCAGCGGCAGGGCGGCGAATTCGGGAGCAAGCGCCTTGACGAATTCGACAGCGACACAGCTCGCTGCGCCAAGACCGAGCATCGGGATGGCCAGCATCCGGCTCAGGCTTCGCGTCGCCCGGTACGGGGCGGTGATCTGCGGTGCAGCCTGATCCGGCTGGGTCTCCTTGGTCTGCTCGATCTTCACGGCGCTACTCCATACTTTACACAACTTTGACGCTAGTGAAGGACTGGGGCCGGTTTGTGGCGGAGGTCGGGAGCTTTCGAGCCTTGTTCAAGCCGCAACGGTGCCGGTTTCCGCCCTGTCGCTATTGTCTGGAAACAACTCGATGCATTCCGCCGAAACTGTCTCCGAAGTTCGGGAACAAGTTTACAACCGGGGCGTTAACATTTTGCCTCGCGCGGCAACCTCCTCTCCCCGCGCCGCGCGGGGCCTGACACGACGCGACGCGCAGCAAGGGCCTCCGGGATCAGGCCCTTGCTGCTGCTCGCCGCATCGGGGCCTCCTGCCCCGGCACCGATGCGGCGCGGCAAGACCACATCGTCCACCGCGGGGCCAATCCCTCAAGCAAAGGATCCAGCAGATGCGTGACTTCTCCTATCAGCTTCATTCCTCGCGCAAGTTCGGCCCGCTGCCGGACACTTTCAGGATGCTCGCAGGGCTCGGCTACAAACAGGTGGAGGGCGACCCCGCCCTGTTTGCGGGCCTCGAAGACCCGGGCAAGCTTCGCGACGCGCTGGCCGCGGCCGGCCTCACCATGCCCACCGGTCATGTCTCGCTCGAGATGGTCTCCGCCCAGCCCGACCGCGTGATCGAGATCGCCCGCGCCCTCGACATGGAAGCGGTGTTCGTCCCCGCGCTCCCCGAGGACGAGCAGGAGAAGACCGCCGAAGGCTGGGCCGAGCTGGGCCGCGTGCTGGCGCTCTCCGGCGCGCGGCTGCGGGAGGCGGGCGTCGCCTTCGGCTGGCACAACCACGCCTTCGAATTCGCCGAGACCGACAGCGCCGAGACACCGCTGGACCTGATCCTCGCCGGCTCCGACGATCTCGCGCTCGAACTAGATATCGCCTGGGTCGCCCGCGCCGGCCAAGACCCGGTGCGCTGGCTCCGCAAGTACGCCGACCGGATCGTCGCCGTTCACCTCAAGGACATCGCGCCCGAGGGCGAGAACACCGGGGAGGACGGCTGGGCCGATGTCGGCGACGGCATTCTCGACTGGCGGCGGATCCTGCCCGAGGTCGAGGCGACCGGCGCGCGCTTTCTCGTCATGGAGCACGACAACCCCGCCGACGACGCCCGCTTCGCCCGCCGCTCCATCGCCGCCGCCTCCGGATTTTGAGGGGCGCACGGCGCCGCTCCGGCCGCACCAGTCGTTCCGGTCATTCACGGCGGTCGTTTCGGTCGGTTTGACCGGAATCCCGCTCACGGCGCCAACGGCGGGCGCGCGATTCCCGGCAAACGACAGCAACTCCCGCTGTTTCGGTCGTCGTTCCGATCGTTCTCGGCCCCGAAACCTGCATTCCGACCGAAACTCCCGCCCGCGCCCGCTTGAATCCTCCGCACGGATCGACTACCTGCATCCCCGAGAGGTTGGCGCGGGCAGGCGCCTCGCCAACCCGGTCAGGTCCGGAAGGAAGCAGCCGTAACGAGCCCCGCTTGGGTCGTTGTCCAGCCTCTCACCCAACCAACCTGAACGGAGGACACATGACAGAGCTTGTGACCATCCTCCGGGTGCAGGCCGCCTGACCAAGGCCTGACACCCGACCGTCGAACCCGCGGCCTGATGGCCGTTTTCCAGACGTGTTCAGGGATCAAACCATTGACATCTCTTACGCTTTCCGACCTCGGATGGTCGGCTTTCCACGCAGCCCGCGCCGCGGGCGAACCGGGCCTGCCCGCGCGTGTCTCCCTTGTCGCCCGTGACCGGCTCGAGGCGCTGGCAGAGACCGGGCCGGTGACGCTCACCCTGCCGGGCAAGCAGAGCACCGGCGAATTCGCCGTCGGCGACTGGCTGCTCCATGACCCGGAAAATCACCGCGCTCTCAACCTGTTGGAACGCAAGACCCTGCTCCACCGCCGCGCCGCCGGCACCGCCTCCCGCGACCAGCTGATCGCCGCCAACGTCGACACGCTGGGTATCGTGACCTCCTGCAACCACGATTTCAACGTGGCCCGGCTGGAGCGCTACCTCGCGCTGGCCTCTGCCGCCGGCTGCCTGCCGCTCGTGGTCATCACCAAGGCCGACGAGGCGGAGGATCCCGACGCCTACCGCCACCGCGCCGAGGCGCTCTCGCCGCTGGTCGCCGCCGTGACGCTGGACGCCCGCGACCCGGAGCAGATCGCCCGGCTGCATCCCTGGTGCGACCGGGGACAGACGCTGGCCTTGCTCGGCTCCTCCGGCGTCGGAAAGACTACGCTTTCCAACGGCTTGACCGGCCGGCACGACGGCACGCGGGACATTCGCCCCGACGATTCGAAGGGCCGGCACACCACCACCGCCCGGGCGCTCTGGCGCACGGCGGCGGGGGGCTGGCTGATCGATACGCCGGGGATGCGGGAGCTGCAGCTGACCGACGCCGCCGAGGGAATCGACAGCGTCTTCGCCGACCTCTCTGAGCTCGCCGCGCGCTGCCGGTTCTCGGATTGCGGCCATGACAGCGAGCCGGGCTGCGCAATCCGCGAGGAGATCGACGCCGGGCGGCTCGATCCGGCGCGGCTGGCGCGCTGGCGCAAGCTGCAGCGGGAGGACGCCCGCAATTCCGAGACCATCGCCGAGGCCCGCGCCCGGTCCAAGGGATTCGGGAAAATGGTGCGCTCGGTGATGGAGGAAAAGCGCCGCTGGCGTGGCGACTGAGCCCGGCCGCGAGCGGGGGGCCGTCTGCCCCCCGCGCCCCCCGAGGGTATTTTCACCAAGAAGACCTGAGGTCAGCCCGCGACCCTGTCGGCGTGCGCCTCGGCCCAGTCCTGGAGGAAGGCGGACATCGCCTCGTCGCCGGCACCGCGGATCGTGTCGCCGCGGAGGGGCGCACCGGCCGCGAGCGCCAGTTCGGCGCATCGAACATGGTCGCGGCTTGCACGGGCCGGGCAATTCTCGGAGCCGTGGACGATGGTGTCGAGCAGGCCGCCGCCGTAGCCGTTCACATGGGTCAGGTCGGGCGATTGCGCGAGGAAGAAGGCCATGACCTCCGGCAGCCCCTCCCAACCCGCGACCTGCACCGGGGTGAGGCCCTCGGCATCGGGCCGGTCCGGGTGCAGCCCGAGGGCGACGAGGCGGCGGAGATGCTCCAGCTTGCCGGGCAGGTGGAGGATCATGCGGAGGATGTCGGCATAGGCCTCGGGCAGCTCGCCGGTCGGGCCTTTGGCCGGCTGGTCATCGGCGGCTGCGGCGAGCGCTGTCTCGACCGGGGTGAGGGGCGGCTGCGGGCCGAGCGCCTCAAGCGCATCCGCGAGGGCCCGGTTGCCGAAGACGCGGGCAAAGGCATAGGGCGTGGCGCCGAGGAACCGGCGGGCCGGGTCGGCACCGGCGCGCAGCAGCAGCTCCACCATCTCGGCGTTGCACATCCGTCGGGCGGCCTGGTGCAGGGCGGGCACCACCCAGGGGCGCTCGCCACCGACATGGGTGCTGTCGAAATCATCGGCGCAGGCGCCGTGGTCCAGCAGCAGGCGAACCGCCGCGTGGTCGTTGAAATCCATCGCCCGCAGCAGGGCATTGGTGCCCTTCGGGTCCGCCCCGTGGGCGAGCAACAGCTTCAGCCCGTGATGGTGGCCGAGCTCGGTCGAATGGTAGAGAGATTCGCCATCGTTCGGGTCGGCGCCCTGCTCCAGCAGCCAGGCCGCGAGCACCATGTTGTCGGCGTGGCCTATGGCCCCGTAGAGGGCGGAGAGCCGGTGCGGGTTGCCCGGGCCGACCGGGCACGCGTCGTTCACGCTGGCGCCGTGGTCGACCAGCATCCGCGCGATCGCCAGCATGTCGTCGGCCCGATCGGGGCGGGCGTGGATCCAGCGCGAGAAGGCGAGGTGCAGCATCGGGCGGCGCGGGCCGAACTCCTGCGTGGCGCGGGCCGGGTCCTCGGCCAGCATCCGCGCGACCTCGGCGCGGTTCAGCAGCGCGACCTGAAGGGCAAAGAGCCCGTCGGCGAGGTCCGGCGTCTCCTCCAGCAGTCGTTCGGCGACCCAGGTCTGGCCATTGTGCAGCGCGATCTTGAGGCGCTGGATCCGGGCGGCGCGGTCGAGCCCCTCCGTCTCGGCGGCAAGCTTCAGCCGCGGCCAGGAGGCAAAGCCCTGTTCCTGCGCGATCACGTGCAGGTAATCGGCGTGTTGCAGGGCGCCGGCGCTTCGTGGCGGATGGGCGGCAAGCCGCAGCGCCGCCTCGGGCGCGCCGGCGAGGTGGGCCTTTTTCAGCGCCTTGGCGTCGCGGCGCAGCTGTTCCAGGGATTTCATGTCGGTTTCTCCCGTTCACGCCCGTTGGTCCGCCGGTTCGGGCAACGTGAAAAACCGGTGTGGGTTCTTCGTCGGACGAGGTGCCGATGACGGCTTTCCGCGGACCTGGACGCCGCCTCGCGAACGGCCCTGACAGGATAGCAGAGCGCCGGGCCATCGCAACGGTGGACCTCCGCCGCCAGCGCCACTAGGTTGGGCCGGTCAGCGAAGCGAGGCGAGATGAGCGAGACGGGCGAGAGCGGCTACCAGGTGCTGGCGCGGAAATACCGCCCCGCCACCTTTGCCGACCTGGTGGGCCAGCAGGCCATGGTGCGGACGCTGAAGAACGCCTTCGCCGCGGACCGGATCGCGCAGGCCTTCGTGATGACGGGCATCCGCGGCACCGGCAAGACCTCGACCGCGCGGATCATCGCCAAGGGGATGAACTGCGTCGGCCCCGACGGCAGCGGCGGACCGACGACGGAACCCTGCGGCACCTGCGAGCATTGCGTGGCGATCTCCGAAGGGCGGCACGTGGACGTGCTGGAAATGGACGCGGCCTCCAACACCGGGGTCGGCGACATCCGCAGCCAGGTACTTGACTCGGTGGCCTATGCTCCGACCTCGGCGCGCTACAAGGTCTATATCATCGACGAGGTCCACATGCTCTCGACCAGCGCCTTCAACGCGCTGCTCAAGACGCTGGAGGAGCCGCCGGCGCATGTGAAGTTCATCTTCGCCACCACCGAGATCCGCAAGGTGCCGGTGACGGTGCTGAGCCGCTGCCAGCGGTTCGACCTGCGCCGGATCGAGCCGGAGGACATGGTGGCAATGCTGCGCCGGATCGCGGATGCCGAGGGCGGCCAGATCACTTACGACGCGCTGGCGTTGCTGGTGCGGGCCTCCGAGGGCTCGGCGCGGGACGCGACTTCGCTGCTCGACCAGGCGCTGAGCCAGGGCGTGGGCGAGACCGACGCCGAGACGGTCCGCGCGATGCTGGGCCTCGCCGACCGGGGCCGCATTCTCGACCTGTTCGACATGATCCTGAAGGGCGACGCCGCGGGCGCGCTGACCGAGCTGGCGACGCAATATGCCGACGGGGCCGACCCGGTGGCGATCCTGCGCGACCTGGCGGAGGTCTGCCATTGGGTCTCGGTCACCAAGATCACGCCGGAAGCAGCCGACGACCCGACCGTGCCCCCGGACGAGCGCGACCGCGGCCGGGCAATGGCAGAGGCGCTGTCGATGCCGATCCTTGCGCGGATGTGGCAGATGCTGCTGAAGGCGCTGGAAGAGGTCTCCGCGGCGCCGAACGCGATGATGGCGGCCGAGATGGCGATCATCCGGCTGACTCATGTGGCCGACCTGCCGACGCCGGGCGACCTGGTGCGCAAGCTGAAGGATGCGACGCCGCCCCCCTCCGGGCCGGGCGGCGGTGGCGGACGGGCGCCGGCGCCCGCTCCCGGCGGCGCCCCGGTGGGCCATGTCGCCCCGCCACCCTCCGCCCCGCGCGGCACGCCGCCGGGCGCCGGGCCGATGGCCGCGCTGCAGGTGGCCCCCGAGGAGGCGCTGGCGCGTTACGCCAGCTTCGACCATGTTATCGAGCTGGTCCGGGCCAATCGCGAGGTGACGCTGCTGATCGAGATCGAGCGGACGCTGAAGCTCGCCCGTTACCGCCCAGGTCGGATCGAGTTCCAGCCCACCGAGGACGCGGCGCCGGACCTGGCCCAGAGGCTCGGGCAGCGGCTGCAGTCCTGGACCGGCAACCGCTGGGCGGTTTCGGTGGTGCGCGAGGGCGGCGGCCCGACCATCGAGGAGGCCCGCGACAGCGAGCGCCGCGCGCTGGAGGAGGCCGCCCTGGCCCATCCGATGGTGCAGGCCGCGCTCGCCGCCTTCCCCAAGGCCCGGATCGCCGAGATCCGCACCCCCGACCAGATCGCGGCCGCGGCTGCGATGGAGGCCCTGCCCGAGGTCGAGGACGAATGGGACCCGTTCGAGGACGAATAGCCCCGCGGGCAGCGTTGCCGCCGGGACCGAGACACGCCATATGATCCGCCAGAACGACAGCGGGTCGGACACCGGAACACAAGACGGAAAGGAATTCATATGCTGAAGGGACTCGGCGGGCTTGGCGACATGGCCAAGATGATGAAGGCCGCGCAGGAGATGCAGACCAAGATGGCCGCGCTCCAGTCGGAACTGGAAAACACCGTGGTGATCGGCGAGAGCGGCGCCGGGCTGGTCAAGGCTCGCTGCACCGCCAAGGGCGAGCTGACCGGGCTGGACATCGATCCCTCGATCTTCAACCCCGACGAGAAGGAAGTTGTGGAGGACCTGATCCTCGCCGCGATCAAGGACGCGCAGAGCAAGGCACAGGAGAAATCCCGCGAGGAGATGGAGAAGCTCACATCCGAGCTCGGCCTGCCCGCCGGCATGAACATTCCGGGCATGTGAGGTGAGCCAGGGCCCGCGCGACATCGAGGACCTGATCGAGCTGATGGCCCGGCTTCCCGGCCTCGGCCCGCGCTCGGCGCGTCGCGCGGTGCTGCAACTGATCAAAAAGCGCGCGCTGCTGCTGGTTCCGCTGGCCGACGCCATGCAGCAGGTGGCCGCGACCGCGCGCGAATGCGTGGTCTGCGGCAACGTGGGCACCACGGAGGTCTGCGAGATCTGCACCTCGGAGAAGCGCGCCACCGGCGAGATCTGCGTGGTGGAGGACGTGGCCGACCTGTGGGCGATGGAGCGGGGGGGCGTCTTCAAGGGGCGTTACCACGTGCTCGGCGGCACGCTCTCGGCGCTCGATGCGGTGGGGCCGGACGAGCTGCGCATCCCGCGTCTGCTCACCCGGGTCCGCGACGAGGGCATCACCGAGGTGATCCTGGCGCTCAACGCCACCGTTGACGGCCAGACCACCGCCCATTACATCGCCGAACAGCTGGAGCCGATGGGCATCGCCGTCACCTCGCTGGCCCAGGGCGTGCCGATTGGCGGCGAACTGGATTATCTCGACGACGGCACAATCTCGGCCGCGCTCCGGGCGCGCAAGGCGCTTTAGCCCGGCCGTCTCACCGGAACGTCATCGTCGGGCGCTTGCCCGTGCGGCGCGCTCCGCTAGGGTCCCGGAAACCATCCCGGAGGCCCCATGCGACTGACCCTTTCCATCGCCGCACTGATCACCGCCGCCACGTCCGCCAGCGCCCAGGTGCCCTGCGGCGGCAGTTTCGATGCGTTCCGCCAGGCGATGACGGAAGCCGCCGTCGCGGCTGGTCACGATCCGGCCCAGGCGTCGCGCTTCTTCGGCGCCGCCCGCCTGGACCCGGCGGTGCTCAGGGCCGACCAGCGCCAGGGGATCTTCCAACTCCCCTTCACCGAGTTCGCCCGCAGGGTCATCAGCAACAACCGCATCGAGAACGGCCAGGCCAATCTCGCCCGCCACCGCGACACTTTCGACCGGGTGCAGCAGACCTATGGCGTCAACCCCGGCGTCCTCCTTGCCTTCTGGGCGCTGGAGACGGACTACGGCGCCTTTCAGGGCGACTTCAACACGCTGAACGCGCTGATGACGCTCAGCCACGACTGCCGCCGGCCGGAGCTGTTCCAGCCGCAGGTGATGGCCGCGCTGACGCTCTTCGAGCAGGGCGATTTCGACCCGGCGACGACCACGGGCGCCTGGGCCGGCGAGATCGGCATGGTGCAGATGCTGCCCAAGGACATCCTGGAAAACGGCGTGGACGGAGACGGCGACGGGCATGTCTCGCTCAAGACCTCGGTGCCAGACGCGCTGATGTCGGGCGGCGCGATGCTGCAGGCGCTCGGCTGGCGGCCGAACCAGCCCTGGCTGCAGGAAATCACCGCGCCGGGCGGGTTGAACTGGGCCGAGACGGGGCTCGAGCACCGCAAGACCGTCGCCGAATGGGAGGCGCTCGGGGTGCGGGCCAGATCGGGCAACCTTGCCCGGGGCGATCTGCCGGCGGCTCTGCTGCTGCCGCAGGGAATCGGCGGCCCGGCCTTCCTCGCCTACCCGAATTTCGACGTCTATTTCGAGTGGAACCAGAGCTTCACCTACGTTCTGACCGCCGCCTATTTCGCCACCCGGCTGGAAGGGGCTCCGGTGTTCGACGCTGGCAACCCGGCGCCTGCGCTCTCCGGCGAACAGATCCAGACGTTGCAGACCCGGCTTCAGGCCCGCGGCCATGACGTGGGCGGGATCGATGGAATCCTCGGCGCGCAGACCCGTGCGGCCGTCCGGGCCGAACAGCTGCGGCTCGGGCTGCCGGCGGACGCCTGGCCGACCATCGAGCTTCTGAACGCGCTCTGAGACTGGAAGCGCCCGTTTCGGGCGCTGCCTCCGGCGGGGGTACTTGCACCAAGAAGAAGGACGGCGCGCGCCCTTGTCTTCTTCTTGGCCAAAATACCCGAATCGCGAGATCGCCGCCCGCACGGCAGCCGGGTCAGGCGACCAGCGCTTCTGCCTTCTTGAGGTCGACCGACACCAGCTGGCTGACGCCTTGCTCCTGCATCGTCACGCCGAACAGGCGGTCCATCCGGCTCATGGTCACCGCGTGGTGGGTGATGATGAGGAACCGGGTGTCGGCGCGCTGCACCATCTCGTCGAGCAGATCGCAGAAGCGGGTGACGTTCGCGTCGTCGAGCGGCGCGTCGACCTCGTCCAGCACGCAGATCGGCGCCGGGTTGGCGAGGAAGACGGCGAAGATCAGCGCCATCGCGGTCAAGGTCTGCTCGCCCCCCGACAGCAGCGAAAGGGTCGAGAGCTTCTTGCCCGGGGGCATGCACATGATCTCCAGGCCAGCGTCGAGCGGGTCCTCGCTCTCCACCAGTTCCAGCTTGGCCTCGCCACCGCCGAAGAGGTGCTTGAAGAGCATGGCGAAGTTGGAATTGACCTCTTCGAAGGCGGTCAGGAGGCGCTCGCGGCCTTCGCGGTTGAGGTTGGCGATGCCGGTGCGCAGGGTGCGGATGGCTTCCTCGAGGTCCTGTTTCTCCTCGACCAGCGTGGCGTGTTCGCCGGCGACTTCCTTGGCGTCTTCCTCGGCGCGCAGGTTGACCGCGCCGAGCGAGTCCCGGGCGCGGCGCAGACGGGCGATGTCGGCCTCGATCTGCTCGGTCGAGGGCATCTGCTCGGGGTCGGTGTCCAGCTTTTCCAGCAGCGCCTCGGGCGTGGTCTCCAGCTCCTCGCGGATCCAGCTCGCGGCGGCATCGCGTGTTTCCTGCGCGGCCTCGGCGCGGGCCTGTGCGGCGGCGCGGTGCTCGCGGGCGGCGGCGGCGGCCTTCTCGGCCTCGCGCTCGGCGCGTTCGGCGTCGCGGAAGGCGGTCTCGGCCAGCGCCAGCGCGTCGGCGGCGGCGCGGCGGCGGGCTTCGGCGGCTTCCAGCCCCTCGGCGAGCTTCTCGCGGCGGGCGATGATGTCGTCCGGAGCAGCGCGAGCCACGTCCAGCTCGGCCTCGGCGGCATCGCGGCGGGCTTCGAGATCGCGGGTGCGGGACTCGGCGTTCTCGAGCCGCTGGCGCCAGCCACCGATGTCCTTCAGGATCTCCTTGATACGGCGGTCGCGGGCCTCGCCGATCCGGCGCAACTCGTCCTGCGCGGCGCGGGCGGCCATCATGTCGCGCCGCGATCCTTCGACCTCGGTCTTGGCCCGCTCGATGCCGAGCCGGGCCTCCGAGAGGTCGGGCAGTTCCTCGCGGGCGGCGCGCGCCTCTTCCAGCCGGATGCGGGCGTCGGCGGCCTCTTCCTCGTGGCGGGCGACGGCGAGTTCGGCGGCTTCCAGCCGGGTCTCGGCCATGGCGCGGTCGTTCTCGGCGCGCGACAGGTTGCGCGAGGCGTTGGCGACCGCGATGTCGGCCTGCTTGCGCGCCTCGCGGGCGCGGCGGTCGGCGTCGGTCAGGTCCTTCAGGCGCTGGTGCAGCACCTCGTGGGCCTGCGTGGCCCCCGCGGCCCGGGCGGCGGCTTCTTCGAGGTCGCGCTTGAGTTCCACCAGCCGGTTCAGCTGCTGCAGGCGCAGCGCGGCGGCGGAGGGTGCATCCTCGGCGCCGGCGCGGAAGCCGTCCCACCGCCAGAGATCGCCTTCGAGGCTGACCAGCCGCTGGCCGGGTTTTAACGCGGCCTGGAGGCGCGGTCCGTCCTCGGCCGCAACTACGCCGACCTGCGCCATGCGGCGACCCAGCACACCGGGAACCTCCATCCGGCCTGCAAGCGATTCCACGCCCTCGGGCAGCAGCTGCGGCGTTTCGTAGGGCGGCAGCAGCGCCCAGCCAGACGCGGCGTCGGCGCCAACCTCGGGCGCGCGCAGGTCATCGGCAAGCGCGGCGCCGAGCGCCTTCTCGTAGCCGGTATCGACACGCAGGTGATCGAGCACCTGGTCGCCGGCGCCGGCATCGCGCTCTACCAGCCGGGCCAGAGCCCCGACCTCGGCGCGCAATGCCTGGGTCTCGCCCTCGGCGGCGGAACTCGCGGCGCGGGCGTCGGCCTCGCGGGCGGCGCAATCGGCGCGGGCGGCGTCGGCTTCGGCCAGCGCGACCTCGGCGGCTTCGGCGGCCTCGGCGGCGGCTTCCTGCTCGGCCTCGGCGGCTTCCGCGGCCTCGGCGGATGCGGCGAGCACGCCGCGGGCGTGATCGGCGGTCGCGGCGGCCTTTCGAGCCTCCTCCTCGTGGCGGAGCACGGCCTTGTCGGCGTCGCTCTCCAACCGCTCGGCGGATTGGTGGCGCGCGGAGAGGCGGGCGACATCCTCGGTCTGCTGGGCCAGTTCGCTCTCGCGTCCCTGCAGGTTGGAGGCGGCGATCCGGGCGGCCTCGACGGCCGCAGCCAGCTTCTCCTCGTGGCCCCGGTTCGCACCTTCCAACTCGGCCTGCTCGGCCTCGAGGCGGGCGATCGTTTCGCCCGCGTCGCGGTTCAGGCCGCTCTCACGCTCCATGTCCTTGGACATCTGGGCGATCTGGCGTTCGAGGGTCTCGATCGCGGCGGTGGCCCGCGCCTCTTCCTCGCCGATCGCGCCCAGTTCCACCTGCAGGCGCTGCAGGACCGCGGCGGCGATGGCCTCCTCCTCGCGCAGCGGCGGCAGCGCCTCGTCGGCGGCCTCGCGTGTCCGTCCGGTTTCCAAGGCAAGGCGCTCGGCCTGGGAGGCGGCGGTTGTGCGATCGCGCAATTCGGTCCGGGCGGCCTCCAGCGCGTCCATCGCCTCGCGCCAGCGCCGGTAGAGCAGCAGCCCCTCGGCATGGCGCAGTTCCGAGCCAATGGTGCGGTAGCGGGCAGCCTGCTTGGCCTGCCGGGCGAGCTGCGCCAGTTGCCCGGCGAGCTGTTCGACCACGTCGTCGACGCGCGACAGGTTCTGCTCGGCGCCGTTCAGCTTCAGCTCTGCCTCGTGGCGACGCTGGTAGAGGCCGGAAATGCCCGCGGCCTCTTCGAGGATGCGCCGTCGAGACTTGGGCTTGGCATTGATCAGCTCGCTGATCTGGCCTTGCCGGACCAGCGCCGGCGACTGGCTGCCGGTGGAGGCGTCGGCAAAGAGCATCTGGACGTCGCGCGCCCGCACGTCCTTGGTGTTGAACTTGTAGGCGGAGCCGGCGTCGCGGGTGATGCGCCGGACGATCTCCACCATGTCCTGGTCGTTGAAGCCCGAAGGCGCGAGCCGCTCGCTGTTGTCGATGGTCAGGCAGACCTCGGCAAAGTTGCGGGCCGGCCGGGTGGCGGCCCCGGCAAAGATCACGTCTTCCATTCCGCCGCCGCGCATCGCGGTTGGACGGTTTTCGCCCATCACCCAGCGGAGCGCTTCGAGCAGGTTGGACTTGCCGCACCCGTTCGGGCCGACGACGCCGGTCAGCCCGTCCGCGATCAGAAGATCGGTCGGGTCGACGAAGCTCTTGAAGCCGTTCAGGCGGAGCCTTGTGAAGCGCACGGGGCCGGATCCTGTTCGAGTCGCGGGGTGGGAGACAGTCTTGCATCCGCGACTACAAAGTCAAGACGAAGCCCCAGCATCTGGGTCACCGTCCGCAGTTTTCCACAACATATGCCGATTTCTGGGTGTTTGCCTCTCTGCCACGTCGACGCCGGTTTCCGCGATAGCCGCCGGTTTCCACCTGAGTTCAACACCTTGGGCCGCCCCTGGCGGCTGGCGCGACAAACTGAACTGATTAGTTCATTTTACTTGAAAATCGCTTCTTCTCGTGATTTCATATTCACATACTCGAATTTGACGGAGAGAATCGATGTCCTCGTCCACACGCCCTGCCGACAACTACTCACCGCTCTACTTCCTCGCCTCGCTCGGCGCTGGCGGCTTGTCCGTGTCGTTCTTCATGTATCTGTTCTTCTGGGTGCCGCACCCGGGCGTGCCGGTGCCGACCTTCGAGCACATCTGGGCCGCGCTCACCACCGGCGGCGCGATCCAGCAGGCGGCGATCCTCGTGGCCTGGATCGGGATCGCAGTTTTCGTCTTCCTCAACCTGAAATACCTGGTCTGGAACCTGCGCGCCTTCTCGGCCTTCCGCCGGACCGAGGCCTACGAGCGCCTGCGCAACTCCAACGGCGAGACCTCGATCCTCGCGATGCCCCTGGCGCTGGCGATGGCGGTGAACGGCATGTTCGTGGCCGGGCTCGCCTTGGTGCCCCAGCTCTGGAGCATCGTGGAGTATCTCTTTCCCTTCGCCATGATCGCGTTCCTGCTGATCGGCCTGCAGGCGCTTGGCTATATCGGCGATTTCCTCGGCCGGGTGCTGGCCAAGGGCGGGCTCTTCGACGTCACCGCGCACAACTCCTTCGCCCAGCTCCTGCCGGCCTTCGCGCTGGCGATGGTGGCGGTGGGCTTTGCCGCGCCGGCCGCGATGAGCCACAATACGGTGATCGCCGGGATCGCGCTGATCGGATCGACTTTCTTCGGGTTTGCCTCGATCATCTATACCGCCGTCGCCGCGATCACCGCGTTCAACTCGATGCTGCACCACGGCACCGCGCGCGAAGCCGGGCCGACGCTGATGATCGTCGTGCCGATCATGACGGTCCTGGGGATCATGTTCCTGCGCCAATCGCACGGCATGCATGTGACCTTCGACGCCCATTCGGCGCCGGTCGAGACGTTGGTCTTCCTGACCCGGCTGATGACGGTTCAGATCATCTTCCTCTCGCTCGGGCTGCTCGTGCTACGCCGCCAGCACTACTGGAACGACTTCGTCTTCGGCTCCAAGACCTCGCCGGGTTCCTACGCGCTGGTCTGCCCCGGCGTCGCGCTCTCGGTCATGCTGCACTTCTGGCTGAACAAGGGGCTCGTTGCCTCGGGGATCGTCGACAAGTACTCGCTGGCCTATCTCGCCATCTCGGCCATCGCGGTGGCCCTGCAGGTCGCGATGATCGCCCTCGTGGTCCGGCTCAACCGGCAGCATTTCGGCAAGAGCCAACCGGGCGCGGCGGTGCCGGCCGAATAACCCGCTCACTCGCGGCAAGGACAGGACGGGCGGCCTGCGGGCCGCCCGTTTTGCTGCCCGCGCCCTTTCGATCTTCTATCCTGCACTTTCCGGGCCTTGGGGGTCGCATCCTGCAGCGGCCTCCGTTAGCTTCTGCCGGACCGGCAGCGAGAGGAGCGTGCGATGGAACCGATCCCCGACCGTATGAGAGCCGTGTGCCTGACGGGCCACGGCGGCCCCGAGGCGCTCTCCTTTCGGACCGACTTTCCGGTGCCGAAGCCGGTCCGGGGCGAAGTGCTGATCCGGGTCCACGCCGCCGGCGTCAACGACACCGATATCAACACCCGCGTCGGCTGGTACTCCAAGCGAGACAACGATGCGGCGGATTCAGGCTGGACCGGCAAGGCGCTCCAGTTCCCGCGCATCCAGGGCGCGGATGTCTGCGGCGAGATCGTCGCCGTCGGCACCGGCGTGCCGCACAGCCGCATCGGCGAGCGCGTTCTTGTCGAACCGAGCCTCCGCGAGGCCTGCGGGCGGATGCTGGAGCAGCCGTGGTACTTCGGCTCCGAGGTCGACGGGGGCTTTGCGGAGTTCACCGTGGTCGCCTCCCGCCATGCCCATGCCGTGCGCAGCCCGCTGAGCAGCGTCGAGCTCGGCTCCTTTCCCTGCTCCTATTCCACCGCCGAGAACATGCTCACCCGCGCAAGCGTCTGCGAAGGCGACCGAGTGCTGGTAACCGGCGCCTCGGGCGGCGTGGGGTCGGCAGCCGTGCAGCTCGCCAAGGCACGGGGCGCGCATGTGATCGCGGCGACCAGTTCCAGCAAGGCGGCCGCGCTGAGCGAGATCGGGGCCGACGAGACGGTGGCCCGCGATGCCGACAGCCTGAAGGCGCTCGGCGAGAACTGCGTGGACGTGGTGATCGACCTCGTCGCCGGTCCGGACTGGCCGCTGATGCTGGACGTGCTGCGGCCGGGAGGGCGCTATGCCGTTTCGGGCGCGATCGCGGGCCCGATGGTGACGCTGGACGTGCGCACGCTCTACCTGAAGGATCTGAGCCTGTTCGGCTGCACGGTGCTCGACCCGGATGTGTTTCCCAACCTGATGGACCACATCGAAGCTAGCCGGATCGCCCCCCTCGTGGCGCGGGTCTTTCCGCTGGAGGAGATCGGTGCGGCGCAGGAGGCCTTCGAGGCCAAGGCGCATATCGGCAAGATCGTTCTGGCCGTGAACGAGGAGACGTGAGCCGGAGGCGTCCGGCGCACGTCGTTGTTCCGAGCTAAGGCTCTCAGAGATAGAGACCGGGGTTCTGCGCCCGCTTCTTTTCCTTCTCGGCGTTGAGGCGGCGCAGCGTGTGCTCCATGTTCTCGGCGGCTTCGGGGACCTTCTCGAGACGGTCCGTTCCCGCCTTTGCGGCCTTGTCCGCGCCCTTCTTCGCCTTTTTCGCACCCTTGTTTGGCTTGCTCGTCATGGCCTCCTCTCCACCAGCATGACAATCCGAGTCGGGTCTTGCGCGATGCACGGGATCCGATGGCTCACAGGCTGCCCCTTCACGACGGCTATCCCAATGATCTGGATCAAGGCTTCGCCCGGACGGGCCGCGCAGCGCGCCGACTGGGGCAATGATAGCAAGCAGATCAGCGCTCGGGAACGGATTTCGGAGGTGGCAGCGGCGCCCTGCGGCCCGGGGTCAGCCGCGACCGCAGCAGCGCCAGCGGGTGGGCCCGCAGGGTGAGCCGCATGGAGACGTAATCCTCCACCACCTGCTCGCCGAGCGTCATCTCCGGCAGGTGGGCCGCGGGCTCCACGATCCCCTCGCCCTCCAGCCCGCCGGCGAAGAGCGGCAGCGGCCGTGCCGCACGGAGCGCCCGCGCCTCCCACAGCGCCTCGCGTCGGCTCAGGCCGATATCGGCAAAGGCATCAGCCTCGGCCAGCACTTCCAGCAGGTTGGGCGGGGTGCCGGCGCGGCGCCAGACCTCCTCCAGCGCGAGGTAGCCGTTGCCGCGGGCGGCGGCGATCCAGCCCGCCTCTTCCTCCCGCATCGCCTTGATCTGCCGGAACCCGAGCCTGAGCGCCAGCCCGCCGCGCCCGTCGGGTTCCAACACGTTGTCCCAGTAGGAGGCGTTGATCGAGACCGGCAGCACCGTCACCCCGTGCTCGCGCGCATCGCGGACGATCTGCGCCGGGGCGTAAAATCCCATGGGCTGCGAATTCAGCAGGGCGCAGGCAAAGACGCCGGGATGGTGCCGCTTGAGCCAGGCCGAAGCATAGACCAGCAAGGCAAAGCTCGCGGCGTGGCTTTCGGGGAAGCCGTAGGAGCCGAAGCCTTCGATCTGGCTGAAGCAACGGGCGGCGAAGTCCTCGTCGTAGCCGTTGGCGCGCATGCCGGCCATGAAGCGATCATGGAATTCGCTGACGTTGCCGTGCTTCTTGAAGGTCGCGAGCGAGCGGCGCAGCCGGTCCGCCTCTTCCGGCGTGAAGCCCGCCCCGACGATGGCGATCTGCATGGCCTGCTCCTGGAAGAGCGGCACGCCGAGGGTCTTGGCCAGCACCGCGCCGAGGGCGTCGGAGGGGAAGCGCACCTCCTCCTCGCCGTTGCGGCGCCGGATGTAGGGGTGAACCATGTCGCCCTGGATCGGGCCGGGGCGGATGATCGCCACCTCGATCACCAGGTCGTAGAAGCAGCGCGGCCGCATCCGGGGCAGGAAGTTCATCTGCGCCCGACTCTCGACCTGGAAGACGCCGAGACTGTCGGCCTTGCAGAGCATGTCGTAGGTCGCCGGGTCCTCGGGCGGCAGGGTGGCGAGCGTGTAATCGAGCCCATGATGCTGCTCCAGCAGGTCGAAGGCCTTGCGGATGCAGGTCAGCATGCCGAGCGCGAGGATATCGACCTTGAGAATGCCGAGGGTGTCGATGTCGTCCTTGTCCCAGGGGATGACCGTACGGTCCTCCATCGTGGCGTTCTCCACCGGGCAGAGCTCGTCCAGCCGGCCCTCGGTGACGATGAAGCCGCCGACATGCTGGCTGAGGTGGCGCGGGAAGCCCTGGATCTCGGCAATCAGGCGCATGGTCTGGCGCAGACGGCGGTCGGTCGGGTCGAGCCCGATCTCGCGCATCCGCGCATCCTCCATCCCCTTCATGTTGCCCCAGCCCCAGATTTGGCTGGAGAGCGCGGCGACGGTGTCCTGGCTGAGTCCCATCGCCGCCCCCACCTCCCGCACCGCCCGCTTGCCCCGGTAGTGGATCACGGTGGCGCAGAGCCCGGCCCGGTGGCGGCCGTAGCGCTCGTAAATGTGCTGGATCACCTCCTCGCGGCGCTCGTGCTCGAAGTCGACGTCGATGTCGGGCGGCTCGCCGCGGGCCTCGGAGACGAAACGCTCGAAGACCATGGTGCCGATCTCCGGGCTGACGGAGGTGACGCCGAGGGCGTAGCAGACCACCGAATTGGCGGCCGAGCCCCGTCCCTGGCAGAGGATGTTGCGCGAACAGGCAAAGGCCACGATGTCGTGCACGGTCAGGAAATAGGGCGCGAAGCCGAGCTTTGCGATCAGCGCGAGCTCGTGCTCGAGCTGCGCCTTGACCTTGGGCAGCGCACCGGAGGGGTAGCGCCAGCGCAGCCCTTCGCGGGACAGCCGCTCCAGCCGGCCATCCGCGCTCTCGCCGCCCGTGACCTCGGACGGGTACTCGTAGCGCAGGGCGTCGAGGCTGAAGCGGCAACGCGCGGCGACCTGACCGGCCCGGTCCACCGCCGCCGCGTGGGCCCCGAGCATCTGCCGCATCTCGGCCTCCGTGCGCAGGCGGCACTCGCCATTGGCCAGCGCCGCACGGCCCAGCTGCTCGATCCGGCAGCCGGTGCGGATCGCGGTGAGCACATCGGCCATCTGGCGGCGACGCCCGTGGTGCATGCGCGGCTCGGCAGAGGCGATTGTGTCGACCCCGAGCCGCTCGGCCAGCCGCGCCTGCCGGTCGAACCGCGCGGCATCCTGGCCGTCGTAGCGCGGCGCCATCACCAGGTGCACGGACCCGCCGAAGCGGCGCGTCAAACGCTGCGCCCGTGACAGCCACGCGCCCGCGCCGCCCGGATCCGGCAGCGCGCCTGGAGAGGTCTCGGGGTGGAGAAGCAGCTCCATCCCCTCCCCCCATTCGAGCAGGTCCTCCAGCCGCAACAGGCATCCCCCCTTCTCGGCCCGGAGCCGGCCCAGCGAGATCAGTCGGCACAGCCGCCCCCAGGCCGCCCGGTCGCGCGGCAGCGCGGTGACGGAAACCCCGTCCTCCAGCACGATCCGCGCGCCGGGGATCAGCCGCGGGACATTGCGGATGGCGAGCGAGGGCGGGGCCGGCAGATGCGCGGGCCGTGGCGGCCCGATCGGGCCATCCGCCGCCTCCGCCGCCTGTCGCTCCGCCACGATGCGCGCGATCTCCCGCGCCTGCGCATGGGCCCGCACGATCCCGGCCACCGAGTTCTCGTCCGCGATCACCAGCGCCGCCAGCCCGGTCAGGGCCGCGCGTTCCATGTATTCCTCCGGGTGCGAGGCGCCGGTCAGGAAGCTGAAGTTGGAGGTGGCCGAGAGTTCCGCGAAGCCCGCACCGAGATCGCCCTCGGGCGGGGATGGATCAGAACCAGAGATATGGGGCGGCGAGTCAGGCATCCCCTCATTTTATTCCCGTTTTGTTCTCTTTCGAAGCGGGAATCTCGGCGCGCCGCGCAGACGGCATCAGAGATGTTCGGAGAAGGCCTCGACCACGGCCTCGTAGACCGCGCGCTTGAAGGGGACGATGTTCTCGACCAGCTCGCCGGCGGGGAGCCAGCACCATTCGGAGAACTCGGGATGGTCTGTCTCGATCTGGATCTGGTCGTCGCTGCCAAGGAAGCGGCACAGAATCCATTTCTGCTCCTGGCCGCGGTACTTCCCCTTCCAGACCTTGCCGACCAGTTCAGCGGGCAAGTCATAGCGGACCCAGTCCTCGGTTTCGGAGACGCATTCGACGAGGTCGGCGGTCACCCCGGTTTCTTCCCAGAGCTCGCGCAGGGCCGCCTCGCGGGGGCTCTCGCCCTTGTCGATGCCGCCCTGGGGCATTTGCCAGGCGGGAACGTCGCTGTCCTTGCGCTGGCCGACGAACACATGCCCCTCGGCGTTGACGAGCATCACGCCGACGCAGGGGCGGTAGGGGAGATTTGCGGGATCCTTGGTCATGCCGTCTTATCCGAGGCCATTTGGCCGAGCGCAAGGGGCTGCGGAGGGGGCCGAAAAGCAAAGGGCGGCCGAAGCCGCCCCTCGTCCGGGTTGCCTCCCCGTCACTCCGACGGATCGAAGGCCGAGAGGCCCTTGAGGATGTCGATGGCGTAGGCCAGCTGGTAATCCTCCTCGCGCAGGGCGGCGGCGTCCTCGACCTTCTGGCGCTCTTCCTCGATCTGGCGGCGCTCGTCCTCGGTCAGGCTGTCGTTGTCCAGCCGTCCGCGCAGATCCGCTTCGGAGCGGGAGAACCGGTTCACGGCCTCGTTCTCCTCCTCCTCTTCGGCTGCGGGGCGGCTCGGTGGCTGCTGCACGACAATGTCGGGCGAGACGCCGAGCGCCTGGATCGAGCGGCCGGAGGGCGTGTAGTAGCGGGCCGTGGTGAGCCGCATCGCGCCGTCGCCCTTCAGCGGCATGACCGTCTGCACCGAGCCCTTGCCGAAGCTCTTGGTACCGACGACGATGGCGCGGCGGTGATCCTGCAGCGCGCCGGCGACGATCTCGGATGCGGAGGCGGAGCCGCCGTTGATCAGCACCACCACCGGCTTGCCCTCTGCGAGGTCGCCCTCGGTGGCGTTGTAGCGGTCGCCGTCCTGCGGGTCGCGGCCGCGGGTGGAGACGATCTCGCCCTTGTCGAGGAAGCCGTCGGACACCTTGATCGCCTGGGTGAGCAGGCCGCCCGGGTTGTTGCGCAGGTCGAGCACGAAGCCGTTGACGTTGTCCATGCCGCCCAGCTCTTCGACCGCTTCCTTCAGCCCTTCCTCGAGGTTGGGGTAGGTCTGGTCGTTGAAGGTGGTGATCCGCAGGACCACGGTGTCGCCTTGGGTGCGGGTGCGCACGGCGGTGAGCTTGATCGTGTCGCGGATGATGGTCACGTCGAAGGGCTCGTCGACGCCCTCGCGGACCACGGTGATGAGAATCTCGGAGCCGACCGGGCCGCGCATCATGTCCACGGCCTCGTCAAGCGTCAGGCCGAGCACGCTCTCGCCATCGACATGGGTGATGAAATCGCCGGCCTCGATCCCGGCCTCGTCGGCGGGCGTGTCGTCGATCGGGGAGACGACCTTCACGAAACCTTCTTCCTGGGTCACCTCGATGCCGAGACCGCCGAATTCGCCGCGGGTTTGCACGCGCATGTCGTCGGCGTCGTCGGGGGAGAGGTAGCTGGAATGCGGGTCGAGCGAGATCAGCATACCATTGATCGCGGCCTCGATCAGGTCGCGCTCGTCGACTTCCTCGACATATTGCGCGCGAATCCGCTCGAAGATGTCGCCGAACAGGTCGAGCTGTTCGTAGATGGAACTGTTCCTGTCGGCTTCCTGGGCGATCAGCGGACCGGCTACCTGGGTGGTCACGACCGTGCCTGCCACTATGCCGCCCACCGCGGCCATCACGAACTTCTTCATGCGGTCCTCATTGTCCTTGTGTCGGGGTGAACCACTCCGAAGGGTCCACCGGGGCCTCGCCCAGTCTCAGCTCCATATAAAGCGTCTCGCTGCGCCCGACGCCACCACTCTCTTGCATCTCCTGCGGTTCTTCCGCAACCGCCGGAACATTCGGCGGCGCTTCGCCCATCAGGCCGAGGGGGGCACCGGCGACCACAAGCTCGCCCGCCTCACCATAGACCGTTCCCATGCCGGCAAGCACCACCAGAGTGTCGTTGGCGGGCTCAAGGATCATCACGTTTCCGTAGTCCAGCAGCGGGCCGACATAGCGGATGGTGGCCTCGGCCGGGGCGGTGACGAGTGCGCCAGGGCGGGTTGCAATCACGACGCCGGGCCGGGTGATGCCGGCTGCATCGGTCGCGCCGAAGCCATGCAGCACCACGCCCTGCACCGGATAGGGCAGAAGACCCTTGAGCGCGGAGAAGTCGGGATTCTCGGACGGGCCGAGCGCCAGAGTGCCGAGGCCAGCGGCGAAGGCGTCGATGGTCTCGGCCGTGGCGAGCAGGCGGCGCATCCGCTCGGGATCGGCGGAAAAACGCCGCGGCAGGTCGGTGCGGTCGGCCATCGCTTGCGACAGGGCGGTGCGGGCCTCCTGCGCGCCCTTCAGCCCGGCTGTCACGGCCTCCTCCGCCTCCTCCCGAAGCGCCTGCAGGACCGCGATCTCGGTCAGCGAGGCGCGCAGGCTCTCGACCTGGCCCTGGATCTCCGGGGTGAGGTCGCGCAGCATCATGCCCGAGCGGGCCATGCCGACCGGGCCGGTGGGGTGGAGCAGCAGCAAGGGGGCGGGCGAACGCTCGATGGAGGTCAGCGCTCCGAGCAGCTGGGAGATCTCCGCGTCGCGGGCATCGAGCTGTTCGGTCAGCAGACGCTCCTGGCGCGCCGCCTGGCGCATCCCCGCGCGCAGGGCGGCAAGCCCCTCCTCGTAGGCCTGGACGGTCTGGGTCAGGGCGCGCACCCGGTCGCGGGCGCCGCCCGCGGCCTCCAGCGACCGCGCCGCCGCCTCGAGTTGCTCCGCCGCCTGGCGGGCAATGACGGCGGGATCGGTCTCGGCCGTGACCGCACCGGCAAAGCAGGCAAGCGATGCGGCCAGCAGCAGGCGCCGGATCATGCGTCGATCAGGCTTTCGCCGGTCATTTCCCCGGGCTGCGGCAGGCCCATCAGCGCGAGGATCGAGGGCGCAACGTCGGCCAGCTTGCCGTCGTGCAGCTTGGCGCCCTCGGGACCGTTGAACAGGATCACCGGCACGAGGTTGGTGGTGTGGGCGGTGTGCGGCCCGCCATCCTCGGCGATCATGGTCTCGCAATTGCCGTGGTCGGCGATCACGATCATCGCGCCGCCCACCTTCTCCAGCGCCGCGACAACCTTTCCCAGCCCCTCGTCCACCGCCTCGACGGCCTTCTCCGCGGCTTCGAGGATGCCGGTGTGGCCGACCATGTCGGGGTTGGCGTAGTTGGTGACGATCAGGTCGTAGCCCTTCTCGATGGCCTCGACGAATTTCTCCGTCACCTCCGGGGCCGACATCTCCGGCTGCAGGTCGTAGGTCGCCACCTTGGGCGACTTGGGCATGAAGCGGTCCTCGCCGGGATAGGGCGTCTCCACCCCGCCGTTCAGGAAGAAGGTGACATGCGGGTATTTCTCGGTCTCGGCCAGGCGGAACTGCGTCTTGCCCTGCTTGGAGACCCACTCGCCAAGGGTGTTCACGATATCCTGGGCGGGGAAAATCACCTCCATGAACTCGTTGTGGCGGTCGGAATACTCGACCATGCCGCAGATCGCGCCCCACTGGGGCCGCGCGGAGGCGTCGAAGGCGTCGAACTCGGGATCGGCCAGCGCGGAGAGGATCTCGCGGGCGCGGTCGGCGCGGAAGTTGAGGAACAGCAGGCCGTCGCCGTCCCTGGGCTGGGTGTAGCCCTTGATCTTCGTGGCCTTGACGAATTCGTCGGTCTCGCCGCGGGCATAGGCGGCCTCGCAGGCGGCGCGGCCGCTCTCGGCTTCGTTCTCGGCCTTGCCGGAGACGATCAGGTCGAAGCCCTGCTGCACGCGCTCCCAGCGGTTGTCGCGGTCCATCGCGAAGTAGCGCCCGATCAGCGAGCCCACATACGCCCCCTCGGGCAGCGCCTCCTCGAAGCTGCCGACCTGCCCCGCGCCCGATTTCGGCGCCACGTCGCGACCGTCGGTCAGGGCATGGATCTGCACCGGAACACCGGCGCTGGTGATGACGCGCGCGGCCTCGAGGATGTGATCCTGGTGCGAATGCACCCCGCCGGGCGAAATCAGCCCCGACAGATGCGCAGTGCCGCCGGTCTCCTTGAGTTTCGCGATGAAGCCCTGCAGAGCCTCGCGTTTGGCGAAGCTGCCATCCTCGATCGCCAAGTCGATCTGGCCGAGGTCCATCGCCACGACGCGGCCGGCGCCGATGTTTGTGTGCCCGACCTCGGAATTGCCCATCTGCCCTTCCGGCAGACCGACCGCATTGCCAAAGGTCACCAGCGTGGCGTTCGGGCAGGTCGCCATCAGCCGGTCGAAGGTGGGCGTCTTGCCAAGCACCGGGGCGTTGCCCTCTTCCTCGGGCGGGCGCGTGCCGATGCCCCAGCCATCGAGAATGCACAGAACGACAGGTTTGGGAATGCTCATGCGGAGGTCTCCTTGGTTGCGCCTTTCGTAGTGCTGTTAGCGCCGGAATGGAACCGATAGAGCGCCGCAGGCAGGGCAATCCGCGCGCCCGCGCAACGCATGGCTCAGCGGCCGGTCACGCCATAGGCGAAGAGACCGATGTATTCGCGGAGACCAACCCCGAGCAGATCCAGATTCTGCGTGAGGTCCCAGTCGAGCGGCGGCCCCTTGCGCCCCCTGAAATCTGCCGGCCAGGGCACGATCCCGGTCCAGCCGGCCCGTTCGAAACTGCGCAGCGCGCGCGGCATGTGGAAGGCGGAAGTGACCAGCACCCAGCTCTGCCCCGGTTGCGGCTGCACCATCTCGAGGCTCAGCACGGCATTCTCCGCGGTGTTGCGCGAGGCGGTCTCGAAGGTCAAGCGTTCCGGGTCGAGTCCCGTGCGCTCGAAGAAGAGCCGTGCGGACCGCGCGTGGACGCGGGGCGCGTCCAGAGCATCCTTCAACGCGCCGCTGCCACCGACATAGATCACCCGCGCCTCGGGGTGGCGCAGCGCGAGCGACAACGTCTCGATATAACGTTCGCCCCCCTCGCCGACCTGCGGCTGGCCGAACCGCGGTGGCCTCTCGCCACCGCCCAGGACGATGATCCCGTCGACCTGCCCCAGCGGCGGGTTCGCCGGATAACGCTGCTCCAGCGACATCACCATCCGGCCGCCAATCGGAATTACGCCGATGGCGAGCACCAGCCCCAGCGTCAAGGCGGACCAGAGCCGCGCGGCACGGAGCCGCCCGAACCAGGCCGCCAGACAGGTCAGTCCGACACCGATCAGGATCCAGGTTTCGGGCTTGAGCAGGGCCCATGCGAGCTTGGAGAGAATGAAGAAAACCGTATCCACCGGCAAACCGTCCTGACCCTTCGTGATGGCGCGAAGAAATGCCTAGCCGGTGTAACACCGTCGATACGGCATGCGCCACGGCCGCGACGCCAAAGCATCACGCCCCTAGACGCGGTGATAGGGCGCGCCGGCCAGGATCGACACCGCGCGGTAGATCTGCTCTGACAGCATCACCCGCACCAGCATGTGCGGCCAAACCATCTTGCCGAAGGAAAGGGTGAAATCGGCCTCGGCGACCAGCGCCGGGTCGATTCCGTCTGCGCCGCCGATGACAAAAGCGATGTCCTGCGTGCCGGTGTCGCGCCACTCGGCGATCCGCTGCGCGAAGTCGGGCGAGCCGATCACCTTGCCGCGCTCGTCGAGGCAGACAAGACGGGCGCCCTTTGGCAGCGCCTTGCGGATCAGCGCGGCCTCCCCGGCCTTGCCGCCGCCCTTGCGGTCGTCGACCTCGATCACCGAGGCGGAGCTTATCCCCAGCGGCCGACCGCTACGCTCGGCACGCTGGAGGTAATCGGACACGAGCGACAGCTCGGGCCCCGGTCGGAGCCGTCCGACCGCAACGATCGACAGACGCATCAGGACGTGGGCGTCGCCGTTCCGGCCTTGCCCGCGGGCATCCACATCTTCTCGAGCTGGTAGAACTCGCGCACCTCGGGCCGGAAGACGTGGACGATCACATCGCCGGCGTCGATCAGCACCCAGTCTCCGGCATCCTTGCCCTCGACCTTCGACGAGATCCCGAAGTCGGCCTTGAGCCGCTCCACGAGCTTGTCCGAGATCGACGCGACCTGACGCGAGGAACGGCCGGAGCACACGACCATGTGATCGGCCATCTCCGTCTTGCCGCGCAGGTCGATGACGACCACGTCCTCGGCCTTGTCTTCGTCGAGAGAGAAAAGGATGCGTTCAAGCAGTGCGTCGCTCGTGGCGAGGGTCCGGTTGAACTCGTTCGGCACGCTCATGGGTGCCACTTCTGCCGCCGTTTGCGTGGCGACCTCCGCTTGGTGAGACAGTACATTGCCCTCCGTAAATCGCGCCGACTGCGTCCCGACGCTGGACATGATACCACGATAGCATCCAATCGGCCATGGCTCAACGATGCCGCGCCCGACACCGAAACCCGGCATCCGCAGCGGCTTCAACGCCTGCCGCACCGGCGAAATCAGTTGACGAGACCGCTTTGGATATCTGGCGGGAAGTCGATCCACACGGGTTGCATGTGATCCTCCGCCGTGGCCTCGAAGGCGACGGCGAGCAGGACAAGCGCTGCGATCAGCGCGATATGAACGTTCATGTAAACCCGGGACATGGGCATAACTCTCGATGTGACGGCGGTTCTGTTCGGCGAAACCGTTAAGAAAGCTCTCCGACAAAAAGAATCAAGCCCTGCGACAATCTGTCGGCGGAATTGCTCCGGCGGCTCAGGCGGAGGGTGGCGCATCCGCAACAGGAGGCTGGCCAAGCAGCCGGACCTCGCGCTGCGGGAAGGGAATTTCGATGCCCTCGGCCTCGAACGCGTCCCAGAGCGCGAGGTAGACGTCGCCCCGCACGTTGGTCAGCCCCTTCGTCGGGTCGGTGATCCAGAATCGCAGCACGTAGTCGATGGAGCTCTCGCCAAAATTGGTGATGTGGCAGACCGGGTTGCGGGTCTGGACGACGCGCCCGACCGAGAGCGCCGCCTCGATCGCGGCGGCACGGACCTTGCGGGGATTGCTGCCGTAGGCGGCGCCGAAAGTGATGTCGAGCCGGACGAACTCGTCGGAATGGGTCCAGTTGACCACCTGCCCGGTGATCAGATCCTCGTTCGGGATCAGGTATTCCCGCCCGTCCCGGGTCACCACCGAGACATAGCGCGCGCCGAGCGACTGGATCCATCCGAAGGTCTCGCCCAGAGAGATCACGTCGCCGGGCTTCACCGACTTGTCCATCAGGATGATGATGCCCGACACGATGTTGGAGACGATCTTCTGGAGCCCGAAGCCGATGCCGACGCCGATCGCACCGGAGAGCACCGTAAGCCCCGTGGGATCGAAGCCCACCGCCCGCAGCCCGAGGAAGATCGCCGAGACATAGAGCAGCGCCTGCAGGATCTTGGTCAGCAGCACGCCGAGCGTGGGTGAGATGTCCTGGCTTTCGCGGATCCGGCGGCTCAGGGCGTTGGAGAGCAGCCGCGCCAGGAAGACCAGCGTGCCCACGATCACCAGCGCCTTCAGAATGCTCAGAAGCGACAGCCGGAACGACTGGATCTCCAGCCCGATCGAGTCGAGCAGCGAGAACGTGTCGTCGAGCAGGCCGGTGAAATAGAGGGTTGCATAGATCCACGCGGCCCAGGAGACGATCCGCCGGGTCAGCGGATTGCCGATGAACGGGGTCGCGATCCCGATCAGCAGCCAGGCCAGCGAGATGGTCCCGACCACCACGAGGATGTAGCTCCGGGAGGGGAAGAGCCCCATGATCTCGCGCATCACGAAGATCGCCGCCCAGCAAAGCGCCACGAAGGTGATGAGTGCGATACGCCGCTGCAGGATGACGAGGAATCGCAACTGGCCCTTGCTGAGCCCTTCCATCTCGCGAATCCGCTCCCGAACCCGTTCCGCAAACAGCCATCGGGCCAGCAGCGAGAGCAGGATCAGGACGACGATCAGGCCGATCTGGAAGAGTCGCGAGGGCAGCAGCATCAGGCGGGCCGAAAGCCCCAACTGCCGCGCCAGCGCCTGCAACTCGAGGAGAAATGCCTGGATATCCTGCTCCATGAGGCAGGATTGCATGTGAATTTGGCGCGGCGCAATGCCCAAGCCCTTGCGGCGAAGGGCGAGTGATTGTACCGGAAGGCGCATGGCAAAGACTGTCGACATGGATGACCACGCGCGCCTGCCCTGGCGTTTCCACGGCCTCGAAGGCCGCGCCACCGCGCACCTATGATTGCCGGCCGCCTCGACTGCGGCGCCGCAATCCCCATGTCTTCATCACATACCCCGAACGGGAGATTCCCAAATGACCGCCCCCAAGACCCTCTATGACAAGATCTGGGACGCCCACGTTGCCCACGAGGCCGACGACGGCACCTGCCTGCTCTACATCGACCGCCACCTCGTGCACGAGGTGACGAGCCCGCAGGCCTTCGAGGGGCTGCGCATGGCGGGCCGCAAGGTGCACGCGCCGGACAAGACCATCGCCGTGCCGGACCACAACGTGCCGACCACGCCGGACCGCGAGCAGGGCATCAAGAACGAGGAGAGCCGCATCCAGGTCGATGCGCTCGACAAGAACGCGCGGGATTTCGGGATCAACTATTACCCGGTCAACGACATCCGCCAGGGTATCGTGCACATCGTCGGCCCCGAGCAGGGCTGGACGCTGCCCGGCATGACCGTCGTCTGCGGCGACAGCCACACCGCGACCCACGGCGCCTTTGGCGCGCTGGCGCACGGGATCGGCACGTCGGAGGTGGAGCACGTGCTGGCCACCCAGACGCTGATCCAGAAGAAGTCCAAGAACATGAAGGTGGAGATCACCGGCCAGCTGCGGCCGGGCGTCACCGCCAAGGACATCACCCTCGCCGTGATCGGCAAGACCGGCACCGCCGGCGGCACCGGCCACGTGATCGAGTATTGCGGCGAGGCGATCCGCTCGCTGTCGATGGAAGGCCGGATGACCGTCTGCAACATGGCGATCGAGGGCGGCGCCCGCGCCGGCCTGATCGCGCCGGACGAGACCACCTTCGAGTACATCAAGGGCCGCCCGCACGCACCCAAGGGCGGGCAATGGGAACTGGCGCTCGAATGGTGGAAGACGCTCTTCACCGACGAGGGCGCGCATTTCGACAAGGTGGTGACGATCCGCGGCGAGGACATCGCCCCCGTCGTGACCTGGGGCACCTCGCCCGAGGACGTGCTGCCGATCACCGACAAGGTGCCCGCCCCCGAGGATTTCACCGGCGGCAAGGTCGAGGCCGCGCGCCGTTCTTTGGAATACATGGGTCTGAAGCCGGGCACCCCGCTGTCGGAGATCGCCATCGACGCCGTGTTCATCGGCTCCTGCACAAACGGCCGGATCGAGGACCTGCGCGCCGCCGCCGCCATCGTGAAGGGCAAGAAGATCGCCGAGGGCGTCCGGGGCATGGTCGTGCCGGGCTCCGGCCTCGTGCGCGCCCAGGCCGAAGAGGAAGGCCTGGCCGAGATCTTCCAGGAGGCCGGCTTCGAATGGCGCATGGCGGGCTGCTCGATGTGCCTGGCCATGAACCCCGACCAGCTCGCGCCCGAAGAGCGCTGCGCCTCGACCTCGAACCGAAACTTCGAGGGGCGCCAGGGCTTCAAGGGTCGCACCCATCTGATGAGCCCCGCGATGGCCGCTGCAGCGGCCGTCACGGGAAGGCTGACAGACGTCCGCGACCTGATGTAAGAAGGGATCATTAGCACATGAATTGAGCCGGACATATCAAGGGGAAGCAGCATGAGTGAATGGGCCAGGTGGCTTCTCCTTGGATGTCTATCGGTTCTGTTCGGCGTGCTGGCGCTGGCCAACGCGATGGCGGTCTCCTTCGGAATCACCATCGTGACGGGCTCGCTGCTGATCCTCGCAGGCCTCATCCAGGTCGGCATCGGCTTCAAGGACGAGGGCGGCATGAACAAGGTCGTCTCGATCATGCTCGGCCTGCTGGTGGCCGTCCTGGGCCTGTCCTTCCTGCGCAACCCGTTCGAGGGCATGATGTCGCTCACGCTGGTCATCACGCTGTTCATCGGCGCGGCCGGCGTGTTGCGGCTGTTCTGGGCGTTTCAGATGCGCCAGACGCGGTTCTTCTGGATGATGCTGCTGTCGGGAGCTCTGTCGATCCTGCTAGCGGGGTTCATCTTCGCCAATTTCGAGCAGGCCTCGGCGCGCCTGCTCGGCGTACTTCTCGGGATAGAGCTGCTGTTCAACGGGCTGGCGCTGGTGGTGCTGGCGCTGTTCCTGCGAACCCGGCTCGATAACCTCTGATGCCCGGCCGACCCGCGCCTTAGAGCCCCAGCACGCGCTGCAGCGTCCACCAGGCGCCCACCAGGGCGATGGCGGCGGAAGCCGGGATCGCGATCACGGCGCGATACCAGCTTTGACGTCCAAACGGCAGGCCGACCAGCAGGAAGGCCACGAGGATCACCGCAAGCTGGCCGAACTCCACGCCGACATTGAAGCCGATCAGCCCGGTTACGAAGCGTCCCGCCTCCATGCCCACGTCGCCAAGCACCGAGGCGAACCCGAGCCCGTGCAGCAGGCCAAAGCCGAACACCACCGCGATCCGGGCCCAGCCGATCCGCCCGCCGACGATGTTTTCCACCGCGATGTAGACGATGGACGCCGCGATGAGCGGTTCGACCACCGAGGCGGGGACCGAGACGATCCCGAGGCTGGCGAGCGCCAGAGTCGTCGTATGGGCCAGGGTGAAGGCCGAAACCTGGAACAGAAGCGGCCGGAGGTGGAGCGAGAAGAAGAACAGCCCGAGTACGAAGAGGATATGGTCGAGCCCCTTCGGCACGATATGCTCGAACCCCGAGACGACGTAGCGAGAGAAGACCGGCCAGACGCCCTCGTTCACGAGGTCCTCGCGCGGCAGCGGGGCGCTGACGTCGCCGCCCTGCAGGATCGCCGAATAGGCAGTCTCGCCGCCGCCAACCTGCCGGATCACGAGCGGCCCGTTGCCCGCGGCCCAGCCCACGGTGACCGGCGTGCCGTCATCGGGCAGAGCTGCCTCGATCTCGAGCGTGGAGTCGCGCGGCAGGGCGGTGTCGCCGATCTCCGGTATCCGGACCGAGACCAGCACAGGGGAGAGCGGCGTCTCTCCCGCTGCCATCAGGAAGCTCTCCGACAAAACCGGCCAGGCCTCCCGGAAGGCCGCGTCCAGATCCTCGGGCGGCATTTCGCGCAGCCGGTCATGGTAGCCCGAGAGCGGGGAGTCGTTGGTGTCCTCGAGGCCCGCGAGGCTCATGCCCGCGACCAGTGGCTCCACGGTCAGGCGGATGACGATGTTCACCCGGTCCGCCCCCACCTCCACATCCGCCACCGCAGGCCGCACCTCGTGTGCCTGTGCAGGATGCAGCAGTCCCATTGACAGTGCGCAGATCAGCAACAGGTTCCGTGTGATAGCGGCGAAGGATCGAATAGACATGCGCACCCTGACCTTCCTCTTCACCTGCTGCCTCGGCCTCGCCGCAGCGCCATCGCTCAGCCATGAATTCTGGATCGCGCCCGAGCAATATCAAGTCGATGCACGCGCGGTGATCCGCGCCGACCTTCGCGTGGGGCAGGATTTCACGGGCTCCACCATGATCTTCAATCCCGACGAGTTCGCGCGGTTCGACCTGATCCGGGACGGCGCGGCAACGCCGGCGTCCGGGCGGCTTGGCGACCTGCCCGCTCTGACGCACGCCGCCGGCGCCCCCGGGCTCGTCGTCGTGGTGCACGAAACGCAAGACCGCGTGGTCACCTACAAGGATTGGGAGCAGTTTCGCCATTTCGTCGAGGAAAAGGATCTCGGGCCGGCGCTGGAGAGCCACCGGCAGCGCGGATTGCCGGACGCCGGCTTCGGCGAGAGCTACCGGCGCTTCGCCAAATCCCTGGTGGCAGTCGGCGATGGCGCGGGGGCCGACCGACGGGTCGGGCTGAACATAGAGATCGTGGCCGAAGCGAACCCCTACACCGACCGGCTGGAAGGCGGCATGCCGCTGCGGGTCTTCCTCGACGGCGCTCCCCGCGCCGATGCGCAGCTCGAGCTGTTCGAGCGCGACGCGGAGGGCGCGGTCACGTTGACACTGCATCGGACCGATGCGGAGGGTCGGGTCACTGTTCCGGTCACGCCGGGCGCCGCGTATCTCGCCAACAGCGCCGTGCTCCGCACGCTCGACAACGACGCGGCCGACGCCGGGCCGGTCTGGCATACCGACTGGGCCTCGCTGACCTTCGCCGTTCCCGACGCGTCCCCCTGACACACGCCTCGCTTGCCCCCAAGGCCCGCCTGCGGTAAGCCCCGGCAACCCATCCCAGGAGCCTTTTGCCATGGACAAGTTCACCACGCTGACCGGAATCGCCGCCCCGCTGCCGCTGATCAACGTCGACACCGACATGATCATCCCCAAGCAGTTCCTGAAGACCATCAAGCGGTCGGGCCTCGGCGTGAACCTGTTCGACGAGATGCGCTATGATTCCGAGGGCAACGAGAACCCCGATTTCGTGCTCAACAAGCCGGCCTACCGCAACGCCGAGATCCTCGTCGCGGGCGACAATTTCGGCTGCGGCTCCTCCCGCGAGCACGCCCCCTGGGCGATCAAGGATTTCGGCATCCGCTGCGTGATCGCGCCCAGCTTCGCCGACATCTTTTACAACAACTGCTTCAAGAACGGCATCCTGCCGATCGCCCTGCCGCAGGAAGAGGTCGACAAGCTGATGGACGACGCCGAGCGCGGCTCCAACGCGATCATCACCGTCGACCTGGAAAGCCAGACGATCACCGGTCCGGACGGCGGCACGATCTCTTTCGAGGTCGACGCGTTCAAGAAGCACTGCCTGCTGAACGGTCTGGACGACATCAGCCTGACGCTCGAGAAATCGGCCTCGATCGAGGCCTTCGAGGCACAGGCACAGACTTCCCGTCCTTGGGTCTGATCCCCCTCATACCACTAGATATTGGGCCGCCTTTTCGGGCGGCCTTTTTTTTACCACATCTTTGATGCAAAGCCGCACCAGTTCCCTCGCAAAACGGCCCAATTAAATTTGTTAACCTTAACCGAGACTTGCCGGGAAGAGTCGAAGTGAGGCAAAAATTGGGCAAAGTTGAGGCAAATCGCTGTCAAAGGCGAAACAACAACGTCCGGCGAGGCTCGCGGCAAAGAATCGCGACCGGTCGAGACGAAGGAAACGGGTAGTGCTGACCAAGCTGACAAGTGCCGGAGTCCGTGCCGTTCTCGTGGCGATCGTCGTTGCCACGCCGTCGCTTCTGCTGCCCTCCGTCAGTGGGGATACCTCCCAGATCGTGGTTCTGATCGGGCTGGCCTGCGCGGTGCTCACCTTTGTCGAATACGCCTCCGTCTACCCCAGCCTCGTCGAATTCCGCGACGCCCCGCCGTTCAACCGCACCCGCTACCTTTCGCTGTTCATGACGGTGTTCTTCCTGTCGGTGCTGGCGCGCGGGCAGGTGATGCCGAACGGTCTGACGCTGTTCGTCCAGGCGGTCGGCGCGTTGATCGGCCATGCGCTGGACTTCCCCTATTCCCCGGTGCGGCTGGTGATCCTCAGCCTGCCAGACACCGCAACCGTCCAGGAGATCGCACAGGTGCGCGCGGCGGCAGGCATGGCCTACCTGATCGGACTGCTGGCCATCACGTTTTTCTACCTGATCCTGAAGCTGCACAACTGGCCCAACCGGTCCGGCGCCTTCAACGTCTGGATCAACCTGCCGACCTTCGACCCGACGGCCGGCGGCGACGTGGTGGACCGGCTGAACCGGGACGCTCGCGTTAACCTCGCCTTAGGCTTTCTCCTGCCATTCCTGATCCCGGCCATCGGCAAGGCGGCAGCGGAGCTGTTCGGCAACGCCATGGTCAACGAACCGCAGACGATGATCTGGATGGTATCCCTATGGGCCTTCCTGCCGCTGAGCCTGTTCATGCGCGGCATCGCCATGGCGCGCGTGGCCGACATGATCCTGGAGATGCGCAAGCGCACCTCCGCGGCGGAAACGCCGGGCGGCCTGCTCGTTACCTGACCAAACTCCTTCTCGTCTGGCTGCTGGCCGTGCTGCCGCTCGCTGCGGCGGCTGAGACAGTGCGCGTGGCGACCTATACGGTGGAGCTCTCGCGCAAGGGGCCGGGACTGCTGCTGCGCGACATCCTGCGCGGCGAGGACGAACAGGTCGCCGCCGTCGTTAGTGTGATCGCCCGCGTCCGTCCCGACATCCTGCTGCTCACCGGGTTCGACGTGGACCACGGCAACGCCGCGCTCTCGGCCCTCGCGGACCGCATGGCCGAGGCCGGCGCGCCCTACCCGCACCGCTTCAGCCTCCGATCCAATGCCGGAATGGCCACCGGGCTCGACCTCGACGGCAACGGCCGCGCAGGTGAGCCGCGCGATGCGCAAGGGTATGGCCGTTTCGCCGGCCAGGGAGGCATGGCCATTCTGAGCCGTTTCCCGATCCTCTCCGACGAGGTCACGGATTTCTCCGCCCTGCTCTGGAAGGATCTGCCGGGCGCACATCTGCCGGAGGCCGAGGGCGCCCCCTTCCCGTCCGAAGCCGTGCTCGCAGTGCAGCGGCTGTCGTCCACCGGGCATTGGGTCGTGCCGGTGGCCTTGCCCGGCGGAGGCAGGCTGCACCTTCTCGCCTACGCCGCCACGCCGCCCGTGTTTGACGGCCCCGAGGACCGTAACGGGTTGCGCAACGCGGACGAGGCCGCGCTGTGGCAACGTTATCTGGACGGGGCGCTTGGGCACGCGCCGCCTGAGCGCAATTTCGTCATACTGGGGAAGCTCAATCTGGACCCGCTGGACGGCGACGGGCGGCACGCGGCGGTGCGCGCGCTGCTCTCGGACCCGAGGCTGCAGGACCCCGCGCCCACCGGCGAGGGCGGCGCACTGTACCCCACGGCCGAGCACCACGGCGCTCCAGAACTCGACACCGCGGATTGGCCGGAGCCGGCAGAGGGCGGGCCCGGCAACCTTCGGGTCGATTACGTCCTGCCCGCCGCCGGAATGCGCGTGCTGGCGGCGGGCGTACACTGGCCCTCAGGCGGCCTGGCCGGGGAGGATGCTGCCGCCGCCTCGCGCCACCGCCTTGTCTGGGCCGACCTCGAGCCGGAGGGCTGAGGCGATCGCGGCGTCCAGTGGAGTGTCTGCGAAACCGGGCAGCGCGGCGCGGAAGGCAGTTCCGTCCAGGAAATGCGGCTTGCGCCAGAGATAGCTCATCTCGAGCAGCCCGCGCCCCATCGGCCAAAGCGGCGCAGCAAGCTGGAAGGGCAGCCAGTTCATCCTGCGGGCGCGCAGCGGTCGGCCCAGCACCCGCTCGAAGGCCGCGTGCATCTCCTCCCCGGTGGCTCCGAAACCCGGGAACGGCAGGTCGGTGAAACGGTCCAGCCTGTCGGCGCGCTCCGCCAGCGCGACCGCCGCCCGCGCCAGGTCGGGCAGGTAGGCCCAGGCATGACGGCGATCCATCGGGCCGGGGTATTCGAACACCCCGCGCGACAGCCGGGAGGCGAGCACCCGGTCGAACCATAGGCCGCTGGGTTCGGTGTCGATGAAGTCCCCTGCCCGCAGGATCAGCGTGCGCACGCCGGACTCCCGGAAGGCCGCGTTCATCTCCGCCCGGATCTGGCCGAGCCGGTTCCGGGCCACGTGGGGCACGTCGGCGGTCAGACGCTCTGGCGCGGTGTCGCCATAGGGGTAGACGTTGCCGGGAACGATGACGAGTGCGCCGCTGGCCCGCCCGGCCGCGATCACCTTGCGCGTGAGCCCCGGCACCTCGGACTCCCAGCGATGATAGGGCGGATGCCAGCCATGGACGATCACCTCCACCCCGCGGGCGGCGTCTTCCAGCCGGTCTCGGCGGCGGTCGAAGCGGCGGACGTCCCACCCGGCGGCAGCAAAGGCGGTTGCGGTATGGCCCCCGAAGCGTCCGCTGGGGCCGAGGATCAGGGCAGTGCGCGTCATGGCGTTTCCTTTCTGGCTGAAACCTTGCTTGGATCTGCCACAAGTCTGCTCCATGCGTTTTCTTATGAATATTGCCAAAAGTCCGACATCTGATATTCAAAATTGAATGCCTCAGGATCTTTCCTCCCTCAACTGGTCGCGCGTCCAGTCCTTCCTGGCCGTGGCCGATACCGGGTCGCTGTCGGGTGCCGCGCGCGAGCTGGGCCTGAGTCAGCCGACGCTCGGGCGCCAGATCCGGACGCTGGAGGAAGCACTCGGCGTCACGCTCTTCACCCGCCAGCCGCGCGGGCTCGCGCTGACCGAGGCCGGGCAGGCGCTGGTGCCGCCGGCGCGCGCCATGCGGGAGGCGGCGCAGGGATTCGCGCTGACCGCTGCGGGACGGGTGGACGTGATCGCAGGCACCGTGAGGGTCGCGGCGAGCGACGTGGTCGCGCTCCATGTCCTGCCGGAGATCCTCGCCGGGATCCGGCAGAGGGAGCCCGAGATCGAGATCGAGATCCTGCCGTCGGACCGCAGCGCCAACCTCCTGTTCCGGGAGGCGGATATCGCCCTGCGCATGTACCGGCCGGACCAGCTCGACATGGTCACCCGGCATCTGGGCGACGTGCCCCTCGGGCTTTACGGCGCGCGCAGCTATCTCGACCAGCGCGGACGGCCGGAGCGCCTCGACGACATCCGTTCCCATGACCTGATCGGCTATGACAGCGACGAGACGCTGATCCGCGGCATGCGGGCGCTCGGCCTGCCCGTGGACCGGCATTGGTTCGCGCTGCGCTGCGACGATCACAACGTTCTGTGGGAACTGGTCCGGGCCGGATGCGGCTTGTGCTTTGCGCAGGTGCCGCTGGCCGAGGCCGACCCGACTGTCGAGCGCCTGCTGCCGGACCTGCCGCTCCCGACCCTGCCGGTCTGGCTGACGGCCCACGAGGCGATGCGGCGGACGCCGCGAATCCGCCGGGTCTGGGAGCTGCTTGCCGAGGGTTTGGCGCGCTACCTCGCTCAAGGCGCCCTGCCCGCGCGAGACCGCCCGTGAGTGGCGCCCCAGTGGGCGGTTCTTGACCGTTCCCCGGCGCAGAGGTAACCCCGCCGGGACACATGTTGCGAGGACCCACAAACCATGAGCACCCCTTCCCTTCTCATCCTGGCCGGAGACGGCATCGGCCCCGAGGTGATGACCGAGGTTCGCAAGATCATCGACTGGTTCGGCGCCAAGCGCGATCTGGCCTTCGACGTGAGCGAAGACCTGGTGGGCGGGGCGGCCTATGACGTGCACGGGGTGCCACTGGCCGACGAGACCATGGCCAAGGCACAGGAGGTCGACGCAGTGCTGCTCGGCGCCGTCGGCGGGCCGAAATACGACGACCTCGATTTCTCGGTGAAGCCGGAACGCGGGCTGCTGCGCCTGCGCAAGGAAATGGACCTGTTTTCGAACCTGCGCCCGGCTCAATGCTTCGACGCGCTGGCGGATTTCTCCTCGCTGAAGAAGGACGTGGTCGCCGGTCTCGACATCATGATCGTACGCGAGCTGACCTCGGGCATCTACTTCGGCGAGCCGCGCGGGATCTCTGTCAACGCCAATGGCGAGCGCGAAGGGGTGAACACGCAGCGCTACACCGAGAGCGAAATCGCCCGCGTGGCCCGCTCCGCCTTCGAACTGGCGAAGCGGCGTGGCAACAAGGTCTGCTCGATGGAGAAGGCCAACGTGATGGAGTCCGGCATCCTGTGGCGCGAGGTCGTCCAGAAGGTCCATGACGAGGAATACCCCGATGTCGAGCTCAGCCACATGTACGCCGACGCCGGTGGCATGCAGCTCTGCCGCTGGCCCAAGCAGTTCGACGTGATCGTCACCGACAACCTCTTTGGAGACCTGCTTTCCGACGTGGCGGCGATGCTGACCGGCTCGCTCGGCATGCTGCCTTCGGCGAGCCTGGGCGCGCCGATGGAGAACGGCCGGCCAAAGGCCCTTTATGAGCCGGTGCACGGTTCGGCCCCGGACATCGCCGGCCAGGGCAAGGCCAACCCGATCGCCTGCATCCTGAGCTTCGCGATGGCGCTGCGCTATTCCTTCGACCAAGGCGCGGAAGCCGACCGGCTGGAAAAGGCCGTCGAAAAGGTGCTGGCCGACGGCCTGCGCACCGCCGACCTGATGGGCCCCGAGGGGGGCAGCCCGGTCTCCACCTCGGCGATGGGCGACGCCATCGTCGCGGCGCTCGACGCCTCGCTCTGAACCACATTGCGGGCGCCCGCTCCAGCGCGGGCGTCCCCGAAGACTGCCGGGCCGGTTTTTTCTTCCCACACCGGAACATTGGCAGTATCCCTGCATTATCCCTGCAGACAGCAAGCCGGGTTTGCCCTCATGACGAACAACACGAAAGGCGCCCTGCTGGCGCTCGTCGCCTTTGGCATCTTTTCCACCCACGACGTGCTGGTGAAGTACCTCGGCGCTTCCTATTCCACCTTCCAGATCGTGTTTTTCAGCGTCCTGCTCGGCTTCCCAATGGCGACGCTGATGCTGATGAACGACAGGAACGACGGCAACCTGCGCCCGCGCCACCCCTGGTGGACGGCGCTGCGGACCATCGCCTCCGTCGTCGTGGCTGCCTGCGCCTTCTATTCCTTTTCGGTTCTGCCGATGGCACAGGTCTATGCGATTCTGTTCACCGCACCGCTGTTGATCACGATTCTCGCCATCCCGGTTCTTGGCGAACAGGTCGGCATCCGCCGCTGGATGGCGGTCATCGTGGGCCTCAGCGGAGTGATGATCGTTCTGCAGCCGGGCTCGACCCAGCTCGAGCTCGGCCATGCCGCGGCGCTTGTCGCGGCCTTCGGCAGCGCGTTTGCCTCCATCATCGTGCGCAAGATCGGCCACGAGGAACGCAGCGTGGTGCTGCTACTCTATCCGATGATGGCCAACGTGGTGCTGATGGGCATCATCCTTGCCTTCGTCTACGAACCGATGCCGCTGATCGATTTCGGCGCCGTGGTGATGATCGCCGCCATGGCTTTCGTCGCCACTCTCACGATCATCGCGGCCTACAAGACCGGCGAGGCCGTCATAGTCGCGCCGATGCAATATTCGCAGATCCTTTGGGCGACGGCCTACGGGCTCATCTTCTTCGACGAGCGCCCGTCGCTGAACACCGTCCTCGGAGCCGCCGTCATCATTGCCAGCGGCGTCTACATCGTGCTCCGCGAGGGCCGGTCAAACGCTTCGGAAAATCGCCCGGTGCTGCGCACCCGCAGCCGCTTCGACGCCGGCACCTACCTGCGGGTCGGGGCGCTCCTGCGCCGCCAGGCGGATTCGGCAGCGGCGGAGTCTAAAAAAGCCACAACCTGACCGGAGCCCCTTGCCATTCCTCACCCGCTTCTGTAATCGCGTGCCTCACGGTCGGAGTGTAGCTCAGCCTGGTAGAGCACTGTCTTCGGGAGGCAGGGGTCGGAGGTTCGAATCCTCTCACTCCGACCAATAATCACAATATCTTAGCAGACGCGCCGCGAATCCTGGATTCGCGCGAAGCTGTGATGCCGCACAAATTCAGGGGATTCCCAACGGAAAACCCCGGCGCAGCGGCAACTGCAACCGGGGCTCAATGCTCACAAGACGCGGCGAAACGTCTAAGCGAACATAGCACGATCTGGGCTGAATCCGCAACGGTTTCGCCCTCGCAATTCGCCCGCCGGCTGCACGCCAGCACCCCCTACAAGCGTGGGTTGGTGTGATGGATATGAACATCCCAACGGCCGCGGCGTTTTGCTCCGGCTATGGCCAGCTCGACACGCACAAGAACACTGGCGAGCCATACGACAAGGTGACCTTCTCGGACATCGTGGCGATGGCTGAGAACCCGCCGCAGACCCCCAAGGCGCAAGCGC